>DASVUH010000054.1:0-8872 GCA_036387135.1 Pyrinomonadaceae bacterium | reverse complement strand
AGAAGAAGGCGGACGACACACGCCGTTTTTCACCGGATACAGACCGCAGTTTTATTTCAGAACAACGGATGTAACGGGAGTTGCACATTTGCCGGCAGGCGTTGAAATGGTGATGCCGGGAGATAACATTCAAATGGAGATCGAATTGATCGCTCCGATTGCAATGGAAAAAGGCTTGCGTTTTGCTATCAGAGAAGGCGGAAGAACAGTCGGAGCGGGTACTGTTACCGAAATCGTTGAGTAGTTAAGTTAAAGATATAACGGGTAATTAGTAATCGGTTTTTACTTATCGCTAATTACTCGTTATCATTTATAGAGAAATGCCGAGAGATAATGTTACGCTGCAATGCACGGTTTGTAAGCATCGCAATTATGTGACGACGAAAAACAAAAAGACTACTCCAGATCGTTTGGAGTTTAATAAGTTTTGTAACAACTGTCGCAAACATACGTCGCACAAAGAAAACAAGTAAGAGAGACAAGATTTCTCTTTCGCCAGAGGGGTATGGTGTCAATGGTTAGCATCGCGGTCTCCAAAACCGAAGGTTCGGGTTCGAGTCCTGATACCCCTGCCATTTTTATTTAAGTAGAGGAGTTACTTCAGTGGCGGAAGCTGTTGACACAATTAAATCGGACGAAAAAGGCGGCGTCGGGCAGTTTGTTCAGGAAACTCGCGAAGAGCTGAACCGTGTCTCGTATCCTTCGCGCGAGGACGTGCAGGGGACGACGCTGATCGTCATTATTAACGTCATTTTCTTCGCAATCTTTTTGTTTTTAGTTGACTGGGCTTGGGTTTATATTCTACAGGGAATTGAATGGCTGGTTAACAAAGCAGCGGGCGTTTGAGGTCTTTGAACAATGAAACAGTGGTTTTTTCTCCACACTTATTCGGGACACGAAAATAAAGTTCTTGAAAGTTTGAATGCTCGTATCCGGGATATGGAGCTTCGCGAACAGATTACGAACGTCCTGGTGCCGATGGAAACGGTTGTCGAAATGCGCGGAAGCAAGCGCATCGAATCGCGCCGGATGTTTTATCCGGGCTATGTTCTGGTCGAAATCGAATGCGACGAAGAACGCGGGCGAATTCCCGACAACGTTTTTCACGTTATTAAATCAACGCCGAAGGTAACGGGCTTTATCGGCGGGCATAATCCGACTCCGCTGACGCAGGAAGAAGTTGATCAGATCGTTCACAACGTCGAAGTCGCGGCGGAAAAACCGAAACCGAAATTTACTTATGCAATCGGCGAGGTGGTTCGAATTAAATCGGGACCTTTCGCCAGCTTTACCGGCAAAGTCGAAGAAGTAAACGAAGAAAAATCAACGCTGAAAGTGACAGTGACGATTTTCGGGCGCTCGACTCCGGTTGAATTAAACTTCCTCGACGTTGAAAAAGTGACGTTTGCGGAAGAAGAATAAAAGTTTTAATTTAAAAAAATACAGAGGACATTTTTGGCTGACTTTTTTCGAGGTCAGCCAAAATCGTGAATCGAAATCGTATGGCTAAGAAAATTACAGGTTATATCAAATTGCAGGTTCCGGCGGGCAAAGCCAATCCGGCTCCGCCAATCGGTCCGGCGCTCGGTCAGCACGGCGTCAACATTATGGAGTTTTGCAAACAGTTCAACGCCAAAACCGCGCAAATGGACCCGGATATGAAAATCCCGGTCGTGATCACGGTTTACGGCGACCGCTCGTTTACATTTGAAACGAAAACTCCGCCGGCGGCTGATCTTTTGCGCAAAGCGTCCGGCATTCCTAAAGGTTCGGGCAAACCCAATCGGGAAAAAAGCGGTACTATTTCGCGCGCTCAAATTGAAGAAATCGCCAGAACAAAGATGCCGGATTTGAATACGACAAATTTGGAATCGGCGGTCAAAACAATCGAAGGCACGGCGAAAAGTATGGGCTTGACGATTGAATAATAAATTTTAAAGAAAGGGAGAATTCTTCGGAATTCGTTAAAACCTAAAATTATGAGAAAACACGGAAAAAAATTTAGAGCGGCTCTGGAAAAAGTCGAGCCGCACAAGCGCCACACAATGGAAGAAGGCATCGCGAAAGTCAAAGAAATCGCGTTTGCCAAATTCGATGAAACCGTCGAATTGACGATGTGGCTCGGAGTTGATCCGCGCAAAGCGGATCAGATGGTTCGCGGAACGGTTGTTTTGCCGCACGGACTTGGCGGCAAAGCGAAGAAAATCGTTGTCATTACGCAGGGCGACAAAGTTCGCGAAGCGCAGGAAGCCGGAGCCGATGAAGTCGGCGGCGAGGAAATCGTCAACCGCATTAAAGGCGGCTGGGTTGATTTTGACGCCGTAATTGCGACGCCGGATATGATGCGGCTTGTCGGCGCTTTGGGTAAAGTTCTCGGACCGCGCGGCTTGATGCCGAATCCGAAAACCGGAACGGTGACAAATGACGTTCGCACGGCAATCGAAGAAACCAAAGCCGGTAAAGTCGAATACCGCGTTGATAAAACCGGCGTGATTCACGTTCCGGTCGGCAAAGTTTCCTTCGATAACGATAAATTAAAAGACAACGCGCGCATTTTGATTGACGCCGTTATCAAAGCCAAGCCGTCAACGGCAAAA
The DNA here is from genome assembly GCA_036387135.1 of Pyrinomonadaceae bacterium. Taxonomy (GTDB): domain Bacteria; phylum Acidobacteriota; class Blastocatellia; order Pyrinomonadales; family Pyrinomonadaceae; genus JALZCH01. Next base: position 6,275 of record DASVUH010000054.1, on the reverse strand, counting down.
GGTCGTTACGTCAAAAAAGTTAATTTAGCCGCAACGATGAGTCCGGGCGTTTTGCTCGACGAACTTGCCTACGGCAGATAAAAAGTGAGGAGCGATTAAGAAGAAATGAAAACAAGAAAACAAAAACAAGAAGACCTGAACGCCCTCACGGAGCAATTTCAAAACTCGAATGCGGCGTTGGTCATCGGATTTAACAAATTAACGGTTGCCAAAGACCAGGAATTACGCAATCAACTGCGTGATGCGGGCGCGAAATACAAGGTCGTCAAAAACAAACTGGCAATCAAAGCCATCGAAGGCACGCCTTTTGAAGGCGCGACCGAATATTTTAAAGGCGTCTCGGCAATCGCTTTTTCCGAAGGCGATCCGGTTCAATTGTCGAAAACTTTGTCGAAAATCGTCAAAGACAACGGCGACATTTTCAACTTCAAAGTCGGCATCGTCGAAGGCAGAGTCGTTGATCTTAAGCAGGTGGAATCACTAGCGAATTTGCCTTCAAAAGAAGAGTTGATCGCCAAAATTATGTTTTTGATCAACGCTCAGGCACAGCGTTTGGCAACGGTCATCAGCGCCGTTCCGCGCAACCTGGCAGTTGTCGTCAATCAAGTTGCCGAACAAAAACAGGGCGAATAATAAATTTTTGATTTTCGATTGCCGATTATTGCTTTCGGCAATCAAAAATCTCGTAAGGTCGGGCGCTCAAGATGGAAAACGAGCGAAGCGACGGGTCAGGTCGCTTTCGGTTTCGGACGTTTCGAGTATTTGAGATGCAAGCAAAGAAACGAAATGTCCCATTGAGTTAGTACGGCTGCAAACAGAAAAACAGCAACCAAAAAACAAACTTAGAAACCGTAAAATTAAGGAGATTTAGAAAAATGGCAGTATCCAGAGAAGAAATTATTGATGCTTTAAAATCTATGACATTGCTTGACGCCGCTCAGCTCGTCAAAGACATCGAAGAAACTTTCGGCGTTTCGGCAGCGGCAGCGGCAGTCGCGGCGGCTCCGGCAGCAGGCGGCGGTGATGGTGCCGGCGCGGCTCCGGCAGCGGAAGAACAAACCGAATTTGATGTTATTTTGACCGCTGCGGGAGCAGCCAAAATCAACGTCATTAAAGTCGTCCGCGAGATCACCGCTTTGGGGTTGAAAGAAGCCAAAGATTTGGTTGACGGCGCGCCGAAGCCCGTCAAAGAAGGCGTCTCGAAAGACGAAGCCGAAGCGATCAAAACCAAATTGACCGAAGCGGGCGCATCGGTTGACGTAAAATAAACGATGAACGCGGAATGATGAACGATGAAGTATTTTTAATTCATCGTTCATCATTCATAATTCATAATTCATCGTTTTTGATTTCGGGCAACTCGTTTTTAAGTTAATTTCATCATAAAGGCTTGACCTGAAAGGTTGAGTAATAATTATTTATATTGGCTTGACAGGTGGAAAAACCGTCAAGAAAGACGATTTTAGTAAACGATTTTAAACTGCAGTTAAAAGCGGTTCGGGCGATCTGTCGCCCTAACCGCATTTCTGTCTTTTAGTTGGGAATTTACGGTTGCAGCGCATCGTAGCAAAAATTGAAGGCTCTCGCAACCAAAAAAGAGACCACAGGGAAAATCACGCAAACAATTATGATTAACAATCCCCTTCAAACAAAAGTCGTCGGGCTGGGACGACGAACCAGTCAGGCACCGCAACGTGTTGATTTTTCGCGGATTAGCACAGCCGTGCGGATTCCGAATTTAATCGAAGTTCAGAAAAAATCTTACGAACGCTTTCTGCAAATGGATTTGCTGCCCGAAGAGCGCGAACCCATCGGCTTGCAAGCCGTTTTCTCGTCCGTTTTTCCGGTTTCCGATTTCCGCGAAACGGCGAAGCTTGATTTTGTCGAGTATCAAATCGGTAACTGGCAGTGCAAATGCGGAAATCTCGAAGGTTTAGGCTATTTGCGCGCCAACTGTAAAGAGTGCGGCACGAAAATCAAAGTTGACCCGCTCAATCCGGGCGAAACAATGTGCGGAAGTTGCGGCACATTTAACAACGTCCGCCCGCGTTTGTGCGACAACTGCGGCGAACCCGTAGGCTTGAAACACAAACACGAACAACAGGAATGTCAGGAACGCGGAATGACCTACGGCGTACCGCTGAAAGTAAAAATTCGCCTGACCGTTTTCGACATTGACGCGGAAACACAGGCGCGAACAATCCGCGACATCAAAGAAGAAGAAGTTTTCTTCGGCGAGATTCCGCTGATGACCGAAAACGGAACTTTCGTTATCAACGGCACGGAGCGAGTTATCGTTTCGCAGCTTCACCGCTCGCCCGGCGTCTTTTTCAAAGCCGAGCGCGGAACGTTTATCGCCAAAGTTATTCCGTATCGAGGCTCGTGGGTCGAGTTTGAGTACGACGCCAAAAATATTTTAAATGCTCGTCTCGGCAAGAAGAAAATGCTGGCGACGACGCTCCTTCGTGCGCTCGGTTTGTGGCTTAGCCCGAAATTCGATTTGAGCGGTTTGACTTCCGATTCGCTGATCGAAGAAGTCGTCAAAAACGCCAGTTTCTCAAATGCGGAAATTCTGCGTTTGTTTCACACTGCCGAAGACGTTCGCGTTGACAGAGGCAAGCTGATGGTTCAGTTGCCGGAATCGGGCGACACAAATCTCGTCGGAATGCGCGCAGACGAGGACATTGCGGGCAAAGACGATATTCTGGTCAAAGCCGGAAAGAAAATCACGCAATCAGCCGTTCGCGAATTGCGGAAAATGGGCACGGCTGAAGTCGAAGTGGGACCGGCGGAATTTGAAAACGCTTTTGCGCTCGAAGACATTGTAAATCTCGAAACCGGCGAAGTTCTGCTCGAAGCCAACAACGAAATCACGGCGGCGAAATTGCAGGAAATCGTCGAATCCGGCGTCGAGCGTTTTACGGTTTTCTTCCCGGAACGCGACGACATCGGCGGCATTTTGACCGCGACTTTGCGCAAAGACGCGATTACCAAACCGGTTGACGCGATGCTGGAAATTTACCGCAAAATGCGACCGGGCGACCCGCCGACCGTTCCGACCGCTTATCGTTTGATGGAAGGAATGTTTTTCGACGCCCGCAAATTCGATTTGTCGCGCGTCGGACGCCTGAAATTCAACATTAAAATGGGCAGACCGGAAAAAGACCGGATTAACGATCCGCTTCTTTCAGCGCCGGATTTTGTTGAAGTCGTTAATTACCTGCTCAAGATGCGCCGCAAGCCGAACGAATTTAAACCGGACGACATTGACCATTTGGGCAATCGCCGCGTCCGCGCCGTCGGCGAGCTGCTCGAAAACCAATTCCGAATCGGTCTGGAAAGAATGGAACGCGCCATCAAGGAAAAGATGTCCATTCAGCAGGAAATGCACACGACGATGCCGCGCGATTTGGTCAACGCCAAACCCGTGACCGCTGCCGTGCGCGAATTTTTCGGTTCGTCTCAGCTTTCGCAGTTTATGGATCAGACGAATCCGCTGTCGGAAATCACGCACAAACGCCGTTTGTCGGCGCTCGGACCGGGCGGATTATCGCGCGAACGCGCGGGATTTGAAGTCCGCGACGTTCACCCGACGCACTACGGGCGCATTTGTCCGATTGAAACGCCGGAGGGTCCGAACATCGGTTTGATTTCCAGCCTGTCTTGCTTTGCAAGAATTAACGAATTCGGATTTATCGAATCGCCGTATCGCAAAGTCGAAGACGGTCGCGTTATCGAATACGTCAAAATTCTGAACGGCGGCGACACGAAATATAAACCGAACACTCACGCGCGACAGGACGAAGTTGATGCCGCAAACGCCGAAATCAAAGACGGCGGGCGCATCGCGCAGTATGAACCGTATCCGTTTTATCTGACTGCTTGGGAAGAAGATAAGTGGATTGTCGGACAGGCGAACATCGAGCTGGACGAAAACGGTTATATGATCAACGAGCGCAATCAGGCGCGCGAAGCCGGTGAATTTCTTCTCGCCCGACGCGAAGAAATCCAGTATATGGACGTTTCGCCGAAACAGCTCGTTTCGGTCGCAGCGTCTCTGATTCCGTTTCTCGAAAACGATGACGCGAACCGCGCTTTGATGGGTTCGAATATGCAGCGTCAATCCGTCCCGCTGCTCCGCGCCGAAGCTCCGTTTGTCGGAACCGGAATGGAGCGAGTGACGGCGCAGGATTCCGGCGCTGTCGTCGTCGCCAAACGCGACGGCGTGGTTGATTACGTTGACTCGGAACGCATTATCGTCAAAGCCGACCATAACGTTGACGGAACGATTTCACGCGAAGTGACGGCGGATATTTATTCGCTCGTTAAATTCACGCGCTCGAACCAAAACACCTGTATCAATCAGCGCCCGATTGTCCAAATCGGCGAGCGGATTAAAAAAGGTCAGGTCATCGCCGACGGACCTTGCACGGATAAAGGCGAGCTTGCTCTCGGCAGAAACGTGATGGTCGCGTTTATGCCCTGGCGCGGCTACAACTTCGAGGACGCGATCCTGGTTTCCGAGAAGCTTGTGAAAGAAGATTATTACACTTCGATTCACATTGAAGAACTCGAAATCGAAGCGCGCGACACGAAGCTCGGACCCGAAGAAATCACGCGCGATATTCCAAACGTTGGTGAAAATATGCTCCGCGATCTGGATGAAAGCGGAATTATCCGAATCGGCGCGCAGGTCAAACCGGGGTCTATTCTCGTCGGAAAAGTGACGCCGAAAGGCGAAACTCAATTGACGGCGGAAGAAAAACTGCTGCGCGCAATCTTCGGTGAAAAAGCGGGCGACGTAAAAGACGCCAGCTTAACAGCGCCTCCGGGAATTGACGGAACGGTCGTTGACGTTCAGGTTTTCACCCGCAAGGGAACTGAAAAAGACGAGCGTTCGATGGACATCGAAGGAATGGAAGAAGAGCGTCTGCGCCGCGACCTCGAAGACGAAATTCGTATTTTGAGCGAACAGCGCGACCAGCGGATTTACGAGCTTTTGGAAAACCGCAAGCTCGCCAAAAATCTGATGGACGGCAAAGACGTTTTGATTCCCGCCGGAACGACGATCACGCGCGAAGTTATTCAAGGCATCGAGCCGCGAACTCTGCGCAAAGCCGAAGTCGCCGCTTCGACGATTGACGTGGCGGGCGAAATCAAGACTTACATTGATAAAACCGAACGTCAAATCAGCATTTTGAGCGATATTTACGAAGAAAAAATCGCCAAGCTGAAACAGGGCGACGAATTGCCGCCGGGCGTGATCAAGATGGTCAAAGTCTTTATCGCGATGAAGCGCAAATTGTCTGTCGGCGACAAAATGGCTGGTCGTCACGGAAACAAAGGCGTTATCGCGAGAATTTTGCCCGAAGAAGATATGCCGTATTTGCCCGACGGAACTCCGGTCGAGATTGTTTTAAATCCGCTCGGCGTACCCTCGCGTATGAACGTCGGTCAGATTCTCGAAACGCACCTCGGTTGGGCGGCGAAAGTTTTGGGAGTTCATTTTGCGACGCCGGTTTTCGACGGCGCGTCGGAGGAACAAATCAAAAAGCACATCAAACAATCTAACGACAAGTTTGATGAATTGAATCTTCCGCCTTCGGTCGGTCTGTCAGGCAAAACCAGACTTTACGATGGTTTGACGGGTGAACAGTTCGAGCAAAAAGTAACCGTCGGTTACATTTATATGCTCAAACTATCGCACCTTGTTGACGACAAGATTCACGCGCGGTCAATCGGACCTTACAGCCTTATTACGCAGCAACCTTTGGGCGGTAAAGCGCAATTCGGCGGTCAGCGTTTCGGCGAAATGGAAGTGTGGGCGCTCGAAGCCTACGGCGCGGCGCATATCTTACAGGAATTGCTGACCGCGAAATCTGATGACGTGGCGGGACGCTCGAAGATTTACGAAGCAATTGTCAAAGGCGACGCCGAGTTTCATCCCGGCGTGCCGGAATCGTTTAACGTTTTGATTCGCGAATTGCAGTCGCTTTGTTTGGACGTGGAGTTAATCACGAAAGAACAAATTGACGAAGAAGGCGAACAGCACGGCGTCGGCGAGGCGTTAATTGTTGGCGGAATTGAATAACTAATTGTTCGTTGTTTGTCTTAATAATAAGACGAACAACGAACGCTTTCGGAGAAAGCTAAATGTTTAGACTGCAAAATAATAAAACTCAAGCAATACCGGATTTTGAAGCGATTCGGATTCGTCTTGCTTCGCCTGAAAAAATCCGCGAATGGTCGCACGGCGAAGTCACGAAACCGGAAAC
>DASVUH010000053.1:0-51614 GCA_036387135.1 Pyrinomonadaceae bacterium | reverse complement strand
AAAGTGCGGTCGTGAGCAATGTTCACGACCGCACTTTTCTTTTTTTTAGAAACTACTTAACACCGCTCTTCACAATGCTAAAATAATAACTCGTGATCTCTTCGATTTTGCCGGTTTCGGTTATTCCGTTCAGGGAAATTTCATAATCGGCGGTTTGCAGATTTTTCACCGGAATGCTGAAAGAAAGACTTTTATTTTTACCGCTTCGCCGTGGTTTTAAATCCGCGCTTGCCCAGATTTGTGTTCCTTCGTCGAGCGTCTTGAGCGCTGCGCGATAGTTTTTGTAATCGTCCGCATTTTTTAACAACAGACTAAGTTGTAAATTTTTGGCTGACGGCGAAAGCGTCACCCGGTTAATGCCTTCGCCGCCGCTTCTGGTTAACATTCCGGGCGATAAAACCAGCGCGGCAATCGAACGCTGCTGCGCAGGCGGCTGAGCCTGGCTTTTCGGAGGCTGCGGAACTGTTTTTTGCGGAGGCTGATTAACGCTCGGCTCGATTTTGGCTATTTCCGGTTCTCTAACCTGATTTTCGTTTTGCACTTTCGGTGATTTTTCAGTTTCAGGCGCTTGCTCAATTTGTGTTTGCTGCTGACCTTTTTCAGCGATTATTTGCTCCTGTTGCTGCTCATTGCGGCTGTTTTCCAGATTTGCCGCTTCATCCTGCCGTCTCGCGTTTTGAATAAAAAATCCGATCAAACCGAGAAAAAGCAAAATGGAAACCGCCGCGAAACCGAATTGCAGAGCAGGATTTGGAAAACTGAAAAACGCGGCGATTGATTGTCGCCAAGTCGTGAAATTCGAGGATTCTGGAATCTTTCTTTCAGCCGACGCTTTTTCTTCCGCAAGCTTAGCCGTCGCCTGCAAAAATGCGCCGGCGAAAGCCGATTTTTCGCGGTCTTCGGCTGACCGCAAAAATTTCCGTTCAAAAACCGCACGCCCCGTTTTGCTCAAGCGATCTTGCCGATAATCGAAATACAGCTCGTCTTCGACGGCGAGCATTTCATCGAAAAAATCGTCGTCCTGCAAAAAACGCTCTTCGACTGCCTGCCGTTCCTCTTCGGAAACATCGTCGAGCAAATACCGCCGGTGCAGGTCGTCTTTTGAGCTTTGCGTCTTCATATTAAAAATTAAGTCCGGCAATTTTAGAAATTGCTCTCAAACTCTTAATGTAGAAAACCGGAAAACATTTCAGGCGGTTTTCTTTACACATTTATTCACGCATTTTTGCAGGCTCTCGCGGACGCGGCAGGCGCGTATGCGGAGCACGTTTAGCGAGACATTCAATTTTTCAGCCAATTCTTTGCGAACGTCCTTTTTGCTTTCGCCGTGATGATATTCGACGATAAAATCCCGGTTTTCGGGCGGCAATTCGCGCAAACATTCCTGCATACAGGCGAATCGGTTTTGTGTTTGTTTCCGTTCTAATTCATGTTCTATTTTTTGCTGCGGGTTTTCATCAGCAAATTCCAGCGGATCGAGAGCTTCAAAATCTTCCTGTTTGTGTTTGAGCCGCCCGCGCCAAAACTCGCGGATGACGTTTAAAGCAGTTCCGTGAAAATAAAGATACGGATTCGAGACTTCAACCGGCGCGCTTTCATAAATGCGACGCGCGACGCGGTTGATAGTGATGTCGGCGTATTCTTCTTCCGGCGCGCAGTTTCGCCATTTGAAAAGCTTAATCAGCTTTTGGCGGATTTTCTCGTATTTTTCACCGGCTGCTTCGCGGTCGGAATCGAGCCAGGCGAGCATTTTTTCAAACGCTTCCGGCGTAACCGTCCAGTCCTTTTTCAGCGTTGTCTCGGTTTCCACTTTGAGATTTCTAATTTTAAATTTGCGATTTCCGACAGCTATTTCCATTCGCCTTGCAGGGTGAATGCAGACCAGTAAAAAGGCGACTGCCAGCGTTTTTCCCGCAGCATCGAAATTTGCGCGGCGCGAAGCGCGCTTGCCGGACTCGGACTTCGCTCGCTCAACAATTCCTGATAAAAACGCCGCATTAATTCGCTCGTCGCCCGGTCGTCAACTTTCCAAAGACTGACCGCGACGCGCTTTGCGCCCGCATACATAAATCCGCGCGTCAAACCGACAATGCCTTCGCCTTTGATTTCTTTGCCAAGCGCGGTTTCGCAGGCGCTCAAAACGATTAATTCGGCGGGTAATTTCAGATTGTAAATTTCGTGCAGGCGCAAGAATCCGTCCTGCGGCTTTCCGCTCGCATCAACCAGCGACAGCACAATTCCCGTCAATTCGGGCTGTCGGCTGTCGAGCAAACCGTGCGTGGCGAAATGAATATAGCGATATTGGCTTAAATCCGCGCTCAAAATGTTTGCGCGGTTAGCTTCAAAATCGAGAGCGCGCTTGCTCTCGGCTGGAGTTGTCAAAGCCAGAATCGCGATTGCTTCGCGCCGCGAACCCGGCAGGCGCGGCAGAGCCGAGCGAACGTTTTCCGTCGCTTGTAAAACAGTCTTTTGCCAGAGCGTCAGCTTGTCATTCGTCTCTTTTGGTTTTGAAGCGGTAGATTTTATACGCAAATCGTCGAGACCAAAAACCGGATCGGCAATGACGGCGATGGTTTTTGTCGGCGGTTTCCGGTTCGCCGTTTCGCGCCGCAAAATCGCCAGAGTCGTTGCCGAAGGCAGCATTACAATTTCATTTGTTTCAATTAAAAATTGTTCGTTGTTCTCATCCGAACCTTGAACTTTGAGAGCGGCGAACGGAATGTATTGCAGTGCGCCGTCAGCAGCAACCAGCAATCGTTTGCTCCTGAGTTCGGCTTCTGCCGGTTCGAGAATTATCCGGCTTAAATTTTTGGCTGACTGTTCGGCTTCCGCCACGAATGATTCCGTCTTTATTTTCTCGTAAAAATTTCGCGCCGCGCCTTCGATTTCAGCGCGTCCGGGCAAAACAAAACTTTTAATTGATTTTTGGGAAACAACAAAGAGAAAGCTTTTTTCTTCGCCGAGCGCGTATTCGAGAAGAACGGTGTCGGCGTCGAGAATCTGAGTTTGAATTTCCCGCAAGCTCAAAATCTGCGGCTGTGTCAGCGCGGCATAACGCGGGCTGCGGCTGCGAATATCGGCTTGAATTGATTTGTATTCGTCCAAATTACGGCGCAGAGCAATTTCGGCGGCTTCGACTTGCGACGCGGGGCGTTTTTGTAAAATCAATTGGAAACGAGCTTGCTCGGCGGCATTGATTTTTTGCTGCAAATCTTTTTCGCGTTCGAGCAGCGCAGGCTCAACGCCGTGCCGAATATCGGCATTGGCTTCGGCGAGCAGCTCGGCTAAGCTCCGCGCCCGCGCTCTTTCCGCTGCTTGCAGCGCGAGCGCGTTAAAACCTACAGCCGGCGCGGATTGGTGCATTTGCATCAGCAAGCTGATGTAAAAATCGTAGAATTTTTGAGTCCGGGCAAAATATCCGGCGCGAAACTGTTCGCTCAAAATTCCGGCGCGCGTGGCTTCGATAATCTCAAGCGCGGATTCGATTTTTTCTTTTGCGGCTGTCAGATTCTCGCGCCGTCGTTCGATTCGCGCCTGTGCAAACAAAACGGACGCCTCGACGCCGCGCGATCCGCGTTTTTGTGCCACCGCGAGAGATTGATTGAAATTTTCGACCGCTTGCTGCGCATCGCCCATTTTTTCATAAACCTGCCCGATTCCGAGCAAAGTCACAGGCTCGCCGAAAGCGTCGGTGATTCGTTTCCAAATCGGCAGCCCTTGATTAAAATGCGCCAGCGCGTTTTGCAAATCGCCTTTTTCCAAAAAATAAAAACCAAGCTGATTGAGAACGTTTGCTTCGCCGCGCGTGCCGGGGCGGTCGGCGCGAAAAGTTTGCAAGGATTGATTGTAAAACTCAAAAGCCTTTTGCGCGTCGCCCGCATCTCGATATGTCAGACCGATGTTGTTCAGCGTCGCCGCAACGCGGTGCAGGTTGCCGATGCTGCGCCAATTTTGGGCGGCTTGGTTGTAATAATCGAGCGCGGAAGCGGTTTCTCCCAATTCCGCATACAGATTGCCGAGCAGCATCAAAATTGCGCTCTCGCCGATTTTGTCTCCGTTGCCGCGATAAATCCGCAAAGCGGCTTCAGCGTGATTCAAAGCCTCTTGAAACCGGCTCAAACGATAATTTGTTTCGCATATTAGATTGTGCGAATTGGCGGTTTCGGAAGTGATTTTTAATTTCTGCCAAAGCGCGAGCGATTCGGCGAAAAACCCGAGCGCTTTGCGCCGTTCGCCCGCTGCAACATAAGCCGCGCCGAGATATTGAAGCGTGGCGGCTTCGCCGATCCGGTTGCCGCTCGCCTGCCAATCGTTCAAAGCCTTTTGATAAAGCTCAAAAACCTGCGGCAGATTTTCTGGATTTGACGCGGCGAAAAGCTTGTTTGCTTCAACGGTTGATTCAAAAGCGGCTATTTGCCGCTCGTCTTCCGCTTTTGCGCCGCGCATTTCGATGATTTTGGCTTCGTAGCGTCCGGCGGGCGCGGATTTGTTCGGCGCAGCTATTTCCAAACTATAATCACCGCCCCTGGGCGCGATAAACGCGAGTAATTCCAATCCGCTCGCGCCGTTCGGCGAATTGATTTCGAGCAGTTTTTTGTTGTCGAAATCAAACAGCGCGAGCGAGACATCAGCGCCTTTTTGTTCGACCGCGACGAAAACGAATTGATTTGCCGAAGAAGAGATTTTGTAAGCGTGAGCTTGTCCGCCGATGATTTCGCGGGTCGCGGAAATTGTCGGTAAAAGTGTCTGCGCGTCGGGCGAACCGTTTGTTTGCGCCGCAATGTTTACGGCAAAAATCAGCGCGGCAAAACAGATTGCCGAAAAAAAACCTGATCGGGCGCTAGTCCGTGCCGAATTTTCCTGTCGAAGAAGCATTACAATATTTTCTCCAACGTGAAATTGCAGGCTTAATCTAAACCAAAAATCTCTCTATCTCAAGTAATTTCAATAAATTTCGGTTCTGCAAAAATTCACTCAAAATGTTTTTTTTCTGAAATACTTTTCCATTTTCGCCATTAACACGGTGAAGCGCAGATAAAGACGCTCAAAAACTTGAAAAGTGAATTCAAAAGGAAGAAAAACAATGATTCAAAAATCAATCGCAGCTTTATTCATTTCGCTAGCAGCAATGTTCTTCGCAAGTGAAAATTCCTTTGCGCAAAGCGCCCCATGTCTTTTGGGAGTCGGTAATTGCCCGCAAGCCGGCAACGAGCAAAATGTTGACCGGGGCGGCGGCACGCGCTATTTTGACGGCGAAATTGCGCGCCGAATTCTGGCGGCAAATAAAAACGGCTCGCGTTATTTGCTGGTTTTGCAAAGATATTGGGATCAAAACGAAAATTGCCGGGCGGAAGAACGCGCATGGGTTGCTTCAGTCGTCGCAAATGGCAACGGAAGAGTGGCGGTCAAAATCGGGCAAGCTCGCAAAATACCGCTCCGCAATCAAGTGCCGACAGCCGAACAAATAAATGAAGCGGAAGGTTGGATTCAACACTCTCGCAATCAGATTTATGACTGGCTGAAATATAAAGAGCGCGTCGCGCCTTACCTGAGCAACGCCGGTTACCAAAAATGGGCGCAGCAAGAGCTTCTGAGGTCGGATGCGTGGATTAAACACTACGAAAACTACATCAAAAACACACAAACTCAAGTAGCGCAAGCCGCGCCGTAATTGTAATTAACGTTCAAACAAAAATAGCGCAGAGACGAAAATCTTCGCGCTGTTTTTGTTTTGTTAAATCGGTAAAAGAGCTTTTATTGTAAAGCTCTTTTTTTATCTAAAGCCAATTACAATTCAATTGTGTGAAATTTGCTCCGGTTACAAACATAATAACTTTTTCAATTCTTCGATATTAACCGGTTTAACGAGATGATGATTGAAACCGGCTTCGTTTGAGCGGCGGCGGTCTTCGTCCTGTCCCCAGCCGGAAAGAGCGATTAAGCAAATGTCCGGCGAACGTTCGCGCAGACGTTTCGCCACTTCATAGCCGTCAATATCCGGCAAACCGATGTCCAGAATTACCGTGTCGGGCTGAAATTCGGCTGCGGCTTGAATCGCATCGTGTCCGGTAAAAGCCGTCTTAACTTTGTGGTTTTCCATCGAGAGAAAAATTTCAAGCATATTTGCCGCATCGGTGTTATCGTCAACGACGAGAATGCGCCCCGCCTTGATTGGTGTTCGGAGTTGTTCAATCTCTTGTTTTGCTTGTTTCTTTTCCGGTTTCCGGTCTGCGGCGAGCGGTAGGCGCACGATGAATTCGCTTCCCTTGCCTTCGCCTTCGCTGTTCGCTTCGACGCGCCCGCCGTGCATTTCGACGAGCTTTTTGACGAGACTCAAACCGATTCCAAGCCCGCCTTGTCCGCGTTTTTCGCTGATTACGGTTTGCGCGAACATATCGAAAATGTCAGGCAGCAGTTCAAACTGGATGCCGATACCGTTGTCGCGGACGCGAATCACGGCTTCGTCGCCCTCGCGCGCGGCGATGAGCAGAATATGCCCGCCCGGTTCGGTGTATTTTGCCGAATTATGCAGCAGATTTAAAATGATTTGCGACAAACGTGTCGGGTCGGCTTCGACGAAAACCGGCGCGTCCGGCAGTCGCACATCGAGCCGGTGACGCAGATTTTCAATAAATGGCTGAACCGTTTCGACCGCCGCCGAGATCGAATCGGCAATGTCAACGCGTTCTCTACGGAGCTTTATTTTGTCCTGCGTGATGCGCGAGATGTCGAGCAAATCATCAACTAAATGAACAAGTTGATTAGTTTGACGTTCGATGATTTCGCGCGCGTGCTGTCCTTTTTCTTTATCGTTGCCGCGCCGCATAATTTCGAGCGCGGTGCGAATCGGCGCAAGTGGATTGCGGAGTTCGTGCGCCAGAGTCGCCAGAAATTCGTCTTTGCGGCGGTCGCCCTCGCGCAGGGCTTCTTCCATTTGCTGACGTTCGGTCAAATCGCGGGCGATTTTGGCAAAAGAATATCGTTCGTTGCCGCCGTGCAGCCGCATCATCACGCCGGAAACGTAAAAGCGCGTTCCGTCTTTGCGAATGTGAAAACGCTCGTCTGCGGCTCGTCCTTCGCGCCGCGCTGTTTCCAATTCTTTGAGATGCTCGCCTTTAGCGCGGTCTTCGGGCGTGAAAATAATTTCGCTGTGTCGTCCGAGAGCTTCTTCCTCCGAAAAGCCGAACATGTTTTTCGCGCCCGTGTTCCAAGCTGTGAAACGTCCTTCGCTGTCGAGCGTCATAATGGCATAATCTTCGGCGCTGTCCATTATCAATCGCAGACGCTCTTCCGATTCGAGCAAAGCCTGTTCCGCCTGTTTGCGTGCGGTGATGTCAAAGGAAATTCCGACAATTCCGATTAACGTTCCGTTGTCGTCATTGATTGGGGAGTTAAACACTTGCGCCGGAAAAGTCGTTCCGTCGCGACGCTGCACGTTGAATTCTCCGCTCCAGCTTTTGCCTCGGCGCAGACGAGACATTATATCTTCGGCTTGAGCCGCCAATACTTTGGGCGTCGTCAACTCCATTATATTGCGCCCCAGCGCTTCTTCCGCCGTCCATCCAAATAGCTTTTCGGCAAACCGATTCCAAAAAAGAACAACTCCGTTTAAATCCGTAGCAATTACCGATTGCTCGACCGCATCGAGCAGATGCGCCTGAAATCGGATGGATTTTTCCGACTGTTTGCGCTCTGAGATGTCGAGAAACGTCAAAACAACGCCGTCAATTTTGTCGTCGGCGGTGCGGTACGGCAGCAGACGCGCCAGATAATAACGCCCTTTTCGGCTTTTGACTTCGCGTTCAACGGGGCGGAGATTACGGAGAACCTGCATTGCGTCATCGGTCAAATCTGCGTAATCGAGCTTGTTCGTTAGATCGTCAATCCGTCGCCCGGCGTCGGACGGAAGGATGTTGAAAATTTCCTGCGCGCTCGGCGTAAAGCGTTTGATTTGCAAGCTGCGGTCGAGAAAAATAGTGCCGATGTCGGTCGAGTAAATCAGATTTTGCAAATCGGAATGTCCCCGGCTGACTTCTTCAATTTTTTCGCCTAACTCAAAGTTAACGGTAGTTAATTCTTCGTTGACTGATTGCAATTCTTCCTTGCTCGTTTCGAGTTCTTCGGTCGCCGAACGCAATTCCTCGTTCATTGACATCAATTCTTCGTTTGAAGCCTTGAGTTCTTCGATAGAAGTTTCGTGCTGCTCGATGGTCGAGCGAAGGCGGCTTTTGGTGCGGCTCAATTCTTCTTCGAGACGGCGGACGATAACTTCCATCGCCTGATTTCCGCCGAAATTTATTGAAGTCAATTCGGAATCGGCAAACGGGGCGTTTTCGGCGGTTTTGCTTTCCTCGAAAATGATGAGCATAAAACCGCCGCCTGAGTCGTGCGCGTCAACCGGCTGAACCCTGACGTTAACAAAACATTTTTTGCCCGCGATTTCTGCGCGAATCGGGCGCGTTTCCGCCGTTTTGTTGTCCTGTTTCGCCGTGTACAGCGCGGCTCGCAAATCGGCTCGCAAAGCGGGATGCACGACTTTGAGCAAATTGCTGGACGGCTCGCCGCCGACGAACTGCAGAAAACGTCCGACGTTTTCGGTCAAATGAACGATTTCGTGGTCTTCGTTAACGAGCAGGCTCGGCGGCGCGTATTTTTCGAGCAGTCGAAAATGAAGCTCGTTAAACGAATACGCTCGCCCGTGCGCTCCGTTTGAAACTTCCGCCGTCGGCGCTTTTTCCTGAAGCCATCGGTCGTGAAGCGGAAGCGCCAGTGCCGTGTGGTCAATCGGATTTGTCGGGCGGCGCAGATAAAGTCGCTGTTTTTTGTCGTAAGGCGAAAACAGCAAAGGCAGATTTTCCGCCGATTCGCTTGAACCCAAAAACAAAAAACCGTTCGGCTGCAAAGCGAAATGAAACAGGCTCATCACTCTTTCCTGCGCTTCGCGGTTAAGATAAATCAACAAATTGCGGCAGGAAATTAAATCGAGCTTGGAAAAAGGCGGGTCGCGCAAAATGTTGTGCGGCGCGAACAGAATCATCTCGCGCAAAGATTTTTTGACGCGGAAGGAATTGCCTTCTTTGGTAAAAAATCGGCGCAAGCGGGCGGGCGAAACATCTTGCTCGCAAGATGTTTCGCCGTAAAGCCCTTCGCGCGCAAAGGCAATCGCTTCTTCATCAACGTCCGAAGCGAAAATCTGGATTTTCGGCACATCGTCAAAGCGCGAGGCGTATTCGCAGAGCAGCATCCCAATCGAATACGCTTCTTCGCCCGTAGCGCACGCCGAAACCCACACGCGAATCTGGTCGTTTGCCGTTTTTCCCGCAAACATTCGCGGAACGATGTCGCTTTCCAAAACGTCAAACGAATCCGGGTTACGGAAAAAATTCGTGACGTTAATCAGCAGATTTGCCAGCAGGAAATCAACCTCTTCGGGTCGCTCGCGGAGCAGCTTGACGTATGCCTGCATATTCTCAAGCTCGTGAATCTGCAAATGACGCGCGATTCGGCGAAGCAAAGTCGGGTGTTTGTATTGTGAAAAATCGTGTCCGGTGCGAACCCGCAAAACGGCGAGAATCTCGCGCAAAGAAGTGAGGTCGTTTAGTTCCGGTGCGATTACGCCGTCGTCTGCTTCGGTCAGCCGCAATTCTTCGCTTCTTTTCCGCAATCCAAGCAGCTTTTCCGGCATTTGCTCAATCGGCAAAACCCAATCAACCAACCCGGTTTCCATTGCGTTGATCGGCATCTGGTCGTATTCAGCATCCTTCGGTTCCTGAACAATCGCAAAGCCGTTTGCCTCTTTGATTTTTTTGAGTCCGAGCGTTCCGTCCTCGCCTGTTCCGCTCAAAACGATGCCGACCGCGCTCGCGCCGTAAGCATCGGCGAGCGTGCGGAAAAAGCGGTCAATGACGACGCGCGCTCCGCGCGAACGCTGCGGTTTCGTCACGCGAACTATGCCATCAATCATTTCCAGCCCTTTGGCGGGCGGAATTACATAAACGTGATTCGGCTCGACTTTGACGGCTTCGGTAACTTGAACTACCGGCATTTTTGTTTCGCGCCCCAAAATCGCCGCCAGATTGCTTTCGTGAGTTTGCGAAAGGTGAAGCACGACGGCAAACGCCATCCCGCTGTCGGGAGGCATTTTCGAGAAAAATTCTTTTAACGCCTTAACACCGCCAGCCGAAGCGCCGATTCCAACCGTTAAAAAATCCTTTTTCGATTTTTTGTGTGTAAGAGACTGCGCCCCTCGCTTTGGAGCTTCGGAACTATCCATTGTAAATTCTTTCTAAATTATGGACTCTTGTGTGAGTTTACGATTTTAGATTTTATAATTCTATATGGAATCGTACAAAATCTTCAGATTTTAACTAACGGCTAAATTCCCTAACTGCAAAATAATCAGCAGGTTTTAATAAATGTTTTCTACAAAATCAAAGGTATTTGAAATTATTTTTCCCTGTCGCCAAAGGCGACAAATATTAAAGCCCAGCGAGAATCGCTGGATTACACAACAAACACGGATCGCTCGCTGAAAGCGAGCAACAATGAACGCCGCATTTGTCCGACGCCTACAGCGTCGGAATGTCGTTTTTGCTCTGACCTATGGTTTCACCATAGGCTTTAATATTTGTCGCCTTTGGCGACTTTCAATAATCCCCGGTTGGTTAATAATAGGTAAACTAATTCAATCCCATACATATCGCTCGTCGTATTCAATCTCGTATTTCATTAGCAATGCCCGGAACTCCGATTTGAAATCCTGCTTTTTGTGATGTTCTTTTTGTCTGTTGATATAACGCACAACGGTTTCAACCTGCGATTGTCCGACGGAAAATGCCCCGTAACCTTTCTGCCAATAAAAATTGCCGAAACCTGCATCCTGTTGTTTAATCCAAACGGAGCTGTCGCGCTTGATGTCGCCAATCAATTCCGGTATATCAATTTTCTTTCCCAGAGAAATAA
This sequence comes from Pyrinomonadaceae bacterium, assembly GCA_036387135.1. Classification (GTDB taxonomy): domain Bacteria; phylum Acidobacteriota; class Blastocatellia; order Pyrinomonadales; family Pyrinomonadaceae; genus JALZCH01. Next base: position 40,652 of record DASVUH010000053.1, on the reverse strand, counting down.
GCAAATGAATATGATTTGCGGTACCGCCTGCCGCAATTAATCTTGAGCCATTATTTTCGACGATTCCGTGAATATAACTAAACAGAGGATTTTCGATTTCAGGCGTTATCAAATCGGCGCGATTTTTCGTCGAAAAGACGATATGAACCAGAATTTTGAATAACGATTGCGGCATTTTTGTTCGTCGCTTTCAGCGACGGGTTGATTTTACGGATCATACCCAGCGATTCTCGCTGGGCTTTAATATTTATCGCCGTTGGCGATTGAAAACAATAACTGTCAGATAAATCCGATATGTCTCAAACAATTCAAGATTTTTGTCGCCAAAGGCGACCAATATTATAGCCTAGCGAGAATCGCTAGTAACCAAACGAATTGAAGAACGGCTCGCTGAAGGCGAGCAACATTCAACGCGGTGTTTGTTCGACGCTTTCAGCGTCGGATACATTAATTTGCTGAATACCCAGCGATTCTCGCTGGGCTTTAATATTTGTCGCCGTTGGCGACTGAAATCAAAAATTTCAAATATTTTTGATTTGAAATTATCGGTGAAAACCCGAATTAATTACTCCGCCGCAGATTCCTGCAATATTTTTTCGGTGTTGAGTTTTTCGTGCCGCATCGCGACTTGCCTCATTACATCAATTCGGTTTTCGGCTTCCCGCGCTTTGATAAAATATGATTCTGAAAGCTCTTTTTGTCCGGTTTCAGCCAAATGATTGCCTAGGTGTTTGAGCAGCATCATATTTTCTTCCATCACGCGCACCGCGTTCCAGATCGAATCTTCGACGTTTTCAGTGAGCGTCGTCAGCAAACTGTCGGCTGAAAAAGCGTGTCCCGTGTGGCAGCGAAAGCGGACGAGTTTGCCGTCTTTTAATTTCAATAAAACGCCGTGACAATCCGGGCAGGTAAACGGCGATAAATCGCCTAAATTGAAAACGCCTCGTTCATATGCGCCGTCTTCAGCCGCAATGCCGATTTCGATTTTTACCTTTTCATTCTCGTTCATATCAATTTGTATGTTTTCACCAGCCGATTCATTTACCAAACGAGCTAAGATTCCGGCAATTTCCTCAACCGGCTCGCAGAAATCAACCTTTACTTCGCGCATCGCGCTTTTCGGCATCGAAGGAAACTCGGCATCGAGCGGGTCTTGCACGATTGCCGTGCCGCCGCGATATTTAATAGTCCACAAACCGGCGGTTCCGTCGTCGAGCGCGCCGGAAAGCACAATGCCGACGACGCGCGAGCCGAAATTGTAAGCGGCGGAACGAAACAGCGGGTCAACCGCCGGTCGAAAACGGTTTTCTTTCGGACCTTTCGTCACGCGAATCCGATCAGTTTCAAGCAAAAGATGAAAATCTGGCGGCGCGACGTAAATTTGTCCGGTTTTAATCGCCTCGCCGTCAACGGCTTGTTTAGCGGGAAGTTTTCCGGCTTTTTGGAGAGCGTAAGGCAAGACGCTTTCGCGGATTTCCGGCGCCATATGCCAGACTACAAAAACGGATGCCGGCAAATTTGCCGGCAGACCGCTTACTAATATTTTTAGAGCCTCATAACCGCCCGCCGAAGCACCGATGACGATAATATCTCGTTTAGCCATTGATTAGTTGTTAATGGAAAACGTTCGGCTTGTCAAATCGCAGACGACCGAAAGGAACGAGCAGAATCAACAAACCGTTTGGCTCGTTTGCGGCGTTAACTGCGCTTTTTAGTTCTCCTCTTTTCAAGAACTTCGACTTTCGGTTTCTGTCCGACATTATCTTCGCAAGGAGGACACGTTACAACCTTTGAATGGTTATTCTTTACTGATTGCAAAGTGTGTTCGTCAACTTGCGCCCATTCTCCACCACTCTCGCTAACTCTTTCACACCGGGCGCAAATCACTTGTGATTTGCGCCATTTACTGATGTCTGAGACCACGCGGCGCAATCTGGTGACACGCTGCTGCGTGGTTCTTTGAATGTTTTGGCGGCGTTCCATTTCCGCCGCAAATTTCAAGTTTGCAGTTTCGAGTTGTTCGTTCAATTGCTGCAATTCGAGAATTGAAACATATTGATTGTAAGCGCGCCTGATCGTGCCGTAACATTCGCAGGCAGCTTTTTCGAGCCGCTCACGGTCGCAAATCGTAATCGTGCCGCGGCGATAATTAATCAATCCTTCGTCTTTCAGATTGATCGCGGCAAGCGTGATGCCCGGACGATGCACGCCGAGCATTTGCGCCATTCCGTCCTGCGTAATTTGCAGTTCGTCGCCGTCAATCCGGTCGCTCAACATTAACAGCCAGCGAGCCATTCGCGCATAAACGGTGTGATGTTTGTTGCAGGCTCCCGCTTGAGCGACCTGCTCGAAGAAAGCGAAAATGTAGCTGAGCGACAAGTGTCTCAAAATCGAGTTTGTTTCAAAAGCCTCGCGGAATTTATCGCTCGACATTCGCAGACACTCGCCGGTTGTTTGCACGGTAGCTTCCCGCGGAGTCGTCATCGAAGAAAGCGCTGGCGCAACTCCGAGAAGCCCTTCATTACCGATAATCCCGTTTTCGATACTCGTTCCGTCGTCAAAAACCGTTATGGTCGAAATAATGCAGTCTTCGGGAAAATAAACGTATTTAATAGGTTCGTTCGGCTGGTAAATAACCTCGCCGTGCTTTAATTTAACTGATTTTAAATCCGGTTTGATTTTTTCAAATTCATTAAATGGTAGTGAGTTTAAAATCCGGTTTCTCGCCTGACTTCTTGTTATTGTGGCGGGAGATGCAAGCATTTAATTACTCCTTAGCTCATTATTGCCCCTGGCGCGTGCTGACATAATATAATTCTGTTCTGTATCGTTTGCAACGGAAAACAAATACGTCTTTTGTTTTATATCGAACAATTTAACACGAATTTTATATTGATTCGGTATTGTTTGATACATACGAGCAGTTCTCCGCTTTGTAAAATCGCAATATATTTTGTTAACCGGTGGTCTTTATGCGTAAGCTGCCATTGCGCCGGTGACTTTTCGACCTCTGGGTTTTTGAAGTGAGAAAGCATTAATCGGAATTGGAAAGCAAACTTTAGCCCTTTTTCCCTGTTTGTTTTGCCCTCGCCGCTTGATGCTTTTTCTTTTTTTTGTAAAAAAATCCCTTTGTTTGAACTTAATTATGAGAATTGAAAACATACGAACAATCGCCGGAGCAAATGTTTACAGCCATCAGCCGGTAATTTTAATGCGGCTCGATCTGGAAGATTTAACTGAAAAAGAAAGCCGGGAATTCGCTGGTTTTAACGAACGTTTAATCGAATTGCTGCCCGGATTTGCCGAACATTTTTGCAGCAAAGGTTACGAGGGCGGTTTTATCGAACGCCTTGAGGAAGGCACTTATTTCGGTCACATCGTCGAACACACCGCAATCGAATTAATGACGCTCGCCGGAATCGGCTCCAATCACGGCAAAACCCGCTATGCCGGAGCGCCCGGCGTTTATAACGTCGTCGTCGAATACAAAGCCGAAGAAGCGACAAAATATCTGCTGAAAATGGCGGTCGCGCTGGTGGTAGCCCTCCTTAAAGGCGAAACTTTTTTGATTGAAGACAAAATCGAAGAAGCCAAACAAATCGCCGCCGATTACGAGCTTGGACCGAGCGCGCGGGCGATTGTTGACGCCGCCGAGGAACGCGGAATTCCGTGGTCGCGCGAAAACGAATACAGTCTCGTTCAGCTCGGTTATGGGAAAAATCTGCATTTCGTTCAATCGGCAATGACCGATGAAACGAGCAACATCGCCGTTGAAATGGCAGGCGATAAAGACGAAACCAAACAGCGGCTCGATAAATTCTCGATTCCCGTGCCGCGCGGAGAAATCGTAGTAAATGAAGACGAAGCCCTCGCGGCGCTCGAATATCTCGGCGCGCCGGTCGTCGTCAAACCTTTAAGCGGTCGGCAAGGCAAAGGCGTGTCACTTAATCTCACCGAACCGCAGGAAGTGATAGACGCTTTGCACATCGCCCAGGAATATTCGCGCGAAGTTCTCGTTGAAGAGCTTTTTCAGGGGCGTAATTACCGCGTTTTAGTCATCAACGGAAAAATGATTGCAGCGAGCGAAAGAGTGCCCTGCCATGTTCTCGGGGACGGCAAACACACTGTCGCCGAATTGATTGACCTCGAAAATAAAAACCCTTTGCGCGGCGAAGGTCATGAGAAACCTTTGACTAAAATCAAAATTGACCCGATTTTGCTCAAAGCGATGCGCAAAGAAGGCTGGCAGACGACGGACGTTCCCGAAGCTGGTGAACGAGTAAACCTATGCGCCGGAATGAATCTTTCGACGGGCGGAACCGCCGAAGATGTCACTGACGAAGTTCACCCGACAATCAAAAGTCTCTGCGAGCGCGCCGCGCGAGTTATCAATCTCGACATTTGCGGTGTTGATCTCGTGGTCGAAAACATTGCCGCTCCAATTCCGAAAGAAAAAGGCGGAGTGATTGAACTCAACGCAGCACCGGGACTTCGGATGCACGTCCACCCGTCAAAAGGCACGCCGCGCGATGTCGGCAGCGCAATCGTCGAAATGCTTTATCCGGCGGGGAAAAGCCCAAGAATTCCGATCATTACAATCACCGGAACCAACGGCAAAACCACCGTCACGAGAATGATCGCTCACGTTTTGCAAGAGCAAAATCTTATGGTCGGAATGACGACGACCGACGGAATTTACTTGAACGGCGAGATGATTGTCGAAGGCGACACGACCGGACCTGTTTCGGCGAAAACCGTTTTGGGCGACAAAGCCGTCGAGGTTGCCGTTTTGGAAACGGCGCGCGGCGGAATCGTCAAACGCGGGCTTGGTTATGATTGGTCTGACGTTGCGGTGATGACCAACATCAGCGCCGACCATTTAGGGCAGGACGGAATCGAATCCGTCGAAGATTTGCTCTGGATAAAATCGCTCATCGCCGAACGAGTCAAAAAAGGCGGAACGCTCATTTTAAACGCCGAGGACGAATTGCTCGCCAAATTACCCGAAAAGAATGCGATTAAACGAGTTGAAAAACAAATCGTTTATTTCTCGATGAACGAACAAAATCCGGTTTTGCAAAAACATCTGTCAGAAGGCAAAACCGCTTATTTTGTACGGGAAAACCAAATTATAGAAGCGGGAAACGGCGAATTTCGCGCCGTCGCTGACGTTTTAAAAATTCCGGCGACAATGAACGGAACAGCCGAATTTCAAGTCGCCAATGTGATGTCAGCAATGGCTGCTTGTCGCGCTTATGGTCTGGAAAGCGAACAAATTGCCGAATCGCTCGCACGTTTTCAAGCCGACGCCAATAATCCGGGCAGAACAAATCTCTATAAAGTCGGCGGCGGCTATGTTTTGATTGATTACGGTCACAATCCCGAAGCGTTTGCAGCGGTTTGCCGAATGGCTGCGAATTGGAATGGTAAAACCGTGACCGGAATCATCGGTGTTCCGGGCGACCGCGACAATTCGGTAGCTGAAGAAGCCGGACGAGTCGCCGCGCGCGGTTTTCATCGAATTATCATCAAAGAAGACCACGACACGCGCGGTCGAAAACGCGGCGAAATCGCCAATCTGCTTTGCCAAATTGTCAGTCAGGAATCGCCTGACCGTCATTGTTCGATTGTTTACGATGAAGTCGAAGCGTTTGAGCAGGAGCTAAAAGAAATGAAAGAAAATCAGGTCATCGTGCTTTTCTACGACAAGCTCGCGCCGGTTTTGGAAGTTTTGCAAAAATATGAAGCCGCGCCGGTTTTAAATTTTGAAGATTCTATGGCAATGGCTTCGAGCTGATTTCTGTAAATCTTCGTGTTCTCTGTGCCTTCTCCGTGCGTTCTGTGTTAAAACATTTCACCACAGAGAACACAAAGAAATCACAGAGAGCTGACACAGAGTTTTAATATGTTGACCTTAATCGAAAACGGCGAGATTTACGCGCCGGAAAAGCGCGGCGAAAATTCCGTATTAATCGCCGCCGGAAAAATCCTCAAAATCGGGCGTCTTGACCGTCAGGCGCTTGAAACTCTGCACGTTTCGGTTGATGTGATTGACGCTTCGGATTGCGTCGTCGTACCGGGTTTGATTGATCCGCACGAACATCTGCTCGGCGGAAGCGGCGAGGAAGGTTTCGCATCGCAAACGCCCGCAATTACGGCTACCGAATTAATTACAGCCGGAATTACGACCGTCGTCGGCTGTCTCGGCGTTGACACGACGATGAAAACGCTGCCCGGATTGCTCGCCAAAGCAAAAGGATTGAAAGAAGAAGGTTTGTCGGCATTCGTCTGGACGGGCGGCTATAACGTCCCACCGACAACTCTTTCCGATTCAATCAAAAACGACATAATGTTTATCGAAGAAATCATCGGCGCTGGCGAAATCGCCATTTCCGACAAACGCTCGACCGATCCCGAACCGCACGAATTGGCGCGGCTCGCTTCGGATGCGCGGAACGGCGGGATGCTGTCGAAAAAATGCGGGCTGACGCATTTTCACGTCGGCGATGAAGAAAACCGCCTCAAGATTTTAAACATTTTGATTGACGAATTTGAGACGCCAGCCGAAAGTCTTTACCCGACACATATCGAGCGCAGCGAAGAATTGATGAAAGAAGCAATCGCTCTGGCAAAACGCGGATCGTTTGTTGATATTGATACGGTCGAAGAGGATTTGGCGAAATGGTTCAAGTTTTATCTCGAAAACGGCGGCGATTTGAAAAAACTGACTGCTTCGTCCGACGCTTCGATCAGCAGCCCGCGCACGCTTTTTGAACAGATTCGCTCTTGCGTTATCGAACATAAACTCACGCTCGAACAGGTTTTGCCGATTGTCACGGCGAATACGGCGGCGGCTTTGAAGCTCGAAAATAAAGGCGTTCTCGAAGCCGGAAAGGACGCAGACGTTTTGGTAATGCGGAAAGAATCGCTCGAAATCAAAGATGTAATCGCGGGCGGCAAACGACTTTTCAAAAACGGGAGATTAGCTTTTCAAGAAAAATTTCGGGAAGGCAGCAACAGAAATTAAAATCATCAGTCAGTACCTTGAACGGTAGTGAGCGGGTCAATTAACAAACCCGCTCACTACCGTTCAAGGTACTGATTACAATACTCATTCCTTATTTGCTCTAATTCAAACGTTTAAGAGCTTTTCGCTTATCTCTCTTCGTCCAAAAATTCTCATAATGCTCAAAGGCTTTAATCAAGCCCTGCGCAAGCGCAATTGTCGTTTCGAGCAGAGTTCTGGCTTTTCGGTTTGTCACATTTCCTAAATCTTCATTAGCGCATCTGAGGACTTCGGACAACATCTGCTTGGTTTTCTCGACCTGCAGTTGAGGTTTGAAAATCTTTTCGAGAGATTCCTGAGCTTGAATTGGCTCAATATTTTTGGTGGTTTTTAGAATCATCTTTTGTACCTTTGCGGCTTTCCTTCTTTATTCTAAAAAAGCAATTTTATTCTAAAACCCCGAAATGTTCTGTTCATTATCCTACATAACTCATTGGTTGATTGTGTTTCAATAATAACAATCAGTCAGGCTAACGAAAGAAAAAACGAGGCGGAATTGCTCGTTTCCGGTTGTTTGTTCGTGCGTTTTGCCGCTGAAATTTATTTTTTGTAAAGGTTATTTTTTATGTCTGAAAATCCGCGAGAGATTGAACCGAAACCGCCGTTTCCCGAACAGCCGCAGACGCCGCCGGGAAGCGAAGCCGAAATGACGCCCGCGCCCGATTACGGCGATGCGAGCTATCGCGGCTCAAGCCGTTTGTTGGGCAAAACCGCAATTATTACCGGAGGCGACAGCGGCATCGGTCGCGCAGTCGCGCTTGCGTTTGCGCGCGAAGGCGCGGATGTGGTGATTTCTTATTTAAACGAGGAAGAAGACGCCCGCGAAACGATGCGAATTGTCGGCGCAGCCGGACGCCGCGCGGTTTTGATTCCGGGCGATATTTCAGATGAAAGCCATTGCCTCGAAATCGTCGAACGCGCGTTTCAGGAATTCGGCAAGCTCGACATTTTGGTCAACAACGCCGCTTTTCAGATGACGCACGAAAACATTACCGAATTGTCGTCGGAAGAATTCGACCACACTTTTAAAACCAACATTTACGCGATGTTTTATTTGTGTAAAGCTGCGCTGCCGAGAATGGAAGCGGGCAGCGCGATTATCAATGTTGCTTCGATTCAGGCTTATAATCCATCTCCGAACCTGCTCGCTTATGCTTCGACTAAAGGCGCAATCGTTACTTTTTCAAAAGCTCTTAGTCAGGAAGCTCTTCAAAAAGGCATCCGCGTCAATGTCGTCGCTCCGGGTCCGGTTTGGACGCCGCTGATTCCGGCGACAATGCCCGACGAAAAGGTGAAAACGTTCGGTCAGGACACGCCGATTGGTCGCCCCGCGCAGCCTGCCGAGCTTGCGCCGCTTTTTGTGTTTTTGGCTTCACAGGAATCGAGCTATATCAGCGGCGAAGTCGTCGGCGTCACGGGAGGAAAGCCTTTGCCGTAATTTTTTAACCGATTAATTATTTTATAACCGGGCAAAATCGCCAGAAAATCGAGAAATGAATGGAACAGTACAGACTTAGTAGTTTTTTTAATGTTAAAGTTAAGATTCGCTTCATTAAGAAAGTTGCGCAAGCCGTGAAAACAGGTTTTCTGTTTTTACGGATTTTATTTTTGTTCAAAGCAGGAGGTTTTGCTTGAGATTTTTAAGCGGTTTTGAAAGCACACATATTTTCGGGTCTGAAAAAGACGTTCTGGAATTGACCGGACACACCGAACGTTATCGTGAAGATTTGCAGCTCGCAGGTTCAATGGGGCTGGAGTTGATGAGATATTCGGCTCCGTGGCACAGCATCGAGCGCGAGCGCGGCAAATACGATTGGCGTTGGATGGACAAAGCCCTGCGGTGTATGAACGACTTGGGAATTGAGCCGATCATTGACCCGCTGCATCACACGAGCTTTCCCGAGTGGCTAAAGGGCGGCTTTGCCAATCCGAATTTCGTTGATTCGTATTTTCGGTTTGTCGAGGCGCTCGCCGAGCGTTACCCGCACATTAATTATTATACAATCGTCAACGAACCGTTTGTGACAACCTGGTTTTGCGGGAAAACAGGCGTCTGGTATCCGTTCAAACGCGGCGACCGGAATTTCGTGCCGATGATTCTCAATGTTTGCGAAGTTACAAATCGCATCAGCCGAATGCTCGTTGAGAGAAATCCCGACGTGCAGCTTGTTCACGTTGATGCCTCCGAGCAGCATCGCGCTTTGGACATCAAATCCGAGCCGTTTGCCGCGTTTATGAACGAAATGCGGTTTTTGGTGCCCGACCTCATTTTAGGAAACGTTAACGAGGAACACACGCTTTACCGTTATCTGCTCGAAAACGGCAGAGATGAAAAACGGCTGCAATGGTTTGTAGAAAATCCCGCGCGGATTGACGTTCTCGGTTTGGATTATTACTCGCACTCGGAGCTTGAATGGAACAAAAACGGTCGGGTTTATCCGCACCTTTTTCCCGAAGGTTTTGTCAGCGTGGCGACCGATTATGTCAACCGTTTCAATTTGCCGGTGATGCTCACCGAAACCAACATCAGAGGCTTTATTTCAGACCGAATTTCATGGCTCAAATTTATGGTCGAGCAGTGTGAAACGCTCGAAGAGCAATTAAAGCCCCGCAATATTCCTTTTAAAGGTTTCTGCTGGTATCCGTTTATTGATTCGACCGATTGGTGTTCGCTCGTGACAAAAGCCAACTGCAACATTGACCCGCAGGGCATTTTCTGGCTCGATTGCGAGACCAAGAAAAGAAATCCGTCGGAACTGAGCGAAATCTTCGAGGCGCTCGCGCGCGGCGTGATCTCTTCAAAAGATATTCCGGCTTACACATTTCAAAGTCCGCTCAACAAAACGCTGAAAAACTTTTTGCCGATGATGAGCCACTGGAACTGGCGTAAGCCTGCCGACGGCAGAAGAAAGAAAACCCGGCAAATTGTTGTGCCTAATTTTGAAAAGCCATTTGTTAAATTGAAAGCCAAGAAAGCCGATCTAGTTTCATAAACTTTTATCATTAGTTGATAAAGAAGCTGAGACAAACAGCAGTAGGATGAAAGGAAATCAACCTGAGAAACTAAGGCAAGCAATAACACGCCGAAAACTGCTCGAACTCTTTGGGTACGGAGCGATTTCGGCTGTTATGGCGGGCTGCCGCTCTATTTCGCTTGAAACTGAGATGGAAAAGGTTATGACGGAAAATAGCTCACAGATAAAAGATTCAAAAGCCTCGCAAGAGGGGCGACTTCTTAGTCGCCCTTCAAATCCGACAAAGGAAGCCTTAAAAGCCGGGCGGCATTCTCTAGCGATTGAGAAGAAACGTGACGCTTTGCTTTATGTGCCGAAAACATACAACTCGAAAAATCCCGCTCCGCTTGCACTGATGCTCCACGGCGCCGGCGGCAACGCTCAGCACGGATTGAGTCTTCTCCAGAATATCGCCGATGAAGCGGGCATTATTATTCTCTCGCCCAAATCGCAGGTTTCAACCTGGGATGTAATTGCCGACGAATATGGTCCCGATGTTAAATTTATAGATCAGGCGCTTGAACACACTTTTGAGCGATTCGCGATTGATAAATCTCGTCTCGCCGTCGGGGGATTTTCCGACGGCGCTTCATACGCGCTCTCGCTCGGAATAATCAACGGCGAGCTTTTCAGCCACGTTCTTGCCTTTTCTCCCGGCTTTATGGCTCCCACGGGGCAAGCCGGAAAACCGCGCTTTTATATCTCACACGGAACCGAAGACCGCGTGCTGCCAATCGAGCGTTGCAGCCGCCGAATTGTTCCGCAGCTAAAACGCGGCGGATATGAGGTTCTTTACAAAGAATTTGAAGGTCCGCACACAATTCCGCCGGAAATAGTGAGAGAATCAGTGCAATGGTTAATTGCCAAATAAAAATCAGGCTTGGTTTTTACAAACCAGCCTGATTTTTCTTCATCGGTGAAATTCAAAAATGCTCACTTTAATGCATATGATGCGAATTGCCCGGCATCTGCCTTTCGACAGACCACATCGCTTCGGTTGTCTGTTCATACGGGTAAAGATGAACCATCCAGCCGAGCAGACGCGGCAGGAATTGTCCGCCCTCTTTTTCGCACTGCTCCTTTGTCGCAATCGAGCCTTCCAAACCGAATTTGTCTCCCTGACCGATTAAGCCGTTTAATAAATTCGAGCCTTTCGGCAAACAAATATTTATATGCTGGTGCCATCGCGTGACGCTCAAAGGCACGCGCTCGTCAAGCTCGGCTTCGCTATAATTTGCGGGCGCGGTGTACATTACGCCGATCAAACGATAATTATCCCCGGTTTTTTCATACAACAACGAAGTCGGATGTTCGGGATTAAATTGGCTTTCGGCTTCCGCATAATAAGCCAGCTTGTTGAAGTGGTACATTTTCTGCGGAACATCAGGCAGCAAAATCTCGAAACCGTCACGCAGCGCAGCGCGATAATCTTTATATTTCTCAATCGCATTTCGCGCTTTGGCGGCTGTTGCTTCGGCTCGTTCTTTGTCACCCGGTTTCGACTCGCGCAGCTCGGTCATTTTCATATGCGGATCAGAAACGTCAGGTGAATGTTTGGAAGCTGACGACGGGTTTTCCGAAATAGTCGAAGAATTCGCTTCTTGAGATTTGTTTACGGTTTCCGCTGCTCCGTTCTTTTGGCTGACCGATTCGATATTCGCACAGGAAGCAAAAAGAGTTGTCGCCGCAATCAACAATAAAATTCTTAAATTCATTTTCTTAAATGAGGTAAAAAAAGCATCGGATAAATCCGATGCTTTCAACCAATTCGCTTTTAACTTCTTTTTTGATGGAATATGACCGAAGCCTTGTTGTACGAACACGAATTAATCCAAGAGCCGCTGCCTACAACAAGACCATAAAGCTACGGAAAGAAAACGCATTATTCTTTGGCTTGTTTACTGTTTTCGTTTGCTCCGGCGCGCTTGGCTTTATGCTGCGCTTCTTTCGGAATGATCATTTGGCGTTCTGAAAGATTGAATTTTTCGCCCTCGCAGACAACGTGAACTCTGACATCAGCCAAAGCGAGATTTTGCCCTTTTTCAATATATGGCGTGTTCGCATAAGTCATTCCGCCCGCATCAATAATCGTGACCGCGCCCGTTCCCATCACGCGCATCTCGCCTTTATCAACAATCATTGCCGTATTTTCGTCAAGCCCGATGCCCATATCCTGCGGATAATGCGCTACGGCTGTTAAAAGCCGCCCGTGTCTGCCTCGCTGCGAAAAATGCGTATCAATCATACATCCGACAATTAAATCCATTCCCGGTCCCATTTCAACCGCACCCAACTTTGGCGCTTCTTCGCCGTCGCCTTGTAAGATCATCGAATTCGACATCATCGCCGCGCCCGCGCTGGTTCCGCCGATAATTACGCCTTTTTCGTAGATTTCGTGAACCGCTTTTTGCAGCTCGGTTCCGCCCATTAAGCTGGTGATATGAAGCTGATCGCCGCCGGTAAAGAATAAACCGCTCGCTTCGCGAACAGCTTTTATGTTTTCTTCCGCTGTTGCATCCGCGCGACTCGAAACATCAACCGCCTGCACTGATTTAAGACCGATTTTTTCAAAAACTTCGATGTATTCCGCGCCGACCTCTTCCGGGCTGTCGGTCGCCACGGTCATCACCACAATGTTCGCCCTTTTTCCACCGGCGAGCCGAACGAATTCTTTTAAGATCGGACTTTCGGGCGTTCTTTCTTCCGCTCCTCCGATTGCCATCAGTATTCCGCGAGCTTCGGTTAATTTCATAAAAGTTGATTTCCCTCGTTAATTAAGCAGGATAAAGTCACGCAAAATGGGATAAAAAGGAGAAAACACACCCGGTTTTGCGCGACTTTATATCTTACTCTTTGATTCTAATCTCACAATTTTTAAGCGTCTGTACGCAAAAAAACATAAGAAATTAACAAACTGGAAGATTTCCGTGTGAGAAGAAAGAAAATAATTTCAAATCTCTGTTAACATTTTTTGTTCATATTCGTCTTTACTAACGGCAACACATTAAAAGCCAATCTCGATAATCCGTTACAAATCGAATTCCGAAACCGAAATGACAGGCAACATACTCTTTTTTACCAGACCGGAAGCAGCCGCCGCATCAGTACTGGCTGCGCCCGAAAAGCCGAAGCCGGAAGCGAGGCTGGTCGAAAGAGCCTGCGCGGGCGAACAAGAGGCTTTTAATGAGCTTTATCGAATGTTTGCGCCGCTGGTTCACGGAATTATCCTGGCGCGCGTCCCGCGCGACGAAGTTGACGACATAGCACAGGAAGTTTTTCTTTCCGCTTATAAAAACCTGCACAATCTTCGTGACCGAAACGCCGTCGGGGCGTGGCTGGGGATGATTGCGCGAAACCGCGCGACGGAATTTTATCGCCAGGCAAAACCGACCGAAGAGCTTTCGGAGGATTTAAGCCGGTACGATACTCCGCAAACCGAAGCGCGAGAAATTCTGGCGGCGATTCGTTCTCTGCCCGAAACTTACAAGGAAACGCTCTGTTTGCGGTTAATCGAAGGAATGACGGGACAGGAAATTGCGGAACAAACGGGACTTGCGCCCGATTCGGTTCGCGTTAATCTGCACCGCGGAATGAAGCTGCTGCGAGAAAAATTAGGCGTCAAGGAGTAAGCGATGAAACAAGATTATTTATGGGATAAAACGGGCGCAGACCCTGAAATCGAAAGTTTGGAAAACGCTCTCGCAGTGTTTCGTTACAAAGAAATCGCGCCGCCCGCGCTCCCCGCTAAAATTATTCCGTTTAAAAAAGAATCGCCGCGCAGGTCTTTTCGATTTGCCTATGCGATTGCGGCTTGCACGGCGTTTTTAATGATTGGTTTGGGCGTTTGGTTTCAAATTTCAACCAATGAAACCGCAACTCAGGAAAGCATTGCACAAACAATCCAGCCGCAAATTCCTGAGCCGCCGCCAAATGTTGAAGCTGTCGAAAACCCGGCTCCAATTGTTAAAAATGCGAAAACTTCTCCCAACATTACGATTGAAAGCGCAGGACGAATTTCCGCGCCGAAGGTTGTCAGGAAAAACAAGGCTATTCCGGCAGTTGTTCGCCCAACGGAAAAGAAAGATAAAAATATCGAGGCTAAAAAATCCGATGTCCAGCTAACAAAAGAAGAACAATACGCCTACGATCAGCTAATGCTGGCGCTTTCGATTACGAGTTCGAAGTTGAAATTGGTGAAAGACAAAGTCGAAGGGTTTGAAGAATAAACATCGTTCTCGAAAACCCGGAAAGTTTCTTAAAAAAAATTAGAAAAGAGGAATTATGAAAATGTTGAGCGATCACTTATTAAAAATTATTTTGCTGGTGATGTTTTTTGTCATGGCAACTCCGGCAAACGCACAAGACCCGGCGCGCCTGCGTTTTGAAAAATTAAACCAGCTTGAAAACAGAGCCAGAGATGTCGTCGAAGTCAATATTGAAGGCAAGCTCCTGGATTTGGCGAAACGAGTTTTGGTCAAAGTAAACGACCCGGAATCCAAGAAAGTCGGTCAGGCGATCAGCGGCTTAAAAGGCATCTACGTCAGAGTTTTCAACTTCGAGAACGAAAACGAATATAACATCGCAGATGTCGAGGAAATTCGCTCGCAGTTGCAGTCGCCGGGCTGGGCACGCCTGGCAAATGTCCGCAGCAAGAAAAACAATCAAAAGGTTGACGTTTACACGATGTTTACCGGAGACACGATGAGCGGCGTCGCCGTCGTGATTTCCGAATCGAAATCCGTCGCGCTCGTCAACGTCATCGGTCCGATTGACATTGATTTGCTCGCCGAATTGAGCGGCAAAATGAACATCCCGAAAATCGAAATCGAAAACGACAAACCGAAACAATAGAAAGGAGCGCGCAGAAAATGTCTGATCTTAAAAGATACTTATTCGCATCAATTTTGCTTGTTATGTTCACCGCCGCTCCGGTCACGAATGTTTACGCCGGCGGCAAGGAATACGAAGCGGTCGTCAAACATCTAAAAACCAAATACCAGGCAAAAAAAGTCAAAATCCCGATGATCTGGCTGGCGCGTTTCGCGGTCAGAATGGTTCGCCCGGCTGGTGTTAAAAGCTTTAGCATCACGACGTTTGAAAACTTGAAATTCACGCGCGAAACGCTCGACGTTGAAATGCAGATGGCTTTAAAAAACTCTTTCAGCGCGCTTTGGAGTCCGATTTTCCGCGTCCGCTCGCGCAAAGGCGAACAGGCTTATATGTACGCCCGCGAAGACGGAAACAGCGTGAAAGTTATGGTCGTCACGATAAACGAAGACAAAGCCACAGTCATCCGCGCCGCATTCAGCCCCGAAAAGCTCGCCGATTTTGTCAACGACCCGAAAATTATGGGCATTTCTCTTGATGACAATAAGCACAACGCTGACAATAAGCCGGTGGAATCAAAAGAAACTGTTGTAACGGAACAGAAAACGGAAGAAATGAAAAAGCCGAATTAACCGATTTTCTTTGCAAGAACGTCGAAAAGAATTTCAAAAAAGTGCGCCGAGCGGCGCACTTTTTTTGCATCAATTTTACCCAACAAATCGCCGCCATGATTGATTTTTTGATATTCGCCTTTTTGTGTTCGCCGAGTGGCGTTTTTTAGAGATTTGATTACTGTGGTTTTGCTAACTGCTTCAACGTTTGGATTTTTTGGAAGCGCGCTTTCGTTAAAATTCTGTCCGTAATATTTTTTCAAAGCGTCAACATCTGCGAGAAACCAGGCTTCCATTACTTGCGCCATCAAATGACACTGCTCGTCGCTCACATCTGCAAGCCGCCACTTTTTATGTTTTCTTTGTAAAAATGCGCGAGCCGTTTCGCCGTTTGCAACTGCATCATCGGAATCAACTAATAAAAGGTTTAAATCTTGAGTTGAATTATCAATCGCAAAACGAAAATCGTCGTAAGTTTCTGTTGTTGAAAAGGACGGAATCGCTTGTAAACGAATTTTCTTTTTTCTGGCTTTTTCCTTTAATTCACCGAAAAAAGCGTCGAATCCTTGCCTGAATTTAATATTTGATTCTTTGCTGGCGCTGCTGCCGCCTTCGACATAAATCTTAATTACCTTTACCAACGTGTGCCTCCGATTTCGCCGCGAATCCACAAATCGCCGAGTTGATATTTTTTCAGCCAGCCTTTTAATTTCTCCCCGTCCAACCGATTCAAATGCGTTCCGTCCTCATCAGCTTCGCAGACCAAAACGGCTTCGGGAACTTCGGAAAAAGACGAAACCAGAATATCCGAATGCGTCGTGACGATTAACTGCGTGCGTTTCGAGGCTTCAATCAAAAGCTCGCCGATAGTCGGCAAAATATCAGGATGCAAACCCGTTTCCGGTTCTTCAATACAAATCAACGGCGGCGGTTCGGGATGACAAAGAATCGCCAGCAAGCAAAGATAACGCAAAGTTCCATCTGAAAGCCGCATTGCAGAGATTGGTTTTTCCAATCCATCCTCACGAACGAAAAGCTGAACTGTTCCGCCCAAAATTCTTATTGAATAGTCTTTAATTCGAGGATTAAATTTCCTCAAATTTTCAACAATAATATCCTTTGTATTACCTCTATGTTCCAAATCGTTCAGAACTAGACTTAAATTGCTAGCATCTTCTGCTAAAAAATCATTTAGAGCATCAGGTGGCTGTGGTTTTCTGATTTCCGATTTTCTAGTCGTATCTATATCACTGAATATGTCAAAAATTACAAATGCTTTTGGAACTTCGAGAGTCAAGTTTCCATCCTTAGACACAGATTCATTTATTACTTCTAATCTTTGTGCCGTTTGCGTAAAACTAATTTCATATTTTATAACTCCTTCTTTCAGCCATATAACTATGTCAATTTCTGCAATATTATTTGATTCTTTACCTTTCCAAATCCACTCATTAATCCCACCATTTTTACTAATAAAATCAATTAATCCATTTTCTCTATGTAATGATTTTATAAGTTTGAAAACATCAACTAAATTTGATTTTCCAGAAGCATTTGGACCGATTAGAACATTGAGCGGTTGGAGTTCGATTTCTTCGCCTTTGTCGCCGAAGGAAAGAATGTTGCGGAGACGGATTTTTTCGATTAAGCGTTTGCCTTCCATTTCGCTGACATTATCCGATTCATTTGGTTTTGAAGCAAATGTTTGCTTCAAATTAACGTCTGCTTGCCAACGGAATTAAGCTTGAGTATTATCGCAAACGTTGCGGTTTTCACATCTTTTTTTTACGTTTTCCCTTCAAACTCGAAACTGAAAAAAAGCGCAACGACACCAATTCAACAAATTAAAATTTGAGGTCAAGCCGATGAAATTACAATTCGCAGCTTTTTTGTTTTTTCTTTTAGTAATACCGGGCGCTGCTCATTCTCAAGAGCGCGTTGTGGCGGCTGTTTCAAACGCAACGAAAACGCCTGCGGAAGCCAGATTTGAAATTACTCAGGTGCATCATTTAAGAGAAACGATTCTCCTGAAACTTGATAAATACACGGGCGAAGTTTATGAGCTGGTCCGCAATCGCGATTATATTAGAGATAAAGGACAAGCCTTAGCCTGGCAGCTAACCAAATGGAACAACAGACCTTCAATCGAAGGTTCTGACGCTCAAAAAGTAAATTTCCAAATATTCGGCGCGACTAATAACGATAACTCCGTTTATTTGATAAACGTTAATAACGGCGACTCCTGGACGCTGGTTAGAGAATTGCAGGAAGATAAAGAATCTTATTGGGTTCTGACTAAAACGCAAAAGAAAAATTAAAGGCGCTTTTAAAGCGCCTTTTTTATTTCTCCGATAAATGATTATCAACGCTCGTTAATCGGCGTGTATTTCAAATCGCGCTGTCCGATGTACTCGGCGCGCGGGCGAATGAGTTTGTTGTTCGAGTATTGTTCGAGAATGTGTCCGGTCCAGCCGGAGATGCGCGAGACGGCGAAAATGTAAATCGGCTTTATTCACAATTAAATTGGCAGTTGTTTGATTGAATTGATGTATTCATCCGCTTCCGAAGCAGCCCAAATCAAAACTATCTCCTCAATAGCTGCGCTGATTTCAAGTTTTTGAGAGACAAGCAAAACGCCCCAGCACCTCTCTTGCTGAATAAATTCCGCAAAATGTTTAGGCATTGTTTTCCGGTCGTGCGAAATCAGGATTCTGTGTTCAGCAGCGGCAATTTTCAAAACGTTTTCATCCGGCAAACCTTCCAAACCGGCTTCGGCTGCGGTTTGAAAATCAATTTCAGGAACTCGGCGCAAAACTCCATTTACGATGTCCTCGTTTAAATCGGCATCGGCTTGAAATTTGATTTTCATACCTGCGGAGAGCGAAGGCTTTGACGCGCTTTATTTAATTTGGCTCTCCAATCGTCATCATTTGAAGATTGCCGCATTTTTTCAAATTCGGCTTCTTCGCGGCTCAAATAATCATCAATTTCAGCTTGATTAGCCAGATAAAAAGTAATTGCTCCGTAAATTTCTTCCAAAGTCAAAAGCGAAAACGAGCGTTTGATGCCTTCGGGCGATTGCCCGCGCCAAAAAGCATAGACGATTGAATCGAGAGAAATTCTTTTGCCCGTAATCCAAAATCCGCCGTCTCTTTTTTCGACGTATTGTTTGCTCATAGCAGGATTTTACAACAAAAAAAGCAAAGCGAAAATTAAATTCCACTTTGCTTTTTTTTGCTTTTTTCTACGAGCGATTATCTTTCGTTAATCGGCGTATATTTCAAATCGCGCTGTCCGATGTATTCGGCGCGCGGTCGAATGAGTTTGTTGTTCGAGTATTGTTCGAGAATGTGTCCGGTCCAGCCGGAGATGCGCGAGACTGCGAAAATCGGCGTGTATTGATCGAGCGGAATGCCCATCAGGAAATATGTCGAAGCCGAATAGAAATCAACGTTCGGGTACATTCCTTTTTTCTCAAGCATCAGCCGTTCAATTTTCTGCGACATATTGAACCACTTCATTTCGCCTTTTTTCTCGCCCATTGTACGCGAGAATTTGCGAAGCCATGTGGCGCGCGGGTCTTCGGTTTTATAGACGGCGTGACCAATGCCCATAATTTTGCGTTTTTGCGAGAGCGCGTTGTCGAGCCACGAATCAATCGCGTCTTCGCTGCCGATTTCCTGAAGCATTTTCATCACGTTGGTGTTCGCGCCGCCGTGCAAAGGTCCTGACAGTGCGGCGATTCCGCCCGTCACAGCGCCGTACATATCGGCGAGAGTTCCGGCGATAACGCGCGTCGTAAAAGTCGAAGCGTTTAATTCGTGATCGGCGTGCAGAATCAGCCCGATGTCAAACATTCTGGCTTCTTCTTCGTTCGGCTTTTCGCCGAACAACATATAAAGAAAATTGGCGGCGATATTGGCATTTTTGTCCGGCACAACGATGTCTTTCCCGCTTCTTATTCTTTCCCACGCTGCGACTAAAGTCGGTATTTGAGCGGTTAGTTTTGTCGCGGTTTTCAGCGCAGCTTCGCGCGATGTGTCTTTCGGGTTTTCGGCATAAAAAGCGAGTGTCGAAACCGCAGTGCGGAGAACATCCATCGGGTCTGCCGATTTCGGGATGTGCTTCATAAATTCCAGCACTTCCGCCGGAACTTCGTAATTGGCGCGAAATTCGGAAGTAAGTGAATCGAGTTCGGCTTGAGTCGGCAATTTTCCGTGCCAGAGCAGGTAAATAACTTCTTCAAACGTCGAATGCTCGGCTAAATCGTGAATGTTATAGCCTTGATAAATCAAAATTCCCTGTTCGCCGTTGACATCGCCGATTGCAGACGAAGCGGCGACTACGCCGCGCAAACCCGCCGCAGCGGCAGCCGCAGCCGCGCCGCCTGTTGAACCTGTAGATTGACCTGTATCTTTAGCTGTATCCATGGCTATTTTTCCTTAAAAAGCTGAATTTTATTGCTATTTTGAAGATAGCAAAGACGTTTGCGAGTGACAAGTTTCTTTTTTAAATTCGCTTCACGAATCTTCCGCCTCTCCAAAAGCAATTGTTTTGAAGCCTCGCTGCATCAGAAATTTGTCTGGATATAAACGAACACAAATGACACAGCGAATTTTATTTGTCGCATTTCTGATTTCCGCATTTTCGGTCGCCGGTTTTACTCAAACTCCGACGCCGACTCCGCCCGTTGAAACGGACGAAAAGCCGACGCGCATTACGACCGAAGAAATTCAATTAAACGTCGTCGCGCGCAACGAGTTTGACCATTTCGACCCGACGCTCATTGCAGATGATTTAATGGTCGTCGAAGACCGCGTGCCGCATAAAATCGAAAGCCTTCGCCGCGTCCCGGCGAGCGTAATGCTCATTTTGGATATGGGCGGCGAGATGCGCACGGCAAAAAATTTAAAAACGACGCAAGCCGCCGCCGCGAGCCTAATCCGTTCGTTATCGAGCGAAGATCGCATCGCCGTGATTCAATACAGCGACCGCGCTCAGGTTTTATCGGAATGGGAAACGAAAGATGAAGCGATTAATGCAGTTGCGAAAAAGCTCGCTTTCGGGCGTCGCAGCGTTTTTGTCGAAGCCCTGAAAACGGCGACAAAAATGTTGGACTCGCGCGAGGCGCAAAATCGCCATCTCGTTTTAATCACCGACGGTTTGGACAGCACTGCGAAAAAAGAAGAACGCGAAGCCGCGATTAAAAAACTGCTTGAAATCAATGTTTCGGTTCACGTTTTGAGCTACACCGCGATGGAGCAAAAAGGAAACGCCTCGCGCTCGGTTATCTTTAAAGGCGGCGATGGTAAAATTCCTAAAAGAACAGATGAAAACAACAAAATCAGCTTGCCGGGTCCGATTCAGGATTTGATGAATCTGCCGCGCCTCGGTTCTATCAACACCGACCGCGAAATGATCAAAAAAGCGCGCCAGCAGCAGCAGGATTTGCGCGACTCGCAAGCCCGGCTCAATGATTTGGCGTTCAAAACCGGCGGCGCAATCGCTTTCCCGGAATCGGACGAAACGCTCGTCGCCGAGGGCAAAAAAATCGCTAAATTGATTGATTCGATTTACGTCGCCACTTATATTCCGAAACGCCCGCTCGAAGCATCGGCTCCGGGCGAAACGCGGGAAATCGGCGTCGTCTCGCGCCGCGTCGGTTTAAGAGTCGAAGCCCGCCGCGTTTTTATAGTTCCGGCTAAAGATTAAGGTAAGAACCGATTAATAAAGCTTGAATAAAAAGATCAAAGATTAAACGTCTGAAATGCAAAAACGTTGAAGTCGTTATCCGTCTGTTGTTACCGCTTTTGCTGCTTGATTTTAAACCCGCTGCGATTTCGGGACGAGCGATTTGTGGATATGAATCGCCGCCATTGCGCCTTCGGCTGCTGCAACAACGGCAAGCTGCGAATGCGGCGTAATATCGCCTGCCGCATAAACGCCTTTGACGCTCGTTTGCTGCTCTTCGTCAACCCAAACGAGTCCGCTCTCTTCGTCAATTCGACAGCCGATCATTTCGTGCAAATTTGAAGACGGCTCAGTGCCGAGATTAAAAAACAGCGCGTCGCATTCGAGTGATTCGCCATTGTCGAGCCGGACATACTGAAGCTGTTTTTGCTCAAAATCGCCTTCGAGCTTGATGATGCTTTGGTTAATCACGGGAATATTAAAATTTGCGAGCTTGGCGACATGATCGTCGCTCATATCACCCGTTTCGCCGTTAGTGACGAGCGTTAGCTTTTCCGTCCAGGTCAGCAGGTTTAAAGTAAAACCGGCGGTCTTTTTGTCCTTACCGAGAACGACAACGCGCTTTCCGGTGATTTCAAATCCGTCGCAATCCGGGCAGTGATGAACCGTCGCACCGTAAAAATCCTGAAAACCGGCGCAATCCGGTGTAAAATCGCGCAATCCGGTTGCCAATACCAATCGCTTCGCATCGAAATTCTGCCCGACTATTTTATCGCCGCCTGTTGAAACTCGAAAATGTTCCTCGCCAATTTGCTCGATGCCAGTCACAAATCCTTCAATAATCAAACCGCCGTGCGCAGTCACTTCCTGCCGCCCGCGCTCCAGCAATTCAGTCGGCAAAATGCCGTGATGACCGAGAAATCCGTGAACTCCGTGAGAGTAGATATTGCGCGGGCTGTTGTGATGAAACGTTAAAACGCGGCGGCGGTAACGCGCGAGAAAAAGCGCCGCCGAAAGCCCCGCCGGTCCAGCCCCAATTACAATGCAATCATATAATTGTTCGGTCATATCTCTTTAAAATCCGCTGCCGGAAAAGTGATTAATCGTTTTATGCGATTAACAGGATTTTTCGCCTTTTATTGCATCAACTTCATTCGTATTCAAATTGAAAAATAAAGATTCTCATAAGCAGAGACGAGAGGTTGTACAAAAACGTACCCATTTTAAAAAAGTTTGATTATGAGCTACAGCCAAAGCTCGCTCGAAGCCCTGAGAGATGAGTTGTTTAAAACTGCGTCGAAAATGTTTTTTGATTGCCGCGAGCGGTTTTTTAATACAGTCGAGGGTATTTCAAACAAATGCTATACGAACAAAGCGGCTCTAAATGCCGCTCCTTCACTTGTTCGATTTTGTAATTCAAAAATCTGAAATCTGCTCTAGAGCAATTCAGGTTTGGATGTACGAGTCAGTACCGCGAACCGTAGTAAGCGGGTTCGTTAATTGACCCGTTCACTACCGTTCGCGGTACTGAGGTATTTCTTTGTTGCCCGTACGCTGATTCCATAACCACTCTAGCTGTCGCCGAAACAAGTGTTGGCGATGGTGATAAAATGTTTGCTTGGGGTAAATCCGTAATCGTCATCGTTCCAACGCATTAGCTTTAGCCTTAATTCGTTCAATTTGGCTTGAGTTAAATCCGGTTTTTGCGCAAGCCATTGTTTGCAGCTTCGTTTTTTTACAGCTAGCCGGACATAAGCTCGTAATCCGATGAGATTGGAAATGATTGAAGGATTCAGAGCTTCGTTTAAATGGTCGGTGAAAAAAGGCTTGATAAGAAGCTCGCGGGAATTAAAATTCGAGTTAAAAATCCAAATTCCGTTATTGAGAAGCAAAACCGGCACTCTGGTTTCATTCTTGATTTTTAGCTCCCGCGTCAATCCCCGATAAAACAGCATTCCGACGTAATTGGCAGCTAAATCGGCGTTTGAATAAACGCCGGAAACCATTGTTCCGTAATAAGTGCGCTCGGTTTTCCGTCCCCAATTGATTGCCTTTTGGGCGGCTTCGTCGGGCGTTGAGCCTTTCGATGCGGCTCGTTCGGATATTTTATAATAGGCGTAACCCTGCTGAAAAAAATGCGCTATTTTGTCGGTTCCGAATTGCGCGCCGTAAACTTTTATAGTTGGACTGATTGTTAGATAGCTGGTTGGAACCGTGAAATAAATCGAATTCAAATAATTGGTTTTATAAAGCGCTGGCGTTGCGCGGAAATGATGCGTTTCAACCCAGGTCGCGGAGCGCGTAAAAGGGAAAATGCCTCCGCCGAGCGGATTGTAAATTTCCCGCAAAATTGCTTCTTCAGAACGCAGAAATGTGAGTCGCGCTCGCTCTTTTTCCGTCGAACCGCAATTTGGCGATTTTCTCTCGACCGCCGGATTTTCCAAACAAGCTTGCCGCCGAATAATTTCCGCATTTATTTTATCAACCGCTTTTTTTATATTTTGCTCGACGTATTCCGAAAGCTCGTCGCCGATGTCTCCAAGCGGCTGCGGCGGCAGATTGTATTGATCGGTTTCAAAAGCCGCGACGGATTGCAAAAGCAAAACGGCGGACAAAACCGTCCGAAGAATTGTCAGAAATTTTAAACGAGCTTTAGCGAACACGAAATTAGAAATCTGAAGAATTGCGAAACGTTGAATAAAAATTTATTCAACGTTTCGCGTCAATGCTTTTAACAATTACTCGAAAACTCTGTCAACCGGCGTGATTGTCACGTCTTCGGGTCGAAGTTTAATCGGATAAACCGAAATCGCTTTGTCCTCGTCGAGAATCGTTTGCGGTTTCGGCGAATTATAAGTAATCGGCGAAGCGGTGTTGTTTATTATTGCGCTGCGCAAAGATTCGGCGTCTTTGGTTATCATCACGACGCGCATCGCTCCGGCGTCGCCGAAATGTTTGCGAATCGCGTTGTTAACATCCTGCAAAGTCAGCTTTGCAAGCTGTTCTTTCATATATTGATTGAAATTCGGAATCCCGTAATAACGGCTATCGAGTTCGTAGCCGAGCGCGTCATCCTGTGTTTGCGTCAGAATGTTGACGTATTTCGACAAAAACTCGCGTGTCGCTTCAAAAATTTCCGGCGACATTCCGTTTTCTACTAATCGGTTGTATTCGTACAAAGCCGCGCGCAAAGAGAAATGCGCGTTATTCGGTTCGACCGGGCGAATCCAGATTTGAAAGATTTGCGATTGTCTGGCTAGATTCGGATCAGGCTGAAACTGAAACATTCCGCGCGGGAAATATTCGATGTAAGCGTAATCGCCGTAATTCAAACCGCGCGCTTCGCGCAGCCGCTGGTAAAGATAGCTGTTCGACGAGCGATGCTGTCCCAAATACGAAGCGACGACCGCTAGCGCCGGAAAATCTTTCGACGCGCGGTTGACCTGAATCGGAAATCCGAGTGAAATCGCCGTGGCGCGAGTTTCGCGCTGAACGATGTCAATTTTCAATCCGGTTTCGAGATTCGGCTTAGCTACTTTGCGGACAGTCTTTTTGCCTGCCGGAAGTTTGGCGAAATCAGCTTGTAATTTTTTAGAAAAATCCGCCGCAAAACCGCCGGACATTCCCAAAACCAGATTCGCCCGCGAATAATTTTTGGCGTAAAAATCTCTGACATCCTGCAAAGTCAGTTTTTCAAGCGAAGAAATCGTTCCGCGATTGTGATGTTCATACGGATGATTGTCGTAAATGATGTTGTAGAGCCGCTCTTTGCCCAGTTCTTCATCATTTCCCTGCCTCAAGCCGGTTTTTAAATAATTAACCGCTTCGTCTTTGAGACGTTTGAAATCGTCTTCGCGAAAACCGGGTTCGAGCAGCATTTGGCGCACAATTGCGTAATATTTTTCGAGGTTGTCGCGGTGCGTCGTGCCGGAAAACGTCGTCATTTCCTTATCAACCTGCCAGCCAAAGCCGGTCGCCATCGGATAAAACTGTTCGACAATTTGCTCGTAAGTTTGAGTTTTAGAGCCGCCTTGGGCGAGCATCGCGGCGGTCAAAGATGCTACTCCTTCTTTTCCCGCCGGATCGTCCATAGCGCCGGTCAAAAACTGAATGCGAATCGAAATGAGCGGCGAGCGATTCGGCAAAAATACCGTGTTGCTTGAATTATTCATCGTGTTTGAAGCTTTTGTGCCGCGTTTTTGCGCCGAAACCGGAAGCGACAAAATTGCGAGCATTAAGATTGCGAAAATCGGTAATTCGTAATTCGTAATTCGTAATTTCACTTTTTACCTCCGTTTTTTGTCGCCAGCGTCACAACAGTTTGATTTTTGTCCTGGAAATACGTGCGAGCGGCGGCGCGAATGTCTTCGGGCGTTATCCGGTCGTAAAGCGCAAACAGTTTTTCGAGCGTTTCCGGCGTGCGTTTCAGAGCGATATACGGCGCGAGCGTGTTGGCAATCGCGTCGTTGCTGTTCATCGCCATCGCGAAACCGTAACGCATCCGCGAGCGCGTTTGGTCGAGTTGTTTTTGCGGGACAAGCTCGTTTGTATAACGCTTGAAAGTTTTGACGATTTCATCGCGAACGTAATTCATATCGGCGTCGGATTTGGCGCGAGCGTAAACCGTGAAAAGCTCCGGGTTAATTTTGTCTTCAAAATCCGGGCTGATGAAATCGGCTTTTTGCTCCTGCAAAACGAGCTTTTGAAAAAGGTCTGAGTTTTCGCCGAACGCTATCAGCGACAGCAAATCGAGCGCGGCTTTATCTTTGCTCTCGTCCGAAAAAGCGGGACCGCGATAACCGACCGCGACATAAGGCAAAGTCGGCGAACTCCATTCGATATGCTCGCTGCGCGCCTTTTCCTGCGCCGGTTCGACCGGAATTTGCGGTTTGTAATCGCCAGCTTGCCAACTGCCGAAATATTTGTTGACCATTGCCAGAACTTCGTCGGGCTTGACATCGCCGACGACGACAATCGTCGTGTATTCGGGACGATAAAAACGATTGAAGAATTGCAGGCTGTATTCGTATTGATTCGGGTAATCCTGAATATCTTTCAGATAACCCATTGTCGTATGGCTGTAGGTGTGTGTTTTGTACGCAGTTTCGCGCAGAACTTCGTGCATTTTGAAAGTCGGCGAGGCGCTGTTTTTGTTGTATTCGCCGAGCACGGCGAGCGCTTCGGTTTTATATTCCGGCTGCGCGTATTTCAGACGCTGAAAACGGTCGGCTTCGAGCTGCATAATCTCGTCCAAATCTTCTTTGGCGAAAGTCGCGTGATAAACCGTTCGGTCGTCGGTCGTGTAAGCGTTGCTCGACGCTCCGGCTTTTTTCATAATCCGGTCAAAGCTTCCCGGCGGAAAGTTTTCGCTCCCGCGAAACATCAAATGCTCGAAAAAATGCGCGTAACCGGATTTTCCCGGCTCGATTTCGTTGCGCGAACCTGCGCCGACGACTGTGTACAGCGCGACCAGATTCGGATAATCGGTCGGAACGGTAATGACGCGCAATCCGTTCGGCAAATCGTTAATTTTATAATCGTATGGAAAAACCTTGCGCGCGTTTTGCGCGTCAACAGCAATTACGTTTGCGGCAATTGCCGCAAGCGCGAAAAAAGCTAAAAATATCATTTTCATTTTATTTCGTAACACTCTGGGAGATAATCTTTGTTTCAGATGTCAGAAAACCTGTTGAAAGTTTATCCGAAAATCAAAATATTGGCGACAAACCGGCTTTGTGATCGTTGCACTTTATAAAAATTAGATATAAATCAAATTGCTCCCGGTAAATCTCAAACAATTATTGCTCCCAAATCCGAAAAATTGGTTTTCTAATCCGGTTCAAAGGCGAGTAATAACCCTAAGTTTTCAACAAACCATTTTTTCTATTGTAATTCTTTAACTTTCCTAGTATAAACTTACTTATTCAAAGGCTTAGCCTTTAGCAAAATCTATCATTTGTTGATAATCTTGCCAAAATTTGTACAAGGAGAAAAAATGCAGCAATTAAAAATCGTCTGCGCGCTCTTTCTAAACGTCATTCTGTTTTTCGGCAGCCTGACGCCAATCGTTTTCGCTCAGGATTCAAAAACGGCTTTGTTTCGCGGTTATCGCACCGGATATTCCGACGGTTATATGTCTGGTTACCGCGATGCTTCTGAAAAATTACAACGCAGCGTTGAAAAACATCAGGATTACGTCAAAGCCGACCGCGCTTATTTGCCGGAATACGGCGCGCCCGAAGATTACCGTGACGGTTATCAGCAAGGGTTTGAAACGGGTTACACGACCGGCTTCGACCGCCAGAGTTTTGATTCGACCGTTCCGCCAACGCTCGAAAGACGCGGCGGAAAGACCGTTTCAGTAACAACGAATCAGATAGAAACTCCGATTTCAACAGATCCCCCGCAGTCGGAAAGCGTTTCCGCTGCTACAAATTCCGACGCTTTGATTGTAATCCCGCCTAATACCGAATTGATCGTTGAAATGCAGAACAGTTTGAACACCAAAGACGCGCGCAAAGGAGATTCTTTTCAAGCCCGCGTCGTCGCGCCGGTCGAAATTGAAGGCGCAATCATCGAAGGTCGCGTGACGGATTTGCAAAAGCCCGGACGCATCAAGCGGCGCGCCGAAATGCAGCTTTCATTTGACCGCATTTTGCTCAACCAAACGCGCTGGTCGAATTTGAATGCGATGGTCGTCGAAGCGTTTCCCGCCGGAGACAAAAGCCTGAAAAACAACGTGAAAATGGTTAACTCGGAAGGAACCGTGCGTGGCAAAAGCTCGTTCAAATCCGACGCCATTATTGTGGGTTCGGCTGCCGGAACGGGCGGAACAATCGGCGCATTTGCGGGCGGTCCGGTTGGTTTTGCAGTCGGCGCGGCGGTCGGCGGCGCGTTCGGTCTGGGCGGCGTTCTCGTTGCGCGTGGCAAAGACATTCGACTTAACGAAGGTCAGCGCCTCAGAATCAGAACTGCTTACGAAGCTCAAATCCGCTAAAAGTTTATTGAGTTTATCGAGTTCATCGTATTGCTAGTTTGCTCGATGAACTCGATAAACCCGATGAACTCGATGGACTTAATAACTTTAACCACAGATTTCGGAACGTCGGATTATTTTGTCGGCGCGATGAAAGGCGCGATTTTAGCCGTTAATCCGAACGCGCATTTGGTTGATATAACTCACGAAATTCCGGCGCAGGACATCGAAACCGGCGCTTTTACCATTTTTGCCGCTCATCAGACGTTTCCCGCCGGAACGATTCATCTTGCCGTGGTTGATCCGGGCGTAGGCTCCGAGCGTCGGGCGATTGCGGCAATGACGGAAAAATATTTTTTCGTCGCGCCGGACAATGGACTTTTGAGTTTCGTTTACGACGCAGAGCCTTCGGTCAAAGTTTTTAACGTTACAAACGAGCGATTTTTCCGACATCCCGTTTCGGCGACTTTTCACGGGCGCGATGTGTTTGCGCCAATAGCCGGAGCTTTGTCTCGCGGAGTCGCGCCCGCCGAACTGGGCGAAGAAATCTCGGACTTTGTTCGATTTGAAATTAAAAAGCCGATAAACATTAACGAAAACACAATCGAAGCGGAAATTTTTCATATTGACCGTTTCGGAAATTGTCTGGTCAATTTAAAGCGTGACGATATGCCGCAAAAATTTCTCGAACGCGGTTTTCGGGTTGGGACAACGGGGGGCGAGATAGAGCGGCTGCAAAATTTTTACGCCGAAGCAAACGAAACGGGCGAATTGTTTATGATTTTCGGGAGCGCGGGGTTTTTGGAATTGGTCGCGTTTCGAGATTCGGCGGCAAAAAAATTAACAGTGGAAAAAAAAGCGGTTTTAGTTGTAAAGTGTCGTTGACAAAAATGGCAGGAGCGACTTCCCTTGCTCGAACGTACCGACCGCCACTTCGGAGTTTTTTTCAAACGGTCGTCACGCTCGTCGCAGCCGCTCCTGCTTTTTCCCCACGCGGGGAAATCGGTTTAGAAACTTCGTCGAAAGAGATACGAAGCTCTGATAAAAAAGGTTCTCGCGTTTCTCTCAAATTTCGGTTCTAATTGTCCTGTAAAAGGGCTAAATCCGTTGTAATTAAAATTGTCGTTGTAGCCGACGTAAAGCGCGGTTCCCGGATTCGGGTTATAACCGAACAGCAATTGCCCGGCGGCTCTCGACGCCAGCGTGTCGTAATCAACGCGCGTGCGGACAAACGCGAAGCGCGTAAATTGATAAGTCGAGCGCAAGGTAAAAATGTTTGTATCGAACGCCGTTAATCCGGTATCGTTGCGCGTCAGACGCGCTTTTGTGTAATCGAGCGAAACGCGCATCGGGTCAATTGGTTTGTAATTAAATCCGACGTTTAAATCAAACTGCCGCCCGGTTCCCGGATCGAGCTGTGATTTTCCCGCTAAAGCCGCTGGGCTGACTCGCGGATAACGATTTCCGCCGCCGAAATCGAAATCGTAAGCGTTCCAGATTGTGCCGATAAATCCGTAAGCGCTGAATTGTTTATTAAAAGTTTTGCTGGCGTTAACACTCAAATAAGGCTGGTAAGTTGAGCGTTCGGGTGCGCCGAAGAAAGCGCCGCCGTTCGGTCTGGTCGGAGCGCGTTTTAACCCGAATTCTTCCTCAAACAGCCGTTCATAGCTGAGTCCGCCGCCGAAATTGACGTAGGTGCTTCCCTGCAAAGTCAGATTGACGTTTGAGCCGAGATTGGCGTCCTGCGAGCGCCCTTTCCAATCGTAAGCAACGCTTGCATTGTGACGCCAGTCGGCGCGCAGGAGAAATCCTTTCGATTTCGGTTCTGTGCTGAGACGGCTGCCCCAGAAAAGCGAGTTTGTATTTACACGGCGCGTAAAACCGGCATCGGCGCGATAATCTTTCGAGCGCCCCACAGCTTCTATAACCCAGCCGCGATTTTTCTCGGTGTAATCCAGATTCCAGTAATATCCGACGCCGTTTCCGACGCGATATTGTCGAAACGTATTTCCGCCGCAGATTTCTCTATTCCTCTGCGCCTGTGTTTGATTTAAATCAGGTTCAAAAGCGGCTTCACGAAAACAAGTCCGCGAATTGCTGCCGACCACTTGAAATTGCGAAACGAGCTTGGGGCTGTATTTGATACGCCCGTCAAAACCCGCGAGAAAATTGCGCTGTTCGGGAAAAATGCGAGCCGTGCCGAAAAACCCGACGTTGTTTTCTCTGCCGAAGTCGCGTTTTACGCGGACGACGGCGAAATGCGCGTTTTTGTCCAGAAATTCGTCAATTCCCGGTCTGACGGAAGGATCGTTGCGGTCGTCTTCGTCGTAATTTCCCGGCGCTTTGTCGGTCGCCGCGAGAAAACCGAATGAGGTTTTGCCGATTTTTCCGGTTAATTTCGCCGCCGCGTCCGGGTCAATAATCTGGCGCGAATAAAAAACTTGCAGCGGAGACTGGAAAATCTCGACGCCTTCCAAAAAGAAAGGGCGTTTTTCCTGAAAGAAAATCGGAAAACGCTGATTTGCAGTGACGACGGGCGCGTCGGCTTCGATTTCGGCGAAATCAGGATTAATTGCCGCGTCGAGCGTAACGTTCGGCGTGATGCCGAATTTCATCGTAACGCCGATGTCTTGTTTAATCGGTTGATTGACAAATCTTCCGGGGTCTGGCAAAACGCCATTCGGGTTGAGAGTCGGATGAAAAATGCCTCTGTCGTTAAGAATGTAGCGGGGAACGGTGCGCGTCCGGCGTCCGGTTTCCGAGAGCGTGATGCTCGGCACGATTTCCAGCGTGCGCTCGGTTTTGATGTTTTCGAGTCCGGTGATCTTGCCGTGTTTGACAAGCGTGCCGGAAATGTTGCGGTCGTCGGGCATCCACGAATCCAATTCGTCATTGAATCGGTCAATGTTGCGCACGACATTGAAGCCCCACATTTTTCCTTTGCCGGCAGTATAGCGCAAAGATTTAAACGGAATTTTGACTTCGACAACCCAGCCGTCGGCGACGATTGAGCCTTTCGATTCCATCACGATGTCAACCGAAAAATCCTGTCCCTGACCTTCAGTGACGATTCCGTCCATCTGAATGCCGAGCGGATTAAAGCCGAGAATATAAGCGCGGCGCTGGTCGTTGTAAGTATCGAGCCAGACGCGCACGTTGTCTTCGCCGAAAACATTATCGCGGCTGGCAATTGTGGCGCGAACTTTGTCCGGTTCGTCGAAACAGTGAAAAGCGAGATAAAGATGTCGCTCGTCATAGCCGACGTAAGCGATTGTCGGTTTTGAAGGCGGAGAGTTGTCTCCGGGCGAGACTTGATAAAAATCCTTGAAAGTCGCGGCTTGCTGCCAAACCGCTTCGTCCAGTTTGCCGTCAATTACCGGCGATTGGTCGAAACGGGGGATTCGCATCGGCTCGGCTTTTTCAGGCGGCAAATTAAAGCGAGATTTTTTTACGGAGCCGTTTGCGTCTTTATCATCATTGCTCTTATTTTTTTTTGCGTCGGATTTCTTCGTCTCCTTTGCAGTCGGCGTGTTTTTTGGGGAAGGCTCGGCTGATGTCCTGACGATATTTGCCTGCGGCGGCGCATCTTGAGAATAGGCTGCTGTTGATAAAAATATAAATGCGGTTAAGAGCAGGATTTTCATTATAAATTTTCGTATTTAAAGCTGTTTTATTGAGCGAAAATGAAGACATTTCTTAAACGCGGGGTGCGCCGAAAAGTTTCAGGCAAACGACGAAAAGTTTTGTGAGCGGTTATTTTTTAATCCAATAACCGCTCACAATTTAATTTTTAGCCGAAAAGCGGATTACGCAGCGGCACAAGATAAAAATTGTTGTGTGAGATGCGGACGTTTGATGCGCTGCGAACATAAATTTGCCCGTCGGCGGTCGTGCGTAATTTGTAGTTGGAGCTTCCGCCGCCGATTTTCCAAACGGTCGAATTTCTGGTGTCTTTCGGTTCGCCGTTCGGTTCGATGCCTTCAAACGTGACGTTTTTCGTCGTCGCTTCGAGCGTTGCCGAAACGTCCTGGTTTAAAGTCAAAACGGTTTCTCCGCTGACGGTGTTTGTCGTAAGAGCCGTGAAATTGCCTTCGAGAGCAATATTGCCCTCGGTGGTTCTGATTTTGGCATCGCCGTCGAAACCGATCACGCGAACCCGACCCTCGCGCGACGTAACCGACAAATTGCCGCCCGAATCGCGCACGTCAATCGCGCCGTTCCCGCCGTCAAGCTCTACTTTTCCGGTGACCCCGTCAACGCGAATTTCGCCGCCGGACATAATTTTGACGTTCGATTTGCGCGGGACATAGATTTCAAGACGATAACGCTCGACTGTTTCGGGAATGTTTATACGAATTTCAGAACCGTTTTTTTGCAGCGAAGGCTTATAGTTGCTTTCTCTTGCCTGATGCGTAAAATTGAAAGAAACTTCCGATTTATCCCAGCCGCGAATGCGAACAGCGCCGTTGCGCGCCATTACGCTGAGGTTCGGAGCGCCTTCGACATCCAAACTATAAGTTTGGCGGCGGCTGAGCGCAAAATGGTTATATTCTCCCGGCGAGTCTTCATCCATATCGAGGTCAATGTCAATATCCAGGTCCATATCAACATCAATTTCCGGCACGGAAGCGCGCGCCTCTTCGACGGAGCGTCTGATTTCCTCCTGATCAATCTTCATCGCCTCTTTAGCGACTTTTTTTGACTCTGCAATTGCTTTCCTGATTTCCTCCCGCGTTTTTTCGTCCATATAAACGCTGCCTTCGATTGCCGGAGTTGGCGGAGATACCACAACGTTCGGTCTTACCTTAGCTCTCGGAGGTTTCGGAGGTTTCGGGGCTTTTGCTTTCGGACCGAAATCGCCGTGGGAATCGAAATCCGGTTCGTCCATCTGGCTTAATAGATTGACAGCCGGTTTCAGCGAGCGCCCATCCTGATTGCGGCGAATGTTAATCGTGCCGTTGACGGTGTTCAAACGAATCGGAATTTGTCCGTCGCCGAGTTTTCCGTAGAGATTGTTGCCGACATATTCGCCTTTTTTGACCGGCAAACCGAAATCATTGCTGATATTGCCGTGAACGGTCGAGGCTTTGACAATTGCATCAACATCCGAAGGAAGCTGTAATTTAAGTGTGCCGTTAACAGTATCAACTTTGATTTCGCGGACGCTGTTCAGACTGTCAAAACTGACGTTGAGCGTACCGTTGACAGTAGAGATATTGACCGAACCGCGCAGGTTTTGGGCTGTTACGTTGCCGTTGACGGTCGAAGATTTGACGACGTTCGACATTCCGGCGAGCGTCACGTTGCCGTTGACCGTTTCGACTTCATCGAGCTGGGCGTTGCGCGGGACAGTCAGTTTGTAATCAACCGAATATTCCGTGCAGCGATTGTCATTGCCGTTTGACCAGGTTTTGTGATCTTTGTCGCTGCGACTGACAGTAATATTGCGATTTTTGCCGAACTCGGTTTCAACGCGCACCCAATTCGGGCTGGCATCAATCTGAATCTCAATATCTTCGGGCTTTTCGCACTGAATCCGCTTTGTGGCTTCGACTCGCACTTCGTTTCTGTCCCAAGCCTCGACATCAACTTTACCGTTAACGTTCGAGAGCGAAACGCGCCCGTTCGGGTTGAGCGGATAAGTTTGATCAAAACGCGTATCTTGCGCGGTCGTTTGAACGATTTCCGTTTTTTCAACTCCCGCGAAATTGGCGTTGACCGTTTGCGGTCGAGACACGGGCTGCGGCTGGGCGGCGCTTCCCGCCGAAATCATACCTGCAACTAACAATGAAATTATCCAAGACATTTTTCTATTTCCTCTTATTTGATGATGACGAAACTCTTTGTTCCTGCACTAAAAACACCGACAAGGAAAGGTTTGTGACAAAAATTTTTGACTTTTTTCGGAAATTAAATTTCAACAAAGAAAAAGCGGCTCGCGCGAGCCGCTTATAAAGGATCGGATATATGAATTTTCAAATCATTTTTGCACTAGCGATTTATGCGGTCGCCGGCATTGCTGATGGCATCGCCAACCGAATCAATCGTTTCGCCGACGCCGCGTTTAAATTTACCCCAGGTTTCCTGCGTGTCGCCTTCGATTTGATCGGCTTCGCCTTCGGCTTGCAAATCGCGGTCGCCAATTAAATTGCCCACGCCTTCTTTCAGAGAGCCTTTGGTTTGATCCCATTGTCCCTCGACTTCATCTCTATTTGGTGCTGCCATTGCGTTTTACCCCTCTCATTTAAAATGCGACTTATTTTCATACAGTCACTTTGTTTTATATTTAAATGGCAATTATTATGCCGTTAATGATTCACCATATTTTGCCGCAAAAAATCGAGGATGCGAAAGAAACATCGCATCCTCGATTTTTGTTTAAATTCGCCTCAATCAAAACCCGGTTTCAGTTTTCGGAAACCGGGTTTTGAGATTCGGCTGCAATAAAGTTTACAGCTTCCGGCTATTTTTCTTTGGGTCGTTCAATCTCAACCTTAGAAGCGGGAGGCGGCTAAGAGCCGCTGATTTCTCCAATCAGAAAAGCGGTGTAATTATGACCGGAAACACTGTTGTTCAAAGGCTGATAGGGACGAGAGACCGGATCAAACTTCCAATTACCGACTTGTCCGGTATTTGCGTTTGGCGCGCCCGCAGCTATATATCTCAAAATCAGCGTTGCATCAAACGGAGTAATGTTTCCATCGCCGCTCGTGTCGGCTGCAATTCTCTGATTTGCATTTAAAGCATTCGCTCCTTGTCCGTTAGCAGCAATGTGACGAAGAACCAATGTTGCGTCAAAAGGAGAAATACCGTTTCTGTCACCCGTCTTTGTCGGTGTAACCGTGTATTGTCCATTAGTAAACAAATTATTCAATGTATATCCTCCCGCGCCGTTTGAAGCGGCATTTACCGTAGGCTCGCCAATACTCGAAACGGCTGAAAGCGATGCGTTAGCAACGTTTATGCTGGCGTTCGTACCGTAAGTAACGGTTCCGCTAATCGAAAGAATTGCTTGCGGCACGGCGGCGGGAATTTGATATAGCCCTTTGCCATGAGTCGCAATACGCAATACTCGATCTGCTCCCGAACCGGCGAAAGCCATATCGAAAACAGCTACTTTCGGCAACCCGAAACCAAACGGCGTCCAATTTGTACCGCCATTTGTTGAAATGTAAACGCCGATGTCGGTTCCGGCGTAAAGCACGTTGTTTTCAACCGCGAAAGCGTTGACCGGGACCTCCGGGAGTCCAGTCGCAGCGCTGCTGATTGCCGTCCAGGTCGGAGTTGCACTGCTCAGATTTGTGGTTCTGTAAATCTGAGGAGCATTAAAAACAGCGAGCGTCACGTAAGCGGTATTTGAGTTTGTCGGATCAATTATCGTACGGGTTACGTAATTGTTCGGCACCACGTTCGCCGGGTCGAGATCGACGAGCGGGGTTGTGCCAGTCGTCGTTCCGAAAATGCCGCCGTTGTTCAAACCGATAATGCGAACGTTATCATTCTGCTGCGAAATGCCGATAGCACTAAGCGCAGATGGGAAGGTTTGGCTCACAGTAGTGTGGTTGCCGCCGGTGTCAACCGAACGATAAAGACGGTCGGCACCGTAGTAAATCGAGTTCGGCGTACCCGGACCGCGTTCGAGCGGTGCGTAAAAGTTGATAACCGCCGTGCAGGTAATGCCGTTGCGGACGGTCGGCGGACTGTTACAGCCTCGGAACGTCCAATTTTCAAAGGCGGTGCCGCTGCTCGAAAAGGCATAGCCCGTCAAATTACTGGCATTGAAATACGTGTGATACTGATTAAAAGTGGTACTGTTCGACGAACTTTGGTCAATCACCGAATAACCGCCGTCCCCGTAATCCGTACGCGTCCACGTCGCATCAGCTTTGTAACGGCTTGTTCCATTGTCCTGCGTCCCGCCTATTGTTATGTTCGGATCGGTAGGATGCGTATCCAAACCCATAAACTGCGTCGCCCGGAAACCGGCATTATTAAGCACATTCCAAACTAACCCTTGATTGTTTGAACGGTAAATGCCGCCGTCACTGCCGAAGTAAATTATATTGGGATTGGAAGGAGAAACTGTGATTACGTGCGAATCAGCATGCAGCCCTGAAGAACTGGTGACAAATGCAGTGCCGCCAGTGATCGAAAATCCGAATGGAAATGCTGGCGCGCCACCAAGATAAACGCGGTTCGGATCTGTTGGGTCTACGTCAATCGCGATGTCGTAGAAACATTGCGGCGTACAGAAATTATTGTCAATCTGTTGTGGAAAAGTAGCGCCGCCGTCCGTTGATTTGAGAACTCTGCCGCCCAAATTTCCGGTCGCCACGTAAACTGTAGGCTGGGGCGCCCCGACAGAACGCTGGATAGCAACTTCGCCGTTAGCTTCGCTGTTTGTTGTAGCGGTGGTAGAAAACCGCTGGACGAAAACCGGCACGGGATCAAGCGCGTTCGACGTTACATAAATTCCAGCCGAGCCGCCGCCATCGTTTGTTGTTCGCCAAAGAACAAGGAAATTTGGATTTAGCGGATCTAAAGCCATATCGCGCACACTTCGATCTTGGTTAGCAGCGGGTAATGAAAGCTGTGCGAAAGTCGGAGCCGCCGAAGTAGCGTTGGTCGAGCGGTAAATACCACGGTTCCCCCCAGTTGGCGAAGTGGTTCCAGCGTTAATACTCGCTATCGCGCTTGTTGAAGCTACGAAAATCGTAGCCGGATTGGTTGGGTGAACCAAAATTTCGGCAATCCCACGACCGGTAAACTGACTTCCGAAAGGTCCGTTAACTGCTGGATTCGCGGTGCTGGCGTTATCAATTCGGTAAATACCAACACCATAATAGCAACCGCTGCCGCAGAGATTTCCCTCGCCCGTCCCAACATAAATCGTGTCGGGCTGTGAAGGAGCAATAGCAATCGCGCCGATTGCCAAACTAGCGGCATTATCCAAAAGCGGCGTCCAGTTCGTGCCGCCATTCGTCGAGCGGTAAACTCCACCTTGTGCTGTGCCGACGTAAACAATATCCGCGTTTGTCGGGTGAACTGCGATTGCCGTGACGCGACCGGATACAGCCGTTACAATACTTTCGGTCTGACCGTTTGGAATCGGATCTGGACCAATCGGCGTCCAAGCTGCCAGTAATGCAGCCTGCTCGTCCGGCGCGGCTGCCGCGGCTTGAGCTTTAAGCTCTTCTTCCTGCTTTTCCATTTCTTCAATGGCTTTCGTACGCCTGACGATGTTTTCCTCCACATCGCCGTCTTTCATACCGCGATACAGCGCCACCTGGTCGGCGCGCTTTTGCATGAACTCTTCTTTGTCAAATCCTTTTTTTGCCATCATAAACGGCGGCACATCAGGATCATTACCTAAATTCAAAAATTCTCTAACGGCTTCCACTTTTAAAACGGCAAACACAGCCATAAAAGCAAACAACGATATTGCTACCGATGCGGAGACATACAACTTATATCTTTTCATTAAAACTCCAGTTTGAAAGAAATGGAATATTTTATGTGCAGCTCGAGCAAACTAATCAATAGGGATTTAATTTGGAAACCGCATCTTTAATTGTTCTTCTTATTTAACAATCCGGCATTGCGGATAGGTGTTTGAAGGCAAAGCAATTCTAATTTAAAGAATTTAAAATTTCAAATTCAAAAGCACAAAATTTGTATTAATTGTTTTTTAACAGTTAAAACGCGAGGAAGATTTGAGTAAAAAAAGGTGATGTAAACAATCACATCACCTTTATTCTTTTATTTACATTCCGCGATAATTCGGACCGCCACCGCCTTCGGGCGTCACCCAGTTGATGATTTGATACGGGTCCATAATGTCACAGGTTTTGCAATGCACGCAGTTGGAAAAATTGATTTTCAATTCGCGCCTGCCGGTTTTCGGATTTTCTTCCATTTCATAAACGGCAGCCGGGCAAAAACGCTGGCACGGATTTCCGTATTCTTCGGTGCAGCGCGTCGCGCAGATTTCGGTGTCAACGACGTGAAGATGCGCGGGCTGATCTTCGTCGTGCGCGACCGAAGCGTGATAAACATCGGTTACTTTGTCGAAGGTTAATTTCTTATCGAATTTTAAATCGCCGTAACGCTGCGAAATATCGTCGCTCGTATAACCGTAATCTTCGAGCTTTCGCATTTCGAGATGCCCGGCTTCGTGTTCGGTTTTATCAGA
Organism: Pyrinomonadaceae bacterium; assembly: GCA_036387135.1. GTDB lineage: Bacteria > Acidobacteriota > Blastocatellia > Pyrinomonadales > Pyrinomonadaceae > JALZCH01. The sequence continues at coordinate 2,275 of DASVUH010000053.1, read as the reverse complement.
AAGCCCCCAATTTCTGCCGCCCGTTACGAACTGCAAACCGCCGTTTACTAAAGCCATAATACGACCATTGGCAAACGCCGAGTGAAAATTGCGAACGGCGTACAATTCGGTTTTGAGCCACGATTTTTCGACTTTTTGCTGATAAACCTTGAGCGTTTCGGCTGAAAAATCGCCGCGCAGGAGAGCTTCAAAAATCGTCTCCGCCGCGAGCATTCCCGATTTCATCGCCGTGTGAATGCCTTTCAAACGCTGCCCGTTTAAAAACGCCGCGCAATCGCCGATCAGCAAAACGCCGCTCGCGTAAATCTGCGGCATCGTGTGCCAGCCGCCGGCGGCGATGGTTTTCGCGCCGTAGCGAATCATTTTTCCGCCTTCCAAAATGCGGGCGATTTGCGGGTGCGTTTTAAATTTTTGAAACTCTGCGTGCGGGTCAATCAACGGGTCTTTGTAATCGAGTCCGGTGACATAGCCGATGTTGACGATGTTGTTTTTCTGCCCGTAAACCCAGCCGCCGCCGTATGTTTGCGAATCCGAAGGAAAACCCAAAGTATGCGTGACTTTTCCGGTTTCGTAATTCCCTTCCGGCACTTCCCACAATTCTTTGACGCCGAGCGAGTAAACCTGCGGATTGCGGTCTTTGTCCAAACCGAGTCGGCGGGTTAAATGTTTTGTCAGCGAGCCGCGTGAGCCTTCGCCCAAAACCGTGACTTTCGCCAGCAGATCAACGCCCGGCTCGAAATTCGGTTTCCGCTTGCCTTCTTTGTCAATTCCCTTGTCGCCCGTGCGAACGCCGACGACCCGATCCAAATCGTCGTAAAGCATTTCCGCGCCGGGAAATTCGGGAAAAATGTTGACCCCGGCGGCTTCGACTTTTTCGCCGAGCCATTCGACCACGCGGTTGAGCGAAATGATGTAATTGCCGTGATTTTCGAGCGGCGGCGGAATAACGGGCGATTTAATGGCGCGCGTTTCGGTTAAATAGAAAAAATCTTCGTCCGTCACTTCCGACTCAAACGGAAAGCCTTGTTCGAGATAATCGGGCATCAATTCCGCAATAGCGCGCGGATCAAGCACCGCGCCCGAAAGAACGTGCGCGCCGACCGAAGCGCCTTTTTCGATAATCCCGATTTCGATTTCGCCCAAAGCGGGACGTTTCGTTTTTCCGGCAGCCGCCGCTTCGTTATGTTTGTTGATTAAATTCGTCAGATGCAGCGCCGCCGCCAGATTTCCCGGACCTGCGCCGACAAACACGACATCCATTTCAAGCTGTTCGCGTTCCACTTGTTTTTCGCTCCGTTCGGTTAAAAATGAATGACCATTCAGTTAGGCGAAAGTATAACAGAAACAAAGCCCGCTTGCGCTAGTCAAACAAAGCGAGTTGCGATACATTTTGCTTATCAATCAATCGTTCAACGTTTTCGCTGAAATTTGTAAATGCTCATATGAAACAAATACTTTTATTGTGGTTTTTAACGCTCGGTTTCTTTTGTGCGATAGGTTCAAGTAGTGACAGTTATGTTTCTGCACAGACCGCGCCCGATGCTGATGAGTTTTTGGTTTATAAAGCTATACTTCAAGGCTTTATCAGGAAAGAAACCAAACGATTGGTTATTAAAAAACAAACTTCAACTGTTAGCGAAAATTTTGCTTCATTTTTTGGAGAAGGTTTGCCGAATATTTTACCGCCTTTATTGAAAGAAACAGTGGATGATTTTAGTTCTCGCAATCAAAAGTCTGCCACTTTAACAAACAAATTTGATTTGAATGTGAAAATAAATTTTGTTGGAGAAGAGATTAACAAACTCTTTGAAAATAATGCGGTAGGTGGCAAAGATGGCTGGAAAATCTTTAACAAAAAATATCCGAATGCAAACGGGATTATTGAGGTCTCAAGAGTTGGTTTTAATAAAAGTAAAACACAAGCCTTAATTTCATTAGGTCAGAGTTGCGGTTGGTTGTGCGGCAACGGTAGTTTTAGGTTACTGACAAAGAAGAACAATAAATGGGAAATTGAGAATACATATACAACGTGGAACTCTTAAAAGGCGCGTCAAACTTAATCATTGAATCGAAAATGAGCAATAAATCGAAAACAGGCTGGCTGGCAAACAAACATCACGAACGAGCGAATCGCGCGCTCGAACGCCAGCTTGAATATCAAAGAAAAAAAGCCGAATCTTTGCGCGGCGAGGAAAGCAAAACTTTCGTGACTTTTTGGAGTAAGTCGCAGTTTAAACGACAAATGCTCCAGAAAATTCGCCCGATCACGCCCGAA
>DASVUH010000052.1:0-73252 GCA_036387135.1 Pyrinomonadaceae bacterium | reverse complement strand
CGGCAAAACAACGAGTGCGCGAAACAAAAACTTTAACTTCGGTTTTAATTTCGCTATTGCGCGCATTCCGCGTTCCGCACTATTTCTCTTAATTCTTCGACGCGCGCTTCCCAGCTTTCGCCTCTAATGGATTCGCTTCTTTTCGCCGAAACGCCCGGATTTTCAAGCGCAATTTCGATTTGCCGGATAAAACCGACGTGTGATTCGCCGATTAAACAAGTTCCCAAAACTTCGACTTCAGGAATCGCGGTGGAAACAACCGGCAAACCGGCGGCGAGATATTCTCGCACTTTCAAAGGATTTGCCGCGAGCGTCAATTCGGAAATTTCAAACGGATTCAAAGCTACATCAAAACCTTTGCAAAAAGCGGGCAAGTCCTGATAAGGCTTGCGCCCCAAAAGATGCACGTTCGGCAAACCGTTTAAAATTTTGATTTTCTGCTCGGCGTCAACCGAAACTTTGCCGATTAAAACGAGCGATCCGTTTTTAAAATGTTCAGCCGTTTTTTTGAGCAATTCGTAATCAACCCAATCCGCGAGCAAGCCGTGAAAACCGATAATCGGATGAGGCAAATCTCTGATTTCGGCTGGAATTTCGGTTTCGTTTTTTAAAGCCCGCGAAAAATGCCGGTAATCAACTCCGTGCCGAATCAAAAATGTGTTCGGATTAAATCGCTTTTTATCTGCGAGCAGTTTTTCCGCCGAAACAACGACCAGATCGGATTTTTGGAACAATTCGTTTTCGATTTGCTTCAAACCATCGGTCGCGCCGGTAAAAGCCGTGTATTCGTCAACGCAATAATAAACGAGCAAATCTTCGCCGATTTTTCCCGCAACCATTCCGGCAGCCGGATTGAAAACAATGTTCACGGGCTTTTGAAAACGTAGGTTTTTCATCACGCGCTTGATTTGCGCGAGCAAAAATTTTTGATTAAATTCCCGAACCGCCGCGCTTCCGTAAGCTGGAATTGCCAGTGGATTCATCACAAAAATGTTCGGCTCGACTTCTTTAACTTTTTCGGTAAAAGCCGTTAATTTTTTGACAAGCCGCGAAAAATCTTTTTTCGCGATGGTCGGCATTCGATTAGCAATTGAATTTATCCACAAGACGCGGTTTTCTCTGGCGAGAACGCGAACGATGTGAGTTTTTGAAAGCGGATCGCCGGACCAATCGTGCGAAAAACAAACAACGTCGCGCCCGCGCAAAACGTCGGCGGTTTTCGGCAACACTTTTTCCGCAACTTCTACCATAATTTCTCGCCCTCGATAAATTGTCGCTGCCAGATTTCAAAGTTAATCAAAAACCACATTCGCTCGTCATGATTTTCGCCCGCGCGCTGCCGAGCGACAATCTCGCGAACAAAATCAGCATTGAAGATTCCGCGATTTAAAGCGCGGTCAGACAAAACGAATTCGTCAACAATCGAACGAAACTCGCCGCGCAGCCATTTTCCGAGCGGAACCGGAAAACCCATTTTTTTGCGCGTCAAAATCTCCGGCGGCAAAACGCCGCGCATCGCTTCGCGCAAAATCCATTTTGTCGTTTTGCCGCGAATCTTAAATTTTTCGGGAAGACGGGCGCTGAATTCAACTAGTTTGTGATCCAAAAATGGCACGCGCGATTCAATCGAAGCCGCCATACTCATTTGATCCTGCTTCATCAAAAGCTCGTGCAGATAAGTTTTCGTGTCGGCATAGAGCAGTTTGTCGAGCAGGCTTGCCGCGTCTGTTTCGCTTAGATAATTTTGCAAATTCGAATAAGGATTCGTCTCGAAAATTCGGGCTTTCGTTTCTGCCGACAAAAGCTGGTGCTGCATTTTTCGGGGAAAAACCGCAAAATTATCGAAATAAAGATTTTCCAGATTCGAAGGCAAATTTAAAAACGTCCGTGACAGTTTATTTTTCACCGCAACCGGCAAAGTCCCGATTCCGCTTTGCACGACGGAACGGAGACTGCGCGGAGCAAACGATTCGTAATTTTCGCCGAAAGCCAAATTGAGCAGAGTTTTTCGATAACGCCCGTAACCGCCCAAAAGCTCGTCGCTGCCTTCGCCCGTCAAAACGACTTTGACGTGTCGTTCAGCGAGTTTTGAGACAAAATAAAGCGGTACGCTCGCCAGAAACCCAATCGGCTCGTCTTCGTGCCAGACTAATTTCGGCAAAACATCGAAAAATTCCTGCGGCGAAACCGTGATTTCGTGATGCTCGGTTTTGAATTTACGCGAAACAAGACGCGCGTATTCAAGCTCGTTGGCTTCGCGCTCGGCAAAAGCGACGGAAAAAGTTTTAATCGGTTCTTTGACGAGCGTTGCCATTTCCGCCGCAATCGCCGACGAATCAATCCCGCCCGACAAAAACATTCCGAGCGGCACATCAGCCATAAGGCGCAGCTCGACCGATTTTCTAAAAAGCTCGCGCCATTCCTCAACCAAATCCCGTTCATTTTTAACTTCAATTTTGGGCTGAAACAAAACATCCCAGAATTTTTTGATTCGGATTTCGCCGTTTTTCCAAATCAAAAAATGACCGGGCAGCAGGCGTTTAACATTGCGAAAAAGAGTTTCTTCGCCCGTCGTGCCGTGATTTGCCATTTGATCCGGCAGCGCGGCGAAATTTATTTCGGGTTTGATTCCGGCTTCAAACAGCGATTTTATTTCCGAAGCGAAAACGAGCGAGCCATTTTCGTCGGCGACATAATAAAGCGGTTTGACGCCCAAGCGGTCACGCGCCAGCAGCAATTCTTTTTTCGCCGAATCCCAAATCGCAAACGCGAACATTCCGCGCAGAAATTCGACGCACGACGTGCCGTGTTCTTCGTAAAGGTGCAAAATCGTCTCGGTGTCGCAGTGGGTTTTATAAACGTGACCGTTTTCGACAAGCTGATCTCGAAAATCCGCGTGATTGTAGATTTCGCCGTTAAAAACGATTTGCAGAGAATTGTCTTCGTTCGTCATCGGCTGAAAACCAGCGGAAACGTCAACAATTGCCAGACGACGATGCGCCAGACCGATGTTTTCCGAAACGAAAATTCCGGCGTCATCCGGTCCGCGATGATGCAAACAGTCGCGCATACGGCACAAAACGGATTCGTCAATTCTGCGCCGTGATTTTTCGGAAAAAGCTATTCCAGCGATGCCACACATAAATCAATTACGAATTACGAATTACGGATTGCGATTTGTTGATTGAAGCGCTCTGTGATGCCATTTCTTTGTTTAAAAGCTGTTCGTAAATCAGAATTACCGCGTCAATGTTGCTCCAATCGTCGGGTTTGTTCGTTTTTTGTTTTTTACCTTCGCGCAAAACCGCCAAAATCGTTTCGGTCAAATTGTCCGCGTCGCCGATTTTTATCAGGCGAACGCCGCCCGGACGCATTTTATTATCAGTTGCAATAACCGGAGTTTCGAGGAAAAGCGCCTCGCGAATTGAAATCGCGTCGCCGTCAAACAGCGTCGTGCGGACAAGCGCGTCCGAGCGTTTAATCAAATGTAAAATCGCATCGTGCGGCACGTCGCCCGCGAGCATAATGTTTCCGGCGTAATCGGTCGCGGTGATTTCGCGTTTTAATTCCGACTCTAGCTCGCCCGAACCCGCAATCAGCAAACCGCAGTTTGGAAATTCTTTTAAAACATTTTTTAAAACCCGAATTTGCAAGCTCAAATCGTAATGCTTTTCCAAGCTCGCTGCGGCGAGCAAAACGTGCGAATGATTCTGAAAAAAGCGCTCGATGTTTGCGGGAATTTCAGCGTTTGGATTGGGCTGGCGATGAAAGTGCGGCGCGATGATTTCGATTTTTTCCGGGCGCACGCCGTAACGCAAAAAAAGATTGCGGATTTCTTCGTTGACGGCGATGATTTTATTCAAACGACGCACGGCAAAACCGCGAAAGCTGAATTTATTCGCGCGTTTTCCTTGTTCGGAACTTGCAAAACCGCCCGAATGAAAAGTCAAAACAGTTTTCTTTCCCGGCAAGATGCCGCAAGCAAAAGCCAGAAGCGCGAGTCGCCCGGTAAAATCGCCGCCGAAATGCAGATGCGCGATATAGAATTTTAAGTTGAAAAGCAGTTTGAATAATTCCTTCGCGTTTTTCGGGTGATAAACGTTCGCTTGCGGTTTGATTTCGCTCGAACGAGCTATCGCAATTGTCTGGCAGTCGTGTCCGGCGAGGCGCAAGCGTTCGGCGATTGCCGAAAGATTTGCTTGAACTCCACCGTGCGGCGGCGGAACCGGACCTAATTGCAAAATGCGCATAACAAAAGCTCTGTGTGAAAGCGAGGTTTAAAATCCCGGCGGCTAAAGGGTTTCGCCCAGTTGTAGAATCTTACGTTTTTTGCGGTTGTGTCAACTTATTTTCCTGATAAAACCTGGTTGTAAACTGCGATTGTGTTTTCAAGCTGAGCTTTGACGGAGAATCTCGCTTCGACAATCTCGCGTCCACGCGCGCCGTATTTTTTGGCTGTTTCGGGATTTTCGAGCAAAAACAAAATCTTTTCCGCCATTTTTCGGTCGTCGTCGGATTCGACGAGAAAACCGTTTTCGCCGTCGAAAATCACTTCCGCAGCGCCGCCGACCAATGTCGCCACAACCGGGCGCGAAGCCGCCAGATATTCGAGAATCGCATTGGAAAAACCTTCGGCGCGCGAGGCAAGAACGCACACTTCGGAAACTGCCAGCAATTCGGGGACGCGCTCGGCTCTGCCGGTAAAAAAAACTTCACGCTCGATTTTCAATTCGCTCGCCAGTTTTTTCAATTCCGCCGTGCGCTCGCCTTCGCCCGCCAAAACAAAAGCAGCGTTTTCGCGCTTTTCCCTGATTTGTTGAGCCGCGCGCAAAAACATTTCCTGATTTTTTACCGAGTGGCGCAAATTGGCGACGATTGTCACCAGCTTTTTATCCGGCAAACCGAACGCACGCATAATTTCTGCGCGGTCAAATTCAATTTTAAATTTGCTTAAATCCAAGCCGTTGTAAACGATTGAAATTTTATCGCCGGAAACGCCCGCCGCGATTAAATAATTTTTGACGGCTTCGGAATTGGCAATTATCCGGTCGGCGCGGCGAAACGCCTGCTTTTCGATTATTTGCTGCGACGCGCTCCGCAGTCCTCCGGTTTCGCGTTTGGAAGCAACGCGGGCAGTTTTCGCCGCGAAAGTGCCGAAAACATTGGTGTAAAAATCGTGCGAATGAACGAGGCTGATTTGATTTTCTTTCAAAAACCGTCTGAAACGTCGAATCTGATGCAAAAAATTTCGGTCGTAAAACGAAGAGAGCGGAAACGCCGCGATTTCCGTGTTGTAAAATCGTTCGACTTCTGTGCGCAAAGTTCCTTCGGGATTTAAACAAGCGATGAAAACTCGGAAACGTCCGTCTTCCGTCAACAATTTCGTCAATTGCACGGCTTGACGTTCCGAACCGCCGCTGTGAAAACTGCCAATGAGTTGTAAGACGTTTTGTTTCAAAAAGATTCAACGCAGAGACACAGAGATTTTAAGATAAGTTTTTTCAGCTTGAGCTATTTTCTGTCTTTTCCCGGCGTCTCAGCGTGTCTGCGTTTCAAACTTTATCGTGTCGGCAAGACTCTGAGGACGCAGGACTAACGCCGCGGCGCGAGATTTTTTCGGCAGGTTGACGGAAAATGCGCCGTCGTCGGTTTCGACAAACATTCGATTTTCAACCCGGCGAATATAAGCCCAGCGCAGGCGTTTCGGGTAATTGATAACTTCTTTGCCGCCGTAGATAAAGCTGCTGCCCGACACCAAAACGATTTCTTCCAAAAGCTGTTCGTCGTGTTCGGAAAAACGCGCCCACGCGAAACGGAAATTTGAATCGAAAACTGTGGTGCGCGTTATCTGCCCGTCGTCATCGCCGTAAACGAAAAGGTCGCGTTGATCTTCCGAATTAATCGCAAAAGCGCGTCCAGCCGCAGCGGAAATTTCGTTGACGACCGGCACAGATTTGTTCTTGCCGCTCGGCAGCAAAAACGTGAAAAATTCCTGAGTTCCGTTTCCGCTTGAAGAAAACGTCGCTGTCGGGGCGCTTAATTTGACGCCGTAGCAGGGCGAAATCCAATCGTCGAAAGTTTCCCATGCGCCGTTGTCGCCGTACGTCGCTATTTCCAAACCGTTTTTTCCGCTCTCCGGCAAAACGCGCACTGTCGGCAAATTGTTTTCAGCTTCGGCGAGCTGAACGGTCGTTCCGGCGTTAAAATGAAAATTTAATTGATAATCGTGCGGGGCGGTCGTATCTACAATGTCTCGCAAAATCCAGTAATCGTTTTTTAGATACAGCAAGCTCCGTGTGTGGACGATTGGCGATTCGTTTTTTGAATGATGCGAAAAACCTTCGTGCAAGCCTTCAAAAAAATCAAAGCGCGAGCGGCTGATGAATTCTTTTGTTCGCGCGTCGCCCGTCGTTTTCCAATCAAACAAGCCGTTCGGCTCGGAGGAAGATTTTCCGTCGAGCGCGAGCGTGTTGTGAGCCTGCGTCGAGCGAAAATAATCGCGTGCGGCTCGTTCGGCATAAGAATAAGTTCCGGCGTCAACGAGCAAAGATTTTCCGCCAACGGCGAGTTCAAATGCGAGCGCGTCGGCGTGCGCGTGTCCGCCGTTCAGAGCGCCGTGAGCGCCGCCGTCAACCAAAAGATAATCGGCTGTTGCGCTCCAATCATCACGCATCACAAAATAACCGCCAATCGGAAACGCTTTCGATTTTTCCGCAGGTTCTTGCGGCTCGATCAATTCAAATACTTCCAATCCTGTCGCGCCCAATAGCCAAAAGGTTTCTTCGGCGCAATCGCCCGCGACAAACTTATAATCGCCCCGCTTGAATAAAACTGCGGCGGTGGCGAGCGTCGAGCGAAAATCGTTGACTGCTTCGAGACTCGAAACGGGGAGCATTCGCCCGCCGTCGTCGTCGCCGATGAGCGGAGTCGTTCCGTCGGGGCGCGACGCGTGCATCAGAAAATCGCAAGCTAACTGTAATTTGCTTTTGAGTTTTTCGGATGAAAAATCGTCTTCGTTGATGCGGCTTAAAATAAAAAAATGCGTATAAAAATCCGCCGTGTAACGCTGATACCAGGTTGTGCGCTCAAAATAAACGCCGTCGGGCAAAATCTGGCGGTCGAGCTGTTCGAGCAGAATTTTTCCGCCCGTTTCGCGCCATTGCACGGCGAGACGAAATTCGGGAAGCAGCGTGCCGAGATAATAAAGCCCCAGAGCCTCGCCGGTTAAATGCGTGTTCGGGCTGTAAAACGTCGAAAGATAAGTCTCGATGTGCCGCGCGTGCAGATAAAGAAATTTGAGCGCGTCGCGGAAAACGGAAGGCGTCAGATTCGGTGAATTTTTAAAGAAGTTAAGCGCCCAGAGCCACGAAATCGCGCGGAAAGCGACTTCCAGACTGCTCATCCAATTAACGCCCGTCGCCGGTGGATTTTGCTCCATCCATCCGGTTAAATGCATCACGAAAGCGGCGGCGTATTTTTCATCGCCGCTCAACCGGTAAGCCGCGCCGAGCGTGAAAAAATGCTGACAGCGATTCAGCTCCCAAATGATTTTCTTGTCGCCCGTTTCTTCCGAATCAAGCTCGTCAAATTGTTTCCAATGTTTTAAAGGCGCGCGTTTTCCCGTCAACGGTTCGAGATGCCAATCAATCGGGAGTCCGAAATCGAGATTTGAAAACCCCAAAAGATCGAATTTGCCCTGCAAAACGCGGTCGGCGCGGGCGATGATTTGACGCGCCGCTTCGTCGCCGAAATTCTCTCGAAACGCGACAATGCTCGCGTCTCTATCGTCAAACGCCGGAAAAAACTGCGCTCCGCGCCACGAACCGAAACTTTCGAGAAGCTGTTCGGATTTCGGCGTCATTGTTCCGAAAAGCTCTGTGTCGAGCAGCTTTGAAAATTCCTCGTCCGAGGGCAATTTCGCGCCGAAACCAAGCTGCTCGCCGTAAGCGGAAAGCGCCTGTCCGCCGCGCCGACGAATTTCGTCTAAACTGCGACCGCGAAGTTTTTTCAGTTTTTCGAGCCGGTTTGCCGCCATTTATTTCGGTTAAATGTTCACCGCCGAGACGCCGAGACGCAGAGTTTATACTTTTATTATTTCTTCCCTCGGCGTCTCGGCGTCTCGGCGGTGAACATCTGTCGTTTTGCTTTCAGACCTGATCGCTTTCAAGCGATAATCGCGAAAATCGTTCGGCGTTCCGGTTTTGCCGTCAACCGCCGCAGCGATGATGTTAAAAGCCTCGCGCGCAGTAGCGAAATGCGTCTTGTATTCGCCGGTTCGCTCGCCGTTTTCGATTGTTTCATTAAAAAACTTATGGGCGCGTTCGCCAATGCACGAATCCTGATCGTGATCGAAAAATCCGTGACAATAAAGTTTAATAAAAACCCATTCCGGTTTATTTAAAACGCCGATTCGCGCCGATTTCAAGCGATTCAATCGTTTTAAATCGAGCGGCTGGTTCGCAGTTAAAGCGCCGTCGTCAAGCCGAGGCACGGGGATTTTTTTAATTTTTCTGTTCCAATTAAAAACCAGCGCGCCGGGCAAAATTATCGGTAAACGCTCAATTTGCGCGCCAACGCGCAAATCCTTTCCGATTCGATGCGGCGCGGCTTGTTCAAAATCGCCTGCGGCTTCGTAAATCGAATTTATTTTCGCAACCTGCGTGCGGTCGGGTGCGGAAGGTAAAGTCAAATCGGCGTAACATCCGGTTTCCTGCAAAATCCGCATTTCGTCGTCAACGCCGCAAAACGCGCCGCCAGCCGAGTTTGCCAAAGCCAAATTGCCGTGAACAAAAGCGTAGCGCGGCATTTTCTCGCCTTCAAAACGCGATAAACTGCGGTGTTCTTCCGCCAGACAATCTCGAAACTCAGTCAAAATCCTTCGGGTATTTTCCCCGGTGTCGGGCTTTTCAACTCCGTGATGCAGATGAATCTCGGTTTCGCCTAAACCTTCGCGCTCCATTGCCGCCATCGTTTCGAGCAAACCGCGTTCATATTGTTCCGCCGGATAAAAATTCGTGTGACGAAATTTCGTGCCGTCCGAATCAAGCGTTGATTCGCCGATTTTTCTAGCTTTTAAATACCAATCATCAAGCCTGCGACGCTGCTCGTCCAAATTCAAAAAACCGTTCGGCGACCAAGCCGGCTCAAAATGATTTGCCACCACGAAAATCAAATGCTTTGGCTTTTCTTCGGAAACGCGGCGCAAAAACTCGCCGCCGCGCCAAATCGGGTAGCGCGCCAGCCAGGGCAGAGCATATTTGAATTTTGTTAAATTACTCAGATTTAGTGAATGTAAATCGTAAATCGAAAAAGCAATGATTCGATTTACGATTTACGAATCACAAACGAAGGCGTTTGGCGATTCGTATCGGGCATTTCCCCGGTGATTTGCATATTCAAGCGTTTCAGCTCGCGGCTCAAAACATTTTTCGAGAGATAAATCTCGCCGCCCGCCGTCAATTTATTAAACAATTGTTTTCCCGTTAGTTTGTACCAATTTCCGGCAAACAGAACGCGCGCGCCGTGAACCGAAGTCAAAACATTGCCGGTTTTCAAACCGTGACCGATTTTCCACCAATAATAAGGCGCGTCCTGAACTTTCAAAAGAAAAACGCCGCCCGGTTTTAAAACGCGCGCCATTTCCGCCAAAGCGCGGCGGTTTTCCATAAACATCAGCGCGCCGCGACAAATCAAAACATCGAACGAGTCATCGTCAAAAGGCAAATCGTTGCCGCTCGAACGCAAAAAAGAAACGCGGTTTCCAAACCCGGCTTCGCCGTACATTTTTCGCCCGACTTTACCGACTTCCGGCGTTATATCCATCCCGACGCCTGACGCGCCGCGCTCGATAAAGGGCAACATTTCCTGCCCCGCGCCGCAGCCGATGTCCAGCACGCGATTGACCTTGACGCCCTTAGTCGCCGCGAGCGCGGCGTTTCCGCGCTCCGGGTTTTCGACAAAATATTTCCACTCGTAAGCGATATAATCGTTGTAGCCGTTAAATGCTTCTATCGGTTTGCTCATAACTTTTTAGACAAATTTTCTGAGGCTCGTTTTCGCCAGTTCAAAACCGCTGGCGTATTGCTCAAAATCAATCAATGCGGGCTGCGCGTCGGTTCGTTTTAGCGAGAATAAATCGGAATCAAAATCGTTAAAGCCGATTTCGGTCGTTACGGCAGCTTTGTAACCGGCTTCGGCGACAAGATTTTTCGCGCGTTCGTTGAATCCGCCATTTGGATAACAGAACAAATTCGCCTCGCGTCCCAGAATTTCGCCCAAACGCCGTTTAGATTCAATCAATTCAAATCGCAAACGCTCGTCTGAAACGTTTGTTAAAATCGGATGCGAAACCGTGTGCGATTCGATTGTCACACCGTTTGCGTCCATTTCTTTTGCTTCATTCCAATTGATTGCGGAAAACTCCGGTGCGGGTAATTCGGTTAAATCAACCGCAAATGCGCTTTGCAAATCTTCCAGCCGCTTTTCCTTTTCCTCGTCGGGCATCCGTTTGAGATGTTCATTGATTTTCGCGGCAATGATTTTACGCGAAGCCGCGCCGTTTAAATTAAATTTGCTGTTTTCAAATTCAATTTCTGCAAGTTTTGTGTTTGCAGCCAAAACTCTGGCTTTATCAGTCCAAAGCCAGCATTTGCGGTCGAGAAAATCGGTGATGACAAAAACGGTCGCCGGAATTTGAAATTGTTTTAAAACCGGAAAGGCAACGTCGTAAACGTCTTTGTAGCCGTCATCAATCGTGATTGCGGCTGTGTTGTCGGGCAAAGATTTTCCTTCGCGCAGATTTTCGACAATTTCCGCGAGCGGCAAAACTCGATAATTTGCTTTTAAAAACTCCAAATGCGCGGAAAACTGTGCGGCGGAAACTCGCCCTTCGATTTCCGTTTCGGCGAAACGATGATAAGTCAAAATCAACACGCGCCATCGGTTCAAACGGCGAAATGCCGCAAAACCTCCAGTCGTCTGCATAAATTTTAAAACTGACTTTTTCATCATTTGTTTTTAACGCAGAGACGCAAAGGCGCAGAGATAGAACAAAAATAAAATACCGCTGACAATATTTTTCAGATTTTCTCCGCGTCTCCGCGTCTCTGCGTTTAAAATTTTCTTTCGCGCACGCAAACGCTGTTTTAACTCGTCTTTTTCGCGTTTTGTCGGCAATTTGTAGCGTGATCCGAGCGAGATGTCCTGTGGTTGAAAATTCGCCGCGCCAACTGCAATTTGCCGCACGCTTTCGGCGACCAGAGCCGCGCATTTTTCTTTGATTCCGGCGCGGAAATCTTCGATAAAACTTTCAAAATTCAAATCAAACCGCTCGAAATCGTAGCGAAGCGGAACTGTTTCCTGTAAAACAATCTCGCCCGCATCAACTTTCGCCGCAACGCGGTGAACCGTGATTCCGACTTCCGGCTCGTCGTTGTAAAGCTCCCAAAAAACCGGCGCGCTGCCGCGATAAAACGGCGCCAAACCTTGATGCAGATTGATCGAGCCGAGACGCGGCAGCGAGAAAACCGATTCTTTGATGATATTCGTGCCGTAAATCACGCCTAAATCTGCCCGCGCCGCCCGCATCAATTCGATTGCTTCCGCGTCGTGAAAATCGCTGACGAAATGAACCGGAAAATCAAGATTTCGCGCCATTTCTGCGGTTAAATCTTCAACCGAATTTTCAACCGGTGTTTGACGTATCGTTTTTCCGATTGTCGCCCAAAAACCATCGTATTTTAAGCTGCGCCGCAGCTTTTCTTTAAACGAACGCACCGGCAATCGCTTTTCTTCAATGAAAACTCCGGCGACCTGCGCATTATCAAGCTGCGCCAGGCGAAGCAAAACCGCCTCAGCGCCGCCGTGCGTGAGCAAAATCACCCGAAATTCTGTTTCGTTATTTTCCATCAATAAATCTGCGCTGCCAAAGCTCGAAAACAAAAAGCTGCCACAAACGCCAGGCGTGGTCGCGCCGCCCGCTGGCGTGTTCCTTTAATAAAAGCTCAACGTATTTTAAATCGAAAAATCCGCGCTCGGCGGTTCGACCTTCGAGCAAAGTTTCACGGATTCGCGGTCGCAGTTTTTCATTGATCCAAACGTCAACCGGAACGCCGAAACCTTGTTTTTCGCGGTATAAAATTTCATCCGGCACAATGCCGCGCAACGCCTGTTTAAAAATATATTTCGTCTCGCCGCCGCGCAATTTCAAATCAGCCGGAATCTGCGCGACAAATTCAATCAATTTATGATCGAGCAGCGGCGAGCGGGCTTCGAGCGAAGCTGCCATCGTCATCCGGTCAACTTTGGTCAAAATGTCTGCGGGAAGATAAGTTTTGCTGTCGAGATACAAAAGCTGTTCGAGCGAATCGGCGGGAAATTCTCCGGCAATCTTTTGGAAAACCGCTTCGCCCGCGCCGAACGCGCCGTTTAGCTTTTGGCGAAAATCAGCCGAATAAAGCTGTTTGCGGTTCAACGTGCCGAAATGCGAAACGGAATCAATATATTTTTCGATTGAATCAAGCGCGGCATTGTGCAGATAATTTCGCCCGCGCGCGCCGTGCGGCAAATTCGCCGCAAGTTTAGACAGCAGATTTTTGCGGATAAATCCGGGGAACTGTCCGGCGGATTTAAAATGCCTGAGGTATCTGGAATAACCCGCAAACAATTCGTCTCCGCCGTCGCCGCTCAAAGCGACTGTGACAAATTCGCGCGCCATTTTTGCGACCGCAAAAGTCGGCAGCGCGGACATATCCGCGAAAGGCTCGTCCAAATGCCAGACGAGATCGTCAATTTCTTCGACAATCGCGGGCGTGACGACAAATTCGTGATGCTCGGTGTTGAAATGTTTGGCGGCGACGCGCGCAAATTTCAGCTCGTCGTAGCTGTCTTCTTCAAAACCGATGGAAAACGTTTTGACAGGCTTTTCAGAAAAACGCGACATCAACCCAACGACAGCCGATGAATCAACGCCGCCCGACAAAAACGCGCCCAGCGGAACTTCGGAAATAAGGCGAATTTTGACCGATTCGGCGAGCAGATTTTGTAATTCGGCGATAATTTCGCTTTCGCTCGCGCCCAGTTTTTCGGCGGCGAGCGGAATATCCCAGTATTTTTCGATTCGGATTTCGCCTTTGTGAAATTCGAGAAAATGCGCGGGCGGCAATTTTTCCACGTTCTCGAAAATGCAGAATTCTTCCGGCACATAACCGAAAGTCAAAAAAGCGTCGAGCGCGGGCAAGGAAATTTTGCGCTCAATATCGGCGTGTTCGAGCAAAGTTTTTAATTCCGAACCGAAAACGAAATCGCCGTTCTTTGTTTTTGTATAAAAAAGCGGCTTTTTGCCTGCGCGGTCGCGGGCGAGAAACAGTTTTTCCTCACGTTTATCCCAAATTGCAAATGCGAACATTCCGCGTAGATGTTCGACGCATTTTGAGCCGAATTCTTCGTAAAGATGAACGATTGTTTCGGTGTCGGAATTGGTTTTAAAATGATGTCCGCGCGTTTCGAGTTGTTTTTTTAATTCCTGAAAATTGTAAATCTCGCCGTTAAAAACAATCGCCAGATTCTGCGTGCAATCATAAATCGGCTGCTGC
Source organism: Pyrinomonadaceae bacterium (assembly GCA_036387135.1). Lineage (GTDB taxonomy): Bacteria > Acidobacteriota > Blastocatellia > Pyrinomonadales > Pyrinomonadaceae > JALZCH01. The sequence goes on along the minus strand of DASVUH010000052.1, from coordinate 59,660 downwards.
CCGGTTTTTAAATCAATAATCGAAAGACGGCGCATTCCGAGCGCCGCGCGCGAATCGTCGAGAAAAACGCCTTGCTCATCGGGACCGCGATGGACGATTTGGCGGCACATTTTTTCGAGCAAAGCTGCGCGATCCGCTTTCGCTTCCCTGTTTTTATTGATGAATCCGACAATTCCGCACATTTTGTTTAAATCTCAAATCTTAAATCCGCTTCCGGTTTGCGAAAGCGAAAAAATTTTGGCAGCAGATTCGTGAGCTTTTGTTTGTCTTCCGGTTCGATTGCGCCGAACAGATTAATCAAAACCAGATAAATTGCCGCAAACACAGCGCCGCAAATTGCCAGAAACATTGCGCCGCCGAGGAAATCCGACAATTTTTGATTATGAAAAACCGTCTCGGCTGCGCCGGAGAAAAGCGTTTTTAAATTTTCATTCGTCAAATAATAAAAAGCGAACAGCGCGGCGGCTGCCAGAACGGTTGCGAAAGCGGTTCTGAGCGCGCCTCCGAGCAAATTGAAATCCTTTGTTTGAAAATCAATTGTGCGCGCGATTTTTAAGGTTGACAAGGCGCGTTCGGTCAAAGCAAACGCGACAACGACCGCGCTCGTTTCCAAAAGCCCGAAATTCGTTGCGTACCATAGCGCGGGCATCATCAGCGCAAACAGAGCCAGCCGCAGACGCAGCAGAAAATAGCCGATTTCTTTGTAAGCGCGCGTGATCGGATCGAGCACTAAAACGGCAAACGGCAAAAGCGTTAAATTCAGCCGAAAAATCGGGACGCTCGATTGATAATTTGCGGTGAAAAGCGTGGTGATAAAAGCGTCGGCAGTGATGAACAGAAAAGCGTAAAGCGGAAAATAAACGAGCGCCAGTTTGCGCGTCACGCGAGCGGAAGTTTCGACGATTTCGCGTTTATCTTCCGATGCCGAAAGACGGCTCATCAGCGGAATCAGTACCGAAGAAATTGATTCAGCCAGAATTCCGACGAGCGGTAATTCAAAACCGCCGACCGAATAAACCGCAAAATCGGCGGGCGTAAAACGACGCGAAACGAAATAATTATGCGCGTCGGTTTGTCCGGTGTTGAGCCAGCCGGAAAGACCGAACGGCAAAGTGTAGGCGAATTGACGTTTGAGCAAGCCGAAATCGAAAACGCGCAAAAGCTCTGGGAAACGCCGTTTCGCATAAACGAAAAGAATCACGGTTTGCAGAGCGGCTTGCGCGACGGCAGCCCAAATCAGAGACGAAACCGTTCCGAACAAAATCGCCGCCGCGAGAAAGAAAACTGCTTTCGAAAGTTGCGAAAAAACGATAAAAACCATCGCCAAACGCGCTTCGTTGTTGGCGATGACGAGCGTTTCCAGAAAAGCCGAAAAAATCCAGAGCCAGATTGCCAGACCGAGCGCGGGCGCAAAATTCGCCATCAGCGCATCGCCGAACAGCCAAACGAGGCTTTGCGGAAAGAAAAACAAAACGCTCGCTGCGGCGAATCCGACGACCGCGTTAAAAATCAAAATATTAAGAACAACAGCGCCGCGTTTTTCGGTTTCGCGCGGAAGAAAATAATACGCGCTCATTCCGAAACCGAATGGCAAAAGCGCGTTAGCGGTCGCGATGATGAGAAAAACTTGCTTGTAAAGACCGAATTCGGTTTGATCCAGCCGCCGCGCAAGCAAAAGCGGAACGGCAATCGCCAGAGCGAAGCTCGTCACTTTGGCGATCAAAATCCACGCCGCCTGAGCGGTCAGCGAAGAAGCCTGTTTTTCCTCGTGTGCGGTCATCAAAATTAACGATTTACGGGCTGGAGAACTTTCGCGTTTAAAAATTTAAACGCTGATTCGAGTCTGGAATTCTGTATATTGCGGCTGTAAAAAAATCCCCAGAAAACCCAAAATTCGCGTTCGGCGGCAAAAGCGTCTTCGGATTTCCCCTGTAGACGCGCCGAAAAACTTTTTCTCAAGCTCGCCGCCGCCTGGCGGTAAAGATAGCGCGGCACTCTCAAAAAGCGTTTTCCGTCAAAAGGTTTGTAATGAATATCAACCAGATTTTGCGAAGCGCCGTTTCCGTAAGACCATTGGCGCAGATAATTTCGCGTCAGACGATAATCGGGAACAAAATGCCGGACAACAAGTTTCGGACAATAAACACCGCGTTTTCCGGCGCTGATCAGCTTGTCGTAAATCACATCGTCTTCGCATCCCATTAAATTTTTCCCCTGCGGACCGACTGCTTCGTGATAAAAACCAAGCTCGTGAAAAAGCGATAATTTGTAAATCGCGTGTCCGCCGCAGGCAATCGGCGTTTCGGCAGTGTGCATCCATTCTTCGTCGCCGAATTCGCGCCAGCCGATGCCAGCCCATTGCGGCGAAGCCCACGCCGGAGCAGGCTCGCTCTCCCAGCGCGGCAGCATTTTCCCGCTCGCAAAATCCAGTTCATCCCAGCGCGAGCCGAAAAGACGCGCTAACTCGATAAACCAATCCTCGGCAACTTCTTCGTCGTCATCAATCATTGCGATCAAATCCGCGTCCGATTTCACCAGCGCCGTATTGAGCGCAAACTGTTTGCCCTGTCGTTTTTCAAAAATGTAATCGAGCTTAATGTCACCGAAGAGCGGGACAAATTCGGCAGCGACTTCGCGCGTGTTATCGGTCGAATTGTTGTCGGCGACGGTTACGACGACCGAGAGCGAAGCAGCTCGCCGCGCCGCTGCTAAACTTTGCAAAGTCCGGCGAAGCAGTTCGGCGCGATTGTAAGTCGCTATGACGACTTCTAATTTGAGCGGTTTTAATTCCGACATTGATTTGGAATTTATAAGTGGAAAACGGAGGATGCGTAAAATAACGCGCTTAATACTTTAAACGACGAGTGTTTGGCGTGCGTGTCGTACCAGCCGGGCAGCGGGCGGCGGAAGATTCTTTCGAGACGCGAGATAAATCGTCTGCCGCTCTCGGATTGGCGCAAAAACGAGTAATCTCCAAACAGCCAGTAAACGGCGAAAATCCGGCGATAATCTTTCAAAATTTGTTCTTTCGATTTCCAGCTTTTGCCGGGTAAATCTTTGCCGAAAATGCCGGAAGCGCCTTCGTCGAAATCGTGCCGGACGTTTGCGCCTTCTTTTGAATTTGCGGGCGCGCGCATTTGCGAAACGTCCTGCTGAACGGCTTGAAACGAATCGTATCCGAGTTTTTCTAAAAGCACGAACTCTTTTTCGAGCTTGCTGAAAACGAATTTTTCGCTGCGAATCGAGATAAAATCCGGTTTGTTTTCAAATGCGAGCAGAGCGCGCAGACAAATCGTTTCCGAGCCGACAATATCGGCTTTCAAATAATACGGCACTCCGTATTTTTCAAGACAGCTTTTGAAATCCGTCGCCGCGACTTCGATAATTTCATTGCTCGTTCCCATCACCTCGTTGCGCTGCGCCCAATCTTCGCAGGCGCTGCCCCACGGCGAATGATCAACGTTGCGAAAAAATTTAACCTTTTTCGTTTCCCCGGCGGAGAAACCCGTCTCGATAATCGCGCCTTCGACGATTGTTAATTGTTCCCGCGCGATTGCTTCGGAAAAGCGGCTGCGGCAATAAGCGGCGTTTTCGGGATTGGCTTCAAAACCGATGACGCGAAAACCTTTTTTAAGGTAATAAGCCGTGTCTTCGCCTTTGTGCATTCCGACATCGTAAATCAAATCGGCGTGTTTGGGCGCGGAAATCAGAACTTCAGCCATTTTCGTATCGGCTTGCCGATCAAAAACGGCTGAGGCTTCATTTTCCAGAACAATCGAGTCTTTCATAGTTTGCTTTCGGAGGGAAAAAGTTAAAAAACATTTGCCTGATTACGCGCCAAATGTTCGGCGCGACCGGCGAAAAATCGCTGCAATAAATTGGGCGCGAATTTTAACATCAAACCGACGAAAAACAGTTTCGGTTTGCGGTAAAAGCGATTTGCCGCAGCGAAACTTTGACGCGCGGCGGCAAAATCACCGTTTATAATTTGAGACTTCCCTTTTTCGACATTAAACATCGCCGAAGCGATTTTCATTTGGCGCTCCCAAGCTGTTTTTTCGGATTCGGTAAACTCAAATTTCGCCTTAATTCCTTCGAGCGCCGTGACATTTCTCTCGGCTTGCTGAACGTGATTTCCCGTCAAACTGCCGGAGCGGACGCGATATTTCAACAAAACCCGTTGTTGATAACTGAGCTTTGCGCCGCGCTTTGCCAGCCGAAACCACATTTCAAAATCCTGCCCGCGCCGAAAAATCGGCGATTCGTCGAACAAACCGGCTGTGACGACGGCTTCTCGTCGCGCGATTGTGCCGGATGTAATCACGTTGCAATCCCAACTAATCAAACTTTCGGTAGTTACCGCGCCGTTAGATTTGGAAAACTGCATATAAGTGTTCCCTGCGGGAACGTCTTCGCCGAAAAACTCGGCGTCGGCGTAAACCAAATCAAAATCGTTTTTTTCCAGATATTCGATTTGCGATTGGAGAAATTCGGGCAGCCATAAATCGTCGCCATCCAAAAAAGCCAAAATCTCGCCGCTTGCCGCCGTGATTGCAGCGTTTCGAGCGGCAGCCGCGCCCTTGTTTTCCTGTTTGATGTAAACGATTCGATCAAGAAACGGTTCGATTGCGCGTTCAAATTCGACAGTATCCGGCGAGCCATCGTTCACTACAACAATTTCAAAATTCGTGAAAGTTTGCGCGTAAACCGACTGAAGCGCTTCGCCGATATAATCGGCAATTTTATAAGCCGGAATAATAACGCTCACCTTCGTAGAAGAGGAGAAGGCGGGAAGAGGAGAAGAGGAATAATTTCGATTGTTCGTTTCGCTCAATTTTTCCGGTATTTTGATTGCGGTTTCGTTTCTCATAAAATCTCCTCAATTTGTCTCTCCCCTTCTCCTCGTCTCCTCGTCTCCCCTTCTTCGCGTATAGGCTGCCACGAGGCAAAGCGTTCGCCGCGCAAAAATTTGTAAAAAGCAATCACGACCGCCGCGTTTGCCAAAACGAAATAAAGCGGGAGCGATAAAAGTTTGAAAGAAATCCCAGCGCGGTCAAGCAGCCAAGCGGCAGCCGCTAAAACGTAAAAAAGAAGCTGGAAAAGCAGAAAAAAATCAAAAAACGGCGAATGGAAAGCCAATGCGAGGTTGGAAAAATACAGCGAAAGCAAAAACAGCGGAACCGCGTAGCGCAAAACTTTGTGCGAAAAAAGCTCGACCGCATAAAAACCCGCCCGAAAAGGATTGAGCATCCGGCGATGCCGCCACAAATCGGTAAAAGTCTGGGCGATAACGCGCACTCGCATTTTTAGCTCTTTGTCCGTCCGGTTATTCGTTTCCTCAACCGCGACGGCTTCAGGTTCATAAACGGTACGCAAATTCTGTTCGCGGATTTTTGTCGCAATCAGAAAATCCGAGCAGGCTTCCGCGTACATCGGAACGTAATTTTTGCGGCGCGCGGCGTACAAACAGCCCGAAACTCCGATTAGCGAACACGCCAGGCTTTCCGCCTGTTTGATAAAAGTTTCGTAATTCCAATAAGTACGCGCGCCGTCGCCGACGCTTGAATCGTTCGGATCAATGTAAATCAGTTTTCCGGCGACACAGCCAACCGATTCGTCAGCAAAATTTCTGACCACGCGGCGCAAAACATCGGTTTTGTAAATCGTGGTGGCGTCGGAGAAAAGAACGATTTCGCCCGTAGCAGCTTCAACCGCGCGGTTCTGCGCAACGGTTTTGCCGAGCCTGCCTTCGACACGCAGAAGGCGGATTCCGCGCCCCGCAAATTCTTTAACTATTTCATCCGTCCGGTCGGTCGAGCCGTCGGAAGCGACAATGATTTCAAGTTTTTCTTTCGGATAATCGAGCGCCAAAGTGTTTTCGAGCTTGCGGGCTAAATCTTTTTCTTCGTTGTAAGCGGTGATGACAAAAGAAACGGTCGGCTCAATATCGTTTTGACGAACCGGCTTCGGACGCAAAAAACTGTAAATCCAGACCAGCAGCGGATAACAGGCGTAAGTGTAGAAAAGCGCCGCCGCGCTCGCCCAAAAAACAATTTTTGCTAACCCAAACAGGTTCAAGGTTCAAAGTTCAAGGTTCAAGGTTCAAGTTACAAAGTTCAGGTTTGTATTTTGACCTTGAACTTTGAACTTTGAACTTTGAACCGTTTGATAAACGCGGCGCAGACAGACCGCGTAAGCTACAAGATAATACAAAAACCATTGATACGCCGCCGAATCAAAAAAGCTGGCGACGGCAAAACCGGCAATCGAAGCCTGCAAACCGATTGTCAGATAATAAATCCAGCCTCGCCGCCCGTCTTCGTAAAGCTCACGCTCAATCAATAAAAGACGCTTGAAAGGCGTCACAATCAACATTAAATAACAAACCAAAGCCAAAATGCCCATTTCGGCGGAAACCTGCGTATAAGAATTGTGCGTGACAAGTCCGCGAGGATTAGCCAGCGGAAAATTCATCATTCCGATTCCCCAAGGATTCCTCAAAGTAACGATTACGGAAGTCCAAAGCAAATCTTTGCGCTGATCTGAAGAACCGACGGGATCGAGCGCGGGAATAAAAATCGAAAGAATGCGCAAACCGTAATTTCCCGGCGCAACTGCAATAAAAATCAAACCGACAACCGCGCTTGCGAGCATCACTTTAAAGCGCGATTCGCGCCCGATTTTCCAAGCCAGAACCAGCCCGACGACAATCAAACCCAAAAATCCGCCGCGCGAAAACGTGAATATGTTTCCGGCGATGAACAAAACCGTCAACGCAATGTAAACCAGCTTGCCCAAAAAATTTCTGGCGGCGAAGCAGAGCGCGACGGCAATCGGCGTAATCGAAACAAAGTGCATCGCCTGCGCGTTCGGATTGCCGAACATTCCTTTCACGTCAGCCATTGCGCGATAACCTTCGACCGAAAAATTGCCGGTCGCGTAATTTTTGATGACCTCGAAAGAGAGCATCACGCCGACCGCCATCGCCAGCCAAATCAAGCCTTTTAAACGCGCTTCCGTGCGAACGACGTTAATCATTACGACGAACATCAAGACGACTTTGACGAACGGGTCGTTAAACGCTTCCCAAGCCGTGCCCGGACTTCGCGCAATCGGAATTGTAATGATGCCGAACAAGGTCAGCAGCAAAACCCAATTAACTTCCGCCGGGCGCGCCGTCAGAGAGCCTTCCGCAGCAAGCTGCGACGGAAGAAAAACCGCGAGCGTCGCCAAAGCGAAGTAAAGCGCGATTGAGGAAAACGATTCAAGACCGGGAATCAGCTCGTACGGACGAAAATATAAAACAAAAGTAAAAGCGAAAAGCAGCGCGTAAGTTACGGCGTGTCCGCGCCTGGCGAGCCATTTATCGGCGGATTTCGCTTTCCTTTCGCGTTTTTCCGCCGTCGTTTCGGATGAATGTTGAATTGGCGCAGTTACTGCGGCTTTTGCGGTCTGAACCGAATTTTTATCAACAATTTCGGCAGCCGGCTTTTTTTGTTCGACAATTTTTACTTCGGATTGATTTTTTGAAACAACAAAACTTTTGTTATTTGGTTGGGAATTATCGTCGTTTTTTTCCGTTCTTCCAGTTCCCTTTTTAAAAGAGAATTTCGTATTGCCGCTCGCCTCAATATGCGCTTTTGGTTTGAGAGACGGGTGATTTTGACTCTGGCTTTTGCGGAATGGCATCGAAGGCACTTTCGGTTCATCTTAATCGGGAGCAAAGAGATTTTACTGAAAAAGCGGCGGCGTGTCATTTGTTGGAAGGGCAAACTGCTTTTTTAATTTCGGACCAAAACCGCTTCGCGGCTTTCAATCATTTCGCTGACGTGCATTCGCAAAGCCTGTTCAAAGCGTCGCGCCTGTTCGATTTCGGTAAAGGCGAGAGCTTGCAGTTCGGCTTCGATTCGTCGGCGGTAATCGGAAACGAGCGAATCGGAAACTCCCAAAACGTCCGCGACTTCGAGCTGCGTGCCGCCGTCGGCGCTCAAATAGCAATGCCATAAAACGCCCAAAATCCGGTTATATTGTTTCGATTTTCCGCGCACGGAATGGCTTAAACCGCTCAGAAAACGCTCGACCGAACCGGCTGCCATATCTTCGGCTTCGCCGCGCAGCAAACTTTGTTCGGGCGTATCGCGTCCGTCAGCCGGTTCAAATTCAACCCGGTCATCGTCAGCGTCTTCCGCGCCGCCGCTGCTAATCGGGACGAGAAAAATATCCATCACCGGCAAGCGCGACATCACGAGCGAACGAATGCTGCGAACGTCGGTGGGCGAATCGAGCGCTTCAAAAACGCGCACAATCAAAGTTTCCAAATCGGCGTTGGTGATTACGACCTGCGCGTCGCCCGTGCAGCCGACATTTCTCGTATCGCGTTTTTGCACGGGAACTTGTCCGATGCGCTCCTGCAATTCGTTTTGATTGCGGCGCGGTTTGCCGTCGAACCAGATGCTTAAACCATAAATCCGGTCTGCAAGCCGGCGCATTGCCGACAAATCGCCGTTTCCGTTGCGAGAAACGTCAAACCGGCGAAACTTCGGGCTTGACTGCACCAGAGTTGAAATCCGGCGCGCCAGACGATAGCTTTCCGGGTAACGCTTTCTCAGCTCGGCGGTTAGAAGATTTGTCAGTTCGATTTGGCTGATTTCCGCCTCGACCTCGGCGTCGGTCATCTCCGAGTCCAAATAATGGTCAAAACGCTGTTTGCTGAGCAATGTGACAAACAATTCCTGCGTTAAATCGGTGTGAGCCTGACGCGAGCCTTCTTCGACCAGAAGACCGGCGCTGCGCGAAGCTCTGACGAGCGGATGATGACAAACAATTCGGTGCAGTTCAGCCCAAATCTGGTTTACGTCTGAGGTTTTGAGGCTTTCAATCCATTTTCCGACACGATGGTTGCTGCGTCCGTTTGTGTTGTGTCGTTTTTGTGACGGTTCTTTGATTGCGCTCATATTTTAAGGTTGGAGTTATGCCTTTCGGTAGTTTTCCCGCTTCTTTTTTAAATTTTAAAGACGGTGAATAAATAGACTTCCGGCGGCTTTATATTTTTAATAAAGCGGCGAGCCAGAGTCGCGGCACGGTGCTTTGCTGAAGCTCTGGATTTCTTCGGTTCTCACAGGATGGCTGCAACCGATTTGAAAGCGGCTACAGAAACGGCAGGAGATAAAAATTGCGCGGAAAGTCATTCTCGTCATAAAAAGCACGGCGAAGGATTTTCGAGATTTCGCAGATTAATAACACACAAAGTTTTTTAACTGCGAGAGCAAAAAACTCAATGCAAAATCGCTTTCGTCCTGCCAAAATTGTTTCTTGATTTTTAGCCGTGCGGGAGGCAGCAGCGGTTTCAAGGTTTAGTCTGTCGGTGTCTGACATCCGACTTCGAAACCAATGGTAACAACAAAGTTTAAAACGAGCAACATTTTTTTTTGAAGTTTTACATCTTTTAACAATTTATTAGTTAAATGGGAAAGATTTTGTTTAAGAAAAAACAAACTTTTTCCTTTGAATTGAATATTTTGCGAGTTTCAGTCGGAGAGTTTTGGAAAGACGGATTGATTTCTACTTTAATTGAGTCAGTAAAGGCGAGCGGAATTTTATTGTTTTATTGTATATTTCGTATTTCGCTGTCAAAATTGTAATCTCCTACATTTATGGTTTTAAAAACAGCGCCAGTATTTTGTAAAAGCGGAGCCTGTCCATCGGCTGAAACGCTGCTGCGGTTTGACAGCGCCGATTTATTTTTCGCGGAAACGATGAGCGTTTCCGCGCATCTCGTCGAATGCGAATTTTGCTCGACCGAGCTTTATTTTCTGAATAATTTTCCGCAAGCGGAAGCAAACTGCGGGCAACCAACAGAAATCCCGCTCGCCCTCAAACAGCTCGCCGAGACGCTACTCGGCGGCAAGCAGAGCGAATTTCGCCTGCTCGAAAATCTTCTTTACGGCAACGAACAGCTAACACTCAAAAATGCTTGACGAAGTAAGACAAAAGTAAAAAGTAAAAAGGCAAAACTAATTCGAATTAGTTTTGCCTTTTTACTTTTTACTTTTGCTTTATCTTAATCAGCGGTTCCGCCGGCAAGCTGATCAATCAGTTGTCGGTAGTTTTCATCAATCACGCCGCGTTTAATTTTCAAAGTCGGCGTCATTTCGCCTTTATCAATGGAAAATTCGCGCGGCAAAAGAGCGACTTTTTTAACGCGCTCATAATCGGTAAGCTCCGCCGTCATCTCGCTGATTTCGCGCTGAACGAGCTTGACGACTTTTTCGTCTTTGCAAATTTCCTCGCGCGATTTTCCGGCGACATCAATTCCCTTTTCCGCCAAAGCAGCTTTTAACGCTTCAAATTCAGGCACAATGAGTGCGGCGACTTGTTTGCGATTTGCGCCGACGACTACTGCTTGTGAAACAAGCCCGGATTGCTTGACGAGACTTTCAAGCTGCTGCGGCGCGATATATTTGCCGTTTGAGAGCTTGAACAAATCTTTTTTGCGGTCGGTCAAAAAATAATGCCCGCTTTTCTGATCGAAACGACCGACATCGCCGGTTTTGTAAAAACCGTCGGCGGTAAAAACATCGGCGGTTTCCTGCGGTTTGTTGAAATAACCGCGCATCACGTTTTTTCCGCGCACCAGAATTTCGCCGTCTTCTTCGGCAATTCTGATTTCGACTCCTTCAAGCGGAATACCGATTGAGCCGACTTTGGAATTTTCGGGAAGATTTGCTGTGACAATACAAGATTCGGTCGTGCCGTAACCCTGTAAAATCGGAATTCCGGCAGCCCAAAAAGCGTTTGATAATTTTTTCGAGAGCGGCGCGCCGCCCGACACAAAAAACCGTAAATTGCCGCCGACGCCCGCGCGCCATTTGGAAAAAACCAATTTGGACGCGACGGCTTGTTTAATTCCGAGAACCGGCGAAACCGCTTGTTCCGCTTCCTTCGCTTGCCAATATTGCTGCCCGACATCGAGCGACCACTCAAAGAGCTTTGTTTTCCAACCGCCCGCGCTCATCCCTTTGCGAACGATTTTGTGATAAACCTTCTCAAAAAGTCTGGGGACGGCGGTCATAATCGTCGGTCGAACCTCGGCGAGATGTTCGGCGAGATGTTCAAAGCTCGCCGAATAATGAATCGCCACGCCGTTGCAGGCGAGAACGTAAAAAACGCAACGCTCGAAAATATGCGAGAGCGGCAAAACCGAAAGCGAGCTGTCGGTCGAATAAATCGGCAAACCGCGCGTGACGGCTAAAACGTTTGACGTAAAACTCTCGTGCGCGAGCATCACGCCTTTAGGCTCGCCCGTCGTGCCGGATGTGTAAATAATCGTTGCCAAATCATCGGCTTTGACTTCCTGTAAAAGCCGGTCGAAAGTTTCCCGGTCTTTTGCCGCGCTTTCCGCGCCGCTTTTTTCTAAAGATTCGAGCGCGATTGCGTTGCCGTAATCTGCGGGAACATCCTGCGCGTCGAAAAACACGAGCTTTTCGATTGATTCGACTCCTTCGATGCCCGGTTCGGCGTGCTGAAAAATTTTCTTGCCCGACACGAACAAAACTTTTGCGCCGGAATCTTCGAGAATATAACGCACCTGCTCGGCGGCTTGCGTCGTGTAGATCGGCACATTAACGGCGCGCAAAGACAAAATCGCAATATCCGTAATTGACCATTCGGGGCGATTTTCCGAAATAATCGCCACCCGGTCGCCAGCCCGCACACCCATTTCGTAAAGCCCCAGCGCGACGTTACGCACGCGCTCGATAATTTCGGCGGCGGCTAAATCCACCCAGCGATCTTTGATTTTGTGACTGAGCGCATTCGGCTTGTTAAATCGTTCAAAAGCCGCGAGACAAAAATGCGGAATGGTCTGCGGCAGATTGTTAAATCCGACAATTTGTTCTGCTGTCATAAAAAATTATGCCGCAATCAGCAAAAGCAATCGGCGGCATTGTAATTTTTCCGTAATTTTTAAATCACGAATGCGGATTATAACAAAAACTTTCAGATTGAAAAACTTAGAGCTAATTTCAATTAGTCAAAATACAAGAAACAGAAAATTAACAGGGATAAAAAGGATGAAAGGGATAAATCAAAACAAGAAATATCCCTTTTATCCCTTTCATCCCTGTTAATTCTTTGTCTTTCACTTTTATGAAATATGCTCTAGGTTTGAATTTGCGGAACGGCAGCACCTGTTTTCAACGCAAGCGTACATCGCGAGATGCAGATTAGTTTGTCGCGGTCGTTTCGGATTTCGACTTGCCAGACGCTTAAAGTGCGTCCGTGATAAATCGGAGTGGCAATTGCCGTGATATTGCCTTTGCTGACGGAACGCAAATGATTGGCGTTGATTTCGATTCCGACAGCGGTTTGTTTCGTCAAATCAGTGTTCATTACCGCGCCGATTGACGCCGCCGATTCCGCCAGCAGCAGCGAGATACCGCCGTTCATAATCCCGACGTATTGATGGACGCGCGGCGTGACGGGCATTTTCAAAACAACGCGCTCTTTCGCGGCTTCGACCAGTTCGATTTCGAGAAGTTGGAAAAGTTCGGATTTTTCGGTTTGTTCAAGCAAAAATGAATGATTCATTTCAGTTAGCAATCAACAATCCGTCAATCAGTTTCTGTTGACGGTTGCCCGTTAGCTGTTGACTGTAAAGTTTTTCTTTTCTCTTCAATCGAAGTCACGCTGGCGGGTTTTGAGCGGCGTCGGCGGTTGCTGCGTTCCCGAGCTTCTTCGGATTCGACGCGCCCGTTTAAAACCGCGAGAGCCGCCATTACCAGAAAAAGCAACGAGATTGCCGTCGTGTGCAGCACGAAATCGAAGAGGCTGTGAACCAGAATCGCAAAACAGGCGGCAAGCGCGCCGACAGCGACGCCGCGCCGGAAATCGTCTTTTGAATCGAGCCTTCGCCAGCCTTCGCGCGCCAGAGCGAAAACGAAAAACGCGCCGATGAGCAAACCGGCGATTCCGGCATCTGCCAAAAGCTGTAAATAATCGTTGTGCGCCTGTTCGACTCTCTCGCGCCCGTTCATCGGGTCAAATTGCGTATACGCGGCTCCGAACGCGCCCCAACCGACACCGAAAACCGGATTTTGTTTGATGACTTCCCAAGTCGTCGCCCAAATTTGCGTGCGGCTCGAAGTCGGGTCTTTGGAAACGGCGGTTTCGGCAATTCTCGTGAGCGTTGAATCTCCGCCGATTAAAATCGTGCCGCCGATGATTGTCCCCACAAGCACGGCGGCGAGGGCGATTTTTAAAACAATCTGTTCGGTCGTTTGCGAGCGGCGGCTCACGACGACGATAAAAAATATTTCGGCGAGCAGCGCGACAAGTCCTCCGCGTGAACCGCTCATTACAAGCGCGACGCCCTGGACGCCGATGGCGGTCAATAAAAGCAGACGTTTGTCTTTTTTGATTGCGCCGGAAAACAGCAAACCGAGCGGCAGCGCGATTGACATTTCGACGAAAGCCGCAAAATTGTGTTTATTGACGAACGAGCCGAACGGCTGAACGAACGGGCGCTCGTAAATGCCGTAAATTCTGCCCGGATCGAGCAAATTTTGAATGATGGCGAAAAATGCGTAAACGAAGCCGAAAATCGAGATGAAATAAACAATCGTTTTAAGTCGTTTCGGCGTGTCAATGAAAACGAGTGTTGCGGCGAGATAAACGAGCAGCGCCAGAAATTGCACCACCGTGACCAAAGTCGAATACGGGTCGAGCGAAATTGTGCGCGAAATGCCGGAAACGCCCCCTGCATCAATTGCGCCGAACGGCAAAATCTGGACGATGCCGTAAACGGCAGCTAATAATAAAGGAATTTGCGTCCAGCTCCGATTAAGCCGAATCGCTCCGCCGCTCCAAGCGTCCGCCGCCCAGAGAACGACGAGCAGCGCCGCGCTCGTCCAAAACAGAGCGATAACCGGCGTATGAACCGTTCCGTAAACGAGCGTGGTCAGACAAATCGCCGCCGCGATTGTTGCAAACGCAATGCGTCCGGCGATTGTTGCGCGCGGTTCATCTAAAGAAACCGGGCGTTTTCTGCGGGGTTTATTTTCCGGTTTTTCCAAGACGTTCGAGTTTGAAATCGTCATACCAAACGATGCCCACAATCGGGCAATTTTCGCCGCAAAACTGGCGGACGGTGCGAATCAAAATCGCTTCGACATCCGGCGGCGCGTTAAATTCTACTGTTTGCATTCGCCAATCCGCTCCCGTATCGCCGGTAAAAGTCTGGCTCGAGCCGAGAGCTTTTGTCGTTCGCGCGTCAACTACTTCCAAAAACGGCGGTCCGGCGCTTTTCATCTCGGCGGTTTTCACCCAGAAAGTCAGACGATAACGCGCGCCCGATTCGACTCCGGTGTATTGCGTAGCGGCTTGCAGCGCCGGCGCGGTGAATCCGCTGAAGGTCAAGCGCAGGCTGCGCTTTCCTTCTTTCCGCTGCCCGGCGTCGAGCGCCACGTCAACGCCTTTTAATCTCTGCACGCGCCAGCCGACGAAATTATCCGGCGAATTGGTGATTTCGCCCTCAAACGACGGATTTTGAATTTGCCCGACCTCCGGCGCTTCGACTCCCAATTCGCGCAGCATATCGAGCGCGGCGCGAAAATTTTGTTTTTCGTAAAGCGTCCGCGCCGCCGATTCGCCGTCGAGTCTAAATTCTTCTTTTTGTTCGGGCGTCAGACTTCGCCAGATGCGGACTGCGTCTTCGGGCTTGCCTTTCCCGGCGTAAAACGGCGCGAGCGCGGCGCGCACTTGCGGCAAATCGCCGACGACGCTTTCAATTTGCGCCGGATTTTCTCCGATATTTTCCCAGGCGAGATAAAAAACTTGCAGCCGCAAGCTCGAATGAGTTTCGGCAACGCGCCGAAATTCGGCAAAAGCCCGGTCGCGTTCTCCGGCGCGGAGCAGGAAATTCCCGTACAGCCAGCGCCCGAAAGCGTTGTTTGGCGCTCGCTCCAGCGCTTTTTGAAAAGCCGCTTCAGCGCCGCTCGCATCACCAGCCTGATCGCGCGTCCGCGCTAGATCGAGCCAGTAACGATAATCATTCGGCGAAAGCCGGATCGTATTTTCCAGCGCGGCTTCGGCTCGTTTTGCGGCGTCGGACGAGAAACCGGCGCGCTCGGCGGAAGCCGCAGCCCACAACACTTGCGGATTGTGCGGCGCGAGATCAACGGCGAGCCGGACGACTTGCACGAAATTTTGGTCAGTCGGCGAAGCCGTTTCCGCAAGCATTCCCCCGATTTGCCAGCGAATACCGAAAAAGGCTGCCGCAAGGGCGAGCAAAATCAGAGCCGCAAGCGCAATGCGGGCGGCAATCGAGCGCGAATCAAGCAAAATCAATTGGTCGGCGTTTTTTTGAGACACGGCAACTTTTATAAAGTTGCAAGTTATTAGATTTGAAAACCGAAAGCAAGCGCAGCGCGCATTTTTACTTTCGATAATTTGATTTTCACTACTGCTGCGCCGGAACGCTGGCGTGGTAGAAAAATTCGCCGAGTCCAATGGTAAAAATCAAACAGCCGTAAAGCGCGTGTTCGAGCCAGACGAGCCGCAAAGAGCGTGTGCGCGCGTAAGTTTCGGCAAAGAAAACTCCGCCGACGAGTGTTAAAATAACCGCAATCGGGTTTTGAAAAATAATGTGAACCAGCCCGAAAACTATCGCACTCGACAGCACAGTCGCCCAACTGCTCGGAAAAAGTTTTCGATACCGCTCAAAGAAAAACGCGCGGTAAATCAATTCCTGCGGATAAACCGAAAGCAGCGGATAAAGAAACATTACGCTTGCCCAAACTAACGGACGTTCAATCGGAAAATTGAAAAGATTATCGGGGAACGCAAAGAAAACCAGCGCCGTAATCAACGCCGAGCAAACCCCGAATCGCAAAAATATCTTTTTAAGCTGCCGCCATTCGCCCCGCGTGCTGACTCCGCGCCAAAACTGTTTGCAATCGAATTTTCTGAGACACAACAGCCAGACGAAAACCGTGATCGTTCCTACCAGAAGCGAGACAAAAAACAAGCTCGGCTTCCAAAAAATGCGAAGCGCGAGCGGCGTTGCGATGAAAAGCAGCGCCCATTCAATCCAGAGAAAAACGGTGGGCTTTGTTTTTGTTCGTGAAAAAGATCGTGCAGCGCAAGCGTCCATTTATTTCCCCTTGTTCCCGGAAAACTCTCTGATTTTTCGCTATTTGCAAATATTGTTCCCGCAAATGAAAGCCGAACCGTAAATGTTTTTTATTTCAATTTTGCCGTCATAAAGTTTTTTTGATTTTGCCCCTTTGAAAGTGTTAATTTTTGAGTTTGGCGGACAGCCTTTCGGCTTGCCCGCACATCGCACAAACGTTCGGTATTATCGGAGGATTTATGAATCGGTTATTTTCGTTGGCGGCAGTTCTCATCGCTTTTGCGGCGAGCGTTTCTTTTTCGTACGCTCAAGGCAAAGGTATTGATACACAAAACAAGCAGATTCGAGACATCAGCACCAATCAGGGTCCGACCGACAACGGCAATCGCCGAGATACCGGCACAGGACGCGGATTCGACTTCGGTGCGGGCAAAACGCCCGATCGCGTAATCTTGAGCAATCCTTACAGAATGCCTTCAAAACGCGATATTTTGCTGCGGACAATCGCCGACTTGATGCGCGAACAAGGCTTGACGGTTGACGAAGCCGCTTCGCGCCCATCCGATGGAATCGTCGTTTCGCAGCCTTACACTTTTGCGAAAGGAGCGGTCATTTCCGGCTCGCAACTGATGCGCTACGCCAACATTCCGAGAGAAGATATTGATACCGGCTGGACGCGCGGTCGCTATACTTTGCGCGTCGAGGTGCAATCAATTGACGGCACGAACAACAACGTCAATGTGACGGCAAAAGTCGAAGGACGCACGGAAACTCCGATGGGAGCAAACTGGCTGACGCTCGAAAGCAGCGGCGAAGTCGAGCAGGGCTTTTTGAACGCAATGGTTGAGCGCGTCACGGGCAAAGCACCGAACGAAGTGCCGAAACCGGCTGAACAACCATAAATATTAAAAGTCTGATTATGTTTTTACGCATCGTTTTTTTCGCACTCGTCTTAACGCCCGCTTGGGGCGTCGAAGCGGCGTTCGCCCAGCGCCCGCAGTCGCAAACCGATATAAAAAATAATTTGCCGGACGCAACCGAGCGCCCCGAAAAAACGTATTCGCCCGGCGATCCGATGCTCGAAAATCTGATGAAAATGAGGATCCGCGCCGAAGAAAAAGAACACGCCGAATTTGTCGAGCGCGGCGCGGAAGTCGCTCGATTGACCGAGCAGATCAGCCGCTCTTTTTCCGAATCGGGCGCGGTTGTTCGGGAGTTGGATAAATTGAATCAGCTTGAAAAAGTCGTCAAAAAAATCCGCAAAAATATGGGCGGCTCGGATGATGACAAAAAAGATGACAACTACGAAACGCCCGAAAGCAATCCCGCGACAATCGCCGAAGCTGTGACAAAGCTCGCCGAAATCGGTGCCGATTTAAGCGAATCGGTGAAAACGTCTTCGCGCTATACCGTTTCAGCCGATTCGATTAACAACGCCAACGAATTGCTCGAACTGATTAATTTTATTCGCCGCGCTCCGCGCTAATCCATTTAGATTTGAGAAATGAAATTTGAAAGATTTGATTTTCGCCGCCCGTTCATTTTTCTGGCGGCGATTTTGTTTTTGCAAATCGCCGTCGTCGCCCAAAATAAAACCGATGACGAAGACGATGTAATCAAAGTTGACACTAATCTCGTCGTTTTAAACGTCGCCGTCACAGACTTTAAAGGAAATTCCGTGACGGGTTTAAAACGCGCCGATTTCAAACTGTTCGACAACGGCGTCGAGCAGGATATTACGAGCCTTGATTCGATTTTTACTGCGGAAGAAGCGCCGTTTGCGGCAGTCGTTTTGCTCGACACTTCGGGCAGCATGGAAGCGCGCATCGCTCTGGCACGGAGCGCCGGAATTAAGTTTCTGGAAAATCTGCGCTCGAAAGATTCGGCTGCCGTTTACAATTTCGATTCGGAAATCAATCAAATTCAGGAATTTTCGTCGTCGCGCGACCTTCATCCGACGGCTTTCGGACTCAAAGGCAAAGGAATGACCGTTTTAAACGACGCTGTTATCGAAGCCGCCAAAGCGCTCGCCGACCGCGAGGAAACGCGGCGCGCCATTGTCGTTTTGTCCGACGGCGCGGACACTCTGAGCAAAGCCTCGCAGGCAAAAGCCTTAAAAGCTGCGCTCGCCGTCAACGCCGTAATTTACACGGTTGATATGTCGGCGATTGATTTCGGACCGGGCGGCGCAACCATGACTTCCGGCGGCTCGAACGCCCGAATGGAGCGTTTGAAAAGCGTCAACGCTCTGAAAGCCTTTGCCGAAAAAAGCGGCGGGCGATTTGTTCCAGTCGCGGGCGGCGAAGCTCTGCGCGAGGCTTTTCGACAAATCGCGCAGGAGCTTGGAACGGTTTACACAATCGGTTATGAGCCGAAAAATCTCGCGCCGGACGGCAAATGGCACGCAATCGAAGTCAAAGTCGCGCGCCCCGGCACAACGGTTCGCTCGCGCAAAGGCTACAACGCGCCGCGCAAACCGAAATCTTAACGGAGAAGTGAAACTATCAACTGTAAACTATCAACTATAAACTGTACTGCATTGCAAAATAGTTCATAGTTGATAGTTTACAGTTGATAGTTTGATTCATTTTTATTTCGATCTGATAGATTAGATTTAATCGGTATCAAATTTACGAGCAAGGGTTAGGGGAAATGGCAGAACACATTTTGAAAAGGTCTTTGACCTTGAATCTTCCGCGCGAGCGCGTTTTCGCGTTTTTCGCCGACGCCGGAAATCTGGAGCGCATCACGCCGCCGCAGTTAAATTTTCACATCATCACGCCGCAGCCGATTGACATCAAACAAGGCGCTTTAATTGATTACAAATTAAGATTGCGAGGTTTGCCTTTGATTTGGCGAACCGTGATTTCGGTTTGGCGTCCGCCTTTTGAATTTGTTGACGAAGCTCGCAAAAGCCCTTATAAACAATGGATTCACCGCCACACTTTCACCGCTTTACCCGACGGCGCGACTCAAATTGACGACGAAGTGCGTTATCGCCTGCCGCTGGAGCCGCTGGGCGACATCGCGCATTTTCTGGTGAAAAAAGAATTAAATTATATTTTCGATTTTCGCAACCGCGCGGTCGCCGAAATTTTGCGGACAAATGCGGCGAAAATTTAACCGTCACCTGATGTTATTCTGTTTTCATGTTTGAAACGCGCAGCAGCGAGCTTGAATTGATGGACACCGGCGAATATACGCCGGAGGAATACGAGGGCTGTCTGCGCGAATTGCGCCGGATAAATCGCTGGCTCGGCGACAAGCGCGCGCTCGAAGAAACTCTTTTGGGTGAAATTCAACGGGAAAACTTAAAGCGATTTTCCGTTTTGGATGTCGGCGCGGGTTCGGGCGAGCTGTTGCGCGTAATTGCGAAATTTGCCCGGAAAAGCGACAGAAAATCGCAGCTCTGCGGTTTGGAATTAAATCGTCGTTCGGCTGAGGCGATTCGGGAAGAATCGAAAGACTTTGCTGAAATTCGCTCGATTCGCAGCAACGCGCTTTCGCTTCCATTCACCGACAATTCTTTTGATTATGCAATTTGCTCGCTTTTTACGCATCATTTCGCGGATGAAAAAGTAATTGAAATCTTACGCGAAATGATGCGAGTCGCCCGCCGGAAAATCTTTGCAATTGATTTGCATCGCGACCGCCGCGCTTATTTTTTTTACACCACAATCGGTAAGATTTTCCTGCACAACCGCCTCGTGCGCCACGACGGCGCGCTTTCTATTTTGCGTTCGTTCGTGCCGGAAGAATTGGAACATCTGGGCAAACAAGCCGGACTCGATAAAGTCTCGGTCACAAAACATTTTCCCGCGCGATTAGTTTTACAAGGCGACGCCCGACAAAAATGAAATCCAAAGTCCAAAATCCAAAATCCAAAATCGTTATTGTCGGCGGCGCGGTGGCAGGCGCGAGCGCAGCGATACGTCTGGTGCAAAGCGGTTTTCAAGTTTGTTTGATCGAGCGCGAGCGTTTTCCGCGACAAAAATTGTGCGGGGAATTTGTTTCGCCCGAATGTTTGGAACATTTCCGTCAACTCGGAGTTTTGGACGAAATGCTCGCGGCGGGTGGTGCGCGGTTAACCGAAACCGTTTTTTTCGCGCCAAAAGGTCGCAGCGTCGCGGTTCCGAGCGCATGGTTTTCTACGGGCGGCTCAGCACTTGGAATCAGCCGCGCCGAAATGGATTTTCGTCTGCTCAAACGCGCCAAGAATTTGGGAGTTGAAGTTTTAGAGGAAACGCAGGTAACCGGGCTTTTGGAGGAAAACGGCGAGATTTGCGGGGTAACGGCGAAAACGAATAACGGTGAGAAAGTTGAAATCACCGCAGATTTTACGATTGACGCGAGCGGTCGCCCCGCAGTTTTGGCAAATCTAGCCAAAAAATTTAAAGTCCAAAAAACAATCCGCAATCCGCAATCCGCAATCCGCACTAGGCTGGTTGGTTTTAAGGCGCATTTGCGAAACTCAAGAATCGAGCGGGGACGATGCGAAATTTATTTTTTTCCGGGCGGTTACGGCGGCTTGAACCGGGTTGAAAACGGATTGGCGAATCATTGTTTTTTGATAGACGCGCGCGTTGTTCGCAAATTTAACGGAAACCCCGACCGAATTGTCCGCGAAGTTGTTTTTAAAAACCGCCGCGCCGCCGAAATGATGGAAACGGCTGAAACGGCGCACGATTGGCTGGCGGTTTCGGTTGACAGTTTCGGCAGAAAAAATCTTGCGCCCGCCGAGCGAATGCTGGCAATCGGTGATGCGGGAGCGTTTATTGATCCTTTTACCGGCAGCGGAATGCTGATGGCGCTCGAATCGGCGGAAATTGTCGTGCGCGTGATTGCCGAAAATTTTCCCGATTTCGAGAAAATTTCCGCCGTTTATCAAAATCTGCATCAAGCGAAATTTTCGCGTCGTCTGCGTGTTTGTTCCGTTTTGCGGCGTGCGGCGTTTGTTCCCAATCTTGCGGCGACAGCCATTTACGCTTTGAGTTTGAGCAATTCGGCGCGCTTTTTTCTGGCTCGCGCAACCCGGCAAACTTAATCTTTTCTTAATCCGATAAAATCTGCTTTTTAAAGTACATTTCCGGTTCTCGTTATCCGAATTCGCTCTCACGCTTCTGTTTTAAGCTACAATCAAATTTTGAAATGGCTTTGAAATCTCAAATTTCAAATTCGGAAGTTTTGATTGTCGGCGCGGGTCCGGCTGGTTCGTTTGCAGCCGAGATTTTGGCTCGCAACGGAGCAAACGTGACTCTATTTGATGGGCGCGTGCCGAATGCGCCAAAACCCTGCGGCGGCGGCGTCACGTCGAAAGCTCTGAAAATGTACCCGCAGCTTCTCGAAGCCGTCGGGCGGCAAATTGACGATTTGGAAATCTTCGCGCCGAGCGGCAAACGACTGCGTTTAAAACTCGACGAGCCGTTTGCGATTTATTCACGCTCGGCGTTTGATTCGTTTTTGCTTCAGCGAGCGGAAAAAGCGGGCGCAACTATAATTAAAGAAAAAGTCACGCTTGTCGGCGAAGAAAATGACTTGTGGAAATTACGCAGCCACGCGACGAGCGGGAATGCAAACGAATATCGCGGCGCATTTCTGATTGCCGCAGATGGCGCGAACAGTGCGATTGCCAAACGATTGAGCGGCGCGCTCGAAAAATCGGAAATGGAAGTCGCTTTCGGCTATCGCACGCCGCTCCCGAACAACGAACGAGACGCGCCGACGGTCATCGCGTTTTTGCCCGGTTTTGCCGGTTACGCATGGGCTTTTCCGCGCCCGGATCACGTTTCATTCGGAATTGCCACAGCGCAGGATAATTTCGATCAC
The DNA here is from genome assembly GCA_036387135.1 of Pyrinomonadaceae bacterium. Taxonomy (GTDB): domain Bacteria; phylum Acidobacteriota; class Blastocatellia; order Pyrinomonadales; family Pyrinomonadaceae; genus JALZCH01. Next base: position 37,705 of record DASVUH010000052.1, on the reverse strand, counting down.
GCTCGGCTTGACGATCTTTTATGGCGTTTTATGCTCGGCTGGTATCGCCAACGCACCGAGCCGCAGGCAACTATCTGGCAGGATTTAAACAACGGGGCAAATTCCGAAATTCTCGCTCAACTAAATTCCGTAGCGGAACGCTATGCCGCGCGCATTCCCGGACTCGCCCCCGAAACTTTGGACAATCGAAAAACAGTCGGCGAAAATTGGGCTTTGCTTGGCGATGCCGCCGGTTTTGCCGACCCGGTGACGGGCGAAGGAATTTATTACGCTTTGCGCTCGGCGGAGATTTTTGCCGATTGTTTTTTAAATAAAAAAGATTACGAAACGGCGTGGCGCGCGGATTTCGGGCGCGAACTGCGCCGCGCTTCGGAAATGCGCCGCCGTTTTTACGGCAACTTTTTCGGCGCAGCTTTCACCGAACGAATGATTCAATTTGCCAGTCTGCACGGCGGCGTGCGAAAAACCTTGCGCCAGCTCGTCGCCGGCGACCAGGGTTATACGGATTTAAAACAAAAACTCGCTAAAAGAGCCTTTTTGCCTTTTTAAAGAGTGGAAAAAACTCTCACACAAAAAATCAAAGAAAAAGCGTTGCAAATCGGCTTTCACAAAGTCGGTGTTGCTCGCGCCGAGGCGTTGCCGCGCGAGCGCGAATATCTCGAAGATTGGTTGGCGCGCGGTTTTCACGCCGAGATGCGCTGGATGGAACGCGAGCCTGAGAAACGCGCTGATCCGCAGCTTTTGCTTGAAAATGCAAAATCGGTCATCTCTATCGCACTCAATTATTTTACGCCGCACAAACACGACGACTCGCCCGAAAACGGCAAAGTCTCGCGTTACGCCTGGGGCGATGATTATCATGATGTCTTGAAAGAAAAATTGCGTCGTCTCGAAACTTACATCACAGAGATCAGTCCGACAATTAACATGAAAATCTGCGTTGATACCGCACCGATAATGGATAAAGCGTGGGCGCAGCGCGCAGGATTGGGCTGGATCGGGAAACATTCCAATTTAATCACGCGCGAATACGGCTCCTGGGTTTTTCTGGGCGAGATTTTGCTCGACATCGAATTGGAATACGACGCGCCGGAAACGCAGGATTTTTGCGGAAGCTGCACGGCTTGTCTCGACGCCTGCCCGACAAACGCGATTGTCGAGCCGCGCGTGATTGATTCAAATCGCTGCATTTCTTACCAGACGATTGAGCTGCGCGACGAGCGGCTTTCCGACGAAATTGCCGAAAACTTAAACGGCTGGCTGTATGGCTGCGACGTTTGTCAGGATGTTTGCCCGTGGAATCGTTTTGAAAAACCGACCGAAGAAAAACGGTTTGAGCCACGCATTGGAAACGTTTCGCCCGATTTAAACGAAATTGCAAATCTTGCACACGAAAAATACGTCGAACGATTTCGCCGCAGCGCGATGAAACGCGCCAAGCTCGCGGGATTGCAAAGAAATGCGCGCGCTTTGCTTTCAAAGGCTAAAAATTTAGAATAAAGACAAGAAACGCGGGCGGCTCGACTTTCTAAATTTATTTTTAAAACTCGAATTCAAAATATGTTTTTGTTTGCTTTTGCGGAATCGTTGTTTTCGCGTTCGACAATTTGTTTTTCAATTTTGATTTTCTGCCTCGCCGGAAGTTTTCCGCACGCCGCCCCAATTTTTCTCAAAACGCATGCCGAAACCTTCCCGCAAGCGAAACCGCTTTTTATTACTACGGCTTTTGATGTAAACCTGCGCGAAACGCCGTCTGCGGGCGGGAAAGAAGTCGGCGAATTGCCTGTCGGGACGAAGGTTCGTTCGCTTGAGCGCTCGGCGGAAAAGCATACAATCGGGGGCAAAACCGATTATTGGCATCGAATCGAAACCGTCAGCGCTGCAAACAAAAAAGCGGGTTGGATTTTCGGCGGATTTTTGCTGCAATACGATCCCGCAAAACGCGAAACGATCTACAGCGTAATTGCCGCCGAACGCCAGAAAGCGGCGGGTGAAAGTTTTTCCGACAACGCTGAGCTGGTAGATTTTCTGACCGGAATTTTGCCGGAAATCAAAACTCCGGCGACGCTCGCCGAGTTGAATTTTGCTAGACTTTCGGCTCTTAAAAACGCTTTGTCGGCAATTCCTTTTGACAAGCAGACGAGCGAGCCTTACAAAGCTTTTATCGAAAAGCAGGAAGCAAACATCGTTTACAGTGATCCGTCCGGTCAATGGTATGTGCGCTCGAATTTGTTCTGGGATTTGGCGCGAAAATATAAAGCTTTGCCTGCGGGCGAAAAAATCGCATGGGCTGGCGCGAACAATCCGCTGCCGGGCGAGTGCGAAGGTTATCTGAATTGCTATTTATATTCGCTCAAAGCTACGCACGGCAATTATCTCGAACAATTTCCGCGCGGCGCGCACGCTGCCGAAAGTTTGAAAGCCGTCCGCGAATGGCTTGAGCCGATTGCAGCGGACGCGGCGAAAAAAGAAGTTTACACAGCGCCGACCGAAGTTTCCGAAAAAGCCGAGTTTTATCAAACTCTCACCGATTTGCGCGTGCGAGTTTCCAAAACCGGGCTTTTTGAAAAGGACGCCGTTCTGCGACAATTAAACAAAATCGCCGAAGGCTACAAATAAAAGATGAAGGATTCTTACGGAAGACAAATTAAAGATTTGCGCGTCAGCTTGACCGACCGCTGCAATTTTCGTTGTTTTTATTGTCTGCCGAACGGCGAGCCGCCGCTGGCGCACAAAGATAAGATTTTAACTTACGAAGAGCTTGTATTCGTTTGCGAGATTTTTGTCTCGCTTGGAATCGAAAAAATCCGTCTCACCGGCGGCGAGCCGCTGCTCAGAAAAGATGTCGAAATTTTAGTCGAAAAACTTGCCCGTCTGAAAAATCCAAAGTCGGACACTCCGCACTCCGCACTCGGCACTCCGCATCTGAAGGATTTGGCTTTGACGACAAACGGGCATACTTTGCCCGAACGGGCGGCGAATTTGAAGCGGCTTGGGCTTGACCGCGTGACGATCAGCTTGGACAGTTTGCGCCGCGAAAAATTCAAGGAGATTACGGGTGTTGATAAATTGCCGGACGTTTTGCGCGCGATTGAGGCGGCGAAACAAGCGGATTTAAATCCGGTTCGAATTAATGCGGTAATCGTTCGCGGCTGGAATGACGACGAAATTGTCGAGCTGGCGCGTTTTGCGCGCGAAGCGGCGATTTCGATGCGTTTTATCGAATTTATGCCGCTCGATTCCGGTCACGAATGGCGGCGCGAGCAAGTCGTTTCGGGGCGCGAAATCCGAGATGCGATTAACGCCGCATTTCCGCTCGTTTTAAAACAAAAATCGCGCGGCGCGGAAACCGCTTGGAGATTTGAGTTTGCCGACAGCGCGCCGGGAGAAGTCGGAATTATCGCGCCCGTCACGGAAATGTTTTGCGGGGCGTGTTCGCGGATTCGTTTAACTGCCGACGGACAAATTCGCACTTGTTTGTTTTCGACGCAGGAACACAATCTGCGCGATGTTGTTCGCGGCGGAGCATCACGAGCAGAAATCATTGAATTTATCGAATCGGTCGTCGCGAAAAAAGAGCCGCGCCATTTTATCAATGAAACCAAATTCGCTCCGGCTTCGCGCTCGATGAGCTTTATCGGTGGATAATTTTCTTCTCATCTAACATTTAGAAATTGTTAAAATTGAAATTACTTAAAACAATGCAGCTAATTTCCGAAAAAAGTGAGACTCCAAAAATCGAAACCGCCGACAACGAAAAATTTACGGTTCATCGCCTGCGCGTCGAAGACTACGAGAAGATGATTGAATACGGGATTTTCGACGAGGACGACAAAATCGAATTGTGGGAAGGAGTTTTGGTTGAAATGAGTCCGAAAAACGTTAATCATTCGACGGCGATGACTTTAGCAACCGATTATTTTTACGAAAATTTGAGAAAACGCAGCGTGATTCGCGTTCAAGACCCAATTAGGCTTGACGACTATTCCGAACCTGAGCCGGATTTGGTTTTGGTAAATCTGCCGGTTTCAAAATACACTCTCGGTCATCCAACACCGGCTGACGTTTTATTAATTTTGGAAATAGCAGATTCAACCATCAAAAGAGACCGTGAAAAAGCAAAAAACTACGCGCGAAACGGCATCGTTCAGTATTTGATTTTAAATTTAAACACGCGCGAAATAGAAGATTATCGAGAACCAGGCACGGATGGTTACCGGCAAAAACGAACTTACAAACAAGACGAAAAATTCGCCCTCGTTGCTTTTCCCGAAATTGAAATTGCAGTTGCCGAACTTTTGCCGCCCGAAAAGGCAAATTGATGAATGAGGAATTTTATAATCTAGCTGAATCACTGGCTGAATGTGGCAAAGAGTTTTACCGGCGCGGTTGGGTTTTAGGAACGAGCGGAAATTTCAGCGCACTTGTTCAGCGCGCGCCGTTGCGAGCTTGCATCACAACGAGCGGCAACGACAAAGGCGCGCTCGACGCCGAAACGCATTTTTTGGAAATTGACGAAACGGCGACGGTATTAGACGGGATTGGAAAACCTTCGGCGGAAACCGAAATTCATTTAACGATTTACGATTTAAAGCCCGAAGCAAACGCGATTCTGCACACGCATTCGGTCTGGGGAACGATTTTATCCGACGTTTATTTCGAGCGCGGCGGGATAGAAATCGAAGGTTATGAAATGCTAAAAGGTTTAAGCGGCGTGAAAACTCACGAGCATCGAGAATTGCTGCCGATTGTGGAAAATTCGCAGGATTACGACGAATTGAGCCGGACAATTAAACAAACGTTAATCGAGAATCCGGCGGCGCACGGAGTTTATCTGCGCTGCCACGGGCTTTACACCTGGGCTGAAACGGTTGCCGAAGCAAAACGGCATATTGAGATTTACGAGTTTTTATTTGAAGTTTTAGGGCGTAAAATGAGTTTGAGGTAAAAGTTTATGAGCGAAACAACGGCGGCAAAAATCAAGACACCGAACTCAAAATCGCGTCCGAAACATTTAACGGTCGGCGACGTTGCGGTTGATGTTACGCGGCTGGTTCGTCCGAAAATCAGCGACGACGATTTTTTTGCCTTCTGTCGGCAAAACGATGAATTGCGAATCGAGATGACCAAAGAAGGAGACGTAATCATTATGCCGCCGACGACGAGTGAAACCGGGCGAAAAAACTTTAATCTAACCGCACAAGTTGCAATTTGGTCCAGACATGACGGTACGGGTGAAGGTTTTGACTCTTCGACCGGATTTACTTTGCCGAACGGCGCAAAACGCTCGCCCGATGTTTCGTGGATTCGGCGTGAACGCTGGAACGGGCTGACGGACGCGCAGAAAAATAAATTTGCGCCGATTTGCCCGGATTTTGTTGTTGAGTTGCGTTCGAAAACCGATTTGCTCAAAGATTTACAGGATAAAATGCAGGAGTACATCGAAAACGGCGCCGGGCTTGGCTGGCTGATTGATGCAATCTCGAAGAAAATTTATGTTTATCGTCCCGGCGAAGCGGTGGAAACGCTCGATAACCCCGAAAAGATTTCGGGCGAACCGCTGCTTAAAAATTTTGAATTGGATTTGAAAGAAATTTGGTGAAAATTTTATGGCAGTCGTTACAGTACCCGATAAAAACTTAGTTTTACGCGAAGCGGAAGAAATCAAAAATTATCTGGCAAAAATCGGAATAGATTATGAACGCTGGGACGCCGACGGCGCGCGCGTTTCGCCCGACGCCGCGCCAGAAGAAATTCTGGCGGCTTATTCCTCTGAAATTGAAAAATTAAAAGCGGCGGGCGGTTATGCGACGGCGGATGTAATTGATATAAAACCGGAAACGCCGAATCTTGACGGAATGCTCCAGAAATTTCGCCCCGAACATTGGCACGACGAAGACGAAGTGCGCTTTATCGTCAAAGGTCACGGGCGTTTTCATATCGCTCCGAAAAACGGCGACGTAACGGCAATCACGATGGAAGCCGGAGATTTGATTCGCGTTCCGCGCGGGACAAAACACTGGTTCGATTTGTGCGAAGATCGGACGGTGCGCGCGATTCGGCTTTTTCAAGACACTTCGGGCTGGACGCCGCACTACACCGGAAGCGGGGTTGAACAGAAATATTAATCGCTCAATTGTTTTGAATTTCATTTTTTTTCGGCGCAATTTCGGTTGTGCCTTTTTTATTAAAAATTTCGCTTTTCATCCGAACAGTTTCGCAAGTTGAAGGCTCTTAAAGACAGGAGCGGGACAATGAATGTCAAGCAGGAAACCTAAAACTTTCGATTTAAGTTTATTGGACATTTTAATTGAAGTGTCTAATTGTGCTTATTAAAATTCGACTTTTTTAACATTTTTCGCTGCCCGATAACGTCATAAATTTAATTGAAGTGTCTATTGTGATTTCTTCCATTTGCAGAGCAGAAAAAAGTAAAGTAAACAAACGATTTTGAGAGTTATAAGTTTACAACACCACAAGATTAGGACACTACCATAATTTGGCGATAATTGCCCGAAGGCGGAAAATGGCGTAGCCTTTTTACTGTATGCCGGAACAGCAAAAGGCTCGCGCCATTTTACTAGACATCGAAGGTACGACCACGCCGATTGATTTTGTTCACAAATCGCTTTTCCCGTTTGCCGGAGAACGAATGCCGGATTTTGTCCGGGACAATTTCGGCAGGCTTCAAGATGAAATCTCGTCGCTTCACGCCGAACATAAATTCGATTCGGAAAAAGGCGAAGACCTTGCGCCGTTCGATGAAACAAGCGCCGAGTCGGTCGCGGAATATTTGATTTTTCTCATTGACAAAGACCGCAAATCAACCGCTTTAAAATCAATTCAGGGACAAATCTGGCGCGCCGGTTACGAATCGGGCGAGCTGCGCGGCGAAGTTTTCGACGATGTTTTGCCGGCGTTCAAGCGATGGAAGGAAAACGGTAAAACGATTGCGATTTTTTCTTCGGGCAGTCGTCTGGCGCAGCGGCTGATTTTCGGTTTTAGTGTCGCCGGAGATTTAAGTTCTTACATTTCAGCTTATTTCGATACAACGGCTGGCGCGAAAAAAGAGACGGAAAGCTATCGAAAAATCGCCGCGAATTTGAGTTTTCCACCTGTGGAAATCTTGTTTGTTTCCGATGTCGTCGCCGAGCTTGACGCCGCGTTTGAAGCCGGGATGCAGACCAGACTTTGCGTGCGCCCGAATAATCCGCCGATTAGCCAACCGACCGTGCATCTAACAATTAACAGTTTTGACGAGCTGGAATAAAAATTCTCAGATTTGAGATTTAATCCTGGGCGCGTTAATCTGTGATTTCAATCGTATTTTCAAGGGGATTCTTTTATGGAAAACAATCAAAGTTTAGAAATCGCGACGCTCGGCGCGGGCTGTTTCTGGTGCGTCGAAGCCGTATTTGACGATTTAAAAGGCGTCGAAGATGTCGTTTCCGGCTATTCCGGCGGCGAAATCAAAAATCCGACTTACCGCGATGTCTGCTCAGGTTCGACCGGACACGCCGAAGTCATCCAAATCAAATTTAATCCGCAGGAAATCTCTTTCCGCGACATTTTGCGCGTCTTTTTTACGGTTCACGACCCGACGACTTTAAACCGTCAGGGCGCCGATGTCGGAACGCAATATCGTTCGGCGATTTTTTATCATTCGCCCGAACAGAAACAAATCGCTCACGAAGTCATTGAAGAAATAACTTCTGAAAGGCTTTATGACAATCCAATCGTGACGGAAGTAGTCGCATTTGCCGATTTTTATCCGGCGGAAGACTACCATCAGGAATATTTCGCCAACAACCCGACGCAACCGTATTGCGCGGCAGTCGTTGCGCCGAAGGTGCGAAAGTTTAGAGATAAATTTGCAGACCGGCTGAAAAAATAAAGCTTAGACGCAAAAAAGCGTCGGAGATTTACAAAATTGTAAATCTCCGACGCTTTTTTGTTATCGGTTACGAACGCGGCGGAATGTTGTAGCTTTTGATTTTCGAGTTAAGCGTCGTCGCATTTAAGCCTAACAGGCGGGCGGCGCGCGATTGATGACCGGCGGTCTGGTCGAGCGCCCGGCGAATCAAATCAATTTCAAAACGACGCACTTCATCGTAAAAATTAACGCCGCGAGCCAGCTCAACTTCGCCCGAAGCGCCTGCTGAATCGCGCACGGCGGCGCGCGCCAATTCAGGATTTCGTACTTCGGCGCGCAAGCATTCTTCGGTAATTTCATCTTCCGGCGCAATAACGACCGCGCGCTCGATAATGTTTTCAAGCTCGCGCACATTTCCCGGATAAAAATAATTCTCCAAAAGCGATAAAACTTCCGGGTTGATTTGTTCCGAGATTTGCCGCCCGTTTTCCTCGTTGTATTTGCGGATGAAATGCTGCGCGAGCGGTAAAATGTCTTCGCGGCGCTCTCTGAGCGGCGGCAATTCAAGCGGAACGACCGACAGACGGTAATACAAATCTTCGCGGAATGTTCCCTGCCGAACTAGTTCTTTTAAATCGGCGTTGGTGGCGGCGACGATTCTCACATCAACCCGGTGCGGTGTGGTGTCGCCGATTGGCGTGAACTCGCGCTCTTGAATGACGCGCAGCAGGCGAACCTGCATTTCCGGCGGAACGTCGCCGATTTCGTCGAGGAAAATCGAACCGGTATCGGCGACTTCAAACAAGCCTTTTTTCGACGCGACCGCGCCTGTAAAAGCGCCTTTCGTATGACCGAACAATTCGCTTTCGAGCAGTTCAGACGGAATGTTCGAGCAGTTGACGACGACAAAAGGCTGTTCGGCGCGCGGGCTGTTTTCGTGTATCGCTTTGGCGATTAATTCTTTTCCGGTCCCGGATTCGCCCGTGATTAAAACCGTCGAGCGAGCGGGAGCAACGCGGTCAACCAGCCGGAAAACGTTTTCCATCGCGGTCGAGCGTCCGATGATGGCGTTGCGTTTGACCTCGCGCGTCATCGCCTGCCGCAGAGTTTGTCGCTCTTCTTCTTTGCGGCGTTTTTTGACGCCGTTGGCGACGAGATTGATAATTTGCTCGTTTTGAAACGGTTTGCGAACAATTCCGGTCGCACCTTTTTCCCAAGCCGAGACCGCCGTATCGAAAGTCGCGTAAGCCGTAATCATTAAAACAACGGCGTCCGAATCAATTTTCAGAAGTTCTTCAAGCGTTGAAAGCCCGCCGATTCCCGGCATCGAAACGTCCAGCAGCACAACGTCATACGAGCGGCGCGAATACATCTCTAACCCTTCTTCACCGGTTTTCGCCAAATCAACTTTATAACCTGTCGACGACAATAAGACTTCAAGCACATCGCGCATAATTTCTTCGTCATCAACAACTAATATCGAACCTTTTTTAGCCATAGTTAATTAAATATAACAAAGAACTTGGTTGCAAAACATAAAACGAGGCGTTGCCTCGTTTAAACAAAGCCTTAAAAGAAAGCAAGTTATAAAATTCAGAATCCAAAGGCGGCTCCGAATAAAGCTCTGCAGGATAGAGATTGAACTAATCTGCCCGAAAATAGCGCCGTTTATATCAGCAAGCTACCTCTCGTTAAAGCAGTTCACATTATTGAACAAGCAAAGCGCTTTCATTGTAGGGTGCAGTAGAAAAGGATCTCACCGTTTACAGTGATTCTCTTATCCTGAATCTGAGAAATATCTAAATTTTTGGAGGAAATCCGAACAAATGGATTATTCCCAAAACTTTCTCCCTTCTCTCATTTATAAAGAAAAATGAGAAATGCTTATTAAATCGGGATTATTATTTTCTACAAATTAACAGTGCGTTTTTTTTTAGAACGTCATGATGACGGTATAAATTTTGCGTAATCGTTGAACGCTTTTCTCGTTTCTTAATCTTAGATTAAACAACTTATAATCTCGTTACGATACGGGAAATCTTTCTAAACAGCGGCACGTTAAGACCTTATCGCTTTTTCAGGCAAGCTGTTTTTGTATATGTCAGGAAGTTAGGCAACAGATTCTATTCACTTCGGAGGAAAATAAAATGAAAAGACTCTTAAGCACTTTGGCAGTGTTATTACTGATTGTTTCTAATCAGCTTGCTGTCCAGGCGCAAACAACAACAGGCTCCCTTTCAGGTACGGTCACGGATCCAAACGGCGCGGTTTTGCCGTCAGCCGCCGTGACTGTAAAGAATAATGAGAAAGGCACGGAGCGTACTGCAACAACTAATGAAAACGGTCAATTTAACATTGCCGTTTTGGAACCCGGCACCTATTCGGTCTCAGTTGAAAGCACAGGCTTCAAGCGGACCGTAGCCCCTAATGTAGTCATTAACGTTTCGCAGGCGGCGGAAGTTACTATTGCGATGGAAGTAGGGGCAACAACTGAGACTGTTACGGTCACTGCTGCCCAGGAAGTAGTTAACACTACAAGTCCCAGTATTACCAATGTAATCAACACGCAACAGGTCCGTGATCTGCCGCTGGCGGGACGAAATCCGTTAGAATTGGCAGGATTACAAGCAGGAATCGCGGTAACCGGAACCGATGTTCGAGGGTCCTCGGTCGGCGGATTACGTCAAAGCACAACCAATATTACCCAGGATGGTATTAACGTTCAGGACATGTTCGTGAAGACAAGCTCGTTCTTTGCTATGAGCTCACCGGCGATCAGTTCAATTGGCGAATTTAGTATCACAACAAATACTGTAGGCGCTGATCAAGGACGCGGCGTAGGTCAGGTAAACATGGTTACCAAGAGCGGAACGAACGATTTTCACGGCGGCATATTTTATATGGGTCGCAATGAGGCGTTTAATGCCAACTCGTTTTTTAATAATTTTGCCGGCACCCCAAGACCGAGGCAACGCCAGCATTACTATGGCGGAGACATTGGCGGTCCGATGTACTTTTTGAATTTCGGCGAAGGCGGACCGACTCTATTCAAGGGAAAAGATAGAGCTTTCTTCTTCTTTTCGTTTGAAGGCTTTCGCGAGAATTTCCAGGTTACAAGAAACCGAACAGTGCTGACACAAGAAGCACGTCAAGGGATTTTCCGATATACCGGTACCAATGGACAGCTTCAGACTGTGAATTTGCTTCAGCTCGGAAATGTGGGCACCCTGAATCCTTTCATGACAACGGAGTTGGCTCGGATACCATTACCCAATAATAATCTGGTTGGCGATAACTTTAACACGGCAGGCTACAGGTTTAACGTATCGGGACTGGACCAGAACAGAAAATATGCATTCCGCTATGATCATCAATTGGTGAAAGATTCACCGGTTGGAGCACATAAGCTGGAGTTCGTATTCAGCAAGGCAGTATTTGATACATCACCGGATACTTTGAATTCGGGGGATGAGCCTTTTCCTGGCGCACCGTTTACTTCTCAGGCATCAAACAGATGGCTTATAACTCCGGCACTGGTTTCAACTTTTGGCAACATGACTAACTCTCTGCGTTACGGTCGCCAGTGGGCTCCGACAAATTTCCCACGCAACGGCGCCTTACCGGAACAGTTTATAGTTAACTCATGCTGTACCGATTTTGATGCTTCTGGTAACGTGAGCCAAGGACGTACTACAACTATTAATGAGATCAGAGATGACTTCATTATGCCAAAGGGAAATCACCTGTTCAAACTTGGGTTTGATTATCAAAAAACCTTCCTTGACCAGTATAATGACGTAGGGATTGTTAAGAGCATCACTCTGGGAACAAACTCTTCTAATCCTAGTGGAATTCTACAAGCGGAACTTCCCTTCTCAGTGTCAGCCGATCTTACCCGTGCCACAAACGTTTACACCACCATTGTCGGAAATCTTGCCAGCGCGAGCCAAACTTTCAATGTTACGTCCCCGGATTCCGGTTTTGTCCCGGGCGCGCCGCGCAAAAGACAGCTACAGACAAAAGATTTAGCCATCTACGGTCAAGATCAATGGCGTGTTTCCCCCAACTTTACCCTCACTGCGGGTCTGCGTTGGGAATATTTCGGTGTTCCTACTGTCCCCAATGGTTTAGCTTTTGTACCTACCGATCCTCTGTCTATCTATGGCGTTTCGGGCGAAGGAAATCTCTTTACCCCAAATGCACCGGCTGGGCTCACTACAGTAAGTACGAATCTTAATTTCTTAGGCGATAATAAGTTTTATCCGGAAGATTACAACAACTTTGCGCCTAATATTGGAATCGCTTACTCGCCTGACTTTAAGAGCGGTCTTTTGCGAACGTTGTTTGGCTCTGAAGGAAGAAGCTCAATCCGCGCCGGTTATTCAAAGAGCTATGTGAAAGAAGGCTTGACCATTCTAAGTGCGATACAAGGTAACACAACAACAAATCCGGGGCTGATTCAGACCGTAAATAATACAGTTCCGACCGGAGTATTAACTGCTGCCGGCGTTACGCTGACCACTCCTACATTTAGTGTTCCTGTTACCAGCAGACAGAATCTTCTTCTCAATCAGAGCAGCGGAGTCTTTTCCGTTGATCCAAACATTGTTACACCTTATGTTCATCAATGGTCTGTCGGCTATGAACGTGAGATTCTTCCGCAAACAGCTATCGAGATTCGTTATGTTGGAAATTCCGCCCAAAAACAATGGCGTGCTTTCAACGTCAACGAGGTCAACATCTTCGAAAACGGATTCTTGCAAGAGTTCTTAAACGCACAGAAGAATCTCGCACTTCGTGGAGGCTCCAGCTTTGCGCCGGGTTGTGCAGGTTGTGTTGATCTTCCTATTCTGAACAGATTCTTCGCCGGCTTAGCTGCGAATAGTACAAGCGGTTTTGCAAGCTCGACATTTATCAGCAATCTGACTGCTAACAATGTCGGTACATTTGCTTCAACTTTGGCTTTTAGTCCAACTTATAGAACAGCTCGCGAAAATCCTGCAAATGGAATTGCCGCCAATTTCTTTGTGGCAAATCCGAATGCCGGTTTCGCGCAGATTTTGACCAACGAAGGTGAGTCTAATTATCACGCGCTTCAAGTTGAACTACGCCGTCGTTTATCTAATGGTTTGCAATTCCAGGCAGACTATACATTTAGCAAGGCTCTGACAAACTGCGCAGATTGCTATGGCAACAACCAAACGGACTTAGCCAGTTTCCGTTCGCTTCGTAACAAAGACCTTGATTGGCGCCGTTCTAACAACGACCAGACTCATAGATTTGTTGCGAATGGCTTGTACGAACTTCCCTTCGGGAAAGGAAGGGCATTTTTGAATGGTGGAAATCCGGTAATTGACAGAATAGTCGGCAACTGGAATTTGGGTGCAATCGTCACTTGGCAAACAAGACCTCCATTCTTTGTTGCCTCAAATCGTACTACGTTCAATAGCTTCAACTCGGGCAATAATCCAGCAGATCTTGTAGGAATAACCTTCGAGGAATTCAAGAAAAACCTTGGGGTTTACAAAACTCCTACCGGTGTATACTTTATCAATCCCGACTTACTGGACATTACGGTTAATCCGGCAACCGGGGCTTTTGTAAGCTCTAAATTAAAACCGGGCTTGATGGCTGCTCCAGCACCAGGAACATTTGGTAATTTCCCGATGAACAGTTTGAACGGACCGGCTTACTTCAACTTAGATTTGAGCTTAACGAAACGGCTTCGTATTACGGAGAATTTGAGGCTGGAATTGAAGACAACTGCTATCAATGTTCTTAATCGGGCGAGTTTCGTATATGGCACGCAAAACTTTGACGCAACTAACTTCGGAAGAATAACAGGTCAAAGCAATAATTCGCGAATTGTTCACTTTGAAGGTAGAGTACGGTTCTAATGTTTTGAATTAGAACTTTGTATTTACTATAATTGAGTGATTTTTCACCTTTGACGGCGTTGTTAGTTAATCAACAACGCCGTTTTTTAATCTTTGCAGAGCGATTGATTTTGAGAGTTTTAAGCTTTTCAAGTCCGAGAACTAATTCTTTAACAACAACGGAGAATAATTGAAAGGAAACAAGTATATGGTTTCGCAATCTAACCTTAATTTAGGAGTATTTCTCTTTTCGCTTTTCCTGCTCCTTTGCATTGCTAATTGTGTGTTTGCACAAGTCGGCGGACTTGAGGCATTAGATACAGGCTTAGGAGGCGGCAACTCGATTGTTGGAACTGTTTTAGGTCCTACAGGACACCGCCTAGGCGTGCGTGTCAGGGTCAAGCTTGAAACGATGACCAGAGGTGACAGAAATACAACAACAGACGAATACGGGAATTTTACTTTTCGCGGGGTGCCTTCCGGAAATTATACTATCGTTATAAATAATGAAAAAGATTTTGAACCCTTAACGTATCCGGTGGATATTATTCAAGTTAGAGGCGCACCGCCTCAGGTCTACAATTTGAATCTGCGACTAACTTCAAAAGCAACACCAAGGATAAAACCGGGAGTTATAGATTCAGAGTTGGCAAACGTGCCGAAGAAGGCTTTAGATTTATACACAAAAGGACTCGAATTTGTTAAGAACCGCGACTTTAAGAGCGCTATTGAACAATTTCAGCTATCAATCGTTGAATATCCTGATTTCATGTATGCGTACAATGAATTGGGTGTCCAATATCTTCGTCTGAATGATTTGAAAAAAGCTAATGAATCTTTTCAGTCGGCTCTCAAAATCAAACCGGATGCATTTGCTCCGCTTATGAATCGCGGCATCGTGCTAGTTCAAATGAAGCAATTCGAGGAAGCTGAACCGGCGCTGCGCAAAGCAATAAAAATTGAAGAAAAGTCGCCTGTCTGTCATTACTTTCTTGGACAAGCGCTGGCAAATTTAGGACGCTTCAACGAAGCTGAAAAGGAATTGGTTTCGGCTATAACTTTAGGGGGCGATGAAATGAAGGAGGCTCACCGATTTTTGGCAATTATTTATAGCGCCCAGGGAGAGAAGAAACGCGCGTCAGATGAATTGGAAACTTATCTGCGCCTGGTTCCAACAACTCCCGATGCCGAACAGCTTCGCAATGTCATTCGGCAGCTCAAAGACTCAAAATCCCCTGCGCCCGCGCCTTCAACTGAAACAAAACCGTCCCCATAGTTTCTAACCGAAACTATGGGGACGGTTTTGCTCGCGGGGCGACGAATTTAATAGCTTAATGAGAAATATCCATAATGCAATCGTTTCTTTAATGGAAAATTCTTCCCCATTTCGCCAGTAATCATTTTTTTACATTGTCAATACTTGTCGCCAGAACATCGCTTAATGCGCATATTGCAACCCTCTTTGGCTCACGCGGCAATGGTATGTTGCCCAGATCAAATGACTTATTTCCGACTATCGTGACATCTCCGGCGGATACCCATCCGTTTCCAAAATCAATATATAACGGAACCGGCATTACGAAATTATCCGAAACTCCCGATTGCGTAATCTTGCCGCTTAAGACAACTTTTCCGTCCGCCTTGTTAATATTGTATTCCAGCTTATAAGCCGGGACTTCCGTTCCGTAAACCCATTGGTCGAAAAACCAATCCATCTTGCCGTTTTTGTCAATATCCATTTTCGGAGTCATATGTTTTTCGACAATTGCTTTGAAATCTTCAGTCGAAACGTCCTTGTTATAATGAGTTTTAATAAAGTCTCTCATCATCACTTGAAACTTCGCATCGCCTTCTTTCCTGTCATTCATCATCATCCGAATCATATGCAGGATGTAAGCGCCTTTCGGGTAAATCAGACTTTGCGCAATACCGCCCGTTTTGGCTGTATTCAAGCGATACCCCTGAGTGACGGGTCCGACCGTATATGGCTTTAAACCTTTTGTTCGCGGAGAGGCTTCGACAATTTGTTTTCGCTGCTCTTCCCAGAATTCATTAAACTTTTTGATGTCTTTCTTAACGAATTGGATATACAGAGACGTTGATAATTGCGCAAATCCTTCGCTCATCCACTGGTCATGATAGCTGGTCCAACCGGAAGAATGTCCCCACCATTGGTGCGCAACTTCGTGAGGCGCGACTTCACGCCAGAAACTGTCGGTTCCACCGCCGATTCCGAAAAGCTGAGTTCTCTGTGTAGAATCAATAAAAGCCATATACGGCATATAAATCAGCGTCGCCCAAGCCTGCCCGAAATTTACAGCCGGCTGCTGCGTCATAGCTATTCGGTTAAACGGGAGCTTCCCGAAATAAGCATGATAGATTCTCGTAGAGTTCTGTGTTTCGCCTAAGACATACTCCGCCATACTCGAAGTAGAGAACGACCCCAAAGTAGTTTCCGTTTTCACTCCGGCAGCTTCAGCCCGCTCAATATTGCGCTGAATTGATTTGATTTCATTTGGAACATCCTTATTTACAAAAACCTCCAAAGTGTATCCGGTTATATCATCTTTAAACTCTTTTTTGGTAAAATCACCGTAATTAAAACCCGCAACCGCCATTTCAACGCCTTTGGTTGACCAGGCAGATACTTTTAAATCGCCTTCCGTTTGCTCGGGTTTAACTATTTCTCCAACGCCAATCATGACCATCTGTTTCGGAAAACGAAAAGTAATATCAAAGTTCGCCCGGTCTCCGAATTGCGTTCCGCCGTTGTTCGGATACCAGCTCGCGCGGGCAGCCGGGTTTAAAATATAGTTGCCCGAACCTCTGTTTATTAAAACCCCGTCGCCTTCATATTCGAAATTTAAGACAAAAGGTTTGCCTACTTCGAGCGCGGCGGGGAGAATAACAGCCAGACTTCCGTCTTTTTCGCTGTTTTCCTGAATAATGTTTATTTCCTCGCCGTTTTCGCCGAAAACTCGTTTTACTTTAAGCGTCGGATATAAATCAAAAGGTAAAACCCGCTGTCCGGGAACCCGCATTGTCATTGTTACTTTATCCGAAGCTAATAATTTAGTTCCGCGCAAAGTTACATCAATCTCGTGCTTGGCAAGGTCGAAAACCCGCCGATCCTGCGAGCTGGTCGCCGTCCCTTTTTTATACTCATCCGCCAAGTGAAACGCCGTCCAGATTCCGCCTGCGGCTTCGCTGTAATCGAGAAGCATTACCTGTTCGGGCGAAACTTCGGCGATTCCCAGAGGATCGAGTTGATATACCAATTTGCTGTATTTTTTACCTTCGATAAAAGATGTGAAGAAACCGGGTCTGGGCGGCGCATATGCATCCATCAAAATCCGCGCGGTCATATTGTAGCGAAAACGGTTGCGAAGCATTGTTTCTTTTTCGCGAAAAGCATCGCGCGCTTTTGTCGCCTGCGCGCCCGCCGTTGACATTTTCGCAGCCGCTGATTTTTTAATCTCATCGAAAGTTTCGTCGGTAAAGAAAATTACCAATTGCGAAAACTGTTCTTTAAGCTCCGGCGATTCGATAAAAAAATTCAACATTTTCTTTTCCGAATTTACCGGAGGAGTTAATGATATTTCGCCGTCGCCGATAAAGACCGCGCCAGTCGTCTTGCCCTGCGCCGGAGCAAGAAAATACATTTCTCCGCTGCGAAGCGTGAATGTTGCAGCGTCTCGTTTTAAGACCAGGTTATTCACGCTCGCATATTCACCGCTGAAGGCGTTCGGCGCTTCGGATAATTTACGCAGCTCGATATAAACCGGATCAATATTAGCTTTTGTGGCTTTAATGGTAACTTCGCCGACGACTCTTGGGGTTTCGGTTGGAGAGGGTTGCGGATCTTGCGCGCGCGCTGAAAAAGCGAAACACAAAATTACCGAAAATACGACAAAAAGATTTTTAATTTTCATTTTTTATCCGATCTTTAAGAAGAGGTTTCCCAAAAACATTAAGTGGCTTTAGATTTCGAGAATTTGCACAATATTGTTATCTTAATAACATAAAGCCAGGTTTTTGACCTTTTACTTGCTGCAAATCCAAAGAATAATTTAGATCCACCTGAATGAGTTTACGTCTTTAATTGTTTAGGGTTGCAAAAACTCATGAAATTTATTTTTCATGTTTTTAGCAACCTCATTACTTACACACGACATTTAACTAATTGTATAACAGATAGTAAGCAATAAAAAAGGTCTCTCAAATTTTGAGAGACCCGAAGCCGTTATATTATGGCTAATTAAAATGCTGATCGTTTCAACTAGAAGTCGTAACGAAGTGCAAATTGTACTTCACGAGCGTTGGTCAAAGTACCTGTAATCCGCCCAAAGGTGGCTGATTCAACGCCAAGGCTTGCAGGAGAGTCAAAATAGACACTGTTTGTGAGATTAAAAGCCTCTGCGCGCAATGTCAGACGATGGTTTTCAGACCACGGCATTTGGAATTTCTTTGAAAGAGCCATATCAATATTCATAAAGCCCGGGCTGCGGAATGCATTTCTGCTACCGATTTCACCATGTCTCGGATACCTCAAAGCAGCTCTCGCAGCGGCAGGATCAGCAAAATACTGGATACCGCCTGTTTCATCGTGAATTTCGCCCTTAAATGCACTGCGATCTCCAACTACATACGAGGGATTTCCCAATCCTAGTTGAAGTGTAAAAGCGCCTGAAGCTGCATTAATAGGCAACCCGGAACGAGCGGTGATAATACCGGCGACGTTCCATCCGCCAATTACTGCATCCAGCCAACGAGGCATATCCGTCCCAATAGCTCTTTGACGACCAATAGGAAGCTCCCAAATGCCGTTCGCATTAAAGAGATGGCGAATGTCAAAATCCGCATTAGCTCGCGAAGCATCGGGATTTAATGCATTTTGAAGCGTACCGCCAAATCCGGTATTTGTAATGCTTGATTGATTATCAATTGCATGTGACCAGGTATAGTTTACATCATACGTAAATCCCTGTGAAAAACGTTTCTGCAGACTAACCAACATACCATCGTAATTCGAGTAGCCTTTGTTCGTAACAAAATCATTCAAGGCGAATTGAGCGCTCATTCCAACATTGGGACGAAGCAAACCATTTTGATACAACGCGCGAATAAACTGTGCTGTACCTCCGGTTCTTAACTGTTCCCTGAAATTATTAGTTAAGAACTGGGTGCAGTTAAACGCCGGAGTAGGGCAAAAAGTTGCTCCATTACTTCCCAGACGAGCTTGATTTTCAATCCATGGTTGAGGGGTAACAACAGGAGTTGAAATTCCGGCTGCTACCTGTGCCTGAATTTGTGCCTGAGTAGCATTTAAAGCGTCAAACAGAAATTGACCGGATGCCGGATCTTTGAAATTTAATACCTGCCCGATATCACTTTGAGTCCAAAGCTTGCGTCCTCTGCGCCCAACATAAGTAACATCCAGAATCATATTGAACGGCAATTCGCGTTGAACGCCAAAACTCCACTGATAGGAATAAGGAATCTGGAAATTTTTATCAATTACGTAATTACCCACGTTTGCTGCAAGCCCATTAGGAACTCCGTTGGTAACAAAAGGAGAAACAGTTTTACCAACTGCGGGAGCTACGTTTTGAATTGGCAAAGAAGTAAGACCTGTAAATCTCGGATCATTTAACAAAGCAACTCTTGCATCTGTATTTCCGAAGTTTGTTACAGCAGAACTGTCAAAGAGATATGTTGACTGGTCAATAAGAAACGTCATAGCTCCGCCCGGGCGGTCATAAATTATAGAAGCGCCGCCGCGAAGTGAAGTTTTTCGTTCGCCGAAAATTGCGCCCATTAAACCGCCTTTGAACGACGGATTGTAGGCAAAACCTATTCTGGGAGCAAAGTTGTTCTTATCGGTTTCATAAAAAGGTCTGCCATTGTTCGCTTTTCCAATCAAACTGTAAGTCATGATTGGTTCGGCTGATACTCCTGCAACTCCATTAGCCGCATTTTCAACCCTACGAGCCAAATACTCATCAGCGTCTACAATATTAGATCCTGTCTGAAATCCGTTTGTTTCATATGGAGCAGGATATAAGTGCCAGCGCACACCTAAATTTAATGTGAGATCGCTGCGTACTTTCCAATTGTCTTGAGCATAAAGTTCATACTCATTGTAAGCATAGTTTCGCGATCTTCCGGTTCCGGGAACCGAAGCGTTGCCCTGCGGATCGTAAACGAAATTGGTACTAACTAACGCCACTCTGCCTAAAAGATATGCAAACGCAGCGTCATATGTCGCGGTAGAACCCGCCCGGATGGCAGGAGGAGCGGTAGAACCGGGGGTGCCGGAAGGACGTAAATTTGCATTGAGCTGTGACGTAAGACCACCGAGACCGAGAGTGACAGAATTAAAGTCACTGGTAAGCGACGGGTTTTGGCGAATCGGTTTAAATTGACCACCGAATTGGAAAGTATGTGCTCCTGTCGTCCAGGTTGCATCGTCACGAATTGTCGGTACGGTAACAATCCGATCCTGGTAGGTCAAACCTGCAAAGGGAGCTGTCAAAACACCGCCTCCTCCAAAGATGTTCGGAAAAGCGGGTGAGCTTGGCGGAAGAAAATAATTTTGTTGTCTCGAGATTCCGAATGTTGCCTGATTAAAGAATTTCGGCGAGATAACCCAGCTATGTCCGATAGCAAATGCATAGCTTTTATCTTGAAATAATTCTTGATCTGCATCTCCCGGAAATAGCTGTGCTACGTTAGTCGAGTTGCGTCTATTAACAGTGAGACGACCAAAGATTTTCTGCTCGTCACTTATATTTCCGTCAATACGAGTTGTATATGTATTGTCAGCTCTAACAACCGGAGCGTTAAATCTGAAAAGACCCGTATTGAGACCGTCGCCGCCCGTTAAATCATTAGCTTGCGGATAGCGGCTATTGATAAAAGATAAAAGCGCTGCGTTAGCTCCTATCCCACGCGGATCAAGAGCTGCCACCTGTGCTTGCGTAAGGAACCCAATACAGTTCGGATTATTATCTAAACGGCTGGTTGCCGGGCAGGCAGCACCGGATGGATCAGTCGCTCTTATATAAGCTATTCTTCCTTCTCGATAATGCTGAAGCGGAACGGTTCGAGATGCAGAAACCTGGGAATCGTCACGTCGCCCTTCATAGTCAAAAAAGAAAAACAATCTGTCTCTACCGCTTTGGACTACTGGTCCGCCTTCGCCAAACTTTAAGAAATGTAATGGTCCGCCAAGACTGCCGCCAAATTGGCGACGTTGTAATAATGGTCTCGGAACCCCATTTCTATTATTGAAGAACTCATTGGCTGCAAATTTGTCACTGCGATAATAAATACGTGCAGATCCGTGATAGTCATTGGTGCCGCTTTTCGTTGCCAATTGAACTTGACCGCCGCTGCTGCGACCTTCCGAAGCGTTCGGATTAGCCGAAACAGCTCTAAATTCTTGAATAGAATCAATAGGAGCATTAGCGACAGTAGCAAAAGCCTGCCCTGACGCAACGTCGTTTGCATCTATCCCATCAACAGTCACATTTCCCTGATCAGTTCTGGAACCTGCTACGGAACCTACGCGGTTCGCATTTCCAGTACCGACGTTATTTCCAATGACACCCGGCTGCAAACCAATCAGCGCTGCCGGCGAGCTGCGGATCTGAATTGGAAGTTCACGTAATTGTTGTTCTCCAATTACATTACCGACACTGGCATCGGTTGTATTCAATGTAACATCGCCGGCAGTTGATTCGATTTCCACTGTTGCGGAAACGTTCCCGGCGATTAATTCCGCATTGTGGGTTTCGGTTCTTCCAATTCCAAGCTGAACATCGTTAAGCACTGAGGTTTGGAAACCTTGTGCCGTAAAGGTGAGTCGGTATCCGCCTCCGGGCGACACATTGTTAAAAACATAGACGCCCTGATCATTGGAAGTCGTGGTTAATTCTCTGGACGTTTTTGTATCCAGAAGGACGACTTGCACACCGGGCACTACCGCGCCGCTGGGATCGGTAATAACTCCGGTGACGCCCGAAACCGCCTGTGCGGAAACCAGGATGGGAGATAAGAACAAAAGTAAGGACATTACTAGCAATGAACTTAGTTTTACTACTCTTTTGTTTATTTTATTTTTAGAGGTTGAAAGGTTAGAACTAAATGAATTTCTTTCCAACATCAGCAAAGTTTTTTCCATTTTTATACTCCAGAATCTGTTTTTGAGTAAGTTGAATAAGCTTTAAAGGCTTGCTTCAACTCCATTACTATTAAATTAATCGTGAAACAGAAATTGCTATAAACTAGCTTGTAATTTCTGCTTATAAACAAGTTCTGTTCCACTTAAAGCGGAAATCGGTTTGTGAAGTAAAATGCGGATTTTTTCCAAAAAATTAAATGTCAATATAAAAAAACATTCGATCTTTCGGATTATCTTCCAATTTTTCGGATATTGTTTTTATGATGAATATTAAAGATGAATATTAAAATTGGCACTCAAGGCTGGAACTACGGCGACTGGGTTTCCAGAACCGACGAAACGGTATTTTATCCGCACGGAACAAAAGCGAGCGAGATGCTTGCCGTTTACGCCCGCGCTTTTGAAACGGTCGAGGTTGATTCGACTTTTTATGCGATTCCGCAGCAGCAAACCTTTGAAAATTGGGCGAAGAAAACGCCCGATGATTTCACATTTTCTCTCAAACTGCCGCGCGAGATAACGCACGACGCGGGTTTGCAAAAATCGTCGTTTCCGGCGCTGGATGAATTTTGCGAGCGCGCATTAACTCTAAAAGAAAAGCTCGCCGCCGTTTTGATTCAACTGCCGCCGCAGTTTGAAGCCGACGAAGAGCGAGTGCGCGCATTGCTGGAATTTCTTCCGCGTCTTCCGAAAGACATTCGATTTGCGGTCGAATTCCGCAGCCGTTCGTGGTTTAAAGGCGAAACGCTCGATGTTTTGCGAAAACATAACGTCTCGCTGTCTTTAACTGAAAGCAGTTTTATTCCGCGCTCATTTATGTTTGAAGCCGCCGGGAAATTAACTGCCGATTTCGTTTATGTCCGGTTTATGGGCGAGCGCGATTTGACCCGATTTGATTGCATTCAGCGAAAACAGGATGAAAATCTGTGGCTCTGGTTTGAAGTTTTGTCGGAAATAAAAGCTCCGATGTTCGTTTATTTCTCAAACTTTTACGAAGGCTTCGCCCCGATTAGCGTGAACAAGCTAAAACGAATGTTTCGTCAGGAAACGACTGATTTTTCAGAACTCGAAAACCAACCGTCACTTTTTTAAAACGCTTGCGTGAAGCGGAAATGCAGTTGTCCCTGGCGCAGACGGTAAACAGCCGGAGGCGCGGGCGCGGTTTGCGGAACGAGAAATTCCGGCGGGTTGAGCAAATAGCCGTAATCAACCGCAAACGAACCGCCGATCGGCAGCCTTAAGCGAACTCCCAAACCGACTGTGTTCGTCCATAACGCCCGCAGATTATAATTGTCAACGTCGGCTGGAGTTGACGCGCGCGGCTTGAAAATCTCGCCGACGCGGCGGAAAACGTTGCCGCCGTCGTAAAACGGAACTGCTTGAAAGAAGCTTGTCAGCGGCACGCGCGCTTCGAGATTAAGGATTGCCAGCGCGTTTCCGCCGACCGGAACGGTGAATGGCGGAATAAAAATTTGATTGCCTTCTCTGTCTCGGAATTGCCCTTGCGGAACGATGACGCGCCGCGGTCCGGCTTCTTCAAATGCGAAACCGCGCAAAGTTGTCGAACCGCCGCCAAAAAACCGTTCGCTGATCGGCAGCGTGCGGTCGGTCTCGTCAATCGTCCCGTTGCCGTCGCGGTCGCGCACCGAGAAAAGCGAAGCCGCGCCGAGCGTCGCGCGTCCGGCGAGAACCGTGTTATTCAGCCGCTTTAATTGAAAATATCTCTGATAAGTCGCGTTGATGCGGTTAAACGAAACGTTGCCGCCCAAAAACTGCGCCGAAAGCTGATAATCAATTGTAAAAAAATCGCCCGTCGTTGCATCGGTCGCATTGTAGCGGCACGGATCGCCTTCTTCGCCGGTTCGGATTCTTTCGAGCAGCGAGCGGCGATTGTTGCAATTTTGGCGGGTGTCGCGCGCAAAAGTCGCGCCCACGCCGGAGATTCTGACAATTCTGTCGGGCTGCAAAAGCGGTGCGACGAGCAGGCTGGCGGTCTTAAAAATCCGCACGTCTTCGTAGCGATAGCGAACGAATAAAAGGCTGCGCGAGCGGCGGCTGATCGTTCGGCTGGTTTCCAGATTAAACGACAAACGATTGATTGAAGGCTCGCCGGTTTTTGCCCCGAATTCGTCAATCGGATTGCCCTCTTCGTCGAGCCTTTGAACGATTCCCATCGCTCCCTTATCGAGCGTCGTGCGGAAAAATCTGGTCACGCCCGTATCGCGCAGATATTGCGCGGTAAACGTCAAAGGCGCAAAACGACCGTCTCTTTCCAGCATAAAACGCGGATTGGTGAAATTAAGCTGAACGAGCTGCTGCCGCTGGCTCATCTGAATTCGCGCGCCGCCCTGATACAAACGACCTAGCAGATTAACGTGGCGAATATCAACAAAACCGCGCGCGCCTTCGTCGGTCGAAAAACCGCCTCCGTAGCTTAAAATGCGCGCCGGAGATTCTTCGATGTTGATAAAAACATCGCGCAGTTCGCCGCTTCCGTCATCTTTGGTTCCGGCGGGTTCGGTAGTGATGTTCGCCTGACGAAAAGCATCGGTGGCGTACAAATTGCGCTCGCTTTCGGTCAGTTGGTCAGCCTGCAAAAGCTGCCCGGGCTTGATTGGAATTGATTCGAGAATTGAATTGGTTTTAACGTTTTCATTTCCGACCGGAAGGATTCGATTGATAAAAGTTTTCGCGCCTTCCTGTCTAATCGTATAAATGACTTTAACGGCTTTCTCGTTCGGATTCTGGCTCGGCACTTCTTCAGTTGAAAACTCGCTGCGCGCTTCGATATAACCTTCGCGCGCATACAAATCGAGAATTCTGGTGTTTCCCGTCCGCATCCGCGCCCGAGACCACTCTCTGCCTTTCAGCGGCGGCAATTCGGCTTCTAAACGGTCGTCGGAAAACGCTGTGTTGCCGACAATCTCAATGGCGGCAACGCGGGTTAAAAGTCCTTCCGTAACAGCAAACGTTATAATCAAGTTTTCACCGTCGGGCGAAACGCCCTGTAGAACGCGGGCATCGGCTTGGCGATAACCTAATTCGCGCATTAAAGTGCGAATGGTGCCGCGGTCATCATCTAAGATTTCTCTACTCGTGTAGCCTCGCCCGTAACCGAGGACGGGAACGATTCCGAGGGCGTTAGCTTCCTGCGACCGCAAAGCCGGACGGACTTCTTCAATCGGCAATTTGTCCGTCCCGGTGATGCGAATTTCAGTCAAACGCAGCCGCCGACTCAAATCTGCGCGATATGTAACGTTAGCTTTTCTGCCCTGAAAGTTCTCACCGCTGAGCAAATTGCAAGCTGCCTGAGTATTGTTTATGAAAGTATTGGCTTCGTCCGCCGTGATTTGATCAATGCCGCAAACCGGCGTTACCTCGGCAAAAAAGTAGCCTTGTTCCTGAAAACGATTTCGCAAACGCCGCGCGCCCTCGACGATTGCCGAAAAATCGAGTGTGCCTTCGCGCTTAATCGGCAGCAAATCGCGCTGTGTGCCTTCACTGAGATCAATTTCTTCGCCTTTTTCGTTCTCGATTTTGACTTCGACTTTGGCATTGACGTTTCCGGTAATTTCGATGTCCACCCGGTTGTTTTCCGAATCAAGCGTGATCTTCGGGTCTTGGATATTAGCGCCGAGAAAATCGGCTTCAACCAGCTCGCGCCGGATTTTATCAATGTCTTCATTTAATCTTTCGCGCGTAAAATATTTGCCGGTTTTCAATTGCAGCTCATCGAGAAGCTTGGCGTTATCAAATCCAACAATATTGAGATTGAATGTTCCGACGCGGACTTGTGTTCCCGGCACGACGTTAAAAACAGTATTAATGCGCGTTTCGCGTTCGGACGGTTGCTGCGCGAAACTGACTTGAGCGTTGTAGTAGCCGCGAAGCCTCAAATAGCTTTGAATTTGGTCTGCGCTCTGCTCCAATGCGCGTTGGCTGACCGTTGTTCCCGGTGTTAATAAATTCAAACGGAGAAGCAATTCCTGTTCGGTAATGTCCTTTTCGCCTTCCTGCGCTCCGAGATTGAGGATGACGCGCTCGATGCTGAGCGTGCGGCGAACGACAAATCGAACACGCAGGCTGCGCTGCGATTGATTGCCTGCCTCAAGAACCTCGACGCGCGCCGCCGCAACCTGCTTCGATTCGTAAAGCGCCTGCAAAGCCTCGCGCGTTTTAACCGCCGAATAATTATTGTCGAGATTTTGGCGGGCAATGTTTTCGAGCCGTTCACGCATTACGGCGTCCTGCCCGGAATTTTCAAAAGTTACTTCGACCGCCGAAATCGGCACATCTTCAAAGCCGTTTTGCGCGAAAGCCGCCAACGGCGAAAAACACAACGCCAAGAATAGAAACGCCGAAAGCAAAAATCTAGCGGAAAAACATAGAAATGCGCTCCGCGCTTTTGTCGGCTTAATAAAATTCATTAAAAACGGTTGCTGCAATCGCAAAACTCGCTAAAATCTTCTTCTGAATCTAACTTCAAAACTAAAGTTGTCTCGTCGCCCCGTGACGCTCGTCAGCGGCGCTTGTTCGTATTGCGCGACAAACGACATTTTGTTTGAAAGACGATATTCGAGAGCCAAAACCTGATTTTGGTCGGCTGAAAAATTCGTAGAATAAGTTATCAGCAGATTTCTGTTAATCTGCCTGCCGACCGTCAATCGCGCGCCCGGATTGATTCCGCGCGTACCGGCGAGAACCGGGTCAATTTCAAAACGGTTCAAACCGAAAAGCTTGTCGGTCGCGCGTCGAATCGGAGCGTTAATAATATTTTCGGTCAAAACGCCCGCCGCCGTGTTGATTCCGGTTTGCGCCAGAGACGGAATGCCGCCTTCGGTGTTGGTCAAATTTCCCGTCGTGACGAGCGAGACGACATCCGCCTGCGGCAAACCGGGATTTGAGCGCAACGTGACGTTGAGCGATTCCGGCTCGGCAATCGGTCCGCTGGCGCTCAGGTAAACTTGGTAACCGCCGATGTCCGATTCCGCTTGAGCGTTGATAATCGGCGAGGCATCGGGTTCGCCGGGAAAATCAATCATCGCGCGCTGAATGTCGTAACGCTGGTCGTTGAGCAAAACGACTGTGCCGGACGTGACCGAAACTCTCCCGGCAATAATGGGTTCGCTCGCGTCGCCCGTCACACGCAAGCTGACCGAGCCGGTAATATCCGCGATATTGTTGCGGACGACGAGCGCGTCGCGTCCTTCGACCCGAATATTGATGCGTGTCGTTCCGCCTTCCGTTGTCGCCCCGCCGCCTTCGGTAATCGAACCCGCTTGCCGACGACTCAGGAAATCCGCCAGATTGATGTCTCTGGTGTATTCGATGCGGTCGGCAAAAATATCGCCGGTAATTACCGAATTCAAAACTCCGTTTTCGGTTTTGCCGCCGATTTGCAAATCAACGTCGCCGCTCGTGCGGAAATCCGGCGGAAGCGGAACGCTCACATCGTCGCCGCGCACACCCAATCTAAAACTTTGTAATGCGAAGCCTTCGAGAACCGCGCCGCCCGATGCGACGACGCGCCCGCCGCCGAGTCTGCCTTCAATCGAAGGTATTTGCACCTGCTTAGAGTTGAACAAAATCTGCCCGGTTAAATTCGATAAACTAAGACGCGAATCGCCGACGAGCGTCGCAAACGCGGCGTTTTCCAGATTTGCCGTGCCGACAAAACGCGGATCGGCGGTCGTTCCGCTGACGCGCGCCGAAATATTGGCGAAACCCGCGAAAAATTGATTCGGCGAGATCGAATTTAAAATACCGAGATTGATTCGCCCTTCAACGGCGAGATTATTCGTTCCCTCGCCGCCGAAAAACGCCGTTCCGCTAATCGCCAAATCCGAGCCGGAACCTGTAAAGCGAGTGCTGTCGAAAGTTATCTGCGAAGTCGTAAAGCTCACAAGAAGTGGATCGGTCGCCGATAAAACTACGTTTTCAACCTGCAAAGTCAGTTGCGAAAAACGCGCCGTTCCGCGCAAATTGTCAGTCGAGAAAATCAAATTTCCGTTGGCATCGCGTTCTCGCAGATTTCCGCCGAACGTGGCTGTTCCGGTCGCGCGCCCGCCGAGCGTCATTGTGCCCTGCGGTTGAACAAGCGCGGCAAGCGGCGCAAGATCGGTGTTGTTAAATGCGGTTTCGGCGCGGAAAGGCAGAGTCGGATCGCCAAAATTAAGCGTAGCAGTCGCAACTTGCTGTTGTCCGGCGATGTCTGCGGTTAAATTCGCGGTCAACTGTTGATTTTGCGTGCGCCCGACAAAGCTGACGTTTCCGAGAGCGCGGTCGGCGACGGTGATGTCGCGCCCCGCGCCTTCAAAATTGATGTTAAATGTCGAAAAGTCAGTCAGCCTGCCGGTTCCGCTTGCCGTCAAATTAATGATTCCGGTTATATTCGGAGCATTTGCCGCTGATTCGCCTAAGAAAGCGCGGACTTTGGAAATCGGGATATTTTGCGCCGTCGCGGTTAAATCGAAAAGCTCTGTTTTCTGATTGTAAGTTCCGGCAGCGGTCAAAGTTCCCTGATCAAAGCTCGCGTTCAAGCGTTCAATTCGCGCGACTGTGCCGTCAAAGACAACGCGGGTATCGAGATTTTGAAAAGATTCTCCGGCAATCGTGCCGTTTGCCGCCGAGATTTCGGCAGTTCCCTGAATCGCGCCGGGCAAGCCGGTTAACTCAATTCTTCCGGTCGTTTCGGCGTTGACGCGCTGCAAAAAGCCGGGCAAGCTTTCTGCCGGAATCGCGGCGATAATGTTTCCCAGATTAACGCGCTGAAGATTGGCGTTGACCGAAATATTGTTTTGTCCGACGCGCGGCGCGGTAATGTCAAAATTAACCCGTCCGCCGTCCGCCTGCGCCAACAATCCGTTTCGCAATTCGGTCGCGGCGGGGGAAACGAAAACGTCGGTCGAAAGCGAGCCGAGCGTGCGATTGTTGGCAATCAGAGTTTCGAGAGCGGCGCGCCCGTTAATTGTCGGATCAGTCAGATTTCCGGTCAAAGTGCCTTTAAAGCTGACATTTCCGGCAAGCTCGATTCGATTTTCGGCAAGCTGCCTGTCAACGGCTGGCGCAACGTCCAGTGCCGCGACCAGACGCTGCAATTCTTTGGCGTCCGAAGAATTGAGCGCGACTTGCAGATTAGAGTTCGCGCCTTCCAAATCGAAACGTCCTGAAGCCGTTAATTCGGTGTTTTGAGTATTAAAACGCGCAGTTTCGATGTCGAACAAACCGTTTGTCGCGCGCACTGCGAGCGTCCCGGTAAGCGGCACCCGGTTCGCGGCATCGCGTCCGGCTTCGGCGGTAAAATCAGCGTTTAATGTGCCGGAAGCGCGGCGAAAATCAGTACCGGGAAAAGTTAAATCTGCTCTGCCAGTAGCAGTTCCGGCGATGGGAACGACTTGCCCGCCGACGAGCGTTAAAATTTTAGCGACATCGAGATTTTCAAAATTCGCATTGATTCTCGAAGTCCCGCGATTTCCGAGCGCGAGATTTATGTCGCCGCGCACGTCGCCGCCGACGAGCTGGGCATTCAAATTTGAAAGCTCAATTCCAGAGCTGGAAGCAACAACAGAAGCGCGCGCCGCGCCGACGTTTAAGCTGCCAACAGCGCCGCCGCCCAAGCTCAAATCCATACTCGCGCGATAACGACCGGAAGGCTCAACGACAAAAACCGGACGAATGAGCCGAACGTTGCTTAAAGTCCCGCCTTCGGGCATGCTCGCGCTACGAGCCAGTGTCACGTTTCCGGCGTTAATGTCGCCGGACGAGCCTTCGATTCTTTCGCCGACAATTCGGAGACGAACGCCCGCGATATTCAAGCTTCCGAGAGTAGCCTGCGCGGTTTGCAAACCGCCGATTTGCAGATTTGCGGCGATGACATTCGTTGTATTGCCGATGTTTTCGACATCAACATTGCGAGCGCGCAAATTTTGAATGTTTGCGCCTTCCGCCTTAACATTTGCCGCTGCCACTGTTTCGGCGTTTGCCGTCACGGCGTTGCCGCGAGTGTTTATCGAAACACCGCTCGCGTTTAAATTCTGTATATTTGCCTGATCGGTTTGCAGATTTTGCGCCTGCAAATTACCGATTTGGACGTTTGTGTTTTCGCGGTCGCGAACGCGAACGTTAGCCGCGCGAACGCCGCGCAAATTTAAATCTTCTCTGACAACCGAATCGGCGCGCAGGCTGCCTATTGTCGCGTCCGTTCCGGCGTCGGAATTTCTGATTTTCACGTTTGAAGCGCGCCCGCCGCGCACTCTCGCGTCAAATGCTTCGAGCGTTCCCGTCGAAGCAGAACCGATTGTAGCGTCCAATTGACCGTCGCTGTATTCGGCAACCGCGTCGTTTAAAATCAGCGCCGTGACGTTGCCATCCGGGAAACGCGCGGATGCGGCTTGCAATTCGCCGAGCCAGCGGAAATCCGTGCCGGTTCCCATCACTTTTCCGGCGACCTGCATTAAATTTAATTGAAAATCGCCAAAGGTGAGCAATTCGGCGACGGCTTTGCCGTTTGCCTCGTAAGTCTCGTTTGCGCCGACAACGGAAGCGTCGGCGCGCAAGCCTCTAAGCCGAATGTTATCAACAGCGATTGCGTCGGATTGAATTTCGCCGTTAATCGCATATTTATCGTTTCCGTCTTCACTTCCGCCTTCGATTGTGCCGACGAAATTGCCGATTCCGCGCAAAGCGGCTTCGGATTTGATAATTTCGCCTGCCTGCTGCAAATCAACATTTGCCTGCTGGATGTTAAGGCGATATTTGAGATTTTCCCAATCTTCGAGCCTGCCGGTTAAAGTTGTGTTCGCAACCGGCGATTTTAAATTTAATTCCTCGATGTTGGCGTAAGTTTCCGTGGCGACTCCGCGCAAACGGATGTCAATCGGCTCGACGGGTTTTCCGCTTTGATAAGTCAGCGTCGAATCGGTCGCCGTTAAATCGAATCGGAAGCGGCGATTTTCGACCTCGCGCTCCGATTCGGAAACGCCCGCTTCCGTTTCTAAAAGAAGCGCGACGTTGCGCGCGTCGCCCGTTAAATCGTAGCGGCGGTCTCCATAATGCACGACGGAATTCCGCAGGCTGAATTTCATCGTGTTGAAGTTAAACCGCAGATTCGATTCTTCCTGTTCGGGAATTTTTATCCGATGAAAATTCGAGCGCCCTTCTTCGTCGAAAGTCACCCACGCTTCGAGTCCGTCAACTTCGGTCGAATCGAGCCGGACGGTGCGGTTTAAATTTAAGGCGTATAAATCTGTAACGGTCGCGTCGAGCTTGAGATATTTGACGAAGGCGAGCTTTTCGCCGGTTTCTTTATCGTAAAGATTAACGTTATGCATCAGGATGCCGAGCGGCGCGAAAGTCTGTTCAAATTGTCCGATTTCCGCCCTGATGCCCATATTGTCCATTTGCACGACGAATTGTCGTTCGATATAGCGAGCGACGTAGCCCGTGCGAACGGCGAGAAAACCCGCAATTATCAATGCCACAATCAAGACGAGCGGAATCAAAGCGAGAATTAAAATGTTTCGGCGCGAAAACCAGCCGCGCGGCGCAATGGTGTCGCCGCCGTTTGTTTCCTGCTCGACTCTTTCGTCCCGAATGTCTTCTTCAGGCGCGCGGTTTTCTTCGTCAGCCATAAATCCGTAAATCGTAAATTGTAAGCTGTAAACGGTAAATAGGAGAGGTTTTTAATTTACCATTTACCGTTAACTATTTACCACTAAAGAGGCACGTTTTCGACAACTTCAAGCTCGAAACCTTCGAGCGCGTTGACGCGCGGCGGATGATTCGACAAAAGCCGAATTTTTCGCAAGCCCAAATCGTGAAGAATCTGCGCTCCGATGCCGTAATCGCGGTTTGCGCCGTAACCTGTGATGCGCGCGGCTGCGGAAAATGTCATCGCTTTTTCCTGCATCAATTTATAAGTTTCAAGCTGTTTGACCAATCCTAAATTGTTTTCGCGCTGGCGCAGGTAAAGAATCACGCCTTTGTCGTTTTCGGCGATTTTGCGCAACGCAGAATGCATTTGCAAAGCCGTTCCGCCGACTTTAACGCCGAACAGTGAAAAAGTTACATTTTCCGTTTGAACACGCACCAGAACAGGTTCGTCTGTGACGGAAACATCGCCCTTGACGAGCGCCAAGTGTATGTCATCATTGATAACGTTTCTGTACGCAATAGCACGAAACTCGCCGAAGCTGGTGGGCAAAACGGTTTCGACAATGCGCTCGATGAGCTGCTCTTTTTCCATTCGCCAGCGAACAAGCTCGGCGACCGAAATAATTTTCAAATCGTGTTTGGCGGCAAATTTTTCCAAATCCGGCATCCGCGCCATCGTCCCGTCTTCGTTCATTATTTCGCAGATCACGCCCGCCGGATAACAGCCCGCGATTCTGGCAATGTCAACGCTTGCTTCGGTTTGACCGGGGCGCACGAGAACGCCGCCGCTTTTCGCGCGAAGCGGAAAAATGTGACCGGGACGCGCTAAATCTTCCGCTTTTGTGTCGTGCGCGACGGCGGCTTGAATCGTCCGCGCGCGGTCTGCCGCCGAAATTCCGGTCGTCACGCCTTCGCGCGCTTCGATTGAAACCGTAAACGCCGTGCCGAAGTTCGAAGTATTTTCCGAAACCTGCGGCGGCAGCTTTAATTCGTCGCAGCGTTCTTCCGTCAGCGGCAAACAAATCAGCCCCCGCCCGTGAGTCGCCATAAAATTGATGATTTCCGGCGTGACTTTATCCGCCGCGCAAACCAGATCGCCTTCGTTTTCGCGGTCTTCATCGTCAACGATGATAATCATTTTGCCAGCCGCAATATCGGCGGCGGCTTCTTCGATTCCTACCAGCATCGCCGTTTATGTTAGCCGAAAACGCTTTGATTTAGCCACAATGAATTTTATGAGGAAAAATAAAAAGACTTGAATTTAATGTAAGAGAAATTTTCACCGCCGAGACGCGGAGACACCGAGGGAAATTAAAAGAAAAGAGAGTTTTTTATTTAAAGCGGGTATATTCTCTCCCTTTTCTTAACCTTTGCGTCTCGGCGTCTCGGCGGTGAAAAAATCTTTTTTTAATCTTCGACGGGGGAATGTTTTGAAGCTTGATTTGAAGTGATTAAAGCTACCGAACCTATTATAATTGCCGCTCCTACAAGCATTTGCAGAGACAACGCTTCGTTTGCCAAAGCCCAGCCGAGCAGAACCGCAACGACTGGATTGACATAAGCATAAGTCGAAACAATCGAGGGCGCGGCATTTTTGAGCAGCCAGCTATAAGCCGTAAACGCGATAATCGAGCCGAATACGATTAAATACGAAAGCGCCAGAATCGAATTTTGCGAAATTGTGTCAGGGTTAAATTGCGCCCATTCGCCGTTTGCGCTGCCGAATAAAAACAAAACCGCGCCGCCCGAAAGCATTTGCATCCCGGAAGCCAAAACAGGCGATTTCGGCGACGGAGCTTTTAATCCGTAAAGCGAACCGCAAGCCCACGAAAACGCAGCGCCGACAACCAGCAAAGCTCCGAAAATCTGCGTCCAGCCGTTTGTCGAATCGTTTGTCGTAACGCCGTTTCCAATCAACAGCCAAAGTCCGACAAAACCTAAAACCAAACCTAAAATGACTTTTAAATTCGGACGCTCGGCTTTTAAATAAAGCCAATTTAATAAAACGATCCAGAGTGGTTCGACCGCGACGAGCAAAGCCGCCAAGCCGGACGGAATGTAATGCTGCGCCCAGACAACGCCGCCGTTGCCGCCCAAAAGCAGCAAAATTCCGACAATGAGACTCGTTCGCCAATGCCGCCAACTCGGTTTTTCGTACTCGCCCGAAAACCGCGCAATCGCATAAAGCGCCGCGCCCGCGACTAAAAATCGAGTGCCTGCCATTAAAAACGGCGGCAAAGTTTCAATCGCGTATTTGATGGCGATATAAGTCGAACCCCAAATCAAATAAATCGCCGCAAATGACGCGACGAGCAGCAAAAGGCTGCGTTCCGCAGGTTTTCTATTTTCCAAAGCAATTTCCGATTGCATCTTTTTTCCCTCCTTGTTTAACCCTTTATTCTTTTTTGCGCGTTCTTTTGACGGCAAGCCCCTGTTTGCTTTGTTTGAGCGGAAGCGCGGTTGTTTCTTTCACTGTCTGCAAAACGACCGTCGTTTTCGTTGAATGAACGTGCTCCAAATCGCCGATTTTTTCGCGCAATAAAACTCCCAATTCCTCGGCGTCGTGCGTTTTAACTTTTAATAAATAACAATCCTCGCCCGCAACGTGATGCACTTCCAGAACTTCGGGCATTCGTGCCAGAGTTTCCGCCGTTTCGCCGTGCCGGTCGTCGGTTCGCACCAAAACAAAAGCCGTCAGTCCGAAACCCAGTTTCCGCGCATCCAATTCGGCGAAAAAACCGCGCACGTAACCGCGCTCTTCGAGCTTTCGTAAACGCTCCAAAACAGCCGACGGCGCAAGATTAACCTGACGCGCGATCTCAACATTGGAAATTCGAGCATCTTGCTGAATAATGCTCAGCATTGCTTGGTCTATTTCGTCAATCATTCTCTCAATCCACCCATTACTAGAATAATATTCTGAATAAAAGAAATCAACCCTGATTTTGACGTTTTTGGCAGAACGATTTCTGTTTTGCAATTTCCAGTGCCTGTCATTACTTTGAACAAGTGCGTTTCGCATTTTTTCTCGCCTTTCGTTATTTTCGCCAGCCGCGCCGAAACTTTCTTGCGCGATTAACCGCGTGGGCGGCAATTGTCGGAATTAGTTTCGGCACAGCGGCGATGATTGTCGCGCTCGCCCTTTCAAACGGTTTCAGGCAGGCGATTCAGGAAAAAATTCTCGCTAACGCTCCACACCTCACGGTTTTTCGCACTGACGGCGGCGAAATCAGCGATTGGAATGAATTGAACGAAAAGATTCAACAAATCGAAGGCGTCGGAAAAGTTTCGGCGCAAAATTTTAACAACGCTTTATTAATTGGAAAAAACAATTCCGCGTTTGCCGTTTTGCGCGGCTCGCGGGAAAAATCAAACATCTCAAATCTGAAATCTCAAATTCCAAACAGCAACGAACAACGAACAACGAACAACGAACAGACCGGAACAACGAACCAAATCAAAATCGAACTGGGCAGGATTTTGGCTGAAAAGACCGGATTAAAAACGGGCGACGCGGCTGAAATCGTTTCTGGAAGCGGGCAGATCGGTGAAAGTTTCGCTCCGGTCTCGAACGCGGTTGAAATTGCGGGAATTTTTGAAACCGGGCTTTACGAATACGATTCGACCTGGATTCGGCTTTCGCTTGAAGACGCGGCGAAGCTTACCGGCAAAAATCTCCCGACTGTTTCGATAATCGCCGTCGAAACCGCAAACATCTACAAATCAAACGAAACGGCGAGAAAAATATCCGAACAAATCGGCGCGGATTATAAAATTCTCGATTGGCGGGAAGCGAATCGCCCGCTTTTTGCGGCGCTTACGCTTGAAAGACGAATTGCGCTGTTGATTATCGGTTTAATAATTTTCGTCGCGGCTTTAAACATTACAACGACGCTCGCTTTGTCGGTCAGCGAACGCCGTTTTGACATCGCCGTTCTCAGAGCTTGCGGCGCGGGCGCGCGAAAAATCGTTTCAATCTTTCTGATTGAAGGCTTGATGCTGGCTTCAATCGGTTTGATTGCGGGCATTTTGCTCGGAATGTCGGTTTGTTTTCTTGCCAATCAATTCGATTTAATTCAACTTCCCGCAGATGTTTACGAGGTCGGGAGCATTTCTTTACAGGTAAATGCCGGAGAAGTCTTGTTGATTGCCGCGATGGTTTTGTTTTTGAGCTTTCCGGCGAGCGCGATTCCGGCGCGGGCGGCAACGCGAATGCGTCCGCTAGAAAATCTTAAAAATTGAACCCGATTAATTCTTTTTTCCACACAAGCCAACCGCAGAAGAAATTTCTGGCTTCTAACGACGCACTTCAATATAATCGTCGGCATTACCTAATCGTAAGAAGGGCGGTCGGCATCTAAACTTTTATGTTTGAACGATACACGGAAAAGGCTCGTCGCGTGATTTTCTTTGCCCGCTACGAAGCCTCAAATTACGGCTCGAAAACAATTGCGCCCGAACATTTGCTGCTCGGGCTGGTGCGCGAGGACAAAACTCTGGCGAATCGCTTTTTCACCGCGCGCTCGTCTTTTAACGCCGACCTCATCCGGCAGGAAATCGAAAGTCGCAGCGTCCGCCGCGAAAAATTGCCGCAAACGATGGAGCTTGCCTTGACGCAGGAAACCAAGCGCGTTTTGATTTTTGCTTTTGAAGAAAGCGACCGTTTGCAAAATCGTTACATCGGGACGGAACATCTGCTTCTCGGATTGCTGCGCGAAGAACGCTCGATGGCGGCGGAAATTCTGTTTGAACGCGGGCTTCGCCTGAGCGCGGTGCGCGAGTTGATAATGGATCAAAACGGCGTTCATGCGGCGCAGAAGTCAGGTGCGCCAAATCTGGATGAATTTTGCCGCGACTTAACCGAAGCGGCTTACCGCGACCGGCTCGACCCACTCGTCGGTCGGCAGCCGGAAATCGAGAGAATAGTGGAAATTCTTTCGCGCCGGACGAAAAACAATCCGCTTTTAATCGGCGAGCCGGGCGTCGGCAAAACCGCCATTATCGAAGGCTTGGCGCAGCGCATTGTGTCGGGCGACGTACCGGCGCAGCTTGAAAACAAACGAATTTTGCAACTCGATTTATCATCCGTCGTCGCCGGAACGAAATATCGCGGACAGTTTGAAGAGCGGCTCAAAAATATTCTCAAAGAATTACAGGAAAATACGCATTACATCGTTTTTATTGACGAAATTCATACACTGGTCGGCGCGGGAAATTCGGAAGGCTCTCTGGACGCCGCAAATATTTTAAAACCCGCTTTGTCACGCGGCGAAATCCAGGTAATCGGCGCGACGACTCCGCGCGAGGCGCGCAAGTCAATCGAAAAAGACCGCGCGCTCGAACGCCGTTTTCAAACCGTCAAAGTGACGCCGCCGAACGAAGCCGAGACTTTGCAGATTTTGGAAGGTCTGCTGGAAAAATACGAGTCTTTTCACGGCATCCGTTATACCGAAGAAGCTTTACAGGCAGCCGTGACGCAAACCGTGCGTTATTTGCCCGAACGACATTTGCCCGACAAAGCGATTGACGTTTTGGACGAAGCCGGAGCGCGCGTCAAACTGCGCGGAGCGCGTAAGGACGATTATGCCGAAGTCGCCTGGCAGCAAACCGTTAAAAGCTGGAGCAAAGCGACCGACAACGACGAACGGCTTTTTAATTTGGAGTTAAACAATTTTGAAGACGGATTCTCGTCAGCGGGCGTGACGCGCAACGACATTGAAGAAGTTATCGCGCGCTGGACCGGAATTCCGATTGCTTCGGTCAAAGAAAACGAAGCCGAAAAATTGCTAAAGATCGAAGAAGATTTAAAAACTTCGGTCGTCGGGCAGCGGCAGGCAATTTCAGCTCTGGCGCGAGCAATTAGGCGTTCACGCGCCGGTTTGAAAAGCGTCAAACGCCCGGTCGGTTCGTTTTTGTTTTTGGGCGCGACCGGGGTCGGAAAAACCGAAGTCGCTCGGCGATTGGCGGAATTTCTGTTCGGTTCGGAAAAAGCTCTGATTCGGCTCGATATGAGCGAATTTATGGAGAAACACACGGTCGCGAAATTGATCGGCTCGCCGCCCGGTTACGTCGGACACGAAGAAGGCGGACAGTTGACGGAAAAATTGCGCCGTCAGCCGT
>DASVUH010000051.1:0-38070 GCA_036387135.1 Pyrinomonadaceae bacterium | reverse complement strand
CAGCGTTGATTCTGAGCCAGGATCAAACTCTCGTTATAATCTCTAGCTATTATTCTATACGTAATTCGAAAATTACTTTATTGACGTTAATAGTGTACGTCTTTCGACATAATCACGCTTGCCTAGTTTTCAAATATCTTTATTCGACAACTTACCATCCGCTTTAATCTTTATCAATCAAAGCGGATCAGTGTAAGATGTATGTCGAAAATAAAAAGTTTGCTTCTTTTTTTTAATTTCAAAAGTTTTTCAAACTCTTAACTTTCTAACACAATATTTTAAAGATCGTTTTCCGAAAATCAGTATATGATGAAATCTCTTTGCTCTAAAGTTGCCTGGTTGTTTTCAGGCACAAAAAAATGTCGAAAACCAAATTTAAAGTAAAAACTTCTTTAATTTAATCCCCGACACGCTTTCCAGCAGATTTCCTTTTAGAGATGAAAACTATAACTTTAAAGTTAAGAAGTTTTCTTACATTCTCTAAACTGCTTTTCGTATCTTTATCTGTTTTCCAAAGAACTTTATATAGATTCTTTAAGGTATCTTTCCGTTGCCTTAAAATTTTCGTCTCTTAGGTAACAAAACTCAAAACCACTTTCTTATTATTTTATTGCTATAAGACGTGAGCTTTCTGAATGAGCTTCGCTATCAACAATTCTTACTTTACTAAATTTAAACTATCCTGTCAAGCCCCTTATGAAAATCTGTCGCACCTTTGAAACACATTAACATGATGCCTAAAAATCTAGCCATCAAAACTTGACTTTAAAAAATAATCTAAAAAAAATGAGAAAGATGCTTTTCTAAAGGCAGGGGCTTAGAAGTTAGGTGGGGAAAGAAGGTTGCCTGGTGACTGAAGGAGATTCATTGTTCGTAAAACGCATGTATTTTACGCTCAAGGTTTTTCATATTTCAAAGTTTTGTAAAGATTTGGAGATGCTATGCTCTTGTAATTATCGCAATCTCTCTATAAATTATGCGTCAAATTCAAAAAGAGAATTACTGATTGAAAAATTCGCTTGAAATGACCTTATAAAAAAAGTTAAGAAAACGAACCTTTTCTTTACACCTTTGAAAACAATAAAAAACTCCCGCTAAACTACGTTTTTCTTGTAAAGAAACTCATTAAATAATCAAAGTCTCAAAACTTTTGAAGTTTGCTGGCTTTTGAGATAGTTTTGTGTTTGTCCTTCTCAACTATTTTTTCACAGTCAGGAATTATGAAAATCGGATACGCCAGAATTTCCACGCTTGATCAGAATTTGGATTTGCAGCATGACGCCCTCAAAGCATTCGGCTGTGAAAAGTTTTTTGAAGATGTGGCTTCGGGAGCCAAAGAACAACGGAAAGGATTGATCGCCGCAATTGAATTCGCTCGCAAAGGCGATATTCTAGTCGTCTGGAAATTAGATCGTCTCGGCAGATCTCTGAAACATTTGATTGAAACAATCAACGCGCTTCATCGGAAAGATGTCGGATTCGCTTCATTACAGGAGAACATTGATACGACAACTTCAGGCGGTAAATTGATTTTTCATGTCTTCGGAGCACTGGCGGAATTTGAGCGCGAACTGATTAGAGAAAGAACGAATGCCGGTCTTCTAGCGGCGCGAGCCCGAGGTAAACAAGGCGGGCGTCCTCAGAAGTTATCAGCTAAACAGATTGAAATCGCGAATACGCTGGTGCAGGATCCGACTGTGACGATTGATTCGATTTGCAAGACGCTCGGAGTGTCTCGCCCGACGCTTTATCGTTATTGCCCTTCTCCTTTTACGAGAAAAAACAAAAAGTAAAGAACATATTTCAAAAGCCAGGCAAATGATATTTTCGTTGCTTTCATTAACCGAGGCTAATTTACAATTGGAACGTTGATTACAATAAAAAGGAGCATTGATGCAATGCTCCTTTTAGGCTGAGAGATGTTAGTAAATTTCCGGAAAATCAGGCATTTGCGAAACGCGCTTCCTGAACAATTTCGAGAAACTGCTTGGCTCTTTCCGTAATAATGTTTGTTTCTCCGGCTCTCATTGCTTCGACATCAATCAAATCCGCTCCGACTCCGAGAGCGCTCGAACCGGCTTTGATAAAATCAGATGCCGTTTTCAAATTGACGCCGCCCGTCGGAACCAGTTCGATTTGCGGCAGCGGCGCTTTTAAGTTTTTGATATAACTTGCGCCGCCCATCGCGCTGCACGGAAATACTTTGACGAAATCCGCTCCGGCTTGCCAAGCCGTGACGATTTCGGTCGGCGTCAACGCGCCCGGCATCACCGGAACCGAATAACGCTTGCACAACGCAACTGTCTCCAGATTCAAAGCCGGGCTGACGACAAACCGCGCGCCCGCCAAAATACAAGCCCGCGCCGTTTCCGGGTCTAAAACCGTCCCGGCACCGACCAGAACGTCCGCGCCGTAACGCTCGGAAACCGCTTCCATCACTTTCACGGCGCCCGGCACAGTCATCGTAATTTCAAAAACCGAAACACCGCCTTCTTTAACGGCATCAATCACGCGCATCGCTTCGTCAGCCGATGACGCGCGAACCACCGGAACCAGTCCGATTTCAACAATTTTTTGAATAACCGCCTTTTTGTCCATAAATTTCGATCCGACAATAAGCCGGCATTAAAAATGGTTTGATCTCGATTCAGCGTGCGACCTGAGCCGCGCCGCCCTGTATCGTTCGTTCGATCTCCGGCAAAGTCATCATTGAATTATCGCCGGGCGTCGTCATCGCCAGCGCGCCGTGCGCCGCGCCGCATTCGATTGCGTACTGCGCTCCGCACCCGTTCAGGAAACCATAAATAAAACCGGCGGCAAAGGCGTCGCCGCTGCCGACGCGGTCAAACACTTCCAAATGTTTAAAATCCTGTGCTTTGAAAATTTGATCGTCAAAAAAACAAACCGCGCTGAAATCGTGGCGACTGGCGCTTTGAACTTCACGGAGAGTCGAGACGACGGCGCTCAAATTGGGAAATGCGGCGAGCATTTTCTCCGCCGAACGCCGGAAAGCGTTTTCATCGTATTTCGACAATTTCGAATCGAAATCAAACGCGCCGAAAGCGATGTCGGCGCTCTGCAATAATTTTTTGTTCAGATCGTTTGCTGCCTCGCGCCCGCCGCGCTCGCGCCAGAGCGAATCGCGGTAATTTAGATCGTAAGAGACAATCGCACCGCTCGCTCTGGCTGTCCGCATCGCTTCGGCGGCAACGTCCGGCGTTGTTTCCGACAATCCGACGAAAATGCCGCCCGTGTGAAACCAGCGCGCTCCTTGACCGCCGAAAATCCGTTTCCAATCAATTTCGCCGCTTACGAGCTGTGAAACAGCCGTATTCGCGCGATCAAAACACGACGAAGGAGCGCGCAGACCGAAACCGCGCTCGATAAAATAGATTCCGTTGCGCGTGTTCGCGCCGCGCCCGTCCGCTTCGCGCCATAAAATTTCGGACGAATCGACACCGGCTTGCCAGATTAAATCTTCCGCCAGACGACCGAGCGAGTTGTCAGCCAGAGCCGTCACAATCGCGGTTTTTTGCCGGAAAACTTTCGCCAATCCGCGCGCGACGTTGTATTCGCCGCCGCCGTCCCAGACGCGAAAATGGCGCGTCGTTTGGATTCGCTCGTCGCCCGAGTCGAATCTGAGCAAAACCTCACCCAAAGAAATTAAATCCCAGCGACATTCGGCTTTTGCTTTAACGATTAATGATTCAGGCATTTTTTCTTATCAGTGAAAGTAAAAATGTTCCGATTTCGGTTTTGTTTATCTTGCCAGCCAACCACCATCAACGACCAAAACGTGACCGTTCAGATAATTTGAAGCCGCCGAAGCGAGAAAGACCGCCGCCCCGACCAAATCTTCGGTTTCGCCCCAGCGCGCAGCGGGAATTCGCTCTAAAATCTGACGATTTCTAGTTTCATCCGCCTGCAAAGCAGCAGTATTATCGGTTCGCATATAACCGGGCGCAATTGCATTGACGTTGACGTTAAACTTTGCCCACTCATTCGCCAATGCTTTGGTTAACTGCGCGACCGCGCCTTTGGAAGCTGCATATGCAGGAACGGTAATTCCACCTTGAAACGATAAGAGCGAGGCGATATTAATGATTTTTCCGCCGCCGTTTTCAATCATTTGCCTTCCGGCAAGCTGCGAAAGTCGGAAAACGCTCGATAAATTGACTTCCAAAACCGTCGTCCAATCGTCTTCGGAATAATCAACGGCAGGAGCGCGGCGAATTGTTCCGGCGTTGTTAACGAGAATGTCAACGCGGTCAAACTGTCCCGAAGCTTCATTGAAAATCGCCTGCGCAGCATCTTTTCGGCTTAAATCACCGACGACCGAAGCCGCTTTTCCGCCATTTTTTTGAATTGTCAAAACGGTTGTCTCCGGCGACCGGGAATTTCCGTGACAAACGACGCTCGCTCCGGCTTCGGCTAAAGCAACCGCCATCGCCGCGCCAAGCCCGGCTGAAGCGCCTGTCACAAGCGCAACTTTTCCGTCGAGTTTGAATTTGTCCAGAATCATTTTTTCAGAAAATCTTCTCTAATCGGCGTAAAAATATCAATCAACACAATTTCGTCTTTGAGCGTCGACACTTCCGTCATAGTGGATACGAGTTCAAAGTTTAGGGTTAAAGCGCCGCTTCTGACTTTGAACTCAAATAACGTGATTAAAACCAAAATCCAAAAACTCCTCGGCAGCGATTTCAAGCGCTCCGCCGAGACCGCCGCCGCGCGGTTCGCCCGCTTCGATCGACCAATTCGACAACTTCCCGGCAATGCTTTGTTCGACGGCTTTTTTGACGGATTCTTTGAGAAATTTCCAGCCGTAAACAATACGTCCGCTCAAAATAATATGCGGCACGCCCAACCCGATAATCACATTTGCGATGCCGATTCCGAGATATTCTCCGAGTTTTTCAAGCGTCCGCTGCGCTCTGATTTCGCCCGCTTCCGCGAGCGCGACGATTTCGACAAAACGCGGCGGCTTCATTGCGCCCAATTGCATTCGGTCACCCGTGTAAAGCTGCGAAGCGGCGGCAGCGGCGGCATAGCGTTCCCAGCAGCCGCGATTTCCGCAAATGCAGGATTTTCCGCCCGCAACAATCGTCATATGACCGAATTCCCCGGCGATTCCTCGACCTTTTCCGCTTCCCCGATAAACTTCGCCGCCTTTCACCAACCCAACGCCGATTCCGGTTCCAGAACGAATCAGAACAAAGTCCTGCAAAGCCGTTTCGTTTGTTTTCTGCAAACGCAAACGCGATTCGTAAACGGCTGCCGCGGTCGCGTCGTTTTCAACAACCACTTTTATATCTTCGCTCAAATTATTTTCAGTTTTAATGTTTTGAAGCGAATCCGAGATGTCGACATCTCTCCAATCGAGGTGCGGCGCGTAAAGCAGCTTACGACGCGTTTCGTCAATCACTCCGGGGACGCTGACACCGACAACTTTCAAACGCCTTTCCGGAAATGGCGTCAGAAGTTTTGAAAGATTAGTCCGTAACAAACTCAAGGCATCTTCGGCGTTTTGCGGCGTTTCAAATTCGGCTTCGCCCAGAGATTGACCGCTCAAAGTCGTCAAACCGACTTGCGAGAGCCGCACGCCCAAACTGACACCGGCAAAGATTTCATCGTCGTTGTTAAAAACCAATCCGATCGGAGGTCTTCCCTGCTGACGAGCGACGGATTCGAGCGATTCTTCCCTCACCAATTTCGCGTTGATCAAAGGCTTGAAAGTATCCGTAACGGTGCTGCGATTAACGCCGGCGCGACGCGCCAGCTCGATTCTCGAAACCGGCTGTGCAGCTTTCAGCAGCCGCAATAACAACCGCGCGGTTTTTGCCGGACTCGTCGTTTCCGCCGGTAATGTTGTCGTATTTGTCTGTTCGTAAAACGAATTCTTCATTGAAATCGCCCGCCGCTTTAATTATAAAGTAACGGTTTGCTCCGCCCAGAATTGAAACTCGCGGTGTTTATTTTCTTCCGCTTTTGCCAAAATCTCGCCGCTCGCAACTTGTCGAACGTGTTCAAACACTTGACTGCCGACTTCATCAATTGATTCTGAGCCTTCGATAATATTTCCGGCGCTCAAATCAATATCGCGGTTCATTCGCTCAAAAACGCGGTTGTTTGAAGCGAGCTTGATAACGGGCGCAATCGCGTTGCCGATTGTCGTGCCGTTTCCGGTCGTAAAAACCACAACCGTCGCGCCGGCGGCAACAAGCGCCGGTGTTGATTCCTGATCGTAACCGGGACCTTGCATCAAATTCAAACCGCGGTTTTTCGGTGCTTCGGCGTATTCGCAAACGCCTTCGACGCGCGTGGTTCCGGATTTCGACATTGCGCCGAGAGATTTAATTGTAATATTTAAAAGACCGCTCGCAATGTTCCCCGGCGAAGGATTGTTATTTAAAACGCCGCCGAATTTTGAAGCGTAATCTTTATACCAATCAATCATCTCGTAGATTTTTCTGCCCGTTTCGGCGTCTTTCGCGCGATTCGCCACGATGTGTTCCGCGCCGCAGAATTCGGGAATTTCCGTGATAATTACGGTTCCGCCCGAGCGAACGAGCAAATCAGCAGCCGCACCCAGAGCCGGATTTGCCGAAATGCCCGAAAAACCGTCGCTTGAGCCGCATTTAACGCCCAGAACGAGCTCGCTGACCGGAAACTCCTCACGAACATTTTGGTTCACAATCGGCAGCATTTCCTGAACAATCTGTAAACCTTTTTCAATTGCAGCCTGCGTGCCGCCGATTTCCTGAATGCCGATCTTGGCGACGGGTTTATCGAAAGAAAGCTCGCGGTTTAAAAGATACTTTTCAACCTTGGCGAGATTTGTTTTCTCGCATCCC
Organism: Pyrinomonadaceae bacterium; assembly: GCA_036387135.1. Classification (GTDB taxonomy): domain Bacteria; phylum Acidobacteriota; class Blastocatellia; order Pyrinomonadales; family Pyrinomonadaceae; genus JALZCH01. Next base: position 31,216 of record DASVUH010000051.1, on the reverse strand, counting down.
AAATCCATCAGAATCACCGCGCCGACGTTCGGATGATCCGCGTAATTCGCCAGCGTTCGCAGCATAATATCGAGACTTGAACCGTCCTGACAACCGCAGCCTTTGTTGTGCGGAATCGCGACAACTCCGTCCACGTTCGGGAACTTTTCGCGCTTATAATGCAAAAATTCCGCCATCATCGAGATTTGCTGCGCTTCGTGGCTGGCGCACATCGAGGTCGGAACCAGCAAAATAAAGTTTCTGGTTCCGACTCGCCCGTCCGGACGGCGAAATCCCATAAAAGTCTGGCGTTCAAATTCAGGAATATAATCGGGCGCGGGCGTATGTAAATCATCAGGCAAGTCGCGCACGACCGGAACGTCATTCGTCATATTGTCGTGCGTAATCCATTCGCCTTCCTCGATTCCGAGCGAAGTGCCGATCGGTTGATCGTATTGACGAACGAATTCTCCGGCGGGAATCGGTCTGGTGGCAAAACGGTGTCCCGGCGGAACTGCCGCCTTCACTTCAATCACTTTTCCATTCGGCAAAGCGACTTGCAAACCCGGTTCAGTCGCAGTTTTGACAACCGCCACATTGTCTTCTGAATTAACAATAATCGCGTATTCGCTAATTGCTGCGGCGGTTTCTATTTCAGTAGTAAGCATCTTATTCAAACTATTTTAAATTACTTTTCTAAAAGATCGGGCAAAATTAATGATCGAACATTCGGATGAAGGCGTAGCCACAAACCCGGATTTTCATCCATTTGTCTGCCGCGCTCGGTTAAATCATCGGAAATTTCGGTTTCCAAAACGCGGCGAAAACTCGGTATTTTGTTCGGCGCAGTGGAAGCGTCAACAATTGATTGCACGACTTTCCGCGCGCTCAAAATTGCAGCCGGAGCGAGCGTTAAAATATGCGTTGCCGCGCGGCATTCGGCTTCGTCCGCTGCGGTCACATTGCTTCCGCCTGCTTTGAATTTACTGATGTGATGTTCCAAAATTGTTTCCGAAATTGGAATAATTCCCGCTAAATCACCGAAAACCGCTCCGGAATTCGGTTTGATATAAGCCAGATGCGAAGCAGCATTTGCTTCAGGTCCTAAACCGAGAAAGAAAATATCAATCCCGCCCAGGCGTTCGAGTTTTTCGAGATATTTGATTAACTCGCCTTCCAGATCATCGGTATCGGTTTGCATCGGCGTAAAACTTTTAATTTTCTGGAAAAACTCATCACCCAAAAGTCTTTCAAAATCGCGGACAAAACTAAAACCGTTGTTCATCCGCATCGGCGCGAGCGCATCTTGGGTAAAAACGTGAAGCCTGGAAAGCAAATCGTCCAGCTCGCCGGTCGGGATTTTTTCATTTATTAAGCAATACATTGCCTGCGCTCCGCGACCGCCGAGCAAAAGCATCACAACGTCGCCTTCTTTGCTGTGCGCAACCTTTTGTAATTCGTCGAGCATTTCGCGTCCGACAGCTTCTTCCGATTCCAGAACCTCGTATTTGTACGGCGGTACGTTTTGGCGGGCAAAGATGTCTTGGATGTCCTCGGTTTCCTGGTTGAGCCAGGCGTTTTCGCCGACTGTGCGGTGAGTTATATTTTTTTGAGTTGAAGCGATCACGTTTTCTCAGGTTCTCCGCTCTCAGATTTTAAAAAGATGATTAATGATTTTGTCAGTAAATGAATAAAACGGCAGTTATGCTATTTGCTGTTCTTCAATTTCAACAAAATCGGAGCCAAATGTCAAGATTGGTTAAACCAATTAAGCGGCATAATTATTTTTACCATAGCGCAGGCGAGAACACAAATAAACTTTACGCTGCTTTCAAAAAGTGTAATTTACAATATCAAGATTGAGCTTAAAGGCTTGACAGAAATCAGCCGCCGGTGTTACACAATAAAACAACCATCAACGAGTGGTTTTACCTTTTACCTTTTAAATCGAAAAAACGGTGCTTGATTGCGATCGAGTTTCAACGCTCAAAACGCAAAACCCGAATTCGGCGTCCGAATTATTTTTGTAAAGGATTTAATATTATAAATGAGCTATTCGCTTTTGGAATTAACGGGGAAAACTGCCGTTATCGTCGGCGGAACGACCGGAATCGGGCGAGCCATTGCGCACGGTTTCGCGGAAGCCGGAGCCGATGTCGTCGCGACTTCGCATCAACCCGAACACGTTGAAACTACCGCAAACGAAATCGAGGAACGCGGGCGGCGAACTCTGCGCCTTGTGTGCGATGTCAGAGACAAAACGTCGCTGCAAGCGCTGTTTGACCAAACTCTGGCGTCTTTCGGCAAAGTTGATATTCTGGTCAATTCCGCCGGAATCACCAAACGCGCGCCGACAATTGATTACCCTGAAGAAGTTTGGGACGACATTTTCGATATTAATCTCAAAGGAACTTTGCGCGCCTGCCAGATTTTCGGCAAACATTTTATCGAAAGACAATACGGCAAGATCATCAATATCGCCAGTTTATCGAGCTTTGTCGCGCTTTATGAAGTTGCGCCCTACGCCGCGAGCAAAGCCGCCGTCGCTTCTTTAACCAAATCTTTAGCCGTTGAATGGGCGCCTTATAACATTAATGTTAACGCCATTGCGCCGGGCAATTTTCCGACCGATTTAAATCGCAAGCTGTTAAATGAAACTCCGCGCGGACAAGAATTTTTAACCAGAACGCCGATGAAACGCTTCGGTCGAGTTGAAGAATTGGCGGGCGCCGCGATTTTTCTGGCTTCCGACGCGGCGAGCTATGTCACGGGAGAAGTTTTGTGCGTTGACGGCGGATTTTTGGCGTCGGGCGTTAATCAATAAATTTGGCTTTAAGTCGGCGGATCGAACAAAAAAGTGAGCAGCCGGGAATTACAGGAAAAAACCGAACGATTAATGAAAATGCTTGCCGCAGAAAATCTCGGCGGCGTACTTCTCAATTCGCAGCCGAATTTCGCTTGGTTAACCGGCGGCGCGAATAACGGAGTTGACGGGAGCCGCGAAAACGGCGCGGCTTCTCTCTTCATTCGCAGCGACGGAAAGCGATTTGTGCTGGCGAGCCGAATCGAAATGCCGCGCATTTTAGCTGAAGAAATTTCAGCCGGAGATTTCGAGCCGATTGAATTCGGTTGGGAAGATGAAAAGGCTTCGGCAAATTTCCTGACAAACCGAGTTTTTGATTTGCTGACCGAGGATAAAAATTTCGGCTCCGATATTGCTTTCGGCGCGGATGTTCGCACGATTGAAAGCGCAATCGCGCGCTGTCGCTATCAATTGACCGAAACAGAAATTGAAAGATACAGACAACTCGGCAAAGACGCCGGAACAATAATCGGAAATCTGGCAAAGACGCTCGCGCCCGGACAAACCGAACTCGAAATCGCTCGCTTAGCCTCAGAGGCTTTGGCTCAAAAAAATATTCGTTCGGTTGTCACACTGGTTGCCGCCGACGAAAGATTGGAAAAATTTCGGCATCCGGTTCCAACCCATAAGAAATGGGAAAAAACTGTAATGATCGTCGTTTGCGCTCGGCGTGAAGGCTTGATCGCCTCATTGTCGCGCATCGTCTGCGCCGGAAAAGCGTCCGAAGGATTAAAGCAAAAAACACAAGCCTGCGCCGAAGTTAACGCACAGATTTTAGCGGCGACAAAACCGGGCGAGACCGGTGCCCAGCTTTATAAAACGGCAGCAGCAGCTTATGAAAGAGTTGGTTTTGCGGGCGAAATAAATTCTCATCATCAAGGCGGGGCAACGGGGTACAGAACCAGAGACTGGGTCGCACATCCGTCATCAACTGAAGTCGTCGGGTCAGACCAGGCTTTCGCTTGGAATCCTTCGATTTCCGGGACGAAAATTGAAGAAACGCTCGTTTGCCGTGACAATTCTATCGAGGTTTTAACAGCTTCGCCGGATTGGGCGCAAATTTCGGTTGAAATAAACGGACGCGAATATTTGTCCTCTTCTGTTTTGTCCGTTTAATTTAATAATTCGTTTGCCCAATAATTTGCACGATAAAAGGAAAGCCAAAATGGATAAATCTATCAAATCGGTTTCAGATGTCGCGCCGGAGCAAGTCTCCCAACTCGGCGGCGCGAGCGCGTTTGAAAAAGCGGTCGTAACGGCTATTGACGGCAACATTCCGACGCGGATCGGCTATCAGCGCTGGGTAATTTGCACGCTTTTATTTTTCGCTTCCGCGATCAACTATATTGACCGGCAGGTGATCGCGATTTTAAAACCGACGCTCCAAGGCGAGTTCGGCTGGACTGATATTGATTACGGCTGGATTATTTTTGCTTTTACGACAGCCTACGCCATCGGCTTTATCTTCGTCGGCAGAATGATGGACAAAATCGGTACCAGACGCGGGTTTTCTCTCTCAATTACGCTCTGGAGCATCGGCGCTCTGATGCACGCCTGGGCGCTTCCGATTGGAGCCGTCGCTGTCGGCTTAATCGCTTCAGTTGCCGGAATTTTCGGTTATCAGGCATCTGTCGCAGCGTTGTCTGTTTCGGTTGTCGGCTTTATTATCGCCCGTTTTGTACTCGGTTTAGGCGAAGCCGGAAATTTTCCTGCTGCCATTAAAACAACCGCTGAATGGTTTCCGAAAAAAGAACGCGCTTTGGCGACCGGCATTTTTAATGCTGGAACAAATGTCGGTGCGCTCGTAACGCCGTTAGCCGTTCCCATTATCGTCGCTTATTGGGGCTGGTACGAAGCGTTTATTATTACCGGCTTGCTCGGTTTCATCTGGCTCGCGTTCTGGTTTGTTTTTTATCGCCGACCGGAAGAGCATCCGCGAGTTTCAAAAAGCGAGCTGGAGTATATTCAAAGCGATCCGGTCGAGCCTGCCGTAAAAATTCCGTGGCGCAGTCTGCTCGGCTATAAACAAACCTGGACTTTCGCGCTCGGTAAATTTTTAACTGATCCGATCTGGTGGGTTTATCTGTTCTGGCTGCCGGATTTTCTCAACAAAAAACACGGTTTGGATATTAAAACTTTCGGTATTCCGCTCGCCGTTATTTACATCATCGCGGATGTCGGCAGTGTCGGCGGCGGCTATATTTCATCGGCTTTGATCAAACGCGGCTGGACGATTAATGCCGGGCGTAAAACGGCAATGCTCGTTTGCGCTCTGGCGGTTGTACCGATTATTTTCGCCTCGATAACTTCAAGTTTGTGGATAGCTGTGTTGTTGATCGGCATTGCGGCTGCCGCGCATCAAGGTTGGTCGGCAAATCTGTTTACCACTTCTTCCGATATGTTTCCGAAACAAGCCGTCGGATCGGTCGTCGGCATCGGAGGAATGGCTGGAGCGGTGGGCGGAATGCTGATTGCGCCGCTCGTCGGCTTTATCTTAGCGAGAACGGGCAGCTATGTTCCGATTTTCGCTATTGCCGCTTCAGCATATTTGGTTGCATTATTGGTTATTCATGTGCTCTCGCCGAAACTCGATCCAGCTAAACTTGAAAACGCAGCAAGCTAAGTTCATGAAATAAAGATTAAATCTGCGGTTGCATAACAATTCATCGGATTCAGTATATTTCCGTCAATTCGCATAAGTTCATCGAACTGAATGGCGCGCCTGGAAAATGAAATCAGCGGCGGTTTTTAGAAAACCGCCGCTGATTTTTTATATAAACCGAGTTATTTAACTTTCTTGACTGTCTTTTTGTTATTCGCGCCGTCCTGATTGGAACCGTTTTCGCTTGCGGCGGAAACATTCATCTGTTCGGATTCCTGAGCCATTTTGGTGTGTAAAAGATGCTCGCGCATCGCTTTGCGAGCCGATTCAGGGTTGCGATCTCGAATGCAGCGATATATTTGCCGGTGCATATCGGCTGACTCTTTTAAATCAAGCGCGCGGTGAACCGTTTTGCTCCTGGTTTCAAACAAAATCGTCGCCACCATATTCATCAATGCGGTTAAAATGCGATTTCCCGAAGCCGCGGCAATCGTTTGATGAAAACGCATATCGTGCACGAGATATTCTTCCGGTTCATTGAGAGCGGCAAACATTTCGGCGACTTCTTCGCTCATTGCCGCGAGCTGCTCGCCGGTTGCGCGTTCGGCGGCGAGTCCCGCAACCGCCATTTCGAGCGCGATTCTGGCTTCAAACATTTCATCGTTGGAAAAGCCGTGGAGCGACGCCATCAGGCGCAGAGGATTAGCGTCAAGTGCGGGCGAAGCATCTGCTTCGACGACAAAAGTTCCCGCGCCCTGCCGCGACTGCAAAACTCCGACGGCAGCCAATGTGCGGATTCCGGCGCGCAAAGTCGGACGCGAAACTCCCAAAAGTTTAGCCAAATCGCGTTCCGGCGGCAGGCGGTCGCCCGGTCGCAGCTCGCCCCGATGAATCATGTCGCGCAGTTGCTGCACGACTTCTTCGCTCGTCGTTCCGTGGCGCTCGCCTTCAATAAATTTAAATATGTTTGTTTCGGACATTTCGTTTGTGCCGCCTGTGAAGAGCGTTCTTCACACATAAAGATACGGCAGCAGTTGGTTCAAATCAAGATTCTATTAATTTAAACCTTTATTTTTCGCTTGTGTTTGCCGGTGATTATGATTTCTTTTTTGAGGCAGGCAGCGGCTCGGCGAAGACTTTGATTAAAATTAACGAAAACTCTTTTCCCGAAGAGTTAACTCGATGATGCGGCGTTCCGCGCGGAACAACGATTACATCGCCTTTTTTGATTTCAAACGTTTGTCCGCCGACGATTCGCGCCGCTTTCCATTCTCCCGTGGTCGCTTCGCGAGGATTTTCCAGTTTTCCTCCGAGCGTGAGCTGAGCTGCGCCTTCTAAAACGTAATAAACATCATCGGAAGCGTCGTGCGACTCGGCTTCGGCAGTGTCGCGTTTTTTATCGTGCTGCACGGCGACTCGCAACTGAGTTCCTTCGCCGCCGGTCAAATCCTCGGTTTTGTTTTCACTGCGTAAAGATTTTTCCAAATCCGCGAGCGATTGTTTGGTTTTGACGACAAACGGGCGAATCGGCGACGCCGGTTCCCGCGTTTGCGCAAACGAGACAACAGATAAAACACCGATCAAAAGTAAAATGCCGAAAATTTGTTTAATCATAATTTTTACGCAGATTTTATTTTCTTCTCGCTTGATTCAGCAGCCAAACCGTCAAATCATCGGCGGCTTTAAAATTTTCATATTCCGCCGGAAGCTTGCGACCGTGAACGTATTCGTTATAAATCCACGGATCTCCTAATGCGAAAACAGTGCCTTTCCCGTGTTTGGCAATTGCCATAATGTTGTCGCCGTTTGATTCCAAAAGCGGTTTCGCCGGTGGCGAAAGTTTGAGCGTCGAAATCTCTTTCAAAAAGAGTTGGCGGGGCGTTTTAAAGACAGTATTATTTGTCCCGGTTACAACTTTCCCTTCGACAAAATTATTATTCTGAACACGATATTTGCTGTCTTTGTTAAACTCAATGCCGAATTGTCTGGGAAGTTTATTGAAATTGTCGAATTCGGCATTGCCCAAATCGTTGTGCATTAAAACCAGAACGCCGCCCGCTTTGACCCAATCGGCAATCGCTCTTGCATCAGCATCGGAAACATAATTCGGTTTCTCTGTTTCTTTTTCGCTGTCCGGATCAACGATGATATAAACGTCCGCGTTTTTGAGATTAGTGGTGGTTGGTGCATCATCGAGCGTTTCTGTTTGGGCGCCGTAACTGCGGAAAAGATTTCCCCACAGCGAATAACCGCCGTTCGCCATTTCGTCCCACGTATAATGCCACTGTATCGTTCTACCGTTTCGGTCTTTTTTCCACTCGTTGTTAAAATAAGAATCAAGTACAACGGTTTTGCCTTTTCCGGCGCGCGGCTTTTCGAGCATTTCCATCTCGACTGCAGCTTTGATTGCCGCGCCCAAACCCTTTGGATCGTTGACTATTACTTTTTCGCTCATATAATAATCATAGCTGCCGTCGCGATAAGGATTTCCGCCAAGACCGGAAACAGAAACCGTGCCTTCCCAATCCACATTTCCGTCAGGCAATTGCTTGATAAATTCTTTCTTGATTCCTGCCCAGCCTTTTTGCGCGGTTTGCAAATATTTTTCGGGCAGATTTCCCTGCCGAACGCCTTTCGCAAGGGCGTAAACGAACATCGCTGAAGCCGAAGATTCGTAATAATTCTTCTCTTTTCCCCGCAGATCAATGATGTCCCACCAGAGCCCGTTTTTGTCCTGATATTTCGCAATTGCTTCGGCTTCGCGATTTAAAATTGCAACAAGCTCGCGGCGCCGCGGATGAGTTTTCGGGAAAGTGTCTAAAACGTCGACGAGCGCCATCGCATACCAGCCCATTGCGCGTCCCCAAACGTGCGGGCTTAAACCGGTTTCTTTATTCGCCCAGCGCTGCTGTTTCGATTCGTCCCAGCCATGATAAAGCAATCCGGTTTTCGCATCGCGCGCGTGGTTTTCCATCCAGGCAAACTGGTTGGCGATGTCATTGTAATTATCTTCACCAAAAGTAACGGAATATTCCGTGTAAAAAGGCTGTCCCATATACAAACCGTCGAGCCACATTTGATACGGGTAAATTTTCTTGTGCCAGAAACCGCCTTGTTTCGTGCGCGGGTGAGTTTTAAGCTGCGAGTGGAGCAAATTAACCGCTTTCAAATACTTTTCGTCGTTCGTCACGCGATACAAAGTCATCATGGCTCTGCCCGGCGTCACGTGATCAATGTTGTATTCTTCTACTTCATAGCCTTTGATCGTGCCGTCCGCGTTGAGCCAGAAATCCATTCCCGACTTGATATGATTAAAATATTTCGCATCGCCGGTCGCGTACCAAAGCGATTCGATGCCTTTTAGAATGACGCCCTGATCGTAAGTCCATTTGCGCGGTATTCCAGCCGGATTTCCATCATCCGTCCAGATGCGATTCATCGCGGTGTCAGCCAATTGCTCGGAAATACGTTTGTTTTGCGATTGAGCGGAAACAGCCGAAATTAATAAAAATGACAGAAGAATAAAGTTTGTAATGATTTTCATAATCACAATTATTTTTTCAAAAGCTTCCGCAAACCGATTTTTTGTTCTTTAATTCCGGCAACGGCGAGGCGCACCATTTCTTCCGCGCCTTTCGGGTTGAAATGCGTGTTGTCATTCACACCGTTCGGATAATTCGCGTTTTCGCCGGGCTGTAATTGGAGAAACAGTTTTTTTGATTCTTCGACGCCGTAGTTGACGAGCACTTTTTCGCTCGCGCGGTGCATATCAATCAGTGGCGTTTTGTATTCTTTTGCGACCTCGCGGACGATTTCAGGATAAACGCCGTGCTGGTCAACAAATTTGCCGTCCTTGTCGAATTTTCGGCGCATAACGGGCGTCAGCAAAACAGGATTCGCTTTTCTCGCTCGAACTTCTTCGACGAATTTAATCAGGTTTTTACGGTAATCTTCGGGCGGCGTGTAACGATCAACTTTTTCTTTCGATTGATCATTGTGTCCGAACTGAATGAAAACGTAATCGCCTTTTTTCAATTTATCAACAATCGTTTGCCAGCGAATTTCGCTGATAAAAGTCCTCGTGCTTCTGCCGTTTTGGGCGTGATTTTCGATTCTGACTTTTTCGACATCAAAATATGCTTGCAGCATTTCGCCCCAGCCTGTTTCCGGTCGCTTTTCCGGCTTTTTCTCAGCCATCGTCGAATCGCCTGCCAGATAAACCGTAATCGGCTGCTTTTGTGCCGTAGCAAGAACGTTTAAAACTAAAATCACTGATAAAAAACCAATTAATTTCATAACCCGACAAAAGATCTAATAAGTTAATTGCGTTTGCGCGGCTCGATCTTTATGGCAACCTCGTTTACATCTTTAACTAATTTGCCGTTAATGCGAACGTTTTCAAGCTCCGTATCTTTTAAATTGGCGACGACTGCTCCATTTGCGACGTTGTCGAAAGTCGAATCTTTGATTTGCAAACCGTAAATCGGCGCGTTTTCAAATCCCTGCACATCCATCGCGTATTTGCTTTTGCCGCTCTTGAGATTTTCGACGACAAAATTTCGCATGACCGGCGTAAAGTTGCCCTTTTTGCCTTCTTCGTAATTGAAATCAATCGTGATTACGGCGTGCGCGACCTGCCCGACGGTTATATTGCGGAAATAAAAATTCTCCAGCATGCCGCCGCGCAAAGCATTGTTTTTAACGCGCAAAGCGTGATCGAGATTCGGGCTGTCGAGCCGGCAATTTTCGGCGAAAACGTTGCGAACTCCGCCGGAAATTTCGCTTCCAATGGTAATACCGCCGTGCCCGTCTTTCATCTCGCAGCCGGTGATAATGACGTTTTCGGTCGGAGTTTTCAGCCTTCGCCCGTCTGCATTTCTGCCCGATTTGATGGCGATGCAATCATCTCCGGTGTCGAAATAGCAATCTTTAATCAAAACGTCTTTGCACGATTCCGGATCGCAGCCGTCGTTGTTCGGTCCGTGCGAGGAAATCCAGACTTTGTTAATCGTCACGTTTTCGCACAACACGGGATTTAATTCCCACATCGGCGAGTTGATGATTTTGACGCCTTCGATTAAAACGTTTTTGCAGCGGTAAGGCTGGACAAATTGTGGTCTGAGATAATGTCCTTCACCGAAAGTTCTTTGCTCGACGGGCACGCCTTTTTCGACCATTTCATACAGTTTGTCGCGGTCGGGCTTTTGATTCGGCATTCCCTGTTTCCAGCCGTGTTCTTTATTGCCCTTCCAAAACCACCAATGCTCGTCGTCGCTGTTTCCGTCGAGCGTTCCTTCGCCAGTCACGGCAATGTTTTGCTGCTCAAAAGCGTAAACGAACGGCGAAAAATTCATCAACTCCATGCCTTCCCAACGCGAGAAAACGAGCGGATATTTCTTCGTATCCTGTGAAAATTTTATTGTCGCGTCTTTGGAAACGTGCAGATTGACGTTGCTTTTCAAGTGAATCGCGCCGGTTAAAAACACGCCCGCCGGGACAACCACGCGCCCGCCGCCTGCTTTGCTGCAAGCGTCGATTGCGTTGCGAAAAGCTTCCGTGGAGTCGGTTTTTCCGTCGGCAACAGCGCCGTATTTCAGAATCGAAAAATCCCGTTTGGCAAATTTCGGCGGTTTGATGCGCGCTAAAATTTTCGGCACTTGCGCCCACGCATCTTCAGGCGCAAGATTTGAAAACAACGAAGATTCAAAATCTTTGGCTGCGGCGAGATGAGGAGCGGCGAGAAAACCGGCTCCGCCGGCGAGAAACATTTTCAAAAAATCACGACGATTGTTCATAATTTCTGTGTTTAATTGGATTGGTTTTTTGCCGCCTTCCGCGCCAGCTTTTGCTGCCATTTCGGATAAGTTTGAGTGAGGAGTTTGTTCGGCTCGTCCGTGTAATATCCGTAGCCGTTACGGCGCTCGGCTTCAATTTCCATATAGTTGTATTTCACAACTCCGTCGCGCCCGGTGAAAATCGGGCGGTTTGTTTCGATCTCATAAAACCGCGCCCAGAGCGGCGGCGCGCTCTCGTCTTTGATGACAATTCGGTCAAAACCTTTGGGCAGATTTTTATCGGGTTTTTCGGTTACGCGGATACCGGTCAACTTCGATTTTTGAAACCACTTGATTGCAGCTTCGACAGCTGCGACAATTTGCGGTTTCGGGTTTTCGACACTTATCAAAAATTCGACGATATCCGAGCTTTCCTTTCCGCTCAGTGAAACGGGCTCAAACTTTCTCGCCGAAGCGGGTGCGAAGGTAACTTCGTCATGCTGTGCCGCCCAAACTGTTTTCTGTCCGTTTACAACAACCTGAGTTTTCAGAATGGCTTCGATTCCTTTTTCAACCGCTTTTTGCGCTTTAGCGCGTCGTTCTTCGTCAACAAAGCCGTAATCGGCTTTTTTGGCAGCAATGTCGCGCATCAGCCGCAAAACGTTGATCATCGCGTTGTCGTTAAAAGTGATGTGCGTGTAATAGCCTTTGCGAAGCGGGAAAAACTGCGGATAACCGCCGTTTTCGTATTGCATTGCGAACAAAAAATCCAAGCCTTTATTGAAGGCTGCTTTATGCGCTTCAATGTTTTTCGCCGTGATTACTTTGGCGAGATAGCGAAGTTGGGTAACGGTCGCGCCGTTGTCAATCGTCGTGTCAGTGTTGGATTTGTTTTTGGCGATTTCTTCGCGTTCTTTCTGCGTGAGCATCGCCGCCATATCCAGATTTTTCGACCATCCGCCGTTGTCGTGCTGGTAGAGAATAACCTGATTCGCAATCCGCGTTGCTTCGTCAACCGCGTACCAGTCTTTTGACTGCTCGAAAACATCGCTCCAACTGACGAGCTTGAAATCCGGTTTAGCCGCCGGTTGCGAATCAAATGCGGCTTTGTACGGATTCCAATTATCCGTGCCTTTTAAAAAGTTTTCGGCGCGAAACGATTTCGCTTCTTCTTCGGTTAATTGGCGCATCCATTTGACGCGCTCGGTTGTTTTCGCGCCCGCGCCGGTCGATTTGTATTCGCCCAGAAAAGCGGTTTTTTCGCGTTCGGGCTGCCAGTGATGCCAGCCTTCCGGGCGAATGTGCGCGCCCATTTCGGTGTTGAGATAAACGGTCCTGCCGTAATCTCGCCAAGGTCTGCCCAAATAAACGCCTTTTTCGGTTTTTTCGCCCGTCAGTTTTGAATTAATGAAAACAAACCCGCTCGGTTCATTTGCAGCGAAACGCATCGGCGCGGCGATGTAGCCGTCGCCTTTGGAATGAATCGTGCAGTTTTCAAAAACCGCGGCAGCTTGTCCGAAGATAAAATCAACGTGACCTTCGATATAGCAATTTTGATAAAACTGTCTGCCGTTTTTGGCGTAAAGCGTGTCCTGCCAGCCTAAGAAACGACAGTTTTTGAAAACGGCTCGGTCGGCTTCGACTAATACCGCAACCGCTTGCGAACCCGTTCCGAATGAGTTTTCAAAGGCGATGTTTTCGGCGTAAAAATCGTGACCGGCAACGTAAAATGCGTACGCGGCGGAAGTTGAACCGGCGACTTTATTCGAGATGTTAAAAGTTAATTTGGTGTTTTCGGCTGAATCGCCGACGAAGGAAACGTAAGGTTTGTTTGCGGGAATTCTGATCTGTTCGTTGTAAACGCCTTTTTTAATGCGGATAACAAAACGTTTTTTGTTATTTTCCGGAACTTTATCAATTGCTTCCTGAACGGTTTTAGCGTTCCCGCTTCCGTCACCCGCAACCGTTAAATCGGCTTTTTGAGCAAAAGCCTGAATTCCCGCCGATCCGAAAAACAAAATCGAGCAAACCAGACCAAAGATTTTCATTTCCAATTTCCGCAAATTATTTGAGGAGAAATTTGTGGGGCAGAGCAAATTTGCTCTGCCCCTTCGAGTTTTCAAAATGATTCCCGCTCGGCGAAAATCGTTTTAGAAAGTGAATCTGGCACCGAGTTGAATGTCTCTCGGCAAGTTTCTCTGTCCGCTGACCAAACCGAAAGCGGCATTGGTCACGCCAAGTTGAAGTCCGCTGCCAAAGTAAGGCGAATTGAAAGCGTTGATCGCTTCAACGCGAACTTGCAGTTTCATACCTTCTCGAATGTTGAAATTTTTGGTTAAACCAACATCGAATTTCTGTAACGCTTGATTGCGGAAGTTATCCAAGGTGTATGGAATGTTACGCAAAGTGTTTTGGCTGCCGACTGTATAGTTGTTACCGAAACCGGGAATAACCAATTGGTTAAAAGTCGGATTAACCGTTCCGTTCGGAAGCGTTGCGCGGTTATCGAGAACTCTGAAACCGCTGGTGTCAAACGCCGGAATGTCAATTCCGTAACGTCTTCCCTGGTCGTCTGATTTTCCGAGAAGGTTTTCCAATTGTCTGACGTCGCCGTTGTAAAACACGTTCTGCAAAACAAGCGGTTCGCCCGACTGCCATTCGTAAACAGCATTGAACTGCCAGCCGCCAAAGATCGCGTCAACAACCGGATTCCAATTGCTGAAGAATTGACGCCCGCGTCCGAAGGGAAGCTCGAAAACGCCCGAAAACGTAACGCGATGCGGACGGTCGAACAGCGAGATCATATCGGTTAGTTCTTCGTCCTGCGGATTCAGACGACGAGTTTTTTCGCGCTCGCGCGCAAAGGTGTAAGAAGCGTTGAGCGAGATTCCGCGGCTCATTCGTTTGTTTGCCTGCAATTGCAGCGAATTGTAGGTGTTGCTGCCGTTGTATTCGGTGACAATCAAATCATTGAATTGCGGAAACTGAGTTAGCAGCAGGCGACGTTGTATCGTTGCGCCGTTTAAAGCGGCATTTTGCGGCACCAACCCGCGAAACGGATTAGCGACGGTTGTAGTCATAAACGTTTGAGTCGCCGCAATAGCGTTTAAAATAGTTCCGCCGTCGGTTACGCCTTCAAAGTTATTGAGAAATTCTCTCGGAACGTAATTCAACTGCCGCAAAACCGGCAAATCCGAACCGCGCGAATGCACGTAAGTAGCTTCGACGGCTAAGTCGTACGGCAATTGGCGTTGAACTCCAAAAATAAATCTGGTGTAGTTCGCATTTTTCCGGTCGTGGCTGTAAACGGTTGTTTCCGTCGGACCGGTCGCGTTGGTCGTTCCCAAAGTCGTTCCAAGCAAAGTATTCAAACCGAGGCTCGAACCGACCGCCGGATTTAAACCGCCCGGAAACGGGTTGGTTAGATTCGTCAGGAACGTTTGACCATTGTTTGTCGAATTAGCTGTAAATGATGTCGAACCCGTAAAACCGCTTTGGTTAATCGGTTGAATCTGGAACGCCGAAGTAAAAATTCCGAATCCGCCGCGAATGACGGTTTTATCGTTTATGGCGTAAGAAACTCCGATTCGGGGCTGGAAATTGTTTTTATCGGTTCCTTGATTAACGTCGTTAGAATCGCTGGCGAAAGTAAGTCCGCCGGAAAGATTCTGGAATGCATTAACCGGGACGCCTGCCGGAACGCTGGAATTATAGTTAGCAAGCGCAGCTGCACGAAGCGGACTTGCCGCAGCGGTGTCAAAGCCGGTCACAATCCGTCCCTCGGCTTCTCTAACTCCGGTTTCGAGGTCGTAGCGCAAACCGAGATTCAAAGTCAGTTTCGGCGAAACGCGCCAATCGTCCTGAACGAAAAATCCGTGATAATTCGAGCTGACATCGTAAGACGCGGCTTGCTCGATCGTGCTGCTGGTCGGAATTCCGAGTAAAAACGCGGCTAATTCGCGTCCGGTTTGATTTTGAATCGTAGCAACCGAGTTTGAAGCCGGGGCAGTGTATAATCCGCTAAATGTGAAGCGACCTGAATTATATCCGTTGGTCGTTCTGTTTTCCATCAAACGGCGATAATCGTAACCGTATTTGAAAGTGTGATCGCCGTAAATCTGTGTCAGAGTCGGCTGGAGCGAGAACAATTTGAAGCTTCTCGTCAAACCTTCGTTAAAATCCGCGCGTTCTGCGCCGAGCGTGTCGTAATTGGTGAAATCGAAACGCGGGAAAACGGTTGAACCGGTTAGAGCGGCAATTCCGGCAAAACCGAGATCGGCGGCTGATTGCGGATTGGCGGGTAGCCGTTCCTGAACAAACTGATTCAGACTCGAACGAATGTCGAGCACCATATTTGAAGAAAGCGTCGCCGTGTAATCAATGTTTCCGCCTTTGTTCGTGCGTAATTCGAATCCCTGAGTGATCGAATCCGGCTCGCCGATAAAGTTGTAAC
Source organism: Pyrinomonadaceae bacterium (assembly GCA_036387135.1). GTDB lineage: Bacteria > Acidobacteriota > Blastocatellia > Pyrinomonadales > Pyrinomonadaceae > JALZCH01. The sequence goes on along the minus strand of DASVUH010000051.1, from coordinate 15,545 downwards.
GGTCTTCGTTGCTCTTGCTGTAAAAGACCTTTCCGTAAACCCGGTGATTGCCGTTAAAGTTGTGGTCAATTCTGGTTAAATACGAATCGTAAGGTCTTTCGAGAACCTGGTTGGAAAAGTAGTTGTCAACGGTTCCGGGCTGATTCGGTTTCGGATACAGATTCAGAAAAGCTCTCGCCGCCGGATTGATGCGATTTTCGGGAATAATGTTTCCGGCAAAAGGATTTCGACAAACGGTCGTTCCGGTGCTGCCTGCGGTGCAGGTCGTGTTTCGCAGAGAAAAGCTCGCCGGATCGTAAATTTGAATTCCCTGCGCGAGAAGCTCGGAGAAATTGCCGCTTCTCATCAATTCGGTCGGAACGGTAAAGGTTTCGGGTTCGGCGCGTTTATCGAGCTGTTTTTCGTAGGAAAACATGAAAAACGTTTTGTCTTTTCCGTTATAAAGATAAGGAATGTAAACCGGACCGTTGATCTGTCCGCCGGCGCGATAATAGCTGCGCGGCGGGCGTTCCTGACCCAAACGGTTATTGAAAAAGTTGTTGGCGGTTAACGCGCCGGGACGATTAAAGTAATAAGCCGAGCCGTGGAGTTTGTTGGTTCCGCTTTTGACCGCGACGTTGACGGTCGAACCGGCGGTAAATCCGGTTTGCGCGTCAAACGGGCTGGTTTGAATTTTAAACTGCGACAGCGCGTCAGCCGGTGGCGTATAAGCGACGCCGCCGTCAAAACCGAGGTTCGGCGAACCGTCCAAAGTGATTTGGTTTCCCACCGCGCCGTTGGTGCGAATTGCCGCGAGGTTTCCGTTCGCCGTAGGACCTGTAAACATCGGGTTGCCGGTATAAGACACGCCCGGAGCCTGAGTCGCGAGATTGTAAGCCGCGCCTTCCGAAAGCGGTAATTCCGTGATTTGCCGCTCAGTAATAACAGTGCTGAGAGTGACTTCGCCTCTTTCCAACAATTCTTCAGTGGCAACGATGTTGACTTCGGTTGCCGTACCGATTTCCAATTGAAAATCAACCGTTAAGCGATCATCAACGTTGAGCTGAATATTTTCGCGCACCGAAGTTTTAAAGTTTGTAGCGGTTGCGGAAAGCTTATACCTTCCGGGCAAAAGCAGCGGAAAGGAATAAGCTCCTTCTTCGTTTGTCGTAGCGGTCGCCGTAACGTTTGTCTCAACGTTTTGAACTGTCACGGTCGCCGCCGGAACAATCGCGCCGTTCGGGTCGGTCACGCTTCCGGCAATTGTGCCTCTATACTCCTGCGCGTTTGCCGCTCCAAACGAGAGCATTAATAACAACACGGCTAGAAAACCTTGTTGAGCTAAATACTTCATATTTTTGATTCCTCTCGATTTCCTTTTCATTCCGAAGATTATGAGCGCGCCCGTCGTTTGAACTGAACGAAAGTTAGATTTCAGAATGAAACCGCTTCTTTGGCTTGACCGCTCTTTTTGACTGAAATAACAATTTGAAATTACTTCGTTTGATGACTGTCGCCACTTTCAGTTTTACCTGACCAACATTTTCAATTACTGCTATTGGTTTTACCAATTATTCTTTCTGATCGAATTCGCTAAAAGTTGTTAAAAATAAGTCAAACACTGGCAAAACCGGCTTTTTCAATTTTCTTATCAACCAATCCGGAACATAAATAACTTGTGGCGATTAACATCTTGCCTCAAAACCAAAGCAAAAGTCAAACAAACCTTAACCATTTCATAGTGGCGCAGAAAAAGGGTTTTACCAATAAGAATCTATTTCACGATTCCTCGATCACATTTATATTTCTCGAAATATAAATGTGATTTTTATTGAATTGTGATTTAAATAATGAAGTGACAAATATTCCCTTGAGAAGGGCGCAAACTTCTTTCAGCGCATTATAGTAAAGCAATCGTGAATATCTATTGCTGATGCGGAGAAAAGCAAGCGGATGATTGATTATTCGGCTGAGAAATAATCAATCGAAATGCGAGATGTAAACCGAATGTCGTTCCGTATTATTCACACCGGGCGAAATTCGGTTTATTTAAAGAGGCTTGAAACCGCGTTAGTTTTGACAAGCTGCGGTAAGTTTAACGTCAGCTATTAAATCAAATCTGTCTTCATAATTTTTGGCGTAATCGGTAATATTGCGTTTGATTTGATTGAAGATCGAACAATAAAATTTTTCTTTGCCGGCTCTTTCAGCAAGATAACGCATTGCGTTCGTTTCGCCCCAATATTCGCGGTCAGCCCAGATCTGCATGGGAATTCCGCCAAGCTCGCCGGCTAATTCAACCAGGCGTTGATCGTTTGTGTTGTAGCCGTTTCTTAAGAAAATCTTGTAATAAGCAGCCATCAGCTTATTTTGACGCTCGAACAGCTCGCCCTTGGTTTGAGCCGTCGCGTTGACGTGCCCGATTTCGTGGGCGAGTTTGGTCGCCGCCAAAATATTTCCGCTGATTTCGTGGGATGAATTGTGCGAAGAAAGCGAGTTCATCACCGGATAATAAACAGCGTTCGGATAGCCTTTATCCAGGTTTTTACCGAGAGTTATTGTCGCGCCGATCAGCTCGCCGGTTTCGTCCCACTGATAATCTCCGGTTTTGGCGGCGAACTCCTTGTCGGCGGAAACGATGATTATTAAGTTAAATTGCTTGTTAGACGAATAAAAATCCCATTGCCGCCGACCGAATTCGGTGCTCAACAATTCATCTTTCCATCTCAAATATCTATCCTGAAATTGAGCCGGAATCCGCTCTTTGATTCCGCCGTTCGGCGAGCGGTTCGATTCGGTTTTATTTGACCGTATTCCGCTTTCAAAAGGATTGGCTTTGACCGGAAAAAATCCGCCGGACAAAGAAGCAAAAAGTAAAAAAAACCGGAAAATCCGCAAAAATTTCATTTAGATTCCCTTTGACCTTTCTACAGGCTGGTTAGCAGGCTGGAAACTGTGTCTTAGAATCTAAATAAGTATTAATGTTATGTCAATTTTTTCTCGGTCGGAATTTTCACAAACAATTCTCCAGCGCCGCCATCTCGATTTCGCCGCCCACCATAAAAGGAGTGCGTTGATGCAAATCAGTCGGCTGGACATCTAAAATTCGCTGCTCTCCGTTTGTCGCTCTGCCGCCGGCTTGTTCCGCCAAAAATGCAATCGGGTTCGCTTCGTAAAGCAAACGAAGTCTTCCGTTCGGATAATTTTTCGTTTCCGGATACATAAAAATTCCGCCGCGCAAAAGCGTGCGATGAAAATCCGCCACGAGCGAACCGACAAAACGCGCAGAATAATGTTTTCCGAGCGAGCCATTCTTCAATTGAGTCAAGAAACGCGAGTAAACCGGAGGGAAATTATCGCTGTACGCTTCATTAATCGAATAATATTGCCCCTGCGCGGGAATCCGAATGTCGGGATGCGTCAGAATAAAAACACCGATTGACGGGTCGAGCGTAAAACCGTGAACTCCGTTGCCGACGCTGTAAACGAGCATCGTCGAAGAACCGTAGAGCACATAACCGGCGGCGATTTGCCGGCTTCCGGGCTGCAAAACCCAGTGAACAGGGTCTTCGTGTTTGTCGCCGTCCGGTCGGCGAAAAATCGAAAACGTGGTGCCGATTGTGACGCAAACATCAATGTTTGAAGAGCCGTCGAGCGGATCGAAAACAATCGCGTAGCGGGAATTCGGCGAAGTGTGTTCGACGGCAATCGGATGCTCGTTTTCTTCGGAAGCGATAATTCCGATTGATTCGCGCAGGCTGAAACTTTTGATCAAAGTTTCATTGGCGTAAACATCGAGCTTTTGCTGGACTTCGCCCTGCACGTTCGTTTCGTCGAGCGAGCCTAAAATATCAACCAGACCGGCGCGGCGAACTTGAGACGAAATTAACTTTGTCGCCAGAGCAATGCCCGAAGCAATCCATTGCAGTTCGAGAAACTCGCCCGGAAAGCGGTCCTGCTCCTGCATTATGTGTTGTTGAAACGTTGTCACCATTTTTACTGCTTTTGTTCAGTCGGATTGTTGTTGTAAACGTTTTCCGCTTTTTGATAACCGTCTCAGTTAAATTGTTTTATCAACTATAATCGTTTCGAGCAAAATCGAGCGAACATCCGTTTTGTAATCAAAAGCCGCTTAATTTCCTGTAATAATCTGTATTGCGGGACGCAAAGCCGCATAAAGCTTTTGAGATGCTCGATAATTTCGATTCAATTTCTCGGCTGATTCCGGGTTCAGTTCAATTCTGTGGACATCTATTTCGAGAAAATTCATTTTTTTCTGTAATTATTCGCTCGGCACTTTCGGATCTGCCTGCGGCGAGTTGACGCTGCGCCCGCGCTTGGCGGGTTCGATTGTGACGTTTTTAAACGAAATCGAACCGGCGTGATTGACGACTTCGGTCGCATTCAAACCGCGAAAAGTACAGTTGGCGAAACGCACATCTTCAATCGTCACGCCGGGAAAACCGACGACCCACATCACGCGCGGGCTGGCGGTGCTGTTGACGTTTTCGAGCAAAACGTTTCTCAATGAAGGTTTGTGCGGACCTCTGTCGCCGGTGTCGTAAAGAAAATCAATCGTCAAAACGGCTTCGGCGACGCGTCCGACTTCGACATTCCGCATAAAAACGTTTTCAAGAACGCCGCCGCGAATCGCATTCGATTTAAAACGCAAAGCGCGGTCGAGATTCGGGCTGTCCATTTTGCAGTTTTCGACGAAAACGTTGCGGCAGCCGCCGGAAATCTCGCTTCCGATCACGACTCCGCCGTGTCCGTCCTTCATCGTGCAATTACGAATGATGATGTTTTCCGAAGCCACTCCGACGCGTCTTCCGTCGTCGTCTCTGCCCGATTTAATCGCGATGCAATCGTCGCCGGTATCGAAAATGCAGTCTTCGATTAAAACGTCTTTGCACGATTCCGGATCGCAACCGTCGTTGTTCGGTCCGTGTGTGGAAATGTTGACGCGGCGAACCGTGATATTGGTGGAAAGGGTCGGGTGAATTTCCCAGAAAGGCGAGCGGATCATGTTGACGTCTTCAATCAGAATGTTTTTACAGCGATACGGCTCGATAAAAGTCGGGCGTAAATAATGACCCTTTCCAAAAACCCTTTGCGATACAGGTACGTTGCTGTTACCCATTTCCCGCAAACGACGCACGTCCGCCTGCTGAAGACGCTCTTCACCGTTTGCCCCTCTTTTTACCCAGCTCCACCAATTTTCATCCGCAGCCGCCCCGTCCAGCGTTCCTTTGCCCGTGACGGCAATGTTTTGCTGCTCGAAGGCGTAAATCAGCGGCGAGTAATTCATTAATTCCGTGCCTTCCCAGCGCGTGAAAACAACCGGCAAATATTTCGCGGGATCAGGACTGAAACGCAGCGTCGCGCCCTCGGAAACGTGAAGATTGACGTTTGATTTGAGGTGAATCGCGCCGGTCAAAAAAGTGCCGCGCGGAACGACGACTCTGCCGCCTCCGGCTTTGTTGCAGGCGTCAATCGCTTTTCTGATCGCTTCGGTGCAATCAGCAGTTCCGCCCGCAATCGCACCGTATTTGGTAATGTCAAAATCTCTGTTCGGAAACGTCGGCGGTTTGATGCGGCGCAAAATCACCTGCATCTGTGCCCATGGATCGTTTGTTTGAACTGAAATTGTTTCAGGCGTTTCGGCTGAAACGCCGAACGTTGAATCCTTCGGTGCGACGAAAGGAGCGACGAGCGCGGCAGCTCCGCCCGTCAGAATCTTTTTAATAAAATTACGACGATTGCTCATTATTCTGATCTTTCTTTTTAGCTTTTCCTTTTTATTCAACTCGGAACCAATCAATTTCGGCTGAACCGGCGTCGTTGAATTTTCCGTTTCGGATAAAAAAGAGCCCCATTTTTGCGCCGATCCATTTTCCTTCACGGGCTTTGAAAACGTTTCCGATTTCCGTGAAAGTTTTTCCGTCCGCGCTGTAGCTGAATCGGCACATCGCGTCGTTTTCGACTTTCACGCGCAAATAAAATGTTTTTTCTTTGAGTTCAATTGCTGCGGTTTCAACTTCTTTTGTCCCTTTATCGGCGTCTTTTGCCGCGGCTTGCGTGACAAACAATTTTCCCTGTTTGTTAATTACGGAAAGATGCGCGTAATCCAAACCCATCACGATCAACCCGAATTTTTCGCCTTCAAAGCGCGGCGTAAGCGTGACTTTTGTTGTTGCAGTAAACTTTTCAGCCGGAAACTTTTGCAGTAAAAGGTTCGGCAAATCCCATAAATTTTTATAATTTTCCGGCTGTTGCACCGAGAACATTTGCAAAACGCCTTTTTGCGGATACAGAAAACTCCAGGTCGGCTGCGGATTGGCGTGCCATTGCCATTGCAATCCGAGCTCGGGCGCGTTGAATTCATCCGATTCGGGCGGAGTTGCAATCGGGTAATTTTTGCCCACATTCGGTTTTTTATATTTTAAAACCGGCTCTCCGGTTCCGTCGCCGTCTGCATCAACGCCCATCACGGGAAAATCATTAACCCATTTCATCGGCTGAAGATGAACAATGCGCCCGTAAGCGCCTTTGTCCTGAAAATGCAAAAACCAGTCTTCGCCCGTTTGCGTCGTTACCCAGGCGCCCTGGTGCGGTCCGTTAATCGCTGTTTTCCCCTGCGCGAGCGAGATTTTTTCTTCGTAAGGTCCGAAGATATTTTTTGAACGCAAAATCAATTGCCAGCCGGTCGAGACGCCGCCCGCCGGAGCGAAAATGTAGTAATAACCATTGCGTTTGTAGAATTTAGGACCTTCGATTGTGGGATGTTTTTCATGCCCGTCAAAAACCATTACCGGATCGCCCAAAAGCTTAGTCCCGTCCGCGTTCATCCGGCTGACGACGAGAACGCTTTTAATTCCGGCGCGGCTTCCGGCAAAAGCCGAAACGAGATAAGCGTTTCCGTCATCGTCCCAGAGCGGACACGGGTCAATCCAACCTTTGGCTTCCTTAATCAACAGAGGCTCCGACCATTCGCCGGCGGGATTTTTTGTTTTTGTGACGTAAATCCCTTTGTCCGGATCGGGATAATAAATGTAAAACTCGCCGTTGCGATAACGAATCGAAGGCGCCCAAACTCCGCCTCCGTGCTGCGTTTTATTGAAAACATCATCAGGAGGTTGTTCGGCAAAAACGTAATTGACGAGCCGCCAATTGACCAAATCCTTTGAATGCAGAATCGGCAAACCCGGCGCGGCGTTAAAGCTCGAAGCCGTCATATAAAAATCGTCGCCGACGCGAACGGCGTCGGGGTCTGAATAATCCGCGTGAAGAATCGGATTTTTATACGTTCCGTCGCCGTTATCCGCAACCCAGACTTTGGAAACACGGCTCTTTTCCGCATCCGGGCTTTGCGCGTAGGCGCCGATCGAAAAAAAGCCGAGAACGAACAGAATGAAGGCGCTTTGCTTGATAAAACCTTTGCTTCTCATAATTCGGGCAAATTCGATGTTAACTGCGACCGAAACACAATTGCTGTGAGTTTCGATAAACTATCGAAACTCACAGCTTGACCCCGCTTTTCCGCAATACGGTCTTTTCAGACCGCTTTAATTCAGCGTAAAGAGAGCCGTGCGGCTGACTCCGTCGCCTAAATCAATTTGTAGACGATAAACGCCGACGGTTAAATTTCGCGTGCTTAAATTAAAGATGTACTGATTTTCCGCTGCATCAAAGCGGAAAAGATTCCCCGCGTTCGAATTGCCGCGCGCCGTCGCCGGAAATTCCGTCTGCGCGACTCCGTTTACGATTTTAGCGAGGGTTAATCGAGCTGCCGCATTTGAAATTCCGGCGCTTGCGCCAATCAGTTTGAACTTCAGCGGAATGATCGAGCCTTGTTTGAATTCCGCCCCGCCGCCCGCATTTATCGGCGCCAGCAGATTGCTCCAATCGTAAGCGACTCCGATCGTCACGGGTTGTTCCGCGGACAAAGTTCCGTCGCTCACGCGAACGTTAAAGCTGTAGATTGCGCCAACCTGCGAGATCGAGGGATTCCAGGCGAATGCGCCGGTGTTTGAATCAATTGCGGCTCCATGCGGCACTGTTCCCGTCAAACTGTAAGCGAGAGTTTGCGCCGGAAGATCGGCGTCCGCGCCGACTGCGTTAAAGCTCAAGGTCGAACCAAGCGGCACGGTTTTATTTCCGATTGCGTTGAGCGTCGGAGCTTGGTTAACTTCAGCAACGGTAATTGAAATCTCCGCTTCAGCTTGAATTGCTTCATCCGAAACGCGCACGCGGAAAACAAACGGCGCGCCGGTTCCGCCCCGCGACTCGCCCGGCGTCCAGGCAAATTGTCCGCTCGCCGCATCAATAGTTGCGCCGCTCGGCGCGTCCACAAGCGAGAAGGTCAGTTGCCCCGAATCAATGTCTGCGGCGGCTGCCGTAAACGTGAAAGGCTCCGATTCATCGCCCGACAGAGTTGCGGGAACATCGGTTAAAACCGGCGAATCGTTAATCGGATTAATTGCGACTTCCACCGTTCCGGTCGTCGTATTTCCGCGATTGTCGCTGACTGTGTAATTGAACGAATCCGCCCCGTAAAAATCGGGCTTGGGCGTATAGAGCGCCTGATTACCGACGAGCCGAACCGTCCCGTTCACCCCCTGAGCGGCGCTCGTCAGCGACAAATTGTCGCCGTCAATGTCCGTATCATTCGCCAAAACATCAATCGCAACCGCGTTGTCTTCATCGGTTCGGGCAAAATCATTGCTGGCTGAAGGAGCATAATTAAACTCAACCGGAGTCAGCTTATTCAGGTAAATCTCCAGATTTGAATATCCGCTGCCAGTGATTAGACGACCGTCGGCTGCGTCCGCCGGGTTTAGCCCATGAGTGTATTCCCATTCGTCAGACATTCCGTCGCCGTCAGTGTCGCTTTGCGGAGCAAGAGAATTCAGCGTCGGGAAACCGCCGACGTCATTCTGAGAGTTGATGTGGCGTCCGCCTTCATTATTAACTTCTGAAATAACCCGCTCATCAACCGAGTCGCGTTTCAGCGAGCTTCCGGCGCTTTCGAGCACGCGTGCGTAAGCGGTCGCGGCGTCATCCGTCTCAATCTGCGAAAATTCAAACCGCGCCGCTTCGCGCTTGGTATAAGAGCCGGTGAACATTGACCAATTGTTGTTAACTCCGTCGCGCGCGCCCTCGAGATCGCCGTCAATCAAATTGTTCGATTGATAAATCTGCGTGTTCGCGCTGCCGCCGTTAAAGGCTCGCCGCTTCGAGGCTGTCGTCCACGGACCTGCAACCAGATAATTGCCGACGTAATTCAGTCGCGGGCTGCCTTCCGCGGGATCATCGCCGCTGTAGCCCGATTCGCCGCCCCAGTTATAAACGACGTTGTTGACGAAATCGAGTCCGACATCGTCGCCGAGCCGCGGATTGCGGCTGTCGTGATGCGCGTAGAGATTGTGGTGATAAGTGACGACACCGTTGCCGAAGCGAATCAGAGAACCGTATCCGTGCGCCCCCTTCTCGTGACAAGAATTTTTCAAACTTTCGGTAATCAGCGACCATTGCACCGTAACACGGTCGGATTCGGTCACCGAGAGCGTTTCGTCAATGCTCCAGGACGACGAGATGTGATCGAGAATTACGTCCGAGGTCTTATCTATCCAAAGAGCGTCGTCCTGCACCGCGGGACAATTTGTATCGCCGACCCGGAATCGCAGATAGCGAATGATAACGTTGTTGCCGCTGACGACCGTGATGTGTCCGGAGACGGTGATTCCGTCGCCCGGCGCAGTCTGACCGGCGATGGTCAGGAAAGATTTGTTGATGTTCAGGCGTGACTGTAGCTTGATTGTTCCTGAGACGTCGAAAACAATGGTGCGCGGATTATTGGCTGTCCGGATGGCTTCGCGCAGCGACCCAACACCCGAATCGTTGACATTAGTGACGTGATAAACATCGCCGCCGCGTCCACCGCGCGCGAGCTCGCCCGCGCCTTCCGCTCCCGGAAATGCTTTGACGGGCTGCTGTCCGGGCGCGTAAACGGTCATCGTCGCCGATGCGCCGCCAATATAATTCGGGTCATTAACCGCTGCAACGACACTATATTTGCCCGGTTCGGTTGGAGCTGTCAGGGAACTATTGTAGGTAACAATAACCGGAGCACCTGCAGGTATCGTTTTAACGAGCGCCTCTTTCGGCGTTCCGTCATAAACGTGCGTCAGTTTAGAAAGTGTGATTGATACCTGAGCGCGTTCTATAACGAGCGTTCCCGTCGCCGTGCCTTGATAAGTGCCATCTTGAACCGTCGCGACAACCGAGTAAGTGCCGATGGCGGCGGGAGGCGTTGCGCTGCCGTTGTATGTGACGCTGATCGATAAATTCGCCGGAAACGTCGTGATGGAGACGGCGGCAGGCGCGCCGGTGTAGCTTTGCGTCAGGTTAGAAAGACTGACGGCGGCAGTCTGCTTGGTTTGCGGCGTCCAACCGCCGAGAACAAACGACAGGTCGCTCCACTGTGCGGCTTCGGCTGCGGTTAGCTGGCGAGCAAGAGCACCGCGCCCGCTGACATCGACCGGATTTCCGTTGAGGTCGCGGCTGTTGTATTCCCAGAAACGGATGTTCGGATAGTTGGCAGCGGTGGCGGCGAGACTCGGGTTGTCAATGCGCCAAGGGTCGGGGCGGATACCATCCATCTGCGAGTTGATGATGACGACCTGGCTGTAAGGAAAATCGTCGGGATCGATGCGAGAGAGATAAGAGGTTCCGACACCGGCGTTGCGCGTGAACTTGCAGTTAACGTAGACGTAGCCGTTGCGCCCTGCGCCGTTGCGGATCTGCGTGTAATAAGCGTCGGTGCGGAGCTGTTTGAACTCGGAGTTCTGGAAGAAGACTGCGCCCGCTCCCCACATAAAGTCCACGTCCCCTTCGATATAGCTATCGGTAACAAAACCTCCCTGGTTTGATTGTCCCTGCAACAGTAATGTGTCCTGATAGCTGTAAAGATTGACGCGATTTAAAACGATGCGATTGTTGTTGCCGCGAAACGCCTCAGCCTGCGAGCCGCCTTGCGGCGTCGTATTACGGAGCGTGATGTTTTCAAGCGTAAAATCCGCCGCGTCAACCCCGAACATTGCGCGATGCGTTGTCGAAGTCGGATTGAAGCTGTTGTTATTGGCGTATTGAACCACGCTCGAATCGCGATCTTCGCCGCGGACTGTAACGAAAGGCTTGTTTGAACCGACATAAACGATTTCAGTATAAGTTCCTTTTTTAACCGTAATGACGACTCGTTTGCCGTTGCCGGCGGGCACGAAATCAATGGCGCCCTGAACGGTAGCGAAATCACCCGTTCCGTCAGCGGCGACGGTCAGAGCCGCCGTGCCTGCGATTGGTGCGCTCGCCTTGGTCGAAAAATTCCAAACGGACGAATCGGAGAATCCGACAAACGGCGCTCCGCTCGAATCAGCGAGGACGCCCGGCTCCATGGTGACGTAATAATTCTGGTTATAGGCGAGTTTCTGGTGGAGGTAAATCGCACCCCGATTGCCGTTGACGATAATCGGACAGTAGTTAAAGGAAACAGTGCCGTTTAAACGCGATTGGGTGCCGACACTTAGATCAATCGTGTCAATGAGCGTGCCGTCCTGCTTGTAAACAACCGGCGTTCCGGAATTAGTGAAAAATCCCCGGAACGCTTCCGAGTTGCTGCCTGTAGCGGTCATATCGAATGTGACCGACCCAACCGCATCCGCCCGCGTTGTAGTGCTCCGTCCTTTAAATATTCTGATTGAGTTATTCGCTAAATTCTGAACAGTACTATTGCCATCTGCGAACGAGTCATTGACGAGATCGGCAGCCTCGGCAATAAAAGGCTTGAGAGATGTGAATACCAGCGTAACCACGACGAGGGACAACCAGAATCTAAATCTTTTCATATTATTTGTGTTTTATTCTTCAATAAAATTCGGACGGTTTTCGATTTAGAGCAGCTTTCTTTCTGCAAGTTGAACTTTTTTGTGGACGTTTAACTCGCACCGATGCCAACGAAATAGCTGACCACCTCAAACCCGGAGCGCAACTGGTAATACCAATTACCAAAGATTGACATACCACCTTTCAACGTGTCAACCAAAACCACACAATCGATAAAGAAAAAGTGCGCACCCTTACAGTCGAGCCAGACCAAACCCAAATCGGTATAACCTTTAAAATTAATAAAGCTTTTAACTCTCGATTGGGATGATGTGATACAGCTCTTAACGGATTAACTAAAAACTGATTCTTGAGAATGAAATCATGCCAAAAGAAACTAAATATTTATCAGTTTCTGGCTTGCTTTTATTTTAAAGCTGAACAGGGTTGGGGCTTTTAGATTTACAAAATGTCCGTCATCCCGCAAAACGAACGAGCGAGTATCCTGTTTTTTTCGATTATCTTTGAATCTTCATATAAAGTGCTTTAACGTCGCAATGCCCTTCCCGATTTATAAGAAATACACTACCCCCCTGCCGTATTTCATTTGAAATACCGATGTATTTGTTTGATAATGCACGTTGCTATGATTCCGGAAACAGTTTTTTCAATCTCTCCCAATCCGCGTTTTTTTTATATAACGCCAAGTGTCCAAGCAGCTATCGCGAAAACGAAATATGTGATACGCGCGGGGCAAGGTTTAACGACTATCATCGGCGACGTCGGGTTGGGTAAAACTTCCCTGCTCCGATTGCTTTACAATGAATATGCTGATGATCCAAACATTACTGCCGCCTTTATTGTAAATCCGAAACAGACAAGCGAAACTGCATTCTTAAAAGCCGTCTGCACCGAATTTGGAGTTCCAACCAGAAGGAGCCAGCGCGAAACCGAATACGAACTGCGCGGGTTTCTCATTGAACAGGCGCAACAAAGAAAAACGACCGTTCTCTTTATTGATGAAGCCCAGCAACTTAAGGGCGCGATGTTTGAACAAATCCGGCAGATTTTGAACTACGAGTCAGACGAACGGAAGCTTTTGAACGTAGTTTTAGCTGGACAGATTGAATTGAGGTATAAATTAGCCGACCGCAGCAAACGCGCTTTAGTTTCTCGGATTGCCGTTAGTTCTACGCTTGACGCATTAACTTTAGATGAAACAGCCGCGATGATTGATTTTCGGTGTCACATTGCACAAGCATCAAACCCCTTTTCGCCGGAGTCAATGGAAGCGATTTATTCAATTTCAAAAGGGGTTCCTCGGGAGGTTATTAAGCTGTGTGCGATGAGCGTTCAGTATGCGGCTTTGAATGAGCTGGAAGAAATTCCCTCCGAGATCGTAGAACTCGCTGCCAAGGATATTGTGCAACCGCTTGAAGCCGATTTCGAACCAACTTTGTTTCCCCTTAAAAGAAATGGTAAGAGGGGCACAATCAAGAAAGCCATTCGAAAGGTTAAAAGCAAATGACTGCGGAAAAGAAATTCAAAACTTTTGCGGATTTACGTTTAATCCCAAATTCTGATGATAAATATCAAAAGCAGGATTCCGGTTTTTCTCAAATAACACAGAATTTGATAGAAAAAGAAATCGGCGCTACTAGTATATCTAGTAGTACTAGTACACCTAATAAATTGAAACAAAAGAACAATATAAATGAAAATACTTCAGAGGCGGTTGCACCTATTAAAGATTTCCAAAAAGTTCCAAACAGTGTTACCCGAGAAGTCCTCTCAGCCGGTTTGTTTAAAGGTAAAAGCAAGCAGGTGTATGACTACTTATACTCGATAACCCGGGGAGCAATCACCCCCACTCGAACGACGAGAAAATCAAGGAAAGAGATTCAAAAAGGATCTGGTATTGGTTCGATGGTAACTGTTGATGCAGCGCTTGCCCATTTAGAGTCAATAGAGCTGATAAAAATCCGGTCGGCTGTGGGTTCCCTTTCTGGTAACGAATATGAAATTTTAACACCGGAAGAAGCGCTTTCCGATCCGCCCCGCGCTCGTATTAGCACAACGAGCTCGCCTAGTACATCTAGTATATCTAGATCATCTAGTCCTATACAGATTTTAGATGATCTAGATCAACCACTTTCTAGTATATCTAGTATAACTCAAGTTATTGATAATAAGGACACTTATGCTGGCTCTAAGACTTTCTTTAAGACTATAGAAGAGAAAGCAATTGATGATGAGCCTGCGGCGGCTTTCCGCATATTTGCCGAAAAGCTCAATCAGGGATTTAAGGGCATAACGGGAAGAGAAGCAACCGATTCTGACGAACAAAAACTTGCTCAACTAGGAGAACTTCTAGCTGCAGAATTAATGGAAGCGGCTAGCAGAACAAAAGTAGTTTCGGATCCGGCTGCTTTTCTTTTAACTCACCTGCGCCGCCGTCTCGGAGTCCGTTCAATCAAAGTAGAAACCATTAGAGAAAAAGAAATGGAAAAGGGAACCACTTTAGCAAAACCGTTGAAAAAAGAAATCCAATTAACGGATGATGAAATACAAGAATGTCCTGATTGTAATGGACGTCTCTTGATTTATCCGGAAGGACTTGGTAAAGGAGCCATAATGTGCAAGCATCAGCAATTGACAAAAGTGAAACAGGAAGCAAGTAAAAAAGAGAGGAAATAAAAAGTGGATTAGTTAGAGTCCGATAACGATAGTTTTCAGATTTATCCTCAAATTTGGTGCATTCAAATAATCAAAGATCTGATTTCTAGTCTCTGAAGATCTAATACTTGTATTTTTCACACCCGTTACAGTCACTGGCACCGAAGAAAAGAGCTTTAAGGCGAATAGTGTTTGGATCTGCAAGTAGAGTTGAAATGCCGATCGAATGAGTTGTAATAAGTAGTCACGCAGAATTACTCTGACACTTTAGCTCTTTGAAATTAATTCTGTCTTTCATTTTCGACCAATGCTCGCGCCCGCCCAACGTGCTGCGGATTAGCAGGCGAAAGTTTCAAACGACGACTCTAATGACTTTTTATGCAAGGTTTCGATACCGCCCGGTTCCCATAGATTGAAGCATTCATAAATGGTGATGCGATGAACTTTGAAGAGCTTTGTTAATTGCGGAATCGTATGTTCATGATGCGAGAGAATAAGGCATTGGCAGCAATCTCGAAACAGAAAATGTTTTCCGTAGCGTTGACCTTGTTGCAAACTTTGCACCTCGGTTTCTGATAATTTGATGAAGCGCATTTCTGAACTCTGGCGAAAAGCCAATAAAATGTCAGAATATTTTTGCACAACCGCTTAGTGCAAATGATTTAGCATTTCGATGTTCTATTGCACCACACTTGACGACAAATTTTGTGTTTTTATTATCAGACTCTACTTACAATCCGTTGTTAAGTTACTTCCGTTAATACTTTCTTCCTAAAATATTCTTTATTAAAACATTCCTTTAACCATATGTAATATAGGGAACAAGAAAAGCCTATCTTTTTAAAGATAGGCTTTTCTTGCTCCCTATATTAATAACTGAAAACCGAATATGAATTTTCTGTAATTGCGAAACTTCTCGCTTGTTTTATTTACTTCTTATGCTAACAAGTAAATTTTATGGTCAAGCCTTGGGACAATTAGTATTGGTTAACTGAGTACATTACTGCACT
>DASVUH010000050.1:0-66300 GCA_036387135.1 Pyrinomonadaceae bacterium | reverse complement strand
GACTCGTTACGGATTGCCGACAGCGCAGTTAAAACAGTTTATAGACCAGACCGGCGGATTATGGTTTCAGGGCAAATTGGCAAACAAAATTTGTTCGTCTTTCGCTTCGGCGGCGACTTTGCACGGCGGGCACGAAACGACGATTACCAATTTGAACACGACATTTTATCACTGGGGCGCGATTATCGTGTCGCCAGGTTATCTTGACCCGATTCAGTTTCAAATGGGCAATCCTTACGGCGTTTCGTTTACATCAAACAACGGCGAGCTAAAACCCGACGAAATGACGCTTAACGCCGCCAGATTTCAAGGTCGGCGCGTGGCAGAAATCGCGGTGCAATTTCTGCGCGGGCGCGGGACTGAGTAAACTTGCTTTGCGTCTTTGCGTGAAATGCGGTATTTTCACGCAAAGACGCAAAAGGTATTGGATTCCAACCCCAAAACATTCCAGATTACAACGTAAAAGTTTTATTTTTTAGGAGACAAACAATGAAAAAGACAGCATTTCTTTCTATCGGCTTTCTGGCAATCATCGCCTTAGCCGCTTTCGCAATTTTCCCTGTGAATCAAATCGCGGCGAATCAACCGAGCATCAACTGGGCTGAAGTTCAGGACACAAAGCTTACTCCGCAGGAAATGGCGGGCGTTTACAATTTCGACAAAGCGCACAGCAACATCGGTTTCCGGGTCAAACATATGGGCTTGGCAGAAGTCCCCGGATATTTCAGCGATTTCAGCGGCTCAATTAATTACGACGCCGCGGACGCGACCAAATCTTCGGTAGAATTTACGACGAAAGCAACGAGCATCAACACCGGCAACGAAGGACGCGACAAACATCTTCGCTCGGCGGACTTTTTTGAAGTCGAAAAGTATTCAGACATCACGTTTAAATCAACCAAAATCGAAAAACGCGGCAACAATATCCTTGCGACCGGCGATTTTACGATGAAAGGCGTGACGAAACAGATTCAGCTTCCCGTCACTTTTAACGGAATGCTCAAAGACCAGCGCGGCAACATCAAAATGGGCTTTTCGATTGAAACCACGGTGAACCGCCGCGATTATGGAATTAATTACGGCTCGACATTGCCGAACGGCTCACTGATGCTGTCAGACGACGTAAAAATCAATCTCCAAATCGAAGCCGCGAAAGCCGCTCCGAAACCGGCAGCAGCTCCGGCAGCCGAATAATTTTTCAAAGAGGAAAAAAGGCGCGTCCTGAGTTTTTCAGGGCGCGCCTTTTTTGTTTTAATCAAACAAATGAACAACAAAACTTTTCCGAGCATTTTCGTTTCGCACGGCGCGCCGACGCTGGTTTTAGAACAAAACGCGGCGCATCTGTTTTTGAAACAACTCGGCAGGGATTTGATAAAAACTTATGGAAAACCGTCTGCGATTCTGGCGATTTCAGCGCATTGGGAAACTCAGATTCCGACAGTCAGCGGAGCGGAAAAGCCGGAAATGATTTATGATTTCGGGGGCTTTTCGCCTGAGCTTTATGAAATCGTTTATCCCGCGCCGGGCGCGCCGCAGCTTGCCAAACGAGTCGGCGAATTGCTGCAAACGAAAGATTCCACTTTCCGAATTTCAACGACGCGAGGGCTTGACCACGGCGCTTGGGTTCCGCTGACATTGATGTTTCCGGCGGCTGACATTCCCGTTGCGCAATTTTCGGTTTTACGCGGAGAAACATCGCGAAAACATTATGAAATCGGGCGCGCGCTGGCGGAATTGCGGAAAGAAAACGTGCTGATTTTAGGTCTGGGCAGTTTGACGCATAATTTATTTGAATTAAACAGCACAAACGAAACCCCCGTTTGGGCGCAGGAGTTTGACAGTTGGTTTGATGAAAAGCTGATGAGCCGGGATTTGGAAAGCATTTTAAATTACCGGCAGCTTTCGCCGAATGCCGAACTGGCGCATCCGACGCCGGAACATCTTTTGCCGATTTTTACGGCGCTCGGCGCGGGAAATTTTCCGGCTGAAAAAGCGGCGCGCTTGCATCAAAGCTGGACATTTGGCAGCTTGAGTATGGCAAGCTACAGTTTTGGCGATTTATGAACACAGGAAATTTAGCGCTTCGATACGTTTTTCAGGAACCACGAGAAAAAATCGGTGAAAAATCGCCGCTTCTTTTGCTGCTGCACGGTTTCGGCAGCAATGAACAGGATTTAATCTCATTTGCTCCTTATCTCGACAAACGCTTTTTTATTGTCAGTCCCAGAGCGCCTTTTACGACTGATTTCGGCGGTTTCGCGTGGTTTCAAATTCGTTACGGCGTCGGCGGAATGGAGATTGACGCAAAACAAGCCGAAGAAAGCCGCCATCTGCTGATCAAATTTGTTGACGAGCTTGTCGCCGAACACGATTTGGACGCGAAAAAAGTTTATCTAGCCGGATTTAGTCAGGGCGCGATTATGACTTACAGTCTGATTTTGACCGCGCCTGAAAAATTTGCCGGAGCCGTCCCGATGAGCGGAGCTTTTCCGGCGCAATATCTGGAA
This sequence comes from Pyrinomonadaceae bacterium, assembly GCA_036387135.1. Taxonomy (GTDB): domain Bacteria; phylum Acidobacteriota; class Blastocatellia; order Pyrinomonadales; family Pyrinomonadaceae; genus JALZCH01. Next base: position 63,793 of record DASVUH010000050.1, on the reverse strand, counting down.
TATCGCGCGGCGGACGAGCATTTGAAAGATTTCCCGATTTTTGTTTCGCACGGCGTTTACGACGCAGTTTTGCCGGTCAAAATGGGGCGGGAAGCGAAAGCGCAGTTGGAGAAACTCCCGGTCAAGCTCGATTACAAAGAATATCCGACCGCGCACAATGTTTCCGATGAAAGTTTGCGAGATGTTGTCGCCTGGTTAAGCGATAAACTTTAAAAAATTGGTCTAATAAACGTATTTTCAAAAAATTATTTAGCAGACATTAACAAAGCCTGCTGCGCATGAGCCGATAGGGGACCGCGCAAAGCGACTTGTCCCAAACGGGTGAAATTGATTGATTCGCCAAGAATGCGCACGGCTTCTTCGGGCGCGTGAAAGCCCATCGAGTTTTCGGCTTCGACGAAATCGAGATAAAACTGCGCTTTGCGCTGAAAATCGCGCGCTTGCGCGAGTTCGGCGTCAGTTCTGCCGGAATTTTTGGCGCTTTGGATTTCGTTGATTAAATCCATCAATGCGTTCATCGCCAGATTTCGCATATTGTAAGTGCGTTCCTGAATCGTCTCGACGCGGAATTTTAATTCTTCTTCGCTCGCTTTATGACAAACCTGGCAAGCCTGATTGATATTGAGCAACGGGCTGCGGACGTGATGATTGCTGATTTTCATCGCGCCCGTGCGTTCGTAAGGCATATGACAATCGGCGCAGGCGACACCGGCGCGGGCGTGGATGCCCTGATTGTACATTTCAAATTCGGGATGCTGCGCTTTTAACGTTTCCGCTCCGGTGCGGGCGTGAACCCAGTCTTTGTGCTTCACCTCGTCGTAATACGCGACGATGTTTTCGATTTTGATTCCTTTATCCCACGGATACGTCAAAGTTTTGCCTTCGCCTTTGAAATAATATTCGACGTGGCATTGACCGCAAACGTAGGTTCTCATTTCCTGACGAGTGGCGTCGCGGTTAACGTCAAAATTTTGAATTCCCTGCGAGGCTTTAAAAGCCTGAATTCCGCGCATAAATGCCGGGCGCGTAACGCGAAGCTGTATCGTTTGCGAATCGTGGCAGTCAAGGCACGAAACCGGATGCGAGACTTCTTTGCGGGCTTCGGCGTATGGCATTTTGTTGAGCGCATCAAAACCTTTAAAAATGTCGCCGCCGCCGAGCCGTTTGTAAACCGGATATGCCGAAGCGTGGCAGTTGATACACGCGCCGGGCTGTTTGGAAAAATGCTGGCGGTCGGTGTGCGTTTGATCGTCAAGCATATAAGAATGTCCGCGCTCTTCACGGAAATCAACCGCAAAAGCGTAGCCGTCCCACATTGTTTTCAGGCGCGGGTCTTCTTCGAGTCTCGACTGGGCGACAACCGAACGCGGGTCAACGTCGGTCGGCGTGTGCGGAATCGCTTCGCTGCCGCCGTAGCGGGTGCGCTTTTGATCAGCGGTGCGCTTATAGCCGTCGTATTGCAGGGGGAGATTTTTGCCCCAGATTTCCGGGTCAACCGTATCGTCGGTGAGTTCGACTACGCGGAAAAACGGGTTTCTGGCTTCGTTTTTGCGCTCCATAATGTTCGTTAAAAGCGCCAGACCCGCAACCGCCGCCCCAAAAGCAATAAAAGCCACCAGCACGACGACTTTCAAATTGTACAGCCGGGGCTGTTTTTTCGGCGCTTGATGCGGCTCATTTTCAGCCGTTTGATTGTTATTTTCTTGATTTTCCATTGCTAATTTCCCAGAAAATTCATTTGCTCGAACGGATCAATGCGGATGCCCGACATTGCGGTGACATCGAATGCAGGAAACTTCGTCCGATTCATCCTTGCGATGCGAAACCGTAATGTTTTCCGTAATATTCTGGTGACAACAACGACATGATTCTTCGGTCACGCGCCGGTTATGACCTTTGATTTCAATCGGCTCGTGAAAACCGCCGAGCGTAAAATAATAAGAATGCCAGAACCCGTTTGAAGCCTTAGTGTAATATTTCCCGACAAAATCGTGCGGCGTGTGACAATCGTTGCAAGTGGCGGCGGTGTGATGGCTCGATTTCAACCAGCCGTTATATTGCTCGTTCATAATATGGCAGTTGGCGCACGTGCCGGGATTATTGCTCAGGTAGGAATAACCTTTGGCGTAAACAAACGTATAAAACCCGACGCCAACCGCCAAACCGACGGCGATTCCGACGATAATCAGTTTTAAAGTTTGCAAGCTCATCAATACTGTTCATTATAAATCAAACGACAATAAAAATTGTGACGAATGTCACATCTGGAAACGCCGACCAAACCAAACAAGGGCAAAAGGCAAGGATTTAATTCCCTGCATTTTGCATCTTTACTTTTGCCCTTTAAAAACTGTAGGTTGCGCCCAGATTAACGTGGTTGTTGGTTCGCTTTCCGGTCGAGAAATACTGAGTTTCAAACCTGCGAAATTCAGCGCCGATTTGAAATTGCGGGGTGAATTTGTAAATCGCGTTAAAAGCGTAAGCGAGATTGCGAGTGCGGAAATAACTTTGGAAAAAACTAACCAAATCTTCGTCGCGCGGATCGTCAATCCCGATTGAGCCGTAAACGTTCAAACGATCTTTGAAAGCGTCGGGCGTAAATCCGAGCTGCGCCCAACCTCCTCGCGTGCCGATGCTGCGAATTCCAGCTAATGCGTTGAGGTCGTTTTCGCGATATGCAAACCCCGTGTTTAAACCTTGAAAAACTCCTGCTTGAAAACTGCCTAAATTACGTCCGAAGAATGCTTCGCCGGCGAAAGAAACTCTATGGTGGAGCGGGAAATTCCAATCAACCGCCAGCCCGAACGAATCAACTTCATAAGTGACATTTGGTCCGCTCACAAAGATAGTAACTCCCGAACGAGAGCGACCGTAATGACCGGAAACGCCGATTGCGCCGTTCTTTTTCGTGCCGAGCCAGTTTTTATCGGCAAAAGCGATGCGCGATTGGAAAAACGGAAGCCGGGAAGCTTCGCCGGAATTCGATTGGAAAAAGAAGATAGACGGCTGGGAATCGCTGGTTTGAGGGGCGAGAACTGCGCCCGTCAAGATTATTTTGTCGGTTATTTGATGGTCAACCCGGACTTGCGGCAGTCTCGCCCAGGGGTTTCCGGCGGCGGCAAGCTGCGGAATCGCGGCTGCGGCAATCGAAGTCGGATTGAGGGGCGCGAACGGCATCCAATCCTGTCCGATGGTGACCGAAGTTTTTTCCCAATCGAGTTTGGCATTTGCCAGCCGCAGGCGGACGAGACCGAAATTCTCGCCGGTTCCAGCAGCCGGAAAACCGCCAAAAAAATCGGCTTCGAGGACGCCGCCGAGTCTGGCGTTGCCAATGCGCGCGCCTTCAAAACGCAATCCCAGGCGGGTTTGACGGACGCTCGCGCTCGCGCCGGATTGTCCGAATGGTGTGGCTAAAAGCGGAACGTCCTGATTGTTTGTCGAGCCGGTGTTGTTAAAGGCGTTGAAATAAATCGTGCCGTAAGGCGTCAGACGAACGCTGCCCAGATCAACGCCGAGCTGTTTGGGCGGCGTTTGCTGTTTGGCTTCGGTTTTGATTGTTTCTTTCGTTTCCGTTTTAACTGCTTCGGTCGTTTTGTCTTCGGTTTTAACTGCGACGGTTTCCGATGTTTGCGATTCGGATTTTACTAAGTTTTGCGCTGCCTGCTGCTGAAGCAAAAGTTTTTTTAGCGCGTCCAGTTCGGCGCGCATTGTTTGCACTTCGGTTTCCAGTTGCTTGACGCGCTTTTCCGTTTCGTCGTTCGTGCGCTTTTCAGAGGTGTTTGTTTGCGGCTCGGTTTTATTTTGCGCGACGGAAACGGTTTGCCCGTTTGCCGTAAAACAGAAAATTAATAATAAAGACGCAGCGAGTAGAAATTGTTCAACCGCAGACGATCCGGTCGCGCCGTGTTTTAGTAAATTGTTCATAATAAACTCCATTTATAAATCGCCGAATCGCGGCGACAGATTATCGAATTCTTTTTGCATTCACTCATTCAAATTTGTGAGTTCCTCATCACATTTTTTACATTCGAGTTCCAAACCGAGACGCGGTTTTCTGCCATCTTCGGTCAACACCCATTCGCGCGAGACGAGCGGCGGTTTGTGGCGGACGTGCTGAATATGTCCGCACTCCAGCTCGGCTCGCCAATCTTCCGCGTCGTCGCGGTTGTAACCGACAATTTTCCGTTTCATAATTCTATTTTCAATTTTTGTGCAAAGCCCATATTTATTTTAAAAGACTTCTAGCAAGCAGTTCTCTGTTCGGGGTGCGGAAAAGCGTCGCTCTCGTCTTCGCCGGCGCGCGGTTCAAGGCAGGCAAAATCTTTTTCAATCAAAATTTTAAGCATTTTTCCATTGCCCAAATCCTGCTCCGTTTTGATTCCGATTTGATTTGTCGCCGCCCAATTTTCGACTAACGATGCAGGCACGGAGATTGTGATTTTTCCATCCGCAAAATCCGCGCGAACAGTTTCAGCCGCTGCCTGCTCAACCCGATAAATCAAACTTTTATCGGCAGTTAAACCAAATTCAATCGTTTCTTCGACCGCTCCGCTCTCGGCGAAAGCGGCGACTTCGGTTTGTGTTAATCGCAATCTAATCGAATTATTTCTGACTCTGAGCTTCATAACGAAATTTCTGCCGTCGAAAATTGCAGCAAGTCGAACCTTTTGCGCATCTTTCAAAAATCATCCCGTATTGTAGAATATCTGCGGCTATCTTATCGTATTTGACCTTTTGCCGAAACGAGATGTAATTTCGTGGTTAGCAAAAAATCATTTTTTTAATGAAGCAATATTTAGATTATCTGCGGCACGTTTTGGAAAACGGCACGAAACGCGAAGACCGCACCGGCGTCGGAACAATCGGCGTTTTCGGGTATCAAATGCGGTTCGATTTACAAGCCGGTTTTCCCCTCGTCACGACCAAGAAAATTCATTTGCGCTCGGTCATTTACGAGCTTTTGTGGTTTTTGAGAGGCGACACGAACATCAAATATCTCAAAGAAAACGGCGTCACGATCTGGGACGAATGGGCGGACGAAAACGGCGATTTGGGGAGAGTTTATCCGGCGCAATGGATTTCGTGGCGCACTGTGGACGGTCGCGCGATTAATCAAATCGCCGAAGTTGTCCGGCAAATCAAAACAAATCCAAGCTCGCGGCGTTTGATCGTTTCGGCGTGGAATGTCGGCGAGCTTGACCAAATGGCTTTGCCGCCGTGTCATCTGTTGTTTCAATTTTATGTGGCGAACGGGAAGTTAAGCTGTCAATTATACCAACGCTCTGCGGACAGTTTTCTGGGCGTTCCTTTTAACATTGCGAGCTACGCGCTGTTGACCGAAATGATTGCGCGGCAATGCGATTTAGAGCCGGGCGAATTCGTCTGGACGGGCGGCGATTGTCATATTTATTTGAATCATCTCGAACAGGTAAATTTACAGCTTTCGCGCGAGCCTTTTCCGCCGCCGCAGCTAAAGATTAAACGCAAGCCCGCTTCGATTTTCGATTACGAATTCGAGGATTTTGAAATCCTAAATTACCAATCGCACCCGCGAATCAGCGCGCCGGTCGCTGTTTAACTCGAAAATTTGTCGAATTCGCCTTCAAAAGTCATAATTAGTAAGTCGTGAGTCGAAAAATACGATTTACTATTTACCATTCACGATTTACCAAACAATGGCAGGAAAATTAAAAGTCAGTTTTAACAGCCCGCAGTGCGGCTGGATGTCTATCGGTTTTGCGGACGCGCAAACCGAATTTCACACGACGACCGCGCACGCGCCGCACCGCGACGCTTTGCCCGATTTGATGGACGCTTTGACCGATTTGCTTGATGACGCTGCGGAAAATCAGGAAGCGCTCGTGCAATGGAACCGCGACCCGGAAGAATTTGATTTTTGGCTCAGCCGCGCAAACGGCAAAATCCGAATCGAAATCTGGCAATATCCGACCGGGCGACGATTAAACGCCGAGCGCGAAATTGTTTTCCGGCACGAAGGCAAAGTGCTTGAAGTCGGCTCGGCTTTTTACGAAACTTTTGAACAAATGCACGAAGACCGCGAAACCGACGAATTCGAGCAAAACTGGCGGCAGCCTTTTCCTATCGGCGCGTTCGAGCGTTTCAAACAAAAATTTTTGAGCGCCGGAAAATGAAGGGACGCTTGATTCTTGGTGCGAGTTCGGGCAGGTTTAAGAGCGTAAATGTCGTCTTCCGGTTTTTGACGCATTGTAGCGGCTATGTTACCTTGCCTGATGCAGCTTGGAGGCTCAATCAATAAAAACGGGATGAAAAATGTTTTAATCACCGGCGGAGCAGGTTTTATCGGCTCGCATCTGGTTGACCGGCTGCTCGGCGAGCAGAATTGGCGAGTCACCGTCGTTGATGATTTTAACGATTTTTATTGCCCGTCAATCAAACGCGCAAACCTTCGACCGCATCTTGCCAAGGCGAATTTTCAATTATTCGAAGCCGACATTTGCAATGAAAACGCGCTTGAAAACGTTTTCATCAGACAAAATTTTGACCTCATCGTTCATCTGGCGGCGCGCGCCGGAGTTCGCCCGTCAGTCGAAGAACCGCAGCTTTGCGCCGAGACGAATGTGAACGGAACGCTCAACCTACTCGAAATGGCTCGCCGCTTTGCAGTCCCGCGATTCATTTTCGGTTCCTCGTCGAGCGTTTACGGCTGCAACTCGACACTGCCTTTTAGCGAGAGCGACAAAATCGCCAATCCGATTTCGCCGTATGCGGCAACGAAAGCTGGCGGCGAGTTGCTTTGTCACACTTATTCGCATCTGTACGGAATTCGGATGATTTGCCTGCGTTTTTTTACCGTTTACGGCGCAAGGCAGCGTCCCGATCTGGCGATTCATAAATTTGCGCGCTTGATTCTCGAAGGCAAAACGATTCCGATTTTCGGCGACGGCAAAACCCGGCGCGATTACACTTACATTGACGACATCATTGCCGGAATACGCGCGGCAATGAATTATGCGGAAACGCCTTATGAAATTTTCAATTTGGGTGAATCGGAAACCGTTCAGCTCTCGGATCTGATTTCCCTGCTCGAAAAACATCTCAACCGCAAAGCAGCCGTCGAGATGCTGCCGCCGCAGCCGGGAGATGTTCCTGCAACTTTCGCAGACATCTCGAAAGCGTGCCGAATGCTCGGTTATAATCCGCAAACAAAGCTCGATGAAGGACTTGAAAAGTTCTGTAGCTGGATTAAAGAAGAAATAACCGAGAAACAATCCGGCGATGTCTGCGATTTCAATCTCGGCGTCGGCGCGCCTAACGATTCCCATTACTCTTTTGTTTAAACGGTCAGGACAAAATATTAGAAATTTAATAATTCTTTTTGAGACATTTTACTCAAATAAAAAGCCGCTGTTAATTGAAACAGCGGCTTTTTATTTTCGATTTTCGCGCGAATTTAATCTTTGATGACAAATTTCGCGGTGGGAGTTAGTTGTTGGCTATTAACTCTGTCTTTGATGTTGATTTTCAGCTCGTATTCGCCCGTTCCAAGCTTTTCGGTATGGAGCATTCGAGCCAGCGTCAAACGCTGCCCGGCGTCGCTCAAGCCCTGCCAGTCTTCTTTTTGAACGCCGACTTGTTTGCCGTCTTTCATCAAAACGTATTCGACATCAATTGACGGGCGCAGAGTCGTTTGGTCAATTCCGGCGTTGTAAACCTGCATATAAATGCCGACTTCCTGACCTTTTTTGTATTCGCCGGAAACGTTCGGAAGAACTTTTTTATCGCCGATGGTAAACTGCGAACCGATTTCGGCGTCCGAAGCCGTGTAAAGTCTGCTCGCCAGAATCAAGGTTGACGCCGAGAGCTTTTCCGGGTTGTATTTCGGCACGGTAAATCCTAAACGCTGAACGCCTTTTTTGCCGGATTTCACGTCGCGGACGATAACGTCAACTCTGTAAGTTCCCGGTTGGAGCGCAATGGCTTTTTGATACGCGGATTTGCGTTGTTTGGCTTCGGATAATTCTTCGACCGTCGCGGTCGTCGTCACCGGGTCTTCAAAAATGCCCGAACGCTTGCCGTTGACAGCCGTGATGCGTCCGAAAATATTTAAACGCGCGGTTTGAATGCCGCTAACATCTTCAAACGAAAGGTCTGTGTTGTCGGTTTGAACGGTAAAAGTAGTGACCACGCGCTCGTCCGATTGACGGAAGAAATCAACGCGCATATCGAATTTGAGCGGATCGTCGGCTAAAATCGGCGTATCGGACAAACCGAGCGCGGTTTCCAAATCTTTAAACTTAACCTGCGGCGGTCGCTGCAAACCGGTGATAATTTCCATTCGGCGGAAAGGCGAATCCTGTTCGCGCCCCATAAAATAACCGTTTGCAGTTTGATAACCGCCAATCCGGTCGGATTTTTCCGACATTCCAAGCTGCTCGGCAAGCGTTAATCCGCCGCCTGGAACCATCATCAAAGCGTCTTTTTCGTTAGGCGAGCGAGCAATACGGTATTCGCCGGTTCCGGTCGGGTCAACGAATTCGATTTCGATGCCGTCTCCAATGCCGTCGAGATGGCGATAAAACCAGACTTCAAACGGATAAGTCGAGGTCGAGCCGCCGCCTTCATAACTCGGTCGGTCGTAACTGCCGCCCGAAGGATGCGATTCAATACCATCCGGTTTTCCCCAGGCAATGTAAGTTCTGCCGCGGTCGGTTTTCCAGCCCGGAATGCCCGACGTAAAATGCTCGTTCGCGTAAGCGATTCTCTCATAATACTCTTCGCGGTATTCGTTTTCTTCGGTGTCCGGGTCGGGATCGCGCCGAAGCCAGAAATTTTCGATAAACTTTTCGCGTTCTTCGTCGGTGGTTAATTGCTTGAAAGCCTTTTTCTCATCGCCAGTGATAATATAAGCCACGTCTTTTTCGAGCCATTCTTTATAAGCCCTGTGTGATTCGGGTTTAAAGTTGATCGATTTTTCACGTGGATCTTGACTCGGTTTCTTTTTGTCCTTTTGACCAAAAGCCGCTGACGCGCCGACGACGCAAACCAAAGCTGCGACCGTAATATTTTTTATCAACATCTTTCCAGACATTGTGCGTAAAACTCCTTTTTTATTTAAATCCTCGAAAGCGCGAAATGCTTTTCCGGTAAACATTTTGTTGGAAAATCTTTCAGAACTGAAAGTAAAATTTTAGAATCCCTATTTATCAATAGTCAAGATGCGGCGCGTCTCGCTCGCAGTTGCCTGCGAGCGAAGGCAAAAGTAAAAAGTCAAAAGGCAAAAATAAAAAGCATTTTGGAATTTAATTCCGAACTTTTGCCTTTTGACTTTTGACTTTTTACTTCACGCTTCAGCGTGCGTGGTTCGCTTTTTACCGAAAAGCCACGCAATAAAAATCGAAATAATATAAAGCCCGAACATCGGCGCGGCGAAAAACATCATATTGATAACATCCGGTGTCGGTGAAGCAAAGGCGGCGACAACTAAGATGGCGATGAGCGCAATCCGCCAATTGCGAATCAGATAACCCGCCGTCACGACGCCGATTCGCGCCAGTACATAAGTAATTGCAGGCATTTGGAAAACCAAACCCATTGCAAGGATTAATATCGTAATAAAATCCAGATAATCGCTGGCTCTGAGCAACACCCGAAAATCTTCTCCGAGTCCGATCAAATAAACGAGCGCGGGCGGCAGCAGAATATAATAAGCGAATGCCGCGCCGATAGCGAACGAAATGGTTGAAAGCCCGATAAACGGCGTCACGTAACTGCGCTCGTGCGGATAGAGACCGGGCGAAACGAATCCCCAAATCTGCAGCAGCAAAAACGGCAGGCTGAGCGCAATCGCCGTGTAAAACGAAACCGTCATATAAAGCGTAAACGGCTCCATCGCCGTCGTGACGACCATTCGCTGGCTGGCGCTGTATTGATCACCCGGCTGCGCGTTGAAATCAAACGGCAGCCGAACGCCCTTCGGCAAAATCGTATTGCCCGTAAACATCGGTTCGTCCGTAAAAAGTCCGATCTGTCCCTCGTAATCGCGGGCGACGCGGGCGTTGACGCTGCCGCCCGCCGGAATCACGCTTTTTCCGATTTTCGTTTCGCGGTCTAAAATCAAGCGTCCCGTGTCGCCTTCCTTCAAAGTATTGAGTGAAAAAGTTTGAATGTCGCCGTCAATTCCGCGCACTTCGACTCTCGTCTGAGTTTGAGCCGCCAGCGCCTCCTGAGCCGGACGCGCCAGAAAGTTATAGATTGACTGAGAGACGAATAAACACCCGATAAATGCGAGCGCGACAAACGCGGCTGACCGCATCAAACGCTTGCGCACCTCGTCCAAATGTTCGAGAAACGACATCTGCCCGCCGACTTCCGGCTCGGCGTCTCCCGCTTCAATTTTTCTTCTTAAAACTACAGACACGACAAAAAATGATGAATTAGGAATGACGAACGATGAACTGATTTTTATTCATCGTTCATCATTCCTAATTCATCGTTGATTCAGAGCCAATCCCGTTTGCGCTGCGGCACAGTTTCCGCGACTTCGACAGGTTCAGCGACCTCGGCTGTTTCATTTGCGGAATTGCCGTTTTGCAGCGCGTGAAAATCATTGTTGTCAACGGCGCGGACTTCCGGCAGAGCAATCGAATTGTTTTCAGTCGTCGCGGCTGTAAAAGTTTCCGGTTCGCCCGTTTGCAGCCAGGGCGCGCCGCGACCGATTGTGTTTTCCGCCCCATTCGTGTGCGGCGTAAAGTCCGCTTCGAGATGCGCCGGATTGTTTTCTGTCGCCGCTGCGCCTTTTACACCAGATTCGGATTCCTGAACCTCGCGCTCCCACGTTTCGCGGAAATCGCGCGAGGCTCGTTTAAATTCGGATGTGTATTTTCCGATTGTTCGCCCCAGACTCGGCAGCTTTCGCGGTCCGAAGACAAGTAACGCCACCAACATTATCAACATTAGTTCGGGCGTGCCGAGCGATTCCAAAAATAAAAAATAAATGCTCATCTGTTTAGCCAAAAACCGACGCTCCGATTTATTCTATAACGAAAGATGCCTGAAAGTTGAATTCGGCTGACGAATTAATTTTATCGCAAACTAATTTCGGACTTGCTGAATGAACGCTCATTCAGTATTATTTCGACACTGCATCTTTGTTCAAATCACTCAGGAGATAATTTTATGCTGCAAATCGGAAAAGCCGCCGTGTTAGGCGCGGGAACAATGGGCGCGGCAATCGCGGCGCATCTGGCAAACGCTGGCGTGCCGACAATTTTGCTCGACATCGCGCCGCAAGGCGAAGCGGATAAAAACAAAATCGTCCGCGCGGGTTACGAAGGATTGAAAAAAGCGCGTCCCGCCGCTTATATGAATAATGACAACGCAAATCTGCTTTCAGTCGGCAATTTTGAAGACGATTTGTCGCGCATTAAAGATTGCGATTTCGTGATCGAAGCGGTTGTCGAAAATCTCGAATTAAAACGCAAGCTTTACGAGCAGGTCGAAAAGTATAGAAAACCCGGTTCGGTCATCGCTTCAAACACTTCGGGCATTCCGATTCGTTCAATCGCCGAAGGCTTTTCCGAAGATTTCCGCCGAAACTTTTTCGGAATCCATTTTTTCAACCCGCCGCGTTATATGAAGCTGGTCGAAACGATTCCGACCGAATGGACGGACGCGGAAGTTTTGCGCGAGACGCAGGATTTTCTCGACATTCGACTTGGCAAAGGTGTCGTTCTGGCGAAAGACCGACCGAATTTTATCGCCAACCGCGTCGGGACTTTCGGAATGATGGCGACGGTTCACGCGATGCAGGAAATGGGATTTACGCCGACCGAGGTTGATCAGATGACCGGCAAAGCAATCGGTCACGCTTCATCGGCAACGTTTCGCACGGCTGATTTAGTCGGTTTGGACGTTTTGGCGCACGTCAATAAAAATTTGTATCCCGCAGTGCCTGACGACGAAGACCGCGACGCTTTTCAGATTCCCGATTTCCTGAACAAAATGCTCGAAAATAAGATTTTGGGCGACAAAACCAAAGGCGGTTTTTACAAAAAGACGAAATCGCCCGAAGGCAAAACCGAGATTCTCGAACTGGATTTGCAGACTTTTGAATACAAACCGCAGTCGAAAACAAAATTCCCTTCGATTGACGCCGCGAAAGGAATCGAAGATTTGCCGACGCGCGTTAAAACGCTGCTGTGGGGAAAAGATCGAGTCGGCGAGTTTTTGTGGAAAACGACTTCCAGAACTATGCGTTACGCTGCGAACCGGCTGCCCGAAATCGCCGACACGATTGTCGAAATTGACAACGCGATTAAATGGGGCTTTGGCTGGGAAATCGGCGTTTTCGAGGCTTGGGACGCAATCGGCGTTAAAGAATCAGTCGAAAGAATGCGCGCGGAAAATCAGCCGATTCCGGCAAACATCGAGAAAATGCTCGAAAGCGGCGCTGGCTCGTTTTACAAAACTGAAAACGGGCATAAATCTTATTTCGATTTTGCGACAAACACCTACAAACCCGTCGAAGACAAACCCGGCGTCATTATTTTGAAATCAATCAAAGACCGCACGGGCGTCGTCAAGAAAAATGCGGGCGCATCGCTCGTTGACATCGGCGACGGCGTGGCTTGTCTCGAATTCCACTCGAAAATGAACTCAATCGGCGGCGACACCGTGCAAATGATGAATTTCGCCGTGTCGGAAGTCGAAAAGAATTTCGAGGGCTTGGTTATCGGCAATCAGGGCGGCAATTTCTCTGCGGGCGCAAACATTATGCTCGTGCTGCTGACAGCGCAGGAAGAAGAATGGGATGACATTGATTTGATGATTCGCGCGTTCCAAAACGCGAATATGCGTTTGCGTTATTCGTCAAAACCCGTTGTCGCCGCGCCTTATGGCTTAAGTTTGGGCGGCGGCTGCGAGATTCCGCTTCACGCCGACAAAGTGCGCGCGGCGGCGGAAACTTATATGGGATTGGTCGAAGTCGGCGTCGGTTTGATTCCGGGCGGCGGCGGAACGAAAGAAATGGTTTTGCGCTCGATGGATTTGGCGAAACGCACGCCCGACGCCGATCCGTTTGCTTTCCTGCGTAAAGTTTTCGAGACGCTCGGAATGGGCAAAGTCGCCACGAGCGCGCAGGAAGCGCAAAGCTGGGGATTTTTGCGCCCGTCCGATTCGATCACTTTTAACAACGACCGTTTGATTGCCGACGCGAAAGCCGACGTTTTGGCGCTCGTTTCGACCGGCTATGTTCAGCCCGTTCCGCGAACGGATATTCTGGCTTTGGGAGAACAAGGAATCGCTGCGTTCAAGCTCGCTCTGCATATGATGAAACGCGGCGGCTACATTTCCGACCACGACCAGCTAATTGGCACAAAGCTGGCGAAAATCCTGTGCGGCGGCGATTTGAATCATCAAACTTACATCTCCGAACAACGCCTGCTCGATTTGGAACGCGAAGCCTTTTTATCGCTCTGCGGCGAGTGCAAAACGCAGGAACGAATTGCTTATATGCTCAAAAACGGTAAGCCTCTACGAAATTAAGAGAAGATTTAACCGCAAAGAGCGCAAAGTTTTTTCGCAAAGGACGCAAAGATGGATGAAAATTCGCTTTCAAATTTGGTTATAAACCGGGCGATAAAAGTTCATACTGCGCTTGGCGCGGGTTTGCTCGAATCGGCATACAAAGAATGTCTGTTTTTTGAATTGCAGAAAGCCGGTTTGAAAGTTGAAAAAGAGAAAGCGTTACCGTTGGTTTATGAGGAAGTCAAACTTGAATGCGGTTATCGAATTGATTTGTTTGTTGAAAGCAAGTTGGTAATCGAAATCAAAGCGGTTGACGGAATTACCGATGTTCATTTAGCGCAAGTATTGACATACTTAAAACTTTCCGGCTGCAAACTCGGCTTGTTAATAAACTTTAACGTCGTGAGAGTAAAAGACGGAATCCGCCGAGTCGTTAATAAACTATAAACAACCTTCGCGCTCTTTGCGAAACCTTTGCGCTCTTTGCGGTTAAATCTTTGTTTTATGACACAAATAGAAGAACAAAAAATCAAAGTCGAAAAACGTGGGCATTTGCTGTTGATCGGTTTAAATCGCCCATTGAAGCGAAACGCTTTTGACCAGCAAATGCTCGACGAATTGGCGCTCGCCGTCACGCAGCTTGAAGACGAAGCGGACGTTCGATGCGGCGTGATTTATGCAGAAGGCGAGATGTTTACGGCAGGGCTTGATCTCGCCAACATCGCTCCGGCAATTGCGGCGGGCGGTAAGCTCGCGTATCCCGAAAATTCCCTCGATCCGCTCGGACTCGGCGGCAAACGGCAGCGCACGAAACCGCTCGTTGCTGCCGTTCACGGCAAAGCTTTGACGATTGGAATCGAGCTTCTTCTGGCGACTGACGTTTGCATTGCTTCGGAAAATGCGACTTTCGCGCAAATTGAAATCAAACGCGGAATTTTTCCGTTCGGCGGCGCGACGATTCGTTTTCCAGAAATCGCCGGTTGGGGAAACGCGATGCGCTGGCTCTTGACGGGCGACGAATTCAACGCGGCGGAAGCGTTTCGCATCGGTCTGGTGCAGGAAGTCGTGCCGCACGGCAAACACATTGAGCGCGCAATCGAGATTGCCGAAACAATCTCGGCGCAAGCACCGCTCGGCGTGCAGGCGACGATTCGTTCGGCGCGGCAGGCGCAAAGCGAAGGTTTTCAAGCGGCGGCAAACGCGCTGCTGCCGCAGGTTCTTGAGCTTTTTAAAACCGAAGACGCACGCGAAGGCGTGCAATCATTTATCGAACGACGCGCCGGAAATTTCACCGGGTGCTGAAATTTATCAAGTGAACAGCCAGTCCAAATTCAAAATTGCGGTTATCGGAATCGGCGGCGTCGGCGGCTACATCGGCGGCAAGCTGGCGGCGCATTTTGAAAAATCGGCTGATGTCGAGATCGGTTTGATTGCGCGCGGCGAAAACGAAAAGGCAATCAAGGCGAAAGGCTTAAAACTTATCACGAGCGAAGGCGAGCAGATTGTCAGACCGAATTTGACTACAGTTTCGGAAATCGGCGACGCGGATTTAATTCTTCTCTGCACGAAAGAATACGATTTGGAAGAAACCGTTTCGGCTCTTAAAGATTCTCTCGGCGCGCAAACAGCGATTTTGCCTTTGCTTAATGGAGTTGATGCCACCGAACGAATCGCCAAAATTCTGCCCGAAACTGAAATCTGGCAGGGCTGTATTTACATAGTTTCGAGATTGGCTGCGCCCGGCGTAATCGAGAAAACAGGCGATGTTTGCCTGATTAATTTCGGCAGCGAAAACGGGAAAAACGAAAAGCTCCGGCTCGTCGAAAATATCTTTCGAGAAGCCGGAGTTAATGCGCGTTTGGTTGAAGACATTTCCGCCGCCATTTGGGAGAAATTCGTTTTTCTTTCGAGCATTGCTACGGCGACTTCGTATCTCGATGCACCTTTCGGCGCGCTTTTGAGCAATGCGGAAAACAAAAATCTGCTGCTTGAATTAGCTGCCGAAATAACACGTCTTGCCGAAGCAAAGAATATCAATGTTTCGGAAACAGCTATTCATCAAAAGATCGGCGCTTTGAGCGATCTGCCGTTTGAAGCGACGACTTCGATGCACAGAGATTATGCGCAGGGAAAAACCGCCGAAATTGAATCTCTAGTCGGCTATGTCGTCAAAGAAGCTCGGAAATTAAACGTACAGGTTCCGAATTATGAACGGCTTTATGCTGAATTGACAAACAATCAAAATCGGCAAAAGGAGGCTGGCGGAAATCAATGAACACGGAGCTAAACGGTTTTATTACTGCGGCAAAATCAATCGCCTACGATGCGAAAACGCTTTTCGGCGGTTTGAGCGAACGGCAGTTAAATTGGCAGCCAAACGCCGAAAGCTGGAGCGTCGGGCTTTGTTTAGAGCATTTGATAAAAACGAACGACGAAATGCTCGGCGCAGTCGAATCGCATATAACGGGCGCGCATAAAAAAACGGTTTTTGAACGATTGGCTTTGGGTTCAAGCTTTTTCGGCACCTACGTTTTAAAAGCCGTTCAGCCGGAAAACAAAAGCAAACTGAAAGCGCCAAAGGCTTTTCAACCTGCGACAAGCAGCGTCGCGGCGGACGTTGTTGACAGATTCGTCGCCAACCAAGAACGAATTATTGAGTTAATGCGGGCAAGCGACAAGCTCGATTTGCAGAAAACAATCATCACTTCGCCTGCCGCTTCGTTCGTCACTTATTCGCTTTTTAACGCTTATAAAATCGTCGTCACTCACGAGCGGCGGCATTTCCGGCAGGCGCAAAACGTGATGGAATTGCCTGAGTTTCCGAAGGAATAAAATAAAGAATTTTACTCTGTGTTTCCTCTGTGACTTCTCAGTGTTCTCTGTGGTGAGAAAAAGATTTAACCGGAGAGCGCACGAAGAAGACACAGAGTTCACCGAGAGATCACTAAATAAAAATGGCAAATAAATTTCAGACCGATATTTTAAAAGACGAACACATCATCGTGACGGGCGGCGGAACGGGTCTAGGGCGCGAAATGGCTCTTCGTTTCGCCTCACTTGGCGCAAAAGTTTCGATTTGCGGGCGCAAAGCCGAGCCGCTCGAACAAACCGTCACCGACATTCGCGCGGCGGGCGGCGCGGCTGAGGGAATTCAATGCAACATCCGCGAAATCGAATCTGTCGAAGCGTTTGTCGCCGAAGCCGAAAATCGTTTGGGAAATATCACCGGCTTAGTCAACAACGCCGCTGGGAATTTTCTTGCGCCGAGCGACAAATTAACGCCGAACGGTTTCGACGCGATTGTCAAAACCAATCTTTACGGTTCGTTTTACGCGACGCAGGCTTGCGGGCGGCGTTGGATCGAACGGAAAACGCGCGGGAGCGTTTTATCAATCGTCACGGCTTACGCCGAATTCGGCAGCGCGTTTCTCGTTCCGTCGGCGGTTTCAAAAGCCGGTGTCGTCGCTTTGACCAAATCTCTGGCGGCGGAATGGGGAACTTACGGAATCCGCCTGAATGCGATTGCGCCGGGACCGTTTCCGACCAAAGGCGCCTGGGACAGACTTTCGCCCGGCGGCGATATTAGCGAAAAATTTGTCAATCTGATTCCGCTCCGGCGCGTCGGCGAATTTGAAGAACTGACGAATCTCGCCGTGTTTTTGTTGAGCGATTTAAGCTCGTATTTGACCGGCGAAGTCATTTATCTTGACGGCGGCGCGTATTTGACCAGCACCGGACAATTTAATTTATTCGTAGAACAGCCGCGCGAACAGCTTCTAGCGATGTTTGAACGAATGAAACCGACTAAATAGTTTTTACTAAAATTTTACGGTTCTTTGAAAATTTATGAACGTCTCTGAAATCGAAAGCCAAAGAAGAACTCGCTGCACGTGGGCGAGAAATGATTTAGCCATTGATTATCATGATAAAGAATGGGGCGCGCCGCTGCATGATGACCGGAGACTGTTTGAATTTTTGATTTTGGAAGGCGCGCAGGCGGGCTTGAGCTGGGACACAATTCTGGCGAAGCGGGAAAATTACCGAGCGGCTTTCGACGATTTCGATGCCGCGAAAATCGCCGTTTATGACGAGCGTAAGTTAAACGAGTTGATGAACAACGCCGGAATTGTCCGCAATCGTTTAAAAATCGCTTCGGCAATTCAAAATGCAAGAGCGTATCTCGCGGTCGTCGAAGAATTCGGCAGTTTTGACAGTTTCATTTGGCAGTTTGTCGGCGGAAAACCGATTCGGAACGCTTGGGAAACAATGAAAGAAGTTCCGGCGAAAACTGCTGTTTCCGACGCGATGAGCAAAGATTTACGCAAGCGCAGTTTTAATTTTGTCGGCTCGACGATTTTGTACGCCTTTATGCAGGCGACCGGAATGGTCAATGACCATTTGGTTTCCTGTTTTCGATATGCGGAAATTTGAGAAAATGAAGGTTGTCGAAAATGAATCTTCGCAATTTATATCTTCTGTTTTGCATCATCGGAACTGTTTTGCCTTATACGCAATTTGTTCCCTGGTTTTTAGCTAACGGAATGAATTTTGAATTATTTATCGCAGAATTGTTTTCGACAAAAATAAGCAGCTTCTTTGCCATAGATTTGTTTATTGTAGCGGCGGTGCTGATAACGTTCGTAGTCGCGGAAGGAATTCGACTTCGTATAAAACCGCTCTTTCCGGTCTTGGGAGTCGTTCTTTTAGCATTGTTTACCGTCGGTGCTTCTTTGGCGTTTCCGCTTTTTTTGTATTTGAGGCAAAGAAAAATAGAAGCGAATTGACATTATCAATGAATTACCCGATAACGCCCGCAATTCGCGTTTTGCGCGAGATGAAAGTTGAGTTTCATCCGCACGTTTTTGAATACGTCGAAAAGGGCGGGACAAAACATTCGGCGGGAGTTTTGGGTGTTGATGAGCACGCAGTGATTAAAACTCTGGTTTTTGAAACCGATGCGAAAAAGCCTGTTCTTGTGTTGATGCACGGCGACGCGCAAGTTTCGACTAAAAATCTGGCTAGATTTTTGAACGTGAAAACAGTTGCGGCGGCTGCGCCGGAGCGGGCGAATAAATTGACGGGCTATCTGGTCGGCGGGACTTCGCCTTTCGGCATCAAAACCAAAATGCCGATTTACGCGGAGAAAACGATTTTCGAGCTTTCACGAATTTACATCAACGGCGGGAAGCGCGGTTTTTTGGTTGAGCTTGAGCCGCGAGTTTTGAAAGAAGTTTTGCAAGTCGAAGAAGTCGAGGTCAAACAAAATGCTGATTGACAATTTTATGCCCGGATACGATTTCAGCGAAACGCACGATATTAAAATTCGCGCGAAAGCCGGCGACGTTTTTCGCTCTCTAAATGAAGTTGATTTGTGCGAATCGCCCGTAATCCGCCTGCTTTTTCGGCTTCGCGGAATGCCTGCGGGCAAAACGACTTTGCGTGAATTGCGAAAAATGTGTTTCGAGATTTTGGGAGAAAACGAAAACGAGGAAATAGTTCTCGGTTTGACCGGCAAATTTTGGAAAATCAAAGGCGATCTCAGGCAAATAAATTCGGAGAATTTTCGAGAGTTTAATGAAAAAGGCTTTGCCAAAGCCGCCTGGAATTTTTCGCTCGACGTAACCGACGGCGCAACTCGCTTAACAACCGAAACGCGGGTTCGATGTTTGGATGAGAAAAGCCGAAAGGACTTCGGTTTTTATTGGACTCTGATTCAGCCTTTTAGCGGCTGGATTAGAAAAGAGATGTTGAAAACAATCAAAAAACACGCTGAAAAAAGCGGATTAAGATAAATGCTGATTGACGATTTTATGCCGAATTTCGAGTTCGGCGATTCGCAAAAAACAGAAGTTAAAGCCTCGCCCGATGCCGCTTTTCGCGCCGTCAAAACTTTTGATATGGCGGAATCAACGACGATTCGCTGGCTCTTTAAAATGCGCGGAATTCCGACAAACAATCTGACTTTGGCAGATTTGGAACGGATGAATTTTAAAGTTTTGGGCGAAAAGCAGAATGAAGAATTGGTGCTTGGTCTGGCTGGCGAATTTAAGACTTTGATGGGCGGTTTGCTCAAACTTTCGCCCGAACAGTTTCGCGCGTTCAATAATCCGGGCTTTATCAAAGCGTGTTGGAATTTTGCGGTCGCCGACATCGAAAACGGAAAATCCCGCGTAACAACGGAAATCAGAATTCACGGAACGGACGCGGCGAGCGTGGCAAAAGTCAAAAACGTCTGGGGAATGCTCAAGACGCCGAGCGCGATGATTCGCAGCGAGATTTTGAAACTGATTAAGAAACAAGCCGAACGCGAGGCGAAAGGAAAATAACAAAAATGAAATTTAAAATTGTCGCGCCAAAAACATTTTTTGCTCTTCTGCTTATGTTTTCTGCGTCGCTGCTTGTTCATGCGCAGGTGACGGCAATTCGGGCGGGAAAAATCGTTGACCCGGAAACGGCGACGGTTTTGAGCAATCAAATCATTTTAATTGAAGGGCAAAACATCAAATCCATCGGCGCAGCGGAGCGAATACCGACGGGTTCGACCGTGATTGATTTGTCCAAATACACCGTGCTGCCCGGTTTGTTTGATGCGCACACGCATCTGTGCTGGAATCTACAGCACAAGAGAGATGCGGGCGATTATTTTGTCACGACGCTGCGAGATACGACCGGATTTCGCGCCATTCAAGGCGTCGCAAACGCCCGCTCGATGCTTGAATACGGTTTTACGACCGTCAGAGACATCGGAAACGCCGCCAATTATGCCGATACGGATTTGCGGCGCGCCATTGAGCAGGAGATAGTTCCGGGTCCGACCATCATCAATGCCGGGCGAATCATTGCGCCTTTCGGCGGACAGTTTCAGCTTCAACCGGAAAGACGTGATCTCGGCAATCCCGAATATCTTTACGCCGATACGCGCGACGAATTGAAAAAAGCCATTCGCGAAAACATTCATTTCGGGGCGCGTGTTATTAAAATCGTAGTTGACGACCAGAGATACATTTATTCCGTTGACGATATTCGCTTTGTGATTGAAGAAGCGAGGCTCGCGGGTGTGAAAGTCGCGGCGCATTGCTGGACGCAAAACGGAGCGCGTAACGCGGCGGAAGCGGGCGTTGATTCAATAGAACACGGCGTTGAGATGACCGATGAAATTCTTGCAATCGCCAAACGTAACAATGTCGCGCTCGTTCCGACGCCGTTCACTGAGACGGACGCTCAAGCAAGCGGAACTCCCGGTCGCAATAAAGAAGCTGACAAACGCTGGTTTGCCGATCCTGTGAAACGCGCTTACCAAAACGGCGTCACTCTTGTTTTCGGTCCCGATGTGATTTTCAATACCAAAGAATATCCGCGTGGCAGATTGTCAATTGAAACGATTGATAATTGGGTTGCCGCCGGAATCCCGCCGCGCACGATTTTACAGGCTTTAACGACGAATGCGGCGAAATTGCTGGGCGTTGAGAAAACACGCGGAGCGCTTCGCGCCGGAATGAGAGCCGACATTATAGCGGTTAATGATAATCCTCTGGAGAAAATCGAGACGCTGAAAACGGTCGTCTTTGTAATGAAAAACGGCAAGGTTTTTAAACAGAACAAGTGAGCGGATTGAATATTTGAAGCTGATTAAGAAACAAGCCGAGCGAGAAACGAAATGAGTGACGACGAGCTGATTGAAAGAGTTCAAAAAAACGTGGAAAGCCCGACGATTTCAACTGATGTCGGACTGGAAGCGGCTCTGCGATTTGGTAAAACCGCCGAAAGCGAAAACGTCCAATGGGCTTTGGCGGGCGGAATTGCAATGTATCTTTACGGCTCGCCGCGTTTAACCAAAGACGTTAACATTATCGCTTCAAATCGTTTGTCGCTCGCGGAAAATGCGCCGCTTAACATTGGCGGAAGCAATTACATTATTGAAATCGGCAAATATAAAGTTGCTGTTGATTGGATTGTCAGAAATGACGGTTATGCTAAATATTATCGAGCGGCTTTAACCGAAGCGGTTTCGCTGCCGAAAAATTTGCGGCTGATTTCTCCCGAATGGCTCTTGATTTTGAAAATGTTTGCGGGCAGGCAGAAAGATTATGACGATGTGGTTTTTCTGCTCGCGCAGAAGGATTTGGTTGACCGCTCGAAAGTAAAAGATAACATTGTCCGCGTTGCAGGCGAAGACGCTTGGCTGGCAACGCTTTCAAACTTTCGCCGGTTGTGCAATTTGGCGGATGGGAAAACGAATGAAGCGAGCAAATATTACAATGAAGATTAAAAGGTGAAAATTATGCAAGTTATAATTGAGTTACCCGAAAACTTAGCGGTTAATTTACAGGCGTATAAAGGGCGGCTGCCGCAAATTCTTGAAATGGGTTTACGGGAATACGAGGCAAGCTCTTCGATTGGTTATAAAAGCATCGCCGACGTTTTGGAGTATCTGGCTAATTTACCGACGCCCGAAGAAATCCTCGCACTACGCGCGTCGCCCGATTTACAGGCGAAAATTAATGAATTGCTCGAAAAAAATCGCCGTGACGGCTTGAGCGAAGCGGAAGAACAAACTTGGGCGAGCTATGAATTTATAGAACATCTCGTGCGGATTGCAAAAGCTAAAGCGTCGCTGCAATTGAAAAAATGAGCGCCACTTACATTCCGGCGGCTCTGCGAAAGCTGGTTTACAAACGCGCCGATAGCTGTTGCGAATATTGTTTGATTTCGGAAAACCTGAGCTTTGCGGCGCATCAGGTTGACCACATAATCGCCGAAAAACATGGAGGTTTGACAATTGAAAGCAACCTGGCGCTGTCGTGCGCGCTTTGCAACAAACGCAAAGGCAGCGATATTGCCTCGGTTGACGATGAAACAGGCGCGATTGTTCCGCTTTTTAATCCGCGAACGGATGTTTGGAGCGAGCATTTTCGGATCGAGAATTATCGTTTTATCGGATTAACGGCAAACGCGGGAGCGAGCATCAGACTTTTACAACTCAATAACGCGGCACGAATCGAGGAAAGAAAAATTTTAGGAATTCAGATTTAAGGGGAAAAATATGAGAGACGCAGTGATTGTTTCAGCCGTTCGCACGGCTGTCGGGAAAGCGCCGAAAGGCACTTTGAAAAACACCAGACCGGACGATATGGGCGCGGCGGTGATTCGAGAGGCGCTGGCGCGGGTGGAAAATTTGCAGGCGGCGGAAGTCGAAGACGTGATTATGGGCTGCGCGTTTCCCGAAGCCGAGCAAGGGATGAACGTCGCGCGCACAGCAATGATTGCCGCAGGTCTTCCGGTCGAAACTTCGGCGATGACGGTTAATCGTTATTGCTCGTCGGGTTTGCAGACGATTGCTCTGGCAGCAGACCGGATTCGCACCGGCGCGGCTGATGTGATTATCGCGGGCGGGCTGGAAACAATGTCAATGATTCCGATGGGCGGAAACGTCGTGCGTCCGAATCCGAAAATTGTTGATACTTACCCGGATTATTATTTGAATATGGGTTTGACGGCGGAAAATCTCGCCAAAAAGTACGAAATCTCGCGCGAGCAGGCTGACGAATTTTCGCTGCGCTCACACCAAAATGCGGCTGAGGCGATTAAAAGCGGAAAATTTAAAGACGAAATTGTGCCTTTGACTGTGGAAATCGAAGAATTCGACGAGCGCGGGCGGAAACAAACGCAAACGATCACTTTTGATACCGACGAAGGCGTGCGTTATGACGCTTCGATGGAAGGCTTGGCGAAATTGAAGCCGGTTTTTCACGTTAAAGGTACTGTCACGGCGGGAAACGCTTCGCAAATGTCGGACGGCGCTGCCGCAGCGGTCGTGATGTCTGACGAACGCGCCAAACAGCTCGGAATCAAACCGCTCGCGCGTTTCGTTTCATTTGCAACCGCCGGATGCTTGCCCGAAGAAATGGGCGTAGGTCCGGTTTACGCGATTCCGAAAGCCTTGAAACTTGCGGGTTTGACGCTTGATGATATTGACATTATCGAATTAAATGAGGCGTTTGCGGCGCAAGGCTTATCTGTGATGAAGCTGCTCGAAATGAATCCCGAAAAGGTGAATGTCAATGGCGGCGCGGTCGCGCTGGGTCATCCGTTGGGCTGTACGGGAGCGAAATTGACGGCGACGATTATTCAGGAATTGATTCGCCGCAATGCGCGTTACGGAATGGTGACGATGTGCGTCGGCGGCGGAATGGGCGCGGCTGGGATTATCGAGAGGATTTAGCGAGTAGTTAAAACGCAGAGACGCAAAGACGCCGAGTGAAGAAATGAGAAACAGTTAATTTTTATTCAATCAATCTTCTATTTTTTTGTAATTTTTCTCTGCGTCTTTGCGTCTCTGCGTCGAAAAACTTGAAAATGAACGCAAAACAAAGAATTCGCGGTTTGGAAGAAAACGAGGCTTCGATTTTGGCGAAGCCGCTTTATATTGGCTCTCGCAAAATTGTCGGCAAGGTTATCGAGCCGGTTAAAGTGCAGGCGCGGCGTCCCGTAATTGCATGGCTCGGAAGTTTGCTCAGTTTGGCGATTGAAAAATCGGGCAAAGTCGAGCTGCGGATTCACGTTTTGGCGCAGCTTCGCGCCGCGCAGATCATCGAATGCCCTTTCTGAATGGACTCTGTTCCTGCGGTCGGCAGGAAACGCGGAGTCGTGACAATCGAAGAAATCAGCGAGGTTGCCAACTGGCGGCACAGCCGGATTTTGGGAGAGCGCGAGAAAACGGCAATCGAATACGCGGAAGAAATGTCGAAAACGCCCGTTCGCGTTTCGGATGAATTGTTTGAAAGGCTCAAGAAATATTTCAATGAAGACCAGATTGTGGAATTAACGGCGAGCATTGCCGCTGAAAATTACCGGGCGCGTTTTAATCACGCGCTCGAAATTGAAAGTGCAAATTTAAACGAATAATGCCGGAAGAGCCAAATAAAATCATTGTTCGGCGTTTTATCGAAGAGCTTTGGAACGAGCGAAAACTTGATGTTGCCGATGAAATCTTTGCGCCAGATTGTCTGACTCATCAGCTTCAATCCGGCGCGGCAATTTCTGCCGCGTCGCGAAATCCCGAAGCGGTCAAAACGCACGTTGCCGGGTGGCTGCAAGGTTTTCCAGATTTGCGTTTTACGGCAGAGCAAATGTTTGGCGAAGCCAATCGCGTAATGACGCAGCTTTTGATGAAAGGCACGCACACAGGCGATTGGCTCGGCATAGAGCCAACGGGTAAAGAAATTACTATTAGATTGATTGTGATACACCGGATTGAAAACGAAAAAATTGTTGAGGATTGGGTTTTGGTTGAATCTTTAGGATTTTTCCAGCAATTAGGACTCGTTCCCGCCACGCAGGAAATTTTGGCAAACGCGACGAAATAATTTAACGAAAAAGGAGACAAAAACGATGGACGCAACAATGGCGAAAAAGGAAATTATCGGCGGCAGCTTTTTGATTGAACAAAGCGCGCCGGAAGAAGTCTTCACACCCGAAGATTTGACCGAAGAACAAAGAATGATCGGCGAAACCTGCCGCGAATTTATTGACAACGAAGTCCGCCCGCAGATTCCGGCGATGGAGCAGCACGCCTGGGAAGTAGCCCGGCAATTGGTCGCGCAAGCCGGCGATTTGGGCTTGCTCGGCGCAAATATCCCCGAAGAATACGGCGGTTTGGCGCTCGACCAAACTTCGGGCGTCGTGGTCGCCGAAAATATGGGACGCAGTTCCGGTTTCGGCGTCACGTTCGGCTCGCAAACCTCAATCGGGCTTTTGCCGATTCTCTATTTCGGGACGGAAGAATTAAAGCAAAAATATATCCCGCCGATTGTTTCGGGCGAAAAAGTGACGGCTTACTGCTTGTCCGAAGCCGGTTCCGGTTCCGACGCTCTGGGCGCGAAAGCCAGCGCCAGACTTTCCGAAGACGGAACGCACTACATTTTAAACGGCGAGAAAATGTGGATTTCAAACGGCGGTTTCGCCGATATGTTTATCGTTTTCGCCAAAGTTGACGGCGAAAAAGACAAGTTTTCGGCTTTTGTCGTCGAACGCTCGGAAAACTGTCGCCCCGGCGCGGAAGAACACAAGATGGGAATCAAATCGTCTTCGACCACGCCTTTGATTTTGTCGGATGCGCGAGTTCCGGTTGAAAATTTAATCGGAAAAGTCGGCGACGGAGCGAAAATCGCTTTTAATATTTTAAATGTCGGGCGTTTTAAACTCGGCGCAAGTTGCACGGGCGGAATGAAACTGGCTTTGCACGAATCAATTCGCTACGCCAACGAGCGGCATCAATTTAACAAACCGATTTCCAGCTTCGGCGCAATCAAACACAAGCTCGCGGAAATGGCTATCAAAACGTTTATTGCGGAATCAATCACTTACCGCACGGTCGGAATGATTGACCAGCTTATCGGCGACGGCGCGGACAATGAAAAGAAATTGCGCTCGATTGAAGAATACGCGGTTGAATCTTCGATCAACAAAGTCGCCTGTTCCGAAGCTCTCGATTACGTCGTTGACGAAATGGTGCAGATTTACGGCGGCTACGGTTATTCGGCTGATTATCCGGCGGAAAAAGCGTACCGCGATTCGCGCATCAACCGCATTTTTGAAGGCACGAACGAAATCAACCGGATGCTGATTCCCGGAATGCTGATGAAACGCGCAATGAAAGGACAGCTCGGCTTGATTCCCGCCGCCAAAGCGTTGATGGACGAAGTGATGAATCCTGCGCCAGCTTCGTTTGACGAAGACGAAGCGGTTTTGGCTGCCGAATCAAAACTAGCCGCCAACGCCAAAAAAGTCGCGTTAATGATTTTGGGAACAGCCGGGCAGAAATATATGATGGCGCTTTCCGAACAGCAGGAAATTTTGCTCAACGCTGCCGACATTATCATCGAAGCCTACGCAATGGAAACCGCAGTTTTACGCGCGCAAAAACTGTCGGCTGCGGGAAGCGCGAACGCCGAACGCTATGTTGATATGGCTGCCGTTTACTGCAACGACGCGATTCAACGAGTCGAAGCCAAAGCCAAAAACACGCTCGCCGCAATGAGCGAAGGCGACGAAGCGCGCACGATGCTCGCGGCTCTGCGTCGTTTTACCAAAAATCAAACTCCGGTCAACACGATTGCGGCGCGTCAGCGCATTGCGGATGTCCTGATTTCAGCAAACAAAAACGTTTTCTAAGTTTTAGAGCGGTTTTCATTAAAGTGAAAGACAAGAATTAACAGGGATGAAGAGGATAACAGGGATAAATCAAAACCAGAAATTCCCCTTTATCCATTTTATCCCTGTTAATTCTTTGTTTCTTGTATTTCCACAAATTGAAATTGTATTTGCGCGTTGCTGTTAATACGATTTCGGGTTATTTTGCAAATCGTTCGTATTTCAAACAAAAAAGGACAATTTATGTTCAAACAACTTCTGTCATTAATGCTCATTGCGTTGATGATTAACACAATCGGACTACAATTCGCTTTTGCAAATTCAAAGGAAGACAAACAAGCGCGTTTTACTCAAAAAGTAAAAGCGAATATCGAAAAATTAGGCATCGGGGAAGCTGCGCGCGTAAAAATCAAGCTGCGCGATGCCACCAAATTAGAAGGTTTTATCAGCGCCGCCGACCAAGTGTCGTTTACGATCACGAATCTGAAAACCGGCGAGCCGACAATTATTGCTTATTCCAACGTTAAAAGCGCCAAAGGACGAAACCTCTCGACCGGTGCAAAAATCGCAATTGGCGTCGGCATCGCGGCGGCTGTCATCATTTTTTTGATTTATTATATCGTTGTTGTCGAACACGATGATTAAACTTTTTAATGTTGCTTTAATCGCAGAAGGGGAAATTTGAATCATTAAATTTCCCCTTCTCTCCACTCAATTTTTAGCCAACGTGCGAATCAAGGTTCGGCGATAAAATCAACCGCTGACATTTCACCATTAACAGAAACGATTTGCGGGCTGAATTGATGGCGTTTTGAACGGGCATTTACGGTATAAATTTCGCCCGCTCGAACATCTTCAAATCTGTAATGTCCAAACGAGTTTGTTAAAGCTGTTCTGGTTTCTCCGGTTTGATCTGTCAGGTAAACAAAGACTTTGGCGATTCCCCGATTGCTGCTTACAACACGCCCGGAAATTGTTACCGATGCCGCTGTCGGAGCTTGTTGTAATTCGTAAGAGCCGATATCAATTGTTCCGCCCGAAATTCTTGGCAAACCGCGCTGGTCAGTAGAAGGAGCATCAGAGTTGTTGCCTGCGTTGATTGCCGGACTGCCCGGAAGAAGGGCGTGTGTGTCTGAAGGTCCGCCGTTATTTTGTAACTCCCCTAATAAAGGGTTAATTGGATTTGAATTCGTCCCGACTATATCGCCTAAAACACCGTTAGTAAATCCACTATTATTTGAAGCGATGCCAATCAAATTGTTTCCCAGAGAAACTGAGGCGTCGACATCAGGATTTTGCGGAGCTGTATTTTGAGCAATAATACTGTTTCCAACGGATGAGGAACCGTTGATGTAAGCGAATTTAACACCGCCGGAAGAATCACTTGCTCTGTTGTTTGCCACAGTAACATTAATTAATTTCAGGGAAACGCCAAAATTAATAATGCCGGCACCGACGCCTATAATAAAGCCGGTGTCTCTGGAAATTCTATTAGCATAATTATTGCTAATCGTTGAATTAGTAATTGTTGCATCTGCAGTATCTCCATTCGTGTTTAGACCGCCGCCCTGAATTGCGAAGTTATAGCTTATTAATGATTCAGTTATATTCAGAACTCCCTCATTAAGGATACCTCCGCCCAATTCTGCTGTATTAAAACCAATAAAAACCCTATATAAATTTAATTTGCTCCCTGTTTGGTTGAAAATTCCGCCTCCTACTCCGTAGGCTTGTTCCAGCTTTCCATTAAAAATCGTTAAATTATTGATATTTACAATCCCCGTGCTTTTAACTCTAAAGATGCGAAAGTTTGGCGTTCCAGAAAGAGTGCTTCTTTGAACAATTAGGTTTCTGGTGCCCGTCCCATTTATCGTAAGGTCGCCTGTTATTACTAATTCGCCGCTTGTTAGCGTAATCGTCCCGGTTAAATTATCCTGAAAATTAATGATGTTGTTTTCATATAAATTATTGGCATCAATAATCGCCTGGCGTAAACTTCCGGCACCGGAATCGTTTGTATTTGTGACTGTAAAAGTAGCACCGACGGCTGAAAAGGGAACAACAATTAAACAGAACAGTTGTAAAACAATAAATGAGGCTTTTTTCATTGGTTTCTCCCACTTCTAGCTTAAATAACGAAAGTTTGTGAATGTGCTCTTTGGGGGCAAACGAATAATAAGCTAAAGCGACTGCTCTGTAAAATCAAAACAACGATTTTTTAAGCAAAAAACGGTTAAACGGCGGAGTTCACCGAGCGCGAAACCACCGGCGACAAGCCAGGGTTTCAAAGACAACGTTTGATGAAAGTAGCTGTTTCGCGCTTCGGTGCAATGACTTGTTATGCCGCGTGGACACTAACAGCATTTAGCTTCGGCTGCTGCCTTTTGGCTAGCGCTTTGCCATTTCTGATGATTAACTCTGCAACTAACAGATTGGGAACCCAACATAGCCATGCAACGGTCGTGTATGCTTCGGGGAAATCGTACCCCAGCGAAAAAAATAGAGGCAGCCATAACCTCAGCGTGACGGCAGAGAACGTCAAAGCGTAATTACGAATCATCCACGCTCGGTGCACTTGCACATCACCTTGGCGAATGCGTAAATATGCCATCACCCCAGTCGTCAACCACAACGCCCCAAGCATACTGAAGCCAATACGTGTCGGAAGTCCCCCCAAAGCTGTCATTGCCATATAGAGTCCAGCTATGCCTCCGATCAGGACTGACAGCAAATAGATTCGCCCCATCCAACGATGCAGAAGTAGATACTTATTGCGAAATGCCGCCCAGAAGCCCCAGGGACCGAGACACAAAGCGATGATGCCTCCGCCGGCATGGAATAACAAAGGGGTAATGTATTCCGCAAACCTCTTAGCCAGCGGCGGACCAGCCGCTTCATCTGGACTAAGGATAAAGTAGCGGAACGAAACAACCGCGATGTACAATGCCAAAATCGTCATCGCAAGCCATCCTGTTATCTTCAGAGCACGAATCATGGCAGTTAGTACGTTCTGGGGCAGGGTAAAAGTTCCAAGTTATAGAGCCATGTGTGGTTCAATTATGTAACTAAAAATTATATCCAATCACAAGCAAACTGGTGTTATGTTTAACTGAAACATCAAATTTATCGGGCAAAGGGTTTTTATGAAATACAGGCGTTTGGGCGACAGCGATTTGGAGGTTTCGGAAATCAGTCTTGGTTCGTGGCTGACGTATTCGGGCGGAGTCGAACGCGAGCGCGCGGAAGCCTGCGTCAATAAGGCTTTTGAAGTCGGGATTAATTTTATTGACACGGCAAACGTTTACGGTCGCGGCACCGCCGAAACGTTTTTGGGCGAAGTTTTAAGCCATCGCCCGCGCGAATCTTACGTTCTGGCGACGAAATTATATTTTCCGATGTCGGAAACCGACAAAGGTTTATCGCGTCAGCAGATTTTCAAACAAATTGACGATTCGCTCAGGCGTTTGCGGACTGATTACGTTGATCTCTATCAATGTCACCGTTACGACGCGGAAACGCCGCTCGAAGAAACGATGCAAGCTCTAACGGAAGTAGTCGAATCGGGAAAAGCGCGTTATATCGGTTTTAGCGAATGGAACGCAGAGCAAATCGAAGCCGCTCTTTCAATGTCGGGTGTTAAGAAATTTGTTTCGAGCCAGCCGCAATATTCGATGCTTTACCGCGAATGGGAACGCGAGGTTTTCCCGCTTTGCGCCCGAAGCGGCATCGGTCAAATCGTCTGGTCGCCGCTCGCGCAGGGCGTTTTGACCGGGAAATATCAACCCGGTCAGCCGCCGCCGAAAGATTCGCGTGCAGCGAGCGATGAAATGGGCGGTTTTATTGACAGATTTCTCGACGACCGCGTTTTATCTGCGGTTCAGGAATTAAAAACATTGGCTGACAAAGCCGGACTTTCTTTGCCGAATTTAGCTCTTGCGTGGATTTTGCGCGACGAGCGCGTTTCGTCGGCAATTATCGGAGCGAGCCGACCGGAACAAGTCGAAGCAAATTCCGCCGCTTCCGGCGTCAGGCTTTCGGAAGATACACTGGATGCGGTTGACCGGATTCTTTCGCCGGTCGCCGTTACGGAATAAAAATAAATCGAGGCGTTTGTTTTATGATAAATAAACCCAAATTTCGGATCGAACGATGGAGCCAGGTTTATGCGCCGAATGCGGCGGTTTTGCGGATGAAGCTATCGGCGGAAGGTTACCGCGTGACTCAATGGTCGGATCATCCCGGCTTGGTTTATGCTTTGCACAAACACGCGGAAGCCCAATCGCATTGGGTAATCAGCGGTTCAATTGAATTTACCGTCGGCGGCTCAGCTTACGTTCTCAACGCGGGCGACCGCGATTTCATAGAAGCGGAAACCTGGCACAGCGCGCGCGTTGTGAGTGAAGAAGAAAATGTGGTTTATTTAATCGGTGAGAAAATTAAATAATTTTCACTTCTTTTTTCCCTTCAACAACACGCCCGATTTCGTTGCAAGTTTCGCCTTTTGATTCGAGGTGGGATTTGATTTGTTCTTTATCGTTTTCCGCGCAAATTATCACCATTCCGACGCCCATATTGAAAGTGCGAAACATTTCGCGGTCGGCGACGTTGCCGAGTTTTTGCATTATTCCGAAAATCGGCAACTCGTTCCACGTTCCGCGCCGGATTTCAACCGAAACGTTTGCCGGCAAAATGCGCGGGATGTTTTCTAAAAGTCCGCCGCCGGTGATATGCGCCAAGCCTTTGATGACGCCGGAATTCAACAAATTTTCGAGCGCGCGCAGATAGCTTTTGTGAGGTTCTAGCAAAACGTCGTCGAGCGTTGAATGAAGTTCGGGCAAAACTGACGAAATGCTGTAAGCGCCGGTTTCAAACAGCAATTTGCGGGCGAGCGAATAGCCGTTTGTATGCAAACCGCTCGAAGGCAAAGCTAAACAAACGTCTCCGGCTTCGATTACCTTCCCGTCAATCACTTTTTCCTTGTCAACAACGCCGACGATAAAACCCGCCAGATCGTATTCGCCCGCCGTGTACATTCCGGGCATTTCCGCGGTTTCGCCGCCGAGTAGAACGCAGCCGTTTTCCTGACACGCTTTGGCAAATCCGGCGATAACGTCGGTTGCAACTTCCGGTTCGAGTTTTCCGGTAGCGAAATAATCGAGAAAAAATAGCGGGCGCGCGCCTTGCACGAGAATGTCGTTGACACAATGATTGACCAAATCCTGCCCGACTGTGTTATGTACATTGGCGAGAAACGCGACTTTTAATTTTGTTCCCACGCCATCGGCTGAAGCGACCAGAATCGGTTCTTTCATTTTGGGAAAAGCGGCGCTGAACATTCCGCCGAAGCTGCCGATTTCCGATAAAACGCGATTGTTAAAAGTGCGTTTGGCGAGTTCTTTGATTTTCGCGGTGGTTTGATTTGCGGCGTCAATCGAAACGCCCGCGTCGGAATATGATATAGATTCACTCATCTTGTGGTAATTATAAACAAATTATTGACGCGATTCGTAATTCGCGTTTAGCATTTTTATTTGATGGAACAATTTCAACAAATTGTCGGCAGCCTCTGGTTTCAGATGTCTTTTATGATTCTGTTCGCGACGGTTCACGGCTACGCGGCGGCGTGGCTTGCCGTGCGAATGCTGTTTCGCCCCAGAAGAGCTGTCAAATTTTTAGGCGTCACGATTTTTCCGCAGGGAATGATTCCGCGTCACCGCGACCGTCTGGCGGAAGCAATCGGCAACGCCGTCGGCAACGAATTGATGTCGCACGACACGATTGTCAACGCGCTTTTTGAAAAAGATTTTCTGCGGCAAAAAGTAGAAACTTTGGTAAATTCTTACTCCGACGAATATTTATCGAAAAGCTACCCGTCGCTGCTCGAAACGCTTCCGGCTTCGGCTCGCCCCGCAGTTTTGGACGGTATCACGACTTTGCAAAATCGTCTGGGCGAATACATAGTGCAAACATTGCGCAGCGAGGAAACGGCGCAGGGCGTGAGCGAATTTGTCGAGCGGCGCGTTGACGATTTTCTCTCGAAAAAAGTGTCGGAAGTCGCTGATGAAGAAACTTTCGGGAAGGTTTTGGGTTTTCTCGAAACACGAATTAAAGGCATTTTGCAGGAACGAGCGCTGGAAAAACAGATTCGGGATTTTATCAGCGCGCGGCTCGACGATTTAACGCAGACGCAAGTTCCGCTCGGAGAAATGTTGACGGAAGACGCCGTTCATCTCGTCAAAGACCGTTTGGGCGAACAGGTGCAGCCGATTGTTCACCAAATCGCCGAAATCGCGTCGCAGGAACGCACGCGCAAACAAATCAGCTCGCTTATCAAACACGAAATCAACGATTATTATCAGCAGCTTCCGTTTTATCAAAAATTTTTCGTCTCGCGCGATAAGCTCTTTCGCGAAGTTGACGATCTCGTGAACACAACTCTGCCCAGAAAAATCGAAGAAACTCTGAAAGGCGAAACATTTGCCGCCGAAGCCGAGGCGTTTTTGTTCGGCTCGATTGATAATCTGCTGCAAAAGCCTCTGCCGGAAATTATCGGGCAAATCGCGCCTGATAAGCTCGAAACTCTAAAAACGCAAATCACCGGAAACATCGTCAAGGTGCTTAAAAGCGAGCAGGTTTCAAATTCGATTTCGGTTTATCTGTTCGACACTTTGCACAATCTTCGCCCGCATTCGCTCGGCGCGATTTTAAAACGCACGCACACTGACATCGAGCCTCGTTTGAAAAGCGTGTTAACCAAAACTCTGGTCAACATTCTCAATCATCAGGAAACCGAAAACACGGTCAAAGCCGTGATTGCGTCGCAAGTCGAACGCCTGCTCGTGACGCCAATCGGCAATGTCGCCGAACGTATCGGCGCAGATTCAATTCAGCGCGCCTCGACGATGTTAACCGACCGGATTATCGGCGCGGCGCAGGAAAAATTGCCGGTTGCAATCAAAGAATTTGACATCGCCGGTCTGGTTAAAGAAAAGGTCAACAATTATCCGGTCGAAAAACTTGAACAGCTCGTCTTATCGGTCGCCGGGCAGCATCTGCGCAAAATCGAATTGTTCGGTTTGTTTATCGGTTTTTTCCTCGGCGCCGGGCAGGCGTTGTTTGTTTATTGGACTGGAAAAATGCATTGAGTTAAAGCCAATTCAATGTAAAACTCTGTGTTTCCTCTGTGATTTTTCAGTGTTCTCTGTGGTGAGAAAAAGATTTAACACAGAGCACACAAAGAAGACAAAGAGAACACTGAGAAAAACAAGAAAAAGAATTTATTGAAACTTTCCTGGTCTAAACCACGTTTTTTCAGACAGCGAAGTTCT
Organism: Pyrinomonadaceae bacterium; assembly: GCA_036387135.1. Taxonomy (GTDB): domain Bacteria; phylum Acidobacteriota; class Blastocatellia; order Pyrinomonadales; family Pyrinomonadaceae; genus JALZCH01. The sequence goes on along the minus strand of DASVUH010000050.1, from coordinate 29,807 downwards.
CGTCGTGAAATCAGGAGGAAATATGAAAAAGATTGGCTTATTAATTTTTATTGCAGCACTTGTCAGCAGTTTATTTATTGTTTCATTGGTAACGGGCAGTTCCCTTTTGCCGAGCTTGCCGAAAATGTTTATGAGAATCAAAGGTTCTGGTAATCTGCAAACCGAACGCCGCGAAGTCCCGACCTTTACAGCAATCAAAGTCGGCGGCGCGACAAATCTCGAAATCAATGTCGGCGCGGAACAATCGGTAGAAATCGAAACCGATGACAATCTGCTCGAATTGACCAAAACCTATGTCAAAAACGACACGCTTCACATTGAACGGCGCGGAAACATCTGGACGCATTCGGCTTTGCGCGTTCGCATCACGGTCGCCGATTTAAACCGTCTCAACATTTCCGGCGCGAGCAAAGCCAGTGTTAAAAACGTTAGAGCCGACAATTTTGAATTGGATTTGAGCGGCGCGTCGAAAGTTAACATCGAGGGCGAAGCCGCCACGTTTATCGCCGATATGAGCGGCGCGAGCAATCTGGACGCAGAAAATTTCAAAACCGTCAAAGCCACTGTCGAGGCTTCGGGCGCAAGCAAAGCCAGCGTTTTTGTAACCGACAATTTGAACGCCGAAGCATCCGGCGCGAGCAAAATCTATTACGCCGGAAACCCGAAAACCGTTCGTGAAGACGAATCTGGCGCAAGCAAAGTTTCTCCCAAGTAAAGGTTTTATTTAAACCGCCGAGACGCAGAGACGCCGAGATAATAAAAGGTATAAGAATTTTCTTATTTCTCTTTCAAACTCGGCGTCTCTGCGTCTCGGCGGTTTATAATTTGTTTTGGAGATTTTTTATGAATGCCGTTAAATGTCCGAGTTGCGGAAATCTTAATTCTTTAGGCGAAAATTTTTGTTTGCAGTGCGGCGCGGGATTATCGCAGTCGGCTCAGGTTTCGTTGTCGCCCGAACAGCACGCCCGCGCTTTTGGGATGAATCCGAGCGCGATGTTTATTGACACCGAACGCGGGCGACGAGTGTTTTTCTGGTATCGAATATATTGTGGAATGATGGCGGCGATGTATGCCGTGCTGATTGCTTTTGGCGTTTTTATGCTTGTCGCCGGTTCGTGGTCGAGCGGTAAGGATGCCGCCGAAGTTGTAATTGGCGGCGGAGTTTATGCAGTTATTGGCGGTGTGTTTTTTCTGATTTTCGCGGTCGCGCTCTTTTTGCCGCGGAAGCCGTGGACGTGGATTTATCACATCGTTTTGATTTGCATCGGAATGACGAGCTGCTGTCTGCTTCCCTTTACGATTCCGCTTCTCATAAATTGGCTCAAGCCTGAAACAAAAGCGTTTTTCGGGCGTAATTAAATCCCGCAATTTATTTCAAAGGAGAAAATCGAAATGAACTTTAATTTAAAACGCGCGGCAATTATGCCAATCGCGTTTTTTTGTTTTTCAACCGTAAATATGGCGCAGGAAACCAAACCGACGCCTGCGCAGACACCAAAACCAGCGGCTCCGGCAGTTCAGCCCGCGCCTGCCGCATCACCCGCGCCCGATCCGTTCGCCAATATTCCGCCAGCCAAACCAGAAGACGTTGCTTCGATTGACGGAATCGTCAAAGCTATTTACGAAGTGATTTCCGGCGATCCGGGAGTCAAACGCGACTGGAATCGTTTCCGCTCGCTGTTTTATCCGAACGCGCGAATGATTCCTACCGGCAAAAATCCCCGGACGGGCAAATCCGGCGGACGTTATATCACGCCGGAACAATACATTGAAGGCAGCGGACCGTTTCTCGAAAAAGAAGGCTTTCACGAAATCGGCATCGCGCAGCGCGTCGAGCAATTCGGCAACATCGCGCACGTTTTTACAACTTATCAATCGAAACACAAACTCACTGATGAAAAACCGTTTATGCGTGGAATCAACAGCATTCAGCTCGTTAACGACGGCACGCGCTGGTGGGTCTTAAACATTGCCTGGAGTCAGGAAACGCCGGAAAGTCCGATACCCGAAAAATACTTAAAATCGGCGCAATAGATTAATCGTCTAAATCTTTAAAGGAAGCGGCTTTCATCATTTTTGATTATGCCGCTTCCTTTTTTTCAAAATTCTCGGAGTAGAGTAAATTTCTAACGCTCTTTGGCAATTAATGCCTTATCGTTTATTGCTTTAAAGAGAATGTTTGCCTTATCAGGATTCAAGCTCTTTAAAATTGAGTATTGTTCTTGCGCCTCATCGTTCCTGTTGAGAGCCAGATGAATTATTCCCAGATTTAGGTGTGCCTCCTGGCAATTTGAATTTAAGGAAATTGCCTGCCGAAGAGACTCGACTGCTTTCTGATAAAGACCCAGCTTCGAATATGCAACGCCTAAGTCATTGTATGCAGCAACAAAATCTGTTTTAAAACTGATTGCTAACTTGAGAGGCTCGATTGCTTCTTCGTAGCGTCCCAGTTTGAGATAGGCGACTCCTAAATTGTGCCGCATTCCGGCATCTTCAGGCTTGATTTTGGCGGCGTTCAGGAAAGCCTCGGCGGCTTCGTTGTAAAGATTTAAGTTAATATAAGCTTTGCCCATATTATTGTAAGCTAAAGCGTAATCGGGTCGGAGCTTAATCGCCTGTTTGAAAACCTCAACTGCCTTTTGATAACGGTTCATATCCGTAAAAACTACGCCAATATTATTAAAGGCTTCGGGATAATCCGGTTTTAGGCAAACGGCTTGCCTGAGTGATTCAATCGCTTCATCGTCGCGATTAAGTTCGGCGTATACATTGCCCAGATTATTGTACGCTTCGGCGTAATCAGGTTTTGAGCGGATTGCTTTTTTGTAAGACTCAATAGCATCGCGATATTCGCCGCGACTGTGAGAACCGACAGCTTTATCGTAAAAGCCTGCGGCTTCACTTGATTCCCGTGAAATAGCTTGTTGAGCCGATACGGCGGAAATGTTTATGGTAAATAAAAGACAAGCCAACCAGAAAATGTTTATTCGTTTCATAAAGAACTCCTTTTGCTTGAAAACGTATTCCAATATTGATTTGCCCGGTTGCCGGTTGGTACTTACAATTTTCCCGGTACCGGGATTTCAAAGGGCAAACACGATGCAACGTCTTTCGACAAAACGGAACATATCCTGAGAGAGGCGACAATGTCCTTAGAAACTCATTTGATGTCTCTAAGAGTTTTCTTAGATTTTTTTTAGAACGGCTATGGTTAACCAGTTAAAGCAGTTATATGAATTTGCTTCCTTCCGTTTAGATCCGGACGAGAGGCTTTTATTGCGGGATGAGAAGCCTGTTGCCCTGACGCCAAAAATGTTCGACTTGCTTCTGTTGCTCGTTGAAAACAAAGGGCGGCTGCTTGAAAAGGAAGATTTGATGCGGGCGCTCTGGCAGGATAGTTTTGTCGAAGAAAGTAATTTATCCTTTAACATCTCCACGTTGAGAAAAGCTCTCGGCGAAGACCCGAAGCAACGTCAATATATCGAGACCGTGCCGAAACGCGGTTATCGTTTCATAGCGGATGTGAGAATTGTTGAGCAGGAAATTGTCAGAGCAGCCGCAATTCAAACTCTTCACGAAGATGATGAAGCGCCATTTCTTAATGAAACCGAAAAAAATGAAGTTCAAAAATCGGACTTCAGCAGCTCTGTCGCCGGGACAAAAAGCGCCGTTAAATCCATTGATGAGCATGAAAGAGAGGCGAAGCCAGCTTCCGAGACTAAATCAAAATCACAAATTATTCAGGCTAATTATTTTATAATTATGATTCCGGCAGCCATTTTCATCGTTGGCGCAGCCATAACTTTCGGAATATATAAATTTACCGATCAGCCTTTAAAGGAGTCCCCAAACACTGTTTCCCAGCCGATGAAAATCACGAGGCTGACCACGGCTCGCAACGCCACGAATGCTGCTATTTCACCCGACGGCAAGTATGTGGTTTATATAATAGATGAAGTGAGACGGCGAAGCTTATGGCTCAGACAAATCACAACCAACAGCGATACACAGCTCATTCCACCCGACGACGTGAACTATCTGGATATTGTTTTCTCGTCCGACGGCAATTATATCAACTACTTCAAAGCCGATATTGATAGCGCCCCGGCACTATACCAAATACCCGTATTGGGGGGCACTCCAAGAAAACTGATTGGAGATGTTCCAAGTCCGGCGCTTTCGCCGGATGGTAAGCAGTTTGCTTTTATCCGCCGGTTAGAGGATGGAGAAGTGGTTCTGTCGTTGGCAAACGCTTCAGACGGCAGCGGAGAGCAAAGATTAATCGCACGCAAACAATCGGGTTTTCTGCATAGCCTCACCTGGTCGCCTGACGGAAAGACAATCATCTGTGCCGCCGGTGAAATCAGCGATAAAGGGCGTCAAGTTAATTTGATCGAGGTGCGGCTTGCAGACAAAACCGAAAGAACGATTACCTCCGAGCAATGGAAGTTTATCGGTAAGGTTGTGTTCTTGTCGGATGGCAGCGGCATACTGACAACAGTTTCGGATTATTCGTTCGGACCGTACCAGATATGGCATGTTTCATATCCCGACGGAAAAGTACGAAAAGTCACAAATGATTTAAGCAACTACGGCAATATCAGCTTAACGTCCGACTCCAGGAATATGGTCTCGGTCCAATCCGATATACGCCCCTTTGTATGGGTCTTGCCGGTGGCGGAAACTGCTAAAGCAAAACAGATCACTTTAAGTCCCGGAACGCGAAATGATTACTGGGGATTCTCGTGGACTCCCGACGGGAAAATAGTATACGTTTCGACCGCTAACGATAATCATGATATTTGGATCATGAACTCAGACGGCAGCAATCAGAAGCAACTTACCTTCGGCGAGCATTCAGATTTTGACCCTTCCGTTTCACCCGACGGTCGCCACATAGTATTTGCTTCGGAACGTTCCGGTAATACCAAAATATGGCAGATGGACATCAACGGTGAAAATCTCAAACAGCTAACTCACGGCAGCACGTCAGATTATCTGCCTTATCACACGCCGGACGGGCGAATGGTGGTTTACACATCTAACGATAAGAGAAATCAAACATTGTGGAAAATACCACTCGATGAAAACAGCTTACCTATCCAATTAACACGTTACGATTCAACCTGGGGAGCCGTTTCTCCCGATGGCACTTTGATAGCTTCATGGCATTTTAATGAACAACAGAGAAAGTTCGAGCTAATAGTCATCCCAATCAATGGCGGTGAGCCAATTAAATCTTTCAGCACTTCGCCAACGACGAAAACCTGGGCTGATATTCATTGGACACCGGATGGGCGGGCATTGACCTATATAGATACTATAGGCGGAATTGGTAATATCTGGCTCCAACCACTGCAAGGCGGCTTGCCGAAACAATTGACCGACTTTAAAACTGAAAGGATATTTCGATTCGCGCCCTCGGCGGACGGCAAGCAGCTAACGTTTTCGCGCGGCATAGAAACTAATGATGTTGTATTAATCAGCAATTTTAGATGATAGGAAAAAGTAAATCCAAATCCTAATTTATAAAGCGAGTTGTGGAGCAGCTTTCCGAATTTTGGGGATTTTTATAAATCTACTGAAAATAGTTTAATTTCCTCTTCATTCAAACGAATTAAACGCTCAAATTTAAGACCGATTTTATTGAGCAGTTTCCCGGAGCTTTCATTGTCTTTTGTAGTAATCGCTAAAATGCGTTCGAGTTTTAGAATGGTTTTTGCGTAATCCATAACAGCTTGCGCCGATTCAAAAGCATAGCCTTGTGACCAGTAATCGGGCAAAAATGCAAAACCGATGTCAACATCCGGCAGCGTCTCGCGTTTGACCAGCCCGCAAATTCCAATCGGAGCTTCGTTTTGCTTTAATTCGACCAAATAAAATCCATAGCCGAATTGCTCGTAAGAAGCGGCGAATCGAGTCAAAATATATTGGCGCGCGTCGTCAATCGTTCTCAGATTTCGGTCGCCGATGTATTTGACGAACGAAGGCTGATTTAATAAATCAAGAATAAAGTCGGCGTCTTCAACCGAAATCTGACGAAGAACGAGCCGGTCGGTTTCAAGGATTTTCATTATGATTTGTCCATTTCGCTTTCGTACCAATCTGCGTGCAAAGACCAGCCTCCGCAACGCAAACACGATGTCCAGCGCCACAGATGATCGCAGCCCGGACACGCGCCGCCGGTTTCAAACGTATTCCAAAATGTGTAGCAGCCGCCGAAATAAAACTCCGGGAAACCGCAATCGGCGCAGCACCAGCGGCTCGCTTTTGTCGGCTGCCATTGGCACAAAGGACAGCGAATCCGGCTAAATTTACTTTCTTCCTCTAATTCGGCGATTTGTTCGACGATTTCTTTCGGCGACCGTCTCTGAAAGAAACAGTGAAAAGGTGTTAATGGAAAACTTAGAGCGCAAGACATTTCTTCAAACTTTATTTTAATTATTCTTCGCCGATGTCCTCGTTCCAAACTTCCGGGTTGGCGGCGATATAATTTGCCAGCATTTCGATGCATTCTTTCGATTCGAGGTCAACGACTTTGACGCCGTTTTCTCGCAGCCATTCAACGCCGCCGCTGAAATTTACCGATTCGCCGACGACGACCGTGCCGATTTGAAATTGCCTCACAAGACCGCTGCAATACCAGCACGGCGCGAGCGTCGTGACCATAATTTTGTCACGATAACTGCGCTGTCGCCCGGCTTTGCGAAAAGCGTCGGTTTCGCCGTGAACCGACGGATCGTTTTCCTGCACGCGGCGATTATGCCCACGACCGAGCAAATTGCCGTTTTCATCAAACAAAGCCGCGCCGATTGGAATTCCGCCTTCCGCCAAGCCTTGTCTGGCTTCTTCAATCGCCGTTTGCAGCATCTGGTTATAATCAATTTTCATAAGCAGTTTCAATTAAAGACTCGTTTGATTGCGCGATTTATCTTCAAATCGTTCAAATGCAAGCGCGACCAATTCGTCAATCACCTGCGAAAATGGCTTTCCCGACGCTTTCCACATTTTGGGAAAGCCGGAAACCTCGGTCAAACCGGGCAGCGTGTTGATTTCGTTAATCAGCAATTCCCCGTTGTCGCGGCGCAAAAAGAAATCAACGCGCGATAATCCAGAACCGTCAACGGCTTTGAAAGCGATTTTCGCCAAATCGCGGATTTGCTCGATCATTTCAGGTTCGAGCGGCGCGGGAACGACGAATTCGTTGTGTCCCGTACCTTTGTATTTTTCCTCGTAATCTAAAAATTTGGCGTTTTCGTCAAAGATAATATATTCGCCGGGCAAGCTTGCCTGCGGCTCGTCGTTGCCGATCACTGCGACTTCGATTTCGCGGGCGTCCAATCCTTCTTCGACAATGATTTTGCGGTCGAAGCGCGCCGCCAATTCAATCGCTTTTTTCAAACTTTCATCATCATCGGCACGCGAAACTCCAACGGACGAGCCGAGATTTGCGGGTTTGACGAACACGGGAAAACCGACTTCGTTTTTGATTCTATCAACGCAGGCGTCGGGCGCGGCTTCAAAATCGCGGCGCAAAAACCAGGTGTAGCGGCACATCGGCAATCCGGCGTCTCTAAAAAGAACCTTCATCGTCACCTTGTCCATCCCGCAGGACGACGCCAACACGCCGGAGCCAATGTACGGAATGCCAGCCATCTCAAAAAGTCCTTGAATCGTTCCGTCTTCGCCGTAAGTTCCGTGCAAACACGGAAAAACGACATCGAGCGGCTGCGAATTTTCGCCGCTTGTTTTCAAAAGAGTTAACCCCTGATAAGTCGGATCGCCGATCAGCGCGACGGCGCGCGTTTCTTTAATGGAAATTTGCTGTTCCAAAAGCTGGCGCGTTTCCGCCGGAAAAAGCAAAGCCGATTCCGCCGGAGACAGCCATTTGCCGTTTTTGGCAATAGCCATCGGAACGATTTCATATCGCTCCGTGTCAATTGCTTCAATCACCGACTGCGCCGAGCGAATTGAAACTTCGTGTTCGCCCGAACGCCCGCCGAAAATAACGCCGATTCTGGTTTTATTCATAAATAGGTAATCAGTAATTAGTAATCAGTAATCAGTAATCAGTAATAGTTTGATTTTGAAATTGTTGAGTTTATTTCAACATTTAACTTTAAAGTCCCAAAAACTTATTACTAATTACTGATTACTGATTACTATTCATAAAATCGTTTTGCCGAGCGCCGAGAGAATCAATTCGACGGCTAGTTCCGCAGTCCGGTTGTTGGTGTCCAAAGTCGGGTTGACTTCGACGATTTCAAACGAGCGCATTTTGCCGGTTTCGGCGATTCGTTCGAGCGCGAGATGCGCCTCGCGGTAGGAAATGCCGCCGCGCACCAATGTGCCTGAACCGGGCGCGTCCAATGGGTCTAAAACATCAACGTCAAATGTCACGAGAAATCCGGCGGGCGTTTGCCCGGCGATTGCAATTGCGTCTTCGATGCAGGCGTTCATTCCCCGCCGATCAATTTCGTTCATCGTAAAACAGCGCAATCCGAGCTCGCGAATCATTCGTTTTTCGCCCAAATCCAAATCGCGCGTGCCGACGTGAGCGCAAAATTTAGGATTAAATTTCGGCGCAAAACCGCATAGATTGACGAGCGACGACGCGCCTTTGCCGAACAAAACTGCCAGCGGCATTCCGTGCAGATTTCCCGAAGGCGATGTTTCCGGCGTGTTAATGTCGGCATGCGCGTCAAACCAAATTAAACCGACTTCTTCGCCGCGCTCCCGAAAATGCGCGGTTGCAAAGCTCATCGTCGCCATTGCAATCGAATGATCGCCGCCTAATATCAGCGGAATGTCGTTTTCACGAAAGAGATTTGAAACCGAAGGGCAAATCAAATCGCTCGCCTCAATCATTTCGCGCAAAAAACGCGGATTTTCGCCCGGTTCGGCAGCTCGCTCCGGGTGCTGCAAATTTAAATCGCCGTAATCTCGAACCGCATAGCCGAGCGTCTCAATGCGTTCTTTCAATTTTTGCTGCCTAATCGCCTGCGGTCCCAGCTCGCTGCCGACCGTGCTGGCTGCAAATCCAATCGGGACGCCCAAAATTCCAACGCTTTTATCCTTTCCCGGGAAATCTCTATCGAACATAAATTATTTTACGGCTAACCGACGCCGATTTGTTATTTCAACACAAAAAACGGCGGCGCGAAAGAAGCACGCCGCCGTTTTTTCTCGATGGAGTTAAATTCAGTTTTGACCGACGAAATGCAGCTCGTTTGTTTCTTCCGTGACATTAACGGTTCGCGATGCGAATTGATAACGTTTGCTGATTACCTGAAGAACAAAGGTTTGTCCAGCCGGAACATCAGCGAATCGGTAATAACCGAAAGCTGAAGTTGTCGCCGTTCTTGATTCACCATTAACACCCCTGATTCTCACCAGCGCGTTTCTTAAACCTTTGCCTTCAGGACTCAAAACTCGTCCGCCGATTGTTACCGAAGCGGCGGTCGGAGCTATAACGGTCAGATTATACCTTTGCGCTCCGGCGATTCCGTCGGCATCTGTTGCCAGAATCGTGAAAGTAAAGTTGCCGCCCTGCATCGGCGCTCCCGATAACTCGCCAGTGTTTTGATTTAAACTCAAACCAAATGGCAAGCTGCCGGAAACTATTGAATAAGTGAACGGGGCGGAATTTACCGTTGCTGAATCGCCGCTGTTTGCAAATTCAACCAGATTGTTTAAACGCGAAGCCGTGAAAATGACCGAATAGTTTTGAGCGGCTTGAGCATCGGGCAAAGTTCCCTGCCCGCCGTTGCCGGTCGCAGAAGTCGAAAACGAGATGTTCGACTCAAAAGCACCGATGTCGGCTCGTCCGTTTGCCGGGCGAGCGACGCCGCGCTGGTCGGTTTGCGCGACGTTTGACGTGGGACCCGCGCCCTTGCCGGGGAATTGTAGAACAAAGCGTGAGTCGGCGTCAGACCGCCGTAGTTGCCGAGAGGCGACAGACGCGCTCCGCCGGGCGGCACATTTAAGATGTCTGTCCCATTCCAGCTTGAAGTGTTTGAAGGGTTGCCGATAAGATTATAGCCTTGCGATATGATTAAGCCGCCATGAATGTCGGGAAAGCTCGCATTATTGCGGTTGTCGGCGATGATTGTGTTGCGAATCGTCGTGGCAAAGCTGTTGTAAACTCCTGCCCCGCGCGTCGCTCCGCCTTCATTGTCGGTAATAGTGCAGTCGAACAGATACAGGTGTCTATCCGAATATATGCCGCCGACGCGGCTTGCGCCGTTCAACCCGCGATTACCGCTAACGGTCGAATTTATTAAAGTAAACGGTCCGTCAAAACTCATAATACCGCCTCCCAACGCGCCGGAGGCGCTCGCCGTATTATTGCTGACGGTCGAGGCTTTCAATGTCGTTGACGCGCCGGAGCCGGTATTCATAACGCCGCCCGCGTTGAGAGAGAAATCATCGCTTATCGCAGAGTTGTTGCGCACAATCGAGTTGTTGAGCGTCAGCGTTCCGCTGTTGTTGAGAATTCCGCCGCCGTATCTGCCGAATCCGACGTTTCGGGCAGAGCTGTCGCTGATGATTGAATTGTTAACGGTCAAATTCGCCCAATAATTATAAATTCCGCCGGTGTAATCGCCTCTGCCGTTTTTGACAGTCAAATTGTTGATTGTGACGGTCGCGCCGCTGACATAAAAAACTCTGTGGGCGTCGTTGCCTGAAACGGTTAGCAGATTTGCGCCAGTTCCGGCGATGATGACGTTTTTGGTGATTTGCAGCTCGCCGCCGAGCGTGATTGTTTGCGGCGAATTGAAAAGGGCGGTCAAAAAATGAATGGTCGGCGTCTCCGAAGTGAACAAATTCGTCAACGAAAGCGCCTCTCGCAAACTGCAATCAATCGCGGAACATTCATTGTCGTTCGTGTCCTCGATTTTCGTGACGATGATTTCCTTGTAATAAGTGACTGTGTTGTCGGTGGAAGTCGAAGCCGTACTCGAATAGCCAGCCGCGTCCGTCACAACACCCGCCGCAATCGTCGTCGCGACAGTTCCGGTTGTTGCCAGATTGCCGACCGCAACGGTGTAATCGGTCGCCGTGTTCTGCGTAATACTGACGACGGCATTGGAAACGCCCCACGTGCCGGAAAGAGTTATATCCGAAGCGGTAAAACCGGAAACCGCTTCGGTGAAAACGACTGCAAAACGAATCTGTTGAGCGTTCGACGGGTCGCCCTGCCCGCCCGCCTGGTTAATGGTAACGCCCGGCGGAGTTATGTCGTAAAGAACGGTATTGTCCGTCGAAGTCGAAGACTGATTACCGTTGCCGTTCGCGTCCGTCACCGCACCCGCGACAATCGCTGCCGTTATTGTCCCATCAGTGATGTTGCTGACTTCAACGCTGTAAGCGGTAGCCGCATTTTGCGTAAGATTTAGAACGGCGTTCGACATACCCGCCGTCCCGGACAGCGTTATGCCGGAAACGGTAAAACCGGAAACCGGCTCGCTGAAAACGATTGTAAAACGAATTGGCAGAGAGTTTGCCGGGTCTGATTGCGTATTTGCCTGATTGATTGTCACAGTCGGCGCGATTGGATCGTAGGTAACCGTATTGTCAGTTGAAGTCGAAGCAGCGCTCAAATTGCCCGCCGCGTCCGTCACCGCTCCTTGTGGAATCGTAGCCGTCACAGTTTCGCCTGTGTTCGCGCTGACTGTGATATTACTGACTGAAACCGTGTAGTTAGATAACGAATTTTGCGTGATAACTTTGACGGCGCTGGCAGTGTTCGCCGTACCTGAAAGAATTACATCGGAAGCGTCGAAACCGGAAACGGATTCGCTGAAATCAACCGTAAATTTAATCGGCAGCGTGTTAGCAGGGTCGGCTTGTGCCGGCGACGCTGCCTGATTAATTGTTGTTGACGGCGCGGTCGGGTCGTAAGTAACTGTCAAAGTCGTGCTCGACGCGCCGCCGACTTGACGCGCTGTGTAAACGCTTGCGCCGTTTGCCGGAGGATTCTGATCGAGCAAAAAACACGAAGACGGGAAATTCGCATAAATTTAATTAAAAGTTTTGACTTTTGTAATGTTAATTCGGAAGAATATTTAAGGTTAAAGTCGAGCGTAGAATAACAGAAAAAAACGATTACCGACAAATAAAAAAGGCTTCAAGCGAAGCCTTTTCAAGGTTTTCCGTTCAAATTGCAATAAACATTTAATCGTCTATATGCAATAAATATTTAATCGTCTATAAAAGTCGGCAAACCATCAATACTGATTTTATTTTTAGTCTGACGATATTCGAGCAATCCGCTTTCGCCTTTATTTTCAGCCCATTCAACGAGCTTTTCGCGTTCCTCTTTTAACTCATAAACCGGAACTGCGAAACCGCAGGACGTTTGCAGCGATTCAATTTCGAGAACGATGATTTGCCGCTCGCCGATAATCGGCGTGAAGTTTGAATACAAACGATTCCAATCTTCGTCATTTTTCCGAACAACGCGCCCGCGCCCGTAAAGACGCAGTATCAGAGGCTTTTCCGTAAAGCTGCAAAACATAATCGTCAGCCTGCCGTTTTCGAAAATATGAGCGGCGGTTTCGTTTCCGCTTCCGGTCAAATCCAGATACGCCACGGTTTTACGGTCTAAACAGCGAAAACTGTCCATTCCTTTGGGCGAAAGATTAACTCGCCCGTCGTTCGGCGCGGAAGCGGTGAAGAAAATCTTTTGCTCGCCGATAAAACGCCGCAGGGAATTGTCTAATTCAGTGTAAAACTTCGCCATTATTAACTACCAAAACTAAAACCGCCGCCGCTGCCGCTGCTCTGCGACGGGAAGAACGGTTTCAAAAGTCCGGCAAAGGCTGCGAGATTTCTGGTTTGAATCAAAATCTCTCCGGGTCCCATAAAATCGGAAACCAGACCCTCGCCGCTAAAAACGCTCTGGAAAAATCCGCGCGCAGCCTTTCTCGTTTGATACTGCATTTGCCCTTCCCAGGCGACGAGATGTCCTGTATCAATCACATAACGCTCGCCCGCTGCGAGCTTTTTCCGGTGAATCGCTCCGAACGAAGAAAGCAGCAAAAGCCCGGTTCCCGAAACTTGCAGCAGAAATAAGCCTTCGCCGCCGAGCCAGGATTTCATTCCGCCGAATTTTGTTTCGACTTGCAAGCTCGTGTCGCCCGCCAGATATGAACTCGCCTGCACGAAAAACGTTTGATTCTGAATCTCAATTCCGGCAATATCTCCCGGCGCGCCCGGCGCTAGAGCGACTTCGCCCGCGCCGCCGCGAGCCGTAAACGTGGAAACAAAAGCCGATTCACCGCCGACCGCGCGTTTGAGCGCTCCGAAAACTCCGCCTTTCATCTGCGATTGCAGCTCGACGTTTGCAGACATCGAAACCATCGCTCCGGCTTCCGCCGAAATTGATTGCTCGGCTTGTAATTTAACAACGGCGAGCGCAAACGAACCCGGATGCTGGATTTCCCAGGTATAGCCGCGTCCCTGCCCGCGCCCGTCCGAATCGAAATGAAACGCACCGCCGCCCGGCGGATTGTTATAAGTTTGTTGAACCTGCGACGAATAACCGGAAGCCGGTTGTTGCGGCGGCGCGGCTTGCAAAGTCAAACCGCAAGCTCCGCAAAATCTTGCATTTTCAGCTAAAGCCGCATTGCATCGGGGACAATTCATAACTGTGAATGATGAAGTATGAATAATGAACGATGAATTAAAACAAATTCCCTCTTTAATTCATCGTTCATTATTCATACTTCATCATTTTACTTTGATTTTTCAATGATGATTTTAACAGCTTCTTCGGGCGTTCGGGCAAAATCGAGGAAAGAAACGTCGGCGTCGCTGACAACCAGATTTTCCTGCCAGCATTTGACTACCGGACGCCAGCTATCACCGAGCAGAACGAGCGGATGCGGCGCGATTACGCCGGTTTGGAGCTTGTTCCAGACGAGCGAGACTTCCGTCACGGTTCCCATTCCGCCGCGCAGAGCGATGAAACCGACCGAGCGCATAATCAGATTTTGCAATCTCTCGTAAAAATGATTTGTTGCAACTTTGTCGGTTAAAAAACGATTCGGCTCGCCCTTAAATTGATTCATCACAATGCCGAGAACGCGCCCGCCTCTTTCCCGCGCGCCGCGCGAAGCCGCTTCCATTACGCCGAGATAACCGCCCGTGCAAATCGTTAAACCGGCTTCGGCAAGCAGCGCGCCGACGCGGTACGCCTGCCGATATTCTTCGGAATTTTCGCCGCAGCGAGAGCCGCCGAAAATCGTTACGATTCTTCCTTTTTCCAATGTTTCGTTCATTGAGATTTTGCTCGAAAATTCAAAATTCGGGAGAAAATTTGCCATCAAATTCGGCGAGCTAATTATACAAGCGGAGGAAAAAAATTACGAATTATGAATCACAACAAAAATTTTCGCGTACTTTGCGCAGACCTTTGCGTCCTTTGCGATTTAATTCGTTTCATAATTGGGAATTAAATCGCAAAGGACGCAAAGGATTTACGCGAAGGACGCGAAGTAATTTTATTTTTAGTTTTTAAGTTTCCTTTAGTTTCGCTTTATTTTTAAGCTAAATCGAAAAGCAAAGCTTCGCTTTCGGCATCTGCTTTGATCGTCAAAACTTCTTCTTCGCTGACAGCCGCGCCGTCTCCGGCTTTCATCCGATTGCCGTTTAAATCAACCGCGCCTTTGATGATTTGCAGCCAGGCGTATCTGCCTTTTTCGAGCCGATGTTCGACGGTTTCGCCCGCCGGAATTATTCCGTTGTAAACCGCCGCGTTCTGATTGATTTTTAATGAACCGTCGCGCGCGTCCGGCGAAGCGACGAGTCGCAATTTTCCCTGCTTTTCTTCAGGAGCAAAAAACTTTTGCTCGTAACCGGGCGTTAAATTTTCCTTTTCCGGCAAAATCCAGATTTGCAGCAAATGTACCCGTTCGGTTTCCGAAGCGTTAAATTCGCTGTGCCGAACGCCGGTTCCGGCGGTCATTCGCTGCCATTCTCCTGGACGAATAACTCCGTTTCCGCCGGTACTGTCGCGATGTTCGAGAGCGCCTTCGACGACGCAGGTTAAAATCTCCATATCTCGGTGTCCGTGAGTCGGAAAACCTTCTCCGCCCGCAACATAATCTTCGTTAATCACGCGCAAATCGCGGAAACCCATAAAACGCGGGTCGTAATAATCGCTGAAAGAAAATGTGTAATGCGTATCGAGCCAGCCGTAATCGGCGTGTCCTCTTTCTTCAGCCCGTCTTAAAACAATCATCTTTTTGCTTCTCCCCTTATAAATCCGGTTTCAAACCGATAAATCAATGATAGTTTTTATTTTTATAAACCGCATGCCGCATTTGTGCGATATAAAAATCACTCTTTCGGGTGACGAAATTTGTCAAGAAGGTTTCGCAAATCCTCTTTGATTTATGCTAAATTAAATTGCCTCTTATTTTGGCATACGCGAGAAAGGATTTCTTAAAAACTTGGCTAGTAACATTGAACCGAAACGAAAAGGTTTGAGCCGCCGGATGATGACGCTCATTTACGGCGCGATTGTCGCGGCTGTAATCATGGCTCTTTTATATTACGAACGCATTGACGTGCTTTATATTTTAGCGACTCTGGGCTTGGTCGCTCTGCTTTTAACCGTCGCTTTTGCAAACCTCGAAGGCAAAACGTCGGAAATCGAAAGCTAGTTTTAACGAATGGCGAAGGCTGTGCGAAAAACAATTCATTTAATCTCGGCGGCGCTGCTGATTTTCGCGTCGCTCGCCGTTTCGCGCGCCTACGAACCGCAGTTTGCCGACGCGGGCGGGAAAATTCCGTTGCGCTGGAAATCGGGCGCGCCGATTACGCTCGCCGTTTCAAATTCATTAAAACAAGCTCCGAACATCAAACCGGGCAGCGACGTTTCGGGCGCAATCGAGCGCAGCCTGGCGACCTGGGAACAAGCGGCAAATATCAAATTCAATCTTATCTGGACTGACAAAACCGGAATCAACGCCGCAAATTCGGAAGGCGACGGAACGAGTCTTTTGACCATTGCCTCGGCACCGGAAAATCTCGCCTCGTTTGCAGGCGAAGCCAATGAATTAGCGGGGCGCACGCGCGTTTTTTTCACCAAACGCGGCTTTCTCAGCGAAGCCGACATTGCGCTTAACCCGCATCAGCAATTTTCGACCGACGGCAGCGCGGAAACTTTCGATTTACAAGCAACCGTTACGCACGAAATCGGGCATCTGCTCGGCTTAAGCCACACAGACGTTTTGGGCGCGACGATGCATCCGCAGCAAGGCAAAAACGGGATTTACGGGCTTCCGGCTTTCGCGCCGCGCACTTTATCGGACGACGACCGCGCCGGAATTCGCATGATTTACGGAGCTAAATCGGACGCCGTTGATTGCTGCGGCACAATCGCCGGAACTCTTTCGACCGGAAAGGGAAAACCCTTAACAAATTTGATAGTTTGGGCTGAAAACGAAGCTGACGGACGGCTCATCGCCACATCAAAAACAAACGAAAGCGGAATGTTTAATTTGGGCGGGCTGCCCTACGGAAAGTATAAAGTTTTCGCGCAATCAATCGAAGAAGGAAAAGCAAGCGCCGTCAAAATCGGAGACGTTGAGACTGATACTGAAGCAACCGCAATGCTCAACCGCAATTTGAGTCTCCCTCGCAAAACCTTCAATTTCCGGCTCGTCGGCTTTAATGGGCAGCTTTCGACCGTCGCCGTTCCGGTCAACGCCGGGCGTTCGTATATGATTTTCGTCGGCGGCGATTTTACGTCCGAAGAATTGGCGGGAGTCGAAATCAGCTCCCCGCTTTTTAGCGTCGTTGCCGCAAGTCTCGCGCCGCAGGATTACGGCTCAGAAGCGTCCGTTCTGAGTTTTCAAGTTACCGCCGCCGAAAACACGCCCAAAGGCGAATACAGCCTGATTCTTCGCAAAAAGAACGGTGAGATGGTTTATCTGCTCGGCGCTCTGACCGTTGACGACGTGCAAAACGGCTGGCAGAGCCGATTTTTAGGCGAATAAACTCGGCGGCAAAATTTTAAAAATCAAACGCGCGGTTTCTTTGAAAGCTCGCGCGTTTTTTTGCGTCTTGTTTCGGTGTTAAAATCCAATCGGAGATTTTTGATGAAATATTTTTACAGTTTTTTTGTCGCAATTCTGTTTTTCGCAGTTTTTTCCGCCGCTTGCCAGCAGCGAGAAGTCAAAGTCTCTCCCGAAATGGCAAAGCAGGACTTAAAAATGCGCGGCGTCCAATATTCGGAAAAATCGTTTCTCGAAGCGGTCAGAAACGGCGAATTGCGGACGGTTAATGCTTTTCTCGCCGCCGGAATGTCGCCCGAATCAAAAAACGACCAGGGCGAAACGCCGCTCACGCTCGCAGCGCAGAAAGGCGACGCAAAAGCCGTTAAGGCTCTGCTCGACGGCGGCGCTAATATCAACGGCAAAGACGGCAAAGGCGAAACGGCGCTGCTTTATGCGATTCGCAAAGAGAAACCGGAAATCGTTAATCTCCTGCTCGAACGCGGCGCGGACGTTAACACCGCCGGAGCTGAAGGACGCACGCCTTTGATGTCCGTTGCAAACAAAAATCAATTCGATTTAGTTCAAAAATTTCTGGAAAAAGGCGCAAACGTCAACGCCGCCGACCAGCACGGCGGAACGGTTTTAACTGAAGCGGCAATCAACAATCAATTAGATTTATTGAGAGATTTTTTGTCGCGCGGAGCAGACATCAATCATCAGGAATCAAACGGAAGCACGGCTTTGATATACGCCGCCGCTGACGGCAAAACGGAAGTTGTCGAAGAGCTTTTAAAAGCCGGCGCGCGCCGAGATTTGAAAGATGCCAAAGGTCGCACGGCGCTCGACTGGGCGCGTCAGTCCAAACACGAAGACATCATCAAAATGCTTCAAGCCGCGAAATAAACCAGGAAATGAAACACGGAGACACAGAGAAAAATAAACACAATTAAATTCTTAGTGTCTCCGCATCTCTCTAGTAAAAAATCGAAATCAAAATTCAAGTTAGATTTAGCGACCAGCTTTTATGTCGAAAACCGATTGGTTCAAATTTGCCGCTTTGCCCGGCTTGTCGCCCGGAAGCGCAGCCGACACGCCTCTTCGTCTGTTTTTGTGGCGCTTAATGCGCGGCGAAGATTTGTCCGCAGAAGAAGCGGCGGATTTTTTGCGCGCTCTGCTCAACCGCGAACGGGCAAGCGTCGAGCAAATCGCCGCCGCTCTGGTCGCGCTGGCGGCAAAAGGCGAAACGGCGGAAGAATTGGCGGGAATGGCAACCGTAATGCGCGAGCGAGCCGCAAGTTTTGAAACTCGCAAACAAAAATTCATAGACGTTTCCGGCACCGGCTCAAGCCGCGCGAAAACTTTTAACGTTTCGACAGCCGCTGCGTTTGTCGTCGCGGGTGCAGGTTTGGCGGTGGCGAAACAAGTCAATCGCCGCGTCAGCAGTCAAACGGGAAGCGCCGAAGTTCTGGAATCGCTCGGCGTTCGACTGCATTTTTCCAAAAACGATGGCGGCGAAGCCCGCTCGCGAGAAAACGCTTACGCGGCGTTTAACGGCGCGGGAATCGGTTTTCTGCCCGCTCAGGTTTTTCACCCGCAGATGAATCTGGTCGCCAGCGTCAGAAAAAAATTGGGATTGCGGACGACTTTCAATCTGCTTGGCGCGCTTGTCAATCCGGCTCGCCCGCCGTTTCAAATCGTCGGCGTCTGGCATCCTTCGTTGCTCGCGCCGGTTGCCGAAGCTCTCTCTGCGCTCGGCACAAAACGGGCGTGGGTTGTTCACGGTTCAGACGGGCTTGACGAATTAACGATTGCGGGAGAAACAAATGTGGTCGAAGCTGCGGACGGAAAGCTCAATCGTTTTACGGTCACGCCGGAAGATTTCGGTTTAAAACGCGGCAAAACCGAGAATTTACGCGCTGCCACACCGGAAGCGAGCGCGCAAATTATCCGCGAAATCTTGAGCGGAAAACGCCGCGACGAAGCACGCGCTCTGATCGTTTTAAACGCTGCGGCGGCGCTGATTATCGGCGGCGCGGCGAAATCCGAAATGCAGGCAGCCAGACTCGCCGAGCAAAGTCTGGACAGCGATTCGGCGCGCGTCAAGCTCGAACGAGTCGTAATGGCGACGAATAAATAATTTTCAATTATAATTCGGTACATTTAAGCCGAGCGTAATATCGCGTCTCCCGACCCAGACGCCGTTTTGTTTGGTCAATCGAATCACTCCCGAACCGCCGTAATTTTTCAAACTCGCGCGATGCTCTTTTGTAACCAACGGATCGTCCTCAAAAATATATTCGTCAATCCAGTATTCGTTCGTATCCGGTTCTTTGAGAATCGGATGAATGTGCTGCGGATTGCGGCTGTTCGGGTAGGAAGCCGGTCGAGTGCTGGTAAATTTATACTCGCCCTTCGCATTTGTTTTCATCCAGCCGCGCAAATGACCGTGACGGCGCGCGTTTCCGGCTGCTCCGGGCGCGGGGGAATAATAGCCTTTGGCGTCGGTGTGATAAACGTACAGAATTACGTCGGGCGCTGGCGTTTTGCCGTCCGGTTTGTAAATTACGCCGCTGATTTCAATTCGCTCGCCCGGTTCTTTGGAATCGGCAATCGCGGTTTGCCAGATTAAATTTTCGGGCATTCCTTCGTAAATCCCTTCGCAGCCGTCGCATCCTGCGCCAACGCGGCGCAACTGTTTCGCGGCAGTCGTGGATTGCTTACGAGTCTGTGCCTGACACGACGCGGCAATTGTCGAGAATGCCGTTAAAAGCAAACCGCGACGGAGAAAATCCCTTCGATTTTCGGTCATTAGCTCTTCCCTTTTCATTAAACACCTCGCGTTATTGATTATTTGAATTGTAATGCCTTTAATACGATGCTGGCATTTTAAAGGTTTATCAAAATTTTATTTCGGTAAACCATTCTGGAAAAACGCGATTGATCTTGCGGTCGGCGGTAAATTCGACAATTTCTGAGTTGAAGTTGATCAAGCTCAATTTTCCCTGAGGGCGATAACGCGCCGGAATTTCAGCCTGCAATTGTTCGATGAGTTGAGAAACGTTTTGCCCGATTTTGAATAAAACCAGGCGCTCGACGCGGGCGTGTTTTAAGAGCCAGGCGGTTTTGCGAATCGAATTGGACCCGCATTCGCCCCAGAATAAAAAATCGCCGCCCGCGTTTTGCGCGACCAAATCGGGTTTGTAGCGTAGCCCGACTTTTTTCTCGATTTCCAAATCTGGAAATTCGCCGACGAACATCGCAAAACCGAGCGCTTTCATTAAAATATGCTCGTAGCTTTCGCCCGTTCGCTGCCAGAGACGGACGCGCTGCCCGGCAAGCTCAAAATCGTGCAGCATATCCTAAAATCCTAGCACAAGCGGTCTTCCTTAAATTCTATTGCGTTCAATGCTCGAACTGCTTTATTATTTCAACAGTCGGCTTTTCCTCGCGCCGCTCACCGTCACGCCGTTAACAAAATCGCAGAAATTATCCAGATGTCATCAACTTCAAATCTCGAAACGAACGGAAAACTGTCTGAATTCCCGCTGGCGGAATTGCTAACCGAAGCGGCCTTTTTTCACTTGAGCGGTTCGTTTCGACTGTCGCGCGAGACTCATAAAATTGCCGTTTATCTCGAAAATGGGGCGACCGTTTATGCCGCTTCAAATTTGCGACAGCATCGTTTGTCGGAAATCGCCGTCGCTTCGGGAATCATATCTGCCGACGAATTGAGCCAGTTTCGTTCGGCGAATAACGATTTTGAACTGGGCGAAAAGCTCGTTGCCGCCGGAAAATTGATGCAAGCAGGTTTGCGCGAGCTGCAATCGCGTCAAGCCGCCGAAATTCTGCGGTTTGCGCTTTCATGGTTTGCCGGAGAATGGGTTTTCACGCCGCTCGTTCGCGTGCGCGAAGATTTTCGCGTCCAGCCGAATTTGCCGCCGTTGCTTGCCGAAGCCGCCAGACTCGCGCCGAACGAATTGGTTTTTAACAAATTTCGATCCGCAGCCGAATCGTTCGCTGTGCAATCCGCGTTTCCCGCCGATGTTGATCTGCACCCGCAGGAAGCGTTTTTGCTGTCGCGTTTTGAACAGGTTTTAACTTTTGAAGAGCTGCAAACAGTTTCCGGCTTGCCCGGCACGATTCTGCCGCGCTCGGTTTACGTTCTCTGGCTCGGCGGTTTTTTGAATCGCTATAATTGGGTTGGCGCATTTACGGAAGAAAAGCTCGCGCAAATTCAAGCCGCTAAAATCGCTCCGGTATCACGCCCGGCAGCAGAATCAGCAGAATCGCCGACGGA
This sequence comes from Pyrinomonadaceae bacterium, assembly GCA_036387135.1. Classification (GTDB taxonomy): domain Bacteria; phylum Acidobacteriota; class Blastocatellia; order Pyrinomonadales; family Pyrinomonadaceae; genus JALZCH01. Next base: position 8,501 of record DASVUH010000050.1, on the reverse strand, counting down.
GGAAACTTCCGCCGAACCGATTGCTGCGGAGGTAAAGAAAATCGAATCAATTCAACCGCAGCCGGAAACGAGCGAAGAAAAAGAAAAGCGCGAGTTGCAAGAATATTTGAAACGACTGGCAAAGGCGCAAAATCATTATCAGGTTTTGGGCATTGACCAAAAAGTTGAGGAAAGCGAAATCAAACGAGCTTATTTTGCGCTCGCCAAACAATTTCACCCGGACAAGTTTCATAATGACGAGAGCGCGCTGCGTTCTAAATTGCAGGAATCTTTCACCCGCGTTTCTCAGGCTTACGATGCGCTCAAAGACAAAAAATCGCGCGAGCTTTACGATTTTAAAATCCGCAAATCGAGTGCCGCCGACGCGGCGAAGGCGGCGACGCCCGAAGGCTGTTTTGAAGCCGGGAAAAAAGCGTTTGACGACGGAAATTATCTGGAAGCGATTCGGCAATTTACCCGCGCAATCCAGCTCGACCCGAAAGTTGCCGGTTATCACGCGGCTTACGCGCGTTCGCTGATCGCCGTTCCCAAATATCGCCATCAAGCCGAAAGCGAATTTATCACCGCGCTCAAAATCGAGCCAAACAACACCGAATATCGCCTGTATCTCGCCGAATTTTATCTGGAACAGCGCCTAAATAAACGCGCCGAAGGCGAAGTCCGCCGCGTTTTGATGTTGGAACCGAATAATCAGAAGGCAAAACGAATTCTCGACAATTTGACGTCGCAACAGTCCAGAGTCTAGAGTCTAATTTCTGGGGTCAAAAAGTTTAGGCATTTAAGACTTCGCTCGAAAGATTTGCTATGTCTTTTCTGGAATTATCGGCGCGCGACACAAAGCTGGACGAATCGCTGCTTTCTCTTGCCGCCGAAATTGATCGTTTTGAAGGTTATGCGCGACCGCACGCCGCGCGAATGGCTGCGCTCGCCGAAGCCGTCGCGCGTCAATTCAATCTCGCGCCGCACGACCGGCAGAGCCTGCGTCAAGCCGCGCTCGTTCACGATGTCGGCGAGTTGGTGATGAACCGCGATTACATCCGGCGCAGCACGATGCTCTCGCCCGAAGAACGGCTCGATTTAATGCGTCATCCGGTTATCGGCGAACAGGAAGCCGCCAAACGCAATTTAAGCCGCGCCGTGCAGCTTCTCGTTCGCTGGCATCACGAATGGTGGAACGGCGAAGGTTACCCGGACGGTTTAAGACGCGAACAAATTCCGCTCGGCGCGCGCATTTTGCGAGTAGTTGATACTTACACCGCCGTTACCGACAATCGCCCGTACAGCCCGGCGCTGCCGGTTGCGGAAGCGCGAAAGTATTTAGCTCAATGGGCTGGGCTGGCGTTCGATCCGCGCGTTTGTCTGGCGTTTTTGTCTTTGCCGGAAGAAATGGAAGAACTCAAATCCAGCGCCGAAAATCCAACGCCATTGTTTGACGCGCCGATCATCGAACCGCCGCGCCGAACTCTGTATCAGGGAATGTAAATCCGAGTTCAAAGTTCAAAGTTCAAGGTTCAAAGTTTTTTCTTTAACCTTGAACTTTGAACCTTGAACTTTGAACTTATGAAACTGTCCGATTCCAGCTCATTACCGAAAGGCTGGCTGGCTTTTGAATTAAATGTTTTGCGACGCTTGCAGTTCGATTCGGTCGCGCTCCCGCTCGTCGGCGAACCGGCGCTCGGCGCTTATTTGAAGCGTTTCGGCGCGCGCGTCGCGGCAAACGATTTTTTGCAGTCGAATTGGACGCGCGCGACGGCGTTCGTTCAAAACAACTCTGTGATTTTAACTGAAGAAGCCGTCGCCGTCGTTTTGGAAGACGCTTACGTTCCGCGCCACCGCCTGTACAATCCGGCGCTCAGAAATTGGTTTAACGAAACCGATGCGTGGTGGTTCGACAACGTGCGCGAAAACATCGAGCGGCTCGAATCGCCTTTTGCGCGAGCCGTCGCGCTTTCAATCGGAATGGCGGTCGGCGATTACGTTTTGTCTTTTGACGAGAATACTCTGGAACTGCGCCAGCCGCTTTCGCAGGTTTATCGCCGCGTCTGGAACACTTTGCATCCGCCGTTCGACAACGGCAAAACCAATTCCTGCTCAAACCGCGACACCAAAGAATTTCTGGCGGAAGTTTATGCCGACGTAATGTTTTTGCGGCTTCCGCGCGGTCACAACAACACGATTCGGGAGAGCATCGGGTGGGCGGCGTGGCGCGAAGAATGGACGCGCGGAACGGATTCTTTTTGGGACGCGCTCGAAACAGCGCAGATCGGGCGTCTCGGAACGCACGTTCAAACCAAATTTCAATATTTGCGGCTCGTCGAAGATTTGCTGCAATCCGCCGCGCATCTCAAACAATGGACAATCGCGCACGCCGAAGACGGTTTTATTGCGACCGAAGAACTTGTCGAAACCGTTTCCAAAGTTCGCCGCGTGGACACGGTTTTTACCAAAGATTTTTCCGAACTGACCGGCGCCAAAGCCGTAATCTTGACGGCGTAAACAAAGCCGCAAAAGTTTGCAAGCAAAATCACTGATTCTCGTTCGTAAACATAGCGCGACGAACAGCTTTTAAGCTACAATTCGCCGCGACACAAGTTCGTCTCGGAGACATCAATGATTTTGCATAAATTGTCGGCTTTCTCGCTCGTTTTATGGCTGTTGTTTCAAACAACCGTCCCACCCGTCAACAAACCCGCAGAAAATAAACTGGAGGAGCTTTCGCCGGAACTCAAAACCAAAGCGGTCGAGCTTTTAAAAGCCGTCTCGCGCGAGTCTCAGCAATTCGCTTTGCCCGAAAACCGCATCCGCGCGCAAACGCTCGCCGCCGATTTGATGTGGGACGAAGACGAAAAAGCGGCGCGCGCGATGTTTCAAAACGCGCTCGTCGAATTGCAGAATCTGTTCGCAGCTATTGAAACAACTACAGGTGAGCCGGACGAGGCAAAATTATCTGCCAAACAAGCAGAGGACTACAGCAAACGATACGCTATTTCGGAATTGCGTCGCGAATATGTTTTAACGCTCGCGCCGCACGATCCGCAAATGGCTTTGGGCGCGCTGCAATCTTTAAAATCAAATGACAAACAGCCGGGCGAAGGCTACGATCCGATGAGCGAGCAAGGCTTAGAGCTGCAGCTTGCCGCCGCCATCGCCAAAAAAGACCCGGACAAGGCTTACTCACTCGCTAAAAATCAACTCAAAGACGGCATTTCTTATCAGCTTGTCGAATCGCTCAAAGATTTGTACAAAAAAGATTCCGAATTAGCCGCAAAACTGAGCCGCGATGTTCTCGCCAAAGCCAAATCGGTCAAAATCCGCACGCCTTCGGCAGCCGCGGCAAACACGACGAATATGTCGGGAACGATGAACACCAATACTTCAATATCCGGCGATACGACGCGCCCTGCTGTCACCGAAATTGATTTTTGGCAGGTTTCGTCGTTTCTTTCGGCGGTTTCCGAGTTAAATCGTCAGGCGGCTCGCGACAAAGACAAAAAACTCGTTCCGGCGCTGACCGAATCCGAAATGAAAGAACTTGTCGAGCTTTTGGGTAATGCTTTTCTCGCCGAAAGAAATCCCGCGCCTTACGCTCTCACCTCGACGATGAAAGACATCTCGCGTTACTCGCCCGCGCTCGCGCAGCGAATCAGAGCCAGACTCGGTGCGGAAGCCGTCAGCCAGCTCGAAAGTCAGGTCGAATCAAGCTCGTATTACACGGAAAAAGAAGGTAAAACCGCCGACGAATTGTTAGCCGAAGCCGAAAAATCGGATGCCGGGATGCGCGATACGCGGCTCGCCGATGCGGTTTGGAAAGCGCTCGAAGAAGAGGACGCCGAAAAAGCTCAAACGATTGCCTCGAAAATCAAAGACCGCAAATCTTACGCCTACGTTTTCGAGCAAATTGAAACCACCCTGCCGCTCGCCAAAGCGCGCAAAGGCGATTTGCAGGAAGTCAGAAAAATTCTCACAACTCTAAGCTCGGACACTGAACGAATCAACACGATTGCAGAACTGGCGACGACGCTTGCCGCCAAAAACGACACGGAAGCGGCGAAAAAGCTGCTCGAAGAAGCCGTTCAGCTTCTGCCGGGCAGAGTGAAAAATCAGGAACAGCTCACGGCGAGCCTGCAAGTCGTTTACGCTTACTCGCTTGCCGATCCTGAACAGGCGTTTGCGATGATTGAAAACAATATCGCGCAGATGAACGAAATCATCAACGCGGGCGTCACGCTTGACGAATTTTACGAATACGGCTCGGTTGAAAATGGAGAATTGTTGTTTTCGGCGATGAACCGGCACGGTTTGATGCATGTCCAGCGCGCAGCGGATTTGGTGAAAAATCTGGCTAAAGCCGATTTCGTCCGCACGGCGGCGCTTGCCGAAAAATTCGGACGACCGGAAATTCGTTTGTTCGTGCGTTTAAAACTGGCGCAATCGCTGCTTGATCCGAAAGCCGCCGAACGCGAAAAAACCGAGCGCGAACAAGCTCAGGGCGAATATGAAGGTCACTAAACTCGCTTTATAGTAGATTTTGAAGTAAATTGTACGGGAAAACTTTTTCGAGTTTTCCCGTATTTTATTTATCTCTCAATTCAAATTTATGACTCTGCACAAGTTTTTATTAAGCGCGGCTTGCATTCTATCGTTTGTTTTAAACGCTCCGGCGCAGCAAGCGACCGCTCCGAAAACCTCGCCCGCAGGCAGCGAACAGCTTCCGGCGGAAATTAAGGAAAAAGCCGTTAGCTTTTTGCGAACTACGGCGAAAGACGCGGCGACGCTAAGTTTGCCGGAAAATCGTCTCGCGTTTTTGATTGCGACCGCTGATTTGCTCTGGGAATACGACGAAACGGCTGCGCGCCAGGCATTTAAAGTCGCCGAATCGGACGTGCGCCAGATGATTACGGCGCAAATGCAGAAAGCCGCGCTCACCGCCGCTTCCGAAGAAGCGGAATTATTCGGCTTTCTCGATGATTTAACGACCGGCGAAGGCTCGCGAATGGATGTGCAGAGCATTATCAATTTGCGTGAATCACTCGTGCTGGCAATCGGTAAACACGACGGCGAAGCGGCTTATCGTTTTTTGATCGAAACCCGTCAGCCTGCGCCCGCCGCCGATAAAGACGGAAAACCGAAAACGAATCTTTATGGGAATGGGACGCAGCTTCCCACTGCCGACGATTACCGCGAAAGCTCGCTCGAAACCCGTTTGGCGCGCACAGTCGCGCAAAATGATCCGCAAAAAGCTCTCGAAATCGGCTTGAAGCGTCTCAGCGTGGGGCTTTCCGAAGATTTGTCGTCATTTGCGGTTCGGCTTTATTTCAAAGACAAAAAGCGCGGCGCGCAATTGGCGCAGGAAGTTGCCAAAAAAGTGAAATCGGCAAATCTGGCGACCGATGATTTGGCGCGCCGCGTCGCAGTAAGTTTGCTAAAAAACGGAGCTAACTCAATAGAGCGCGGGGCAAAAGATAAGGAAATCGGAAAAACGCCGTTTCTCTCCGAAGCTGAGGTGCGAGAATTGGCAAATTTGCTCGGTCGTTTTGAGCTTGCAACAATGGGAGCTGGAAAAATAGATCCAGCACATCTTGAAGTGACACAAATCCCCGAGATTTTACCAATCCTCGAAAAATATTCGCCCTCTAACGCTGCACAAATTAAAGCGAAGCTGCCCGAAAACAAAACTGTCGAGATAAAAGGCGAAGCGGATGATAACAACGAGTATAAAAAATATCTCGAACGCCATAAAAAAGAAGAAGAAGCTCTCAAAGATTTGCAAAAATCGGTCGAATCCGCGAAAGGCGAATTTTCGCTGCAAGGCGCGCGGACGGCTCTCAGCTTAATCAAAAACCGCACCGCCAGGCTGACCGCAATGTCGCAAATCGCCATTACTTTCGCAGACAACGGCAAAATCGAAGAAGCCAAAGAATTGATAGCCGAAGCCAGAAAAACACTCGCTCCGCAGCCGAAATTTTGGGCGCATTACGTCGAACATCTCGTCGTCGCTCGCGCGCTCGCTTCGGTCGAGCCGAAACAATCGCTTGAAATAATCGAAAATTTGATTTATCAAATTGACGATATGCTCACAGGCGTCAGCAAAATAGCCGAATTTATCGCGGGCGAAACCGCCGTCAAAGAAAACGAATTGCGTCTGAGCGGAATTCCGGGAATGATCGGCGGCGGAATGTTATCGCAAATGGGACGCGGCGGAGGCGCGAGGGATTTTGCGACGGGTTTTGAAAAAGACATTTTAAAGCTCGCCAAAGCCGATTTTGACCGCACGGCGGCGCTCGCCGACAAGTTTTCACGCCCGGAAATCCGCTTGATGGCGCGAATGATTTTGATCAACAGCTTTTTGCCGCCGAAAGACACTGAAAACTCCATACCCGAAGCGATTGAAGCTGATGAAGCTTTGCCGATGGAACAGACGACGGTAACATTATCAGCGAAACCTTCTTTCTGAGACTGCAAATAAATTTATCGAACAACATCGGGGCGAGGCTTTAACCTCGCCCGTTTTGTTTAAAATAATCTGCGCAAAGATTTTGCGCTCACAATGATGAAAAAAAGATTTTGGCTTTTATTGCCGTTTTTGCTCGTTGTTTTTATTCTCGTTTGGATTTACTGGCAATATCCGGCGCGAGTCGAAATGGCTGGCTATGTTCCGTCCGACGCTCTGGTTTATTTTGAAGCCGACGATTTGCCGCGAGTTTTTCAGGATTTTACCGAAACCGACGCCTGGCGGGAATTAGCTCCGCAGTTCGGCGTCCGCAAAGATTTCGGCAGCTTCGGCAGGCTCAGCCGTTTTCTGGCAAACGCCAATTTGGGTTCGACCGAAACCGTCGTTTTCGGACGCTCGCAGGTTGCGGTCGCGCTGATGAACGTCGAAGCCGCCGGAGCGGCAGAAACTCTTAAAATCAAACCGCGCTACGCCGTCGTCATCGAGACTAAAACATCGCAATCAACAGCCGCCCGTTTTGTCGAAAAACAACTCGGCGATTTCGCTCGCCGTCAATTCGATGAAGCGAGCGTCGAAAAACTTGAAAGAGAAGGATTGAATTGGACAATTTTTCGGTCGCTCAAAGACGAACGCAAGATTTTCGCCGCCGTCGCGGGTGGGACAATCATTTTCGGCAACGACGAATCTGCAATCAAATTGTGTTTCGACGCGAAAAACCAATTGCGCCCAAGTCTCGCGCAATCGCCCAGAATAGCCGAAATGCGCGCGAATACTGAGGCGGGCAATGCGTTGGCATTCGGTTACGTGACGAGCGAAGGCGTAAAAAAACTTTCGCAAATCGGCTCGGTCATTCTTGCCGGACAAATCTCGGAACAACCTGCGGCGATGAGCTTAATCGCTCAATCACTGCCGCCGATGATTGAAAAAACCGTCGCCGGAATCGGCTGGACGGCGCGCTCTGCAAACGGAAAAATCGAAGACCGTTATTTTATTAACGTGCCGCCGGATTTGTCTGCGCGACTTCGCGAACCGCTCACCGTTTCAAATCAAACCTCAATTGATTCGGCAAATTTTCTTCCGGCTGAGACACATTCCGTGACGATTTACAATTTGAAAGACGCGGGCGCGGCTTGGCGCGGAACACTTTTAGCAATTTCGGCAAAGCTCGACACGCTCGGCGCGGCTGCATTCGCGCAGGTTGCCGGAAAACTTCTCGAACCTTACGGAGTCCGGCAGCCAAACGATTTTTTAAGCGCCGCAGGCAACGAAATAACAACCGCCCGGCTTTCCGAAAAAGAAAACGAGACGGTTGCGATTGTAAAAATCGGCGACGCAAATAAAATGCTTGCCGCAATCGAGCCTGCGACGCAAACAAACAATCGCGCCGCGACTTTTACCGCCGGAATGCTGCTGCTCGGAGAAAACGAAGATGCGGCGAAGTGCTTGGCGACGCGGGAAAACAGTCTGGCAAAAACCGAGTTCTGGCAGGAATTTATGAAAACTAAACTTTCGGAAGCCACGCCTTTCATCCACACTTTCACGCGCGATTCGGAATCGGCGACGCAATTTGTCAGGATTTTCGGCGATGGACAGTTAAAACAAACTGCGCCGGATTTGTCGAAAAATCAATCGTTAACCGTTACGATTGCGGAAACCGGCTTGCGGGAAAACGGTTTCGAGCGGCGCACGCTTTCGCCTTTCGGTTTGATTGGAACGCTTGCAGCGAATTTTGCCGAGTAAAGAAAAAATCAGAGCGGTTCATCAACCGCTCTGATTTTTACCTTACGTTTAGTTTATTAAGGCTTTTCTAATTCCGCGTCAGCTTAGTGCAAACCAGCCTATGGCGCCCAGTTGCCGTTAACTTCTCCAATTAGAATGGCAGTGTAGTTGCTGTTTGAAACCATAATGTTCAAAGGCTGATACGGACGAGAGACCGGATCAAACTTCCAATTACCAACCTGTCCGGTATTTGCATTTGGTGCTCCGGCAGCTATATAACGCAGAATCAGCGTTGCATCAAACGGAGTGATGTTTCCATCGCCGCTGGCGT
>DASVUH010000049.1:0-93206 GCA_036387135.1 Pyrinomonadaceae bacterium | reverse complement strand
AAACGCTCGGCAGGCGCGGCTTCGCGCGCCCACGAAAAAGCCGATTCGAGATAATCGCGCCCGATTCTGCTCGCAAAAACATCCGGTTTCTGCGCGAGCGGCTCGTTGACAATTTCCCAATCTTCAATTGTATCTGCGTGCTTCGCCGCGAGTTCCTGCACTCTTTTTTTCAGAATCGGCAGCAGCTCGTCTTTTTGTCGCGGCAACCAGCGGGGAGTTCCGGCTTGATTCGTTCCCCAAAGAATCGGCGCGGCTGCGATGCGCGCGCCTAATTTTTGGCTCAAGGCGATTTCGCGCTCAAACCAGGACCAATCTTCTATTCCCCGTTTGTTTTCGATGAAACTCCAATAAGTCCCGACAACTGCATAATTAAAAAGTCCCGCAAAATACTTTTCATATTCGGGCAGCTTTTCCGGCGGCAAATCGTCAATTTTTAAATAACAGCCGAATTTAAAATCGTGCAACGATTGTTTTATATTCAGTTGAATTTGTTTTGCCGTTTTGCTTTTTGTACCTGAAATTTTTATTTGCGCGTCGCCTTTGCGAAATTTCTCTATATTCGCTTGCGCCTGCAAAAGAGCGGCTTCGTTTTTAGATTTCTCAATCGCATCTTCCCGATTCGAATCATCTTTCGCAGTCGCGGCAAACCGGCAACCCGCAGAAAGATTCAGAGCTAAAATTAATAATATTAGAGAAAGCCGGTTGGAATTCATAACAAATGCCGCTTTAAGTGTTGAGTTTCAGCTAAACGCAGGAGAATTTAACCGAATCGCATTTGACTCTGCGGCGGAACGGTATCTTCGAGAGCCATTGTTCTCAATCTCAACAATTGAAGCGCGACGAGCAGCAGATAAAGCGGATTTAGATACATATAACGCCGCCACAAACGGCGCGGTTCCTGAACGAAACGGTAAAGCCATTCAAGCCCGTGATCCTGAAACCAAACCGGAGATTGCGAAACAGTCCCGGCGTGAAAATCAAAAGCCGCTCCGACCGCCATCAGCGGCAGCGAAATCAATTCCCGGTTTTCAAAAACCCAGGTTTCCTGTCGCGGGCATCCCAAACCGACCAGAACAATCGAAGCTCCGCTTTTGCGGATGGTTTCGGCGATTTCCGCTTGCTCGTCCGCCGTAACCTGGCGAAAACGCGAAGGCTCGCTGCCCGCGATTTTCAGCGTTGGAAATTTCTTTAGAAGATTGTGTTTAAGTTTTTCCAAAACCTCTTGACGGCTGCCGTAAAGATAGATACTCAATCCTTCCCGAGCGGCTTTCTCGCAAACTTTCAGAGTTAAAGTCGGTCCGTAAACCCGGTCGGGAAGCTCTACTCCGTAAAGCCATTTCATCGCCCAGCGCACCGGCTGACCGTCGGGGACGACGAGATCAAGCCCGTTTAATCTGTGGCGATGAACCGAATCCAGAGCGCCGGTCATTACTCCGTGAACGGCGAGGGCGCTAACCGCTAAGGCGCGTTTGTTGCGAGCGGCTGAGATAATCTTTTCAACCGCAGCTTCGTAATCAACCGCGCTGATGCCGACGCCTAAAATGTTTTGTTTTCCAAAATCGAGCATAATCCAAAATTCAAGCAGAGTTTGAAACATTAAATTTCCGATAATTGCGCGCGGCAATTATCGGAAATTCCTGAAAACGAGTTTTTCTTTAAGCTGCGATTAATTCCAGTTTCGACTCGTGGATGTGCTTTTCCTGAGTTGCTTCGACTATTTCGCCGATGATGGTTTTCAAGTCATATTCAAAGCTCCAGTCTGGATAATGTGCTTGAAAACGGCGCACGTCGCTGACCCACCAGATATGATCGCCTTCTCTCGCCTGATTCGAGATGCTGTAAGAAAGCTCTCGTCCGGCTGCCTCCTGAGCGATTTCAATAGCTTCTAAAACCGAACAATTGCTGTGTCGGCTGCCGCCGATGTTATAGACGGCTCCGGCGCGCGGGTCCTGGTAAAAATGCCAGAACGCGCGAACCAGATCGTTTGAGTGAATGTTGTCGCGGACTTGCTTGCCCTGATAGCCGAAAATCGTGTAATGCTTGCCAGTTACAATGCATTTGATGAGATAAGCCAAAAAGCCGTGCAGCATCGCGCCGGAGTGCGCAGGACCGGTCAGACAGCCGCCGCGAAAGATTCCGGTTTTGATACCGAAATAACGACCGTATTCCTGCGCCATCACGTCCGCCGCGACCTTGCTCGCGCCGAAAACGCTGTGTTTCGAGCTGTCAATCGTCATTGATTCGTCAATTCCGTATTCAAAAAACGGATGCGACTCATCAATTTCCCAGCGCGTTTCCTTTTCGACCAAGGGGAGATTATTCGGCGTGTCGCCGTAAACTTTGTTTGTCGAAGTAAAAATAAACGGAGCGTCGGGGCAGAACTCGCGAACGGCTTCAAGCAAAACCAGCGTTCCGGTTGCGTTAACCGTGAAATCGGTCAAAGGCTCTTTCGCCGCCCAATCGTGACTCGGCTGCGCCGCCGTGTGAATTACAACCGAAATGTCTTTGCCGTATTTGCGAAAAATGTCGCGAATGGCTTTTTCGTTGCGAATATCCGCAGGATAATGAACAAAATTTCGCAAAGAACGCTTCAGCGTGTTTGTGTTCCAATCAACCGAACCGTCGCGCCCGAAAAAATATTCGCGCATATTGTTGTCAATACCGACGACTTTAAAGCCCATTTCGTGAAAGAACTTTGTTGCTTCGCTTCCGATTAATCCCGAACATCCCGTAATAATTGCTACGCTCATATTTATCCTCTTGATCAGTTAATGTTGTGATTTTATTTTTGTTTACTTGCATTTTTAGAGTTTTAAAGAAAGCTACATTCCATTTTTTCAGGGAAGTTTGTTTAAATCCTGTTAATTTTTTGTTTGTTAAAAGATGGCGGCAATACGACAAAGAAAAAAGACCGGTCTGATACAAACCGATCTCCATATTTATGAAGCAATTAGCCAAAGCTGCCAACAACCTATGCTAATTATTTCAGCTTTTTTTCGCCAGGTAATAAATCCAGTGTGACGAAGTGTCGCTCTTCACGAGCTTTCCTTGCATGTCATAAGCCTCAATATCGGAGAATCCAAAGTCTGTGAGTTGTTTTACTTGCTTTTCAATGCTGATGTAATAAAGGAGCAAAGAAAATCTGTGGTCGGGATCATTTATCAATGCGAAGTCATTCGTGTAGACTTCGTGCTTTTTCATTCTGGAATGCGCGGGCAGATAGTAAAGGCAATACAGGAAAAACTTGAAATAATTTAAATCGTATTGAATCCTTCGCTGCCACGGAAGTTTTTTGAAATACCGATAATCCCGATTGTGAGATGAGAACATAAAAAATCCGCCCTTTTTGAGCACGCGATTTATCTCTTTCAACGCCTTTAGCCTGTCCTCGCCTGAAATGCAGTCAAGACCGTTAAAAGAAAAAAGAACAAAATCAAAGCTGTTATCTTCAAATTCTTTTAAATCTCTGGCGTCGCCGCACAGAATTTTTGCGCCGGGATATTTTGTGCTTGTTTCCCGCGCAAACTCCGGGACGTAATCAATGCCGACATAATCGCTGCTGATTTGCAGCAAATATTTGGTCGTTCTGCCTCCGCCAATTCCGAGGTCGAGTATTTTTTTATTTCTAATTGCGGGCAGCAATTTTTCAAAAATGACTTTTTCGGGTTCAAAAAGCGCATCGAGGTCTTGAAAATACTCAAGCACATCGGCTCTTGCAAACGTCGTTTTATTTACCAAATTAGGCGAGACTTGTAATTCCATTTTATTAACTTTCTCAAGGGCTAACTATTCAGGCTTTGCGGAGCCGGAGAATTGAAAACAGCGGCATCAAGGCTCTCCGGCTGAGCCGCGGGAGTTGTAAATCGTTCTTTTAATTTCAGACAGGGTTTCTCCAACAGATAGTAAGACAGCGCAGCACAGGCAAAGCTAACGACGCTCCCCAAAATAAGCACGCCCCAGGGCGAATCGGTTATACGCTCGCGAACCAGAATGAAAATGAGGTTGTGCCAGAGATAAAGCCCGTATGAAATTGTGCCAATCCATACCAAAGCCTTACTGGCTAGAAACTGAGGGCGCGAGGTTAGCGCAAATGCTATGACAAACGCGGTGGACAAATTGATTACAGGCAATCCGTATGCATAAACCGCCGAATCCCAAGCCGCGAAAACGGTAGCAAAAAACAACGCCAAAGCGGCTGGGAGCGCCGGAAACCATTTCACAGGCGGCAGCTTGCCCCATGATGCGGCAAGCCCCAGCAGACATCCGATCAGCAAACCGTCTGCGCGCGTGTCAAAACCGTAGAAAACTCGATTTACTTCCTGAGAAATCGGTCCCCACAGGAAAGCGCGATGAATCGCTATAACGACGATCAACGCGCCGAAAGCGGCAAAGATAGTCCGCCGTGACATTCTCTTTCCGAACAGCAGAACAAGCGCGAGCGGGTAAAGAAGATAGAAATGTTCTTCGATTGCCAGCGACCAGGTATGTTCGAGCGCTCCGAGCTTTGCAAAGTCGAACGCAAGCGCGAAATCCGATAGATAAAGCGCCGTAAAAACAATTGCTTTTCCGGTTTTGACAAGCTCCGCTCCCGATTTGGCTGCAACCGTATAAGCGCCTAACACGGCGAGCAAAAGAGCCAGCGCCGGAGTTAGGCGAAGAAGCCTGCGAATATAAAAATTTTTCAGGCTGATCCGACCGTAACGTTCATATTCCTGACACAGCAGCGCAGTGATAAGGAACCCCGACAGCACGAAAAATATATCAACGCCGATATGCGCCCCCGCAATTAAAGGAATACCGGCGTGGTGCAATAGAACAAGGAGAATAGCAATGCCGCGCAAGCCGTCCAATTCGGGACGATGACCTAAACGAAAAGGGTAATTTTGCATAATCTCTGCTTCAAAAGCGGCGTCGAGATGGTTATGAGCGACAAATAAAACAAGTAGATTAAAAAATGATGAAATATAATTTCATTTTTCTATTTTCTTAATTACTTGTTTGCGAAAATGAATTCCTTAGCGACATTAAAGTTTTTTTCCGCTGTTTGGGCGGTTTCGCAACGCCCGTCAAATTGCACTTCGATTTCTCTGTAAGTGACGGCGATATATTCAAGCAATGCCCAAATGAAAACGATAACGCCCACCATTTCAAGACTTTCTTCAATCGTTGTCAGCGCGATGTAAATCAGGTTGTCTCTTCCGTGTATTTCGGCATAGTTTCCTCCGACCAGCTCCATACCGATAGCCCCGCCGAGGTAAATGATCCCGCTTATTATGAACGCAAGCCTCGGTTTTGCGGGAAGATTCCATAAGAATTTTAGAAAGAAGAGAGAGAGAAATAAGACAAGAGCAATGGCGGGAACGACCCAGGCGTAATAAAATATACCCAGATTTTTCCCTCCTAAAATCGCCCTCATAGGCTCAATCAGCTTTTCATGAATTTGGGTTGACTCATCAAATGTCATAAAAAGAAAACCTATTGAAAGAACAGCCCACTCAAACAGATAAGAAGCCCTTTGTTTTCTTTTAAGTACGGTGATAAACGCCAGAAGCAGACTGGTGAAAAGCAAGAGCAGCATCGAGAAAAAACTCGACACATTTTGCTCAAGATCAAGGTTAAAGACCTTATCCATTTTATGAAGAAATGGAGAGCTATGCCCGGTCAAGTAATCCGCCGATTGTGTTGCGACGCTGGCAAAAACCAAAATAAAAGTCACCGCGCCCAACACACCCGCAATTGAGGCAGGATTTAGCGATATTTGCGAAATCACCGTCTCGCTTGAATTCTTATCAAGTTGTCGAACCTGACTTTCGTTTAAACGAGAATAGCTCCCTTGCAAGTCGTTTCGGAAAAAACTCCATTGTAAGGCGGTCGTGAATTTGTTATAGATTTGTTCCATAAACTAAACTCCCAATCTGACTTTTGCGACTCCCGACGAATAAACACCTTTAATCCCGCGCGTAGATTCTTCACAAAGACTGATTCTGCCGAGGGCAAACAAATCGTCTCCGGGCTGGTTAATTCTTTTTTCCGTAGTTACGGCGACTTTGTATCCGGCTTGCGCAATAAGTTGTCTTATTCCTGCGTTATATGCGCCGTTTGGATAAGCGAATGAAACAACTTTGCTTCCCAATTGGCGTTCGAGTTCTTTCTTGCTGGCAACAATTTCCTTTTCCAGCGCAGCTTCGTCTTCGAGCGGCAGGACGACGTGATTAGCCGTATGTCCGCCGAAGTTAATTCCCTTTCGCGCCATCTCGCGAACCATCTCCCAATTCAATAATTGATATTCACGCGGATAGGCTTCCAAGTTTTCTCCCAGCTCATTTTCCAGTTCGGAAATGACCTTCTCCCGCAACGGGTTTGGTAAATAAACTATCGAATCGGTTAACTTAAGAAGATTGCGGATTTCAGCAAATTCTCCTGCGACTTGGCTTGCGACTCCTGCCTTGATTAATGCGGTTTTGATGGAAATTGATTTCTCAATCGCATGCTTCACCAGCCAGAAAATGCGGTCGTGCGCCAAAGGCTTATTTTGTCCGATAAATTCAGTGGGCAGAAAAACCGTCGCGGGAAGCCCGAATTCATTGAGAATAGGAAATGCTTGTTCATAAAAATCGAGATAACCGTCATCGAAAGTGATAACGGCGAGAGGTCGCCGAACTCTTCGCTCCTCGCTCAAAAAGTGAATCGCAGTTTCAAGCGAAACAACGTCATAAGTCCGGTGCAGCAATTCGCAATGGCGTCGAAATGTTGTTGCCGACACGACGAGTCCATGAATAGCTTCTCGTTCGGCTTTTGCAATATCGGCGACAACCCGGTGATACGCAATAATATTGACGGAACCCGGCGCTGCCGAAGGGAAACCGCCTCTCACATTAGTGAGGGACGCAACTGATTTTATAGAACGTTTAATCAGAAATTTAGTTTTAGTCATATTTAGTTTTAGCTGCACATAGCAAACAAAAGAGTGCGGAGCTTATTTACATAAACTCGAAAATCCATTTGCTCGCGCGCTTTTTGTTTTGCTTTTTTGCCGATTCTTATTCGGGTATCTTTGTTATTTAAGAGAAATGAAATTTTTTCTGCCAGAGCGCTGACATCTCCGGGCGCAAACAGAATTCCGTCAACGCCGTCTTCGATTAACTCGGGTATTCCTCCGACGCGGGTTGAAATTACGGGCAGACCGGCAGCCATTGCTTCGATAACCGACATCGGCATGGCTTCCGCGTAAGTCGGTAATACGAAAATGTCGGAGCGTCGAAAGAACTCGATTCTTTCATCCATCGGAACCGCGCCCAAATATTCAACGAGATTGCCGATTTCAAATCTTTCACAATAATCCTTGAGATTCTCCGCCCCGTATCCGAGAAAAGAAATTTTTAAATTTGGTTTATTGTCGCGCAAAAGCGCCAGAGCTTTGATTAAATCTTTCTCGCCCTTTAATTTCCCGACTGCCCCGACGAACAACAATCTCACCGCGTCGCCGCTCGGATCATCTGTTAATGATTTCTTATCGCCATTAAAAACCGATGTATCAATCGCGTTGGTGATAACGGAGATATTTTGTGATTGGGTTATATCTCTGAGCTGCTTCGCCGATTCCTGAGAAACTGCGATAAAGCTATCGCTCAAGCGGAGAGCTGTTTGAATAAACTTTTGACCGATTTTACTTTGGAAAGGATAGTAATTATCAACGTCGCCCGCGTGAAAGTGTGTAATAACTTTCTTCCCGAAAAGCTTTGCCAGAAAAATGAAAATTGATTCGCGATATAAGCTCGCGTTGCTTCCGAGATGGACATAAACCAGATTCGGGCGCTTCGAAATGCAAATCCAAGCGAACCGCGCAATTGCGCCCAAAGCCAAAAATGCTTTGCCGAATTTCCCGAAGTCTTCCGCTTGAGATTCGATGTAAGTGAATTCGAAATCGTCTTTCAAAGGCGATTTCAGAATTTCAGCAATAAGAGTCGAAATGCCGCCGCGAGTTTTCGTCAAGTGCATACCGACCATCAGGACACGACTCTTTTTTGCCCGGCTCAAGGCTGTTCGAGTCGTATCGGGAAGCACTACCGTTTCAGCAGTTCTTTCAATTACTTCGGATTGGAAATGACACTTATTCATTCGATGTTCTCGCTAGTGACGAGGTTTTGTTAATTTAATTGTTACTAAAATTTAGAGAATGAAATGACTAGAATTTCCAGAGAATTAAGTAAATTACCAAAAGACACGCCGAGGAATATGAACCGGTTCGCCAAACGCTGAAGCTAACTAATTTTTTCGATAAATAACTGATCTCGACCAAAGCTATTAAAAGAAACGAGATTAGTTGCGCGAGCGCCGCGCCGACTGCGCCATATTGCGGAATCAACATTGCGCCGACGGAAAAACAGGCAACAGCGCCGAGCGCATTGGCGAGCAGATCAATGTGTTGCGAGTTTGTCGCAATCAATCCTCTGGCGACGACCATTACTAAACAAAAAGGCACGACGCTGACTGCCAGAATATTTAGAGTCGGCGCGACATCAGCATAATTATCACCAAATAAAGCGACCAGAACCTGACCGGATAAAAACGGTGAAATCAGCGCAGCCAGAGTTGATAAAATCAAAGGATACCGCGCCATTTTGGAAAGATATAAACCGGAATTCCCGGTTGCTTTCTGGATATGCTGCGTTATGAGCGGTTGAATAACATTGGCATAGCTAGCCATCAGAATAGAGACCGGAATGAGAAAACGCGATGCGACTCCGTACTTTGCCGATTCGACTTCCGTACTATAGTGTCCTAAGAGAATTATTACGACCTGCCAGTTTATCGAAGCAAAAATGATTGTTCCGGCAAAAGTCGGGGAAACTTTTGAAATTTTAAGGAAATCCTCGGTGTTGAAGTCGAAATTTGAAATCCCTTTTTTGGCTGCCAATAAATAAACCAGCAAAGCCGGGATTCTAACGACTACGAACGATAGGCAAATTACGGAAATCGAATAGCCAAACCAGATTAAGACAAGAGGAATAAGGGTTCTCAGAACATTTTCAAGCGTAGTGACAAAGGCGATTAAACGTGTCCGAGCGAATGAAATAGCAGTTGCTTCCGCAACCCCAATCACGCCGGTGGGAATCATCGTGAGGCTCAAAATTAATGTTGAGACGCGAACAGACCACGACTCGCTCGCCCAAAATCCGCAAGCCGCCATTAAAACGGCGCAGACAATTCCTGAAATTAACAGGAAAACCGAGGCGCTGCTAATAAAGCCGACAACAGCTTGATCGCCTTCCTGACGCATTTTGCTATGCTCATTTCTGCGGCTGATTTCGCTAACCAGAAAAGGCATTAAACCGAGCGAACAGACGCTGTAAAAAAGAGCATAAAGCCCCATTACAATTGTGAATCTGCCAAGTTCTTCGGTTTCGCGCATCCGCGCCATGAATACCCAAATCAGGATGCTGTTAGCAATGCTGATAACTCCCGACAAGACCATCCACAATAAAGGTCTCGCTACACTGGTCGAAGCGTTTTCGGACAAGATTTCTTTATTTATTACCGTTGCCATTATTACTTAATTAATCCTGGTTCAATCTCGAAGGTTGCGAAAGCTAGAAAATAAGTTGGCGGCGCATCCTGCTAATCGCCAAAATCATTCCAAAGAAAAAATACAAAGTGCGTACCGGCACGCGAACCGATCCGAGCGAGCCGGGTTCTTTCATACCGGAAATTACAAACGCGATTATTCCGGCGGTCGCGCCTAAGCCAAGCGCAAACAGAAGGCGGTCGCGCGATGTCATTGTCTTGAAACATTCGATTAAAGCGGCGAGAAACAGCAGACAGAAGATTATTCCGCCCGGAATACCGATTTCCGCCGTGACGTGAGCAAAAATATTGTGAACCGGATTTGGAAAAACCTGGCTGACAAAAATATCCGTCTCGTCGTATTTCGTCATAGTCGCACGGTAATTGTTTATGCCGACGCCGACGAGCGGATTATCTTCAATCATCCGAAAAGCGGTTTCCATCAGCGGCAAGCGGATATACGCCGAACCGTCGTCGTCTTGTGTCAAACGTTCGTAAATTCTGCCTGAGAACGGAGCGAGAAACAGGCAGGCAAGAACGACAATGCCGCCTACTGAAATACAATATTTTCTTTTTTCCGCAGGCGAGAGCCGATACCAGCCAAACAGAACAAGCAGCACAAATACAACCACCAGCGAGATCCAGCTTCCCCGCGCCAGAGAAAGTATTACTGCAACTGTTCCCGCGAGCGTTGCAGCTAATAAAGCGATGTTGTGCCAGCCGTTAAAGTTTTTCACGCGGCAAATCAGCGGAGCGGCAACAATCGGCATTAGCGTCGTTACGTGCCAAGCCATTCCGGTCGGCGTCCGCAAAAATGCGGGAACGCGAGCTAGTTCCACGCTCTGCGTTCCAAGCATCTCTTCTTCGGTTCCGGTTCCGAAGAAAGATAAATTTGTCGGAAAATCGAACATATACTGCAAAAATGCGGTCAGCCCCGTGAATATCAGCCCGATTGCTAATCCGACGACTAATTGAACGAGTCTTTCTCGATGGCTGAAATGCGAGGCGACAACATATGCGACCAGCAGCGAAGTCGAAAACGACCAGAGCGAAAACCAGCCGAGCAGATTCGAGCCGCTGTAAAGAACCGAAAGCGCAGCGCAGACAAACAGCGAGAAAAACAATATCGAAAACTGTAAGGGAAATACTTTTTCTCCCGTTTCATCTTCAACGTCAAACCAGTCATAAACTAATAAAAACAACGCAGTCAGCAGCGTTAAAGAGATATTGAAACCCGATGGGTCTTCAATTTCGTCAATTTTGTAAAAATTCACTTCGCATTTGAAAAAAAACGAGGCAATAAAAGCAAAACGAACGAGCGAGATAATCGGCAGTTCCAGAACAAAGCAGGCAACGCCGCCGATTGCGAGAAAAGCGAGAGCGCCGATTGCCAGCGTGATCGAAGGCGAGCCTCCGCCAACTGAGATAACGGCAGCGCCTAGCAAACAAGCTGCTAAAAACACCGAACAGACCAACGCATATGGCAGTATTGCTCCTGCCGTAAAAGTCGTTGTTTTTCCTGATGCCTGTATTCTCATTCAAATTTTACATCGCGCCGGAGCCGCGAATAACCGCCGGAATTGTTTTAACCAAAATCTTGAAATCGAGACCTAAAGACCATTTATCAATGTATTCGAGGTCTTGCAGAATCCATTTATCAAAGCTGGTCTCGCTTCTGCCGGAAATCTGCCAGACGCAGGTAATTCCGGGTTTGACGCTAAAGCGGCGGTTAAACCACAGTTGGTTGAACTTTAGAAAATCGCGTTCGGGAAGCGGGCGCGGTCCGACAAGAGATAAATCGCCGAGCAAAACGTTGATTAGCTGCGGCAGCTCGTCAAGACTTGTTTTACGCAGCCATTTTCCAATCTGCGTGACGCGCGGATCGTTTTTGATTTTAAAAACCGGACCGTCGGCTTCGTTTAAGGCTTCGAGCTGGCTTTGCCGCCGGTCGGCATCTACACACATTGTCCGAAACTTGAACATTTTGAACCGCCGCTTGTTCAATCCAACACGCTCCTGAATAAAAAATACCGGACCCGAAGACGTTAGCTTGATAAGCAAAGCGATAATCAACAGCAGCGGCGAGAGCAAAATCAACAAGACCAATGCTCCGGCGAAATCAATCGCGTTTTTGATAAACATTCGCCAATCGGCTTGCGGGGCGGTGTAAAGCGATAAAATCGGGGCTTCGCCGATTTCCCCGGTGACCGCGCGCGCCAGTCTCAGATTAAACAAATCCGAATAGACGCGAACCGTGATTCCCTGTTCTTCAGCCGCCCGCGCGATTGAATCCATTTTGTCGTAAAAAGTTTTAATCGGCAGACAAAGAATCACTTCGTCAATCACGTTTTCGGCTAAAACCTGCGGAATCTGATCCAGATTGCCAAGCACTTCGGGGTCGTCAATGTCATCAATAAACCCTGCAAAGTGATAACCGATTTCCGGTGTTTCCTTGATCAATTTGACGATTTTCTGCCCGCGATTTCCCGCGCCGATGACGACGACAGAGCGCAGATTACGCCCGTGTAATCGAAACTGAGTTAAAAGATTGCGTTTGACCAGCCGAATCGAAAAGAGCAGAACAAAAGACGTGAAGGCGAAAATAAGCAAAAATCTTTTTGGAAAAATATGCCATTCCGCCAGCAAAATCAGCGTCGCCAAAATCAAGCTGCAGAACGTGACCGCCCGCAGAACGTCAACAAATTCGTCTTCCCAGTTCGCCAGACGTTTTGAGCGGTACAGCCAAAACGAGGACAAAACAAACGACCAGCTACCCAAAACGCCCGCAAAGAAAATCGAGCTGTCAACGCTCGGTGCGGAAATCGCCTGCCAAATGTAATCAACGCCTTCCGGTCCCCCGCGATAAAAAGCCAGCCACAGGGCAAAGGCAAGTGCGGTCAGGTCGAGCAGTTTATACACGAATACCAGAGAGGCTCTGATTCGCTCTTTCATATCGAATTCCTCGCTAAATTATTTTGTTTTACGTTGATTTATAAAGTAGAAACGAGGCGCAATTTTCAGTAATTTTTTCTACCAGCGATATTTTTTTCTTTTTTTACCGGAGTCTGACGGCAGCGCCAGGCGTTCGGGCTTTGAAACTATCTTCATCGCCGGCGGCGGTTCGATCACGGAAATAATTGCCAGAACCGGCAAACCCAAATGCTGTTCAACTGCGTAAGGCGAAGCGATCAAACCGTAATCCCCGGTTGTGGCTGTTAATTTATCCAGAACAATCGCGCTCGCAAAACCGGCAGCCGCGCCGACAAACATTAGAACCAGCAAATTCAACAGCGTCTTCGGGCTTTTCTGCTCGCCGTCGGTGCTCGGCGGGTCAACGATTCCGAAATTCATCACCTGCTCTTTGTTCAAAACCTGACTGATTTCGTTTTCGCGCGCCTTTTTTTGATAAAGCAAATAGGCTTCTTCATTAACGCTGCGGTCGCGTTCGAGATTCGCGCGGTCAATGCTCCGGCTGTTGAGAAACGCGACTTGTTTGCGCAGTTTGTCGGCTTGCGAAGACAAATTCTTTTCGCGCTCTTTGAGCGCCGCGAGATTGGTTTGAGCGTTGGAAAGATCGCTTTCCAGCCTCCGACGCAAATCGTTTAAAGCAAACGAGCGCTCCTGCGGCGGATTCGCCGTTTCCTGCGCGAGAGTCTTTTTTAATTGCTCGATGCGCTCTTCCGTTTCGCGGACAAACCGGCTGTTCGGCTGGTATTTTTGCAGATACTGCGTTTTTTGCTGCTCAAGCCGGATCAGCTCTTCTTTCATCCGGTCGAGAGCCGAAACGTATTTTGAGACCGACCCGGTTTGAATTTGCTCCGGCTGGTCGGCGATTTTTTCCTGTAAAGAGATGCTGCGCTTTTGGGTTTCTCCGATTTCCGTGCGGGCGGCGTTGATTTGCGCCTCTGTATCGTAAAGCTGCTTGAGCAAAAGCTCGCGCTGGACGCCGATTTCGGCTCCACTGACGCCGTTGCGAGCGTCGAACTGCTTGAGCGTGTTCGACGCGGCATTTAATTTTTGATTAAACGTCTGAGTCTGTTCGTTAAAAACCTGCGCCGCCTGAGCCTTTTCGTTGATTTGAACGTGAAGCTGTACGTAGTTCTGATAAATCTTTTCGAGAGTCATTTTCGCCCGCAACGGATCTGTATCGGTGTATTTAACCTTAATAATGCGAGACTTCTTGATCGGCGTGACATCCAGATTGCCGACCACGCGATTCACCGCTCTTTCCGTTGCAAAACCGTCTGCCGATGATTTTTTTTGCGATGGATTCTCCGTTTCCGCCGCTTTTGCGGATGAACCCCAAAAACCGTAAAGCAAATTCTTTACCCGTTCGCGCAGCTTGCCCGATTCGGTATCGCGTTTCGGGGCTTGATTGTTGATTAAATCTAAATCCGTTACCGCGCCGGCAATCACTTCGCGGCTTTTAATTAACTCTAGTTCCGAATTAAATTCTTCGTCGCTGATCGCCGCTTGAATAACGTCGGGCAGTTTTTCCGCCGCGCTGATTCGCGGATCGCTTCGGTCACGCGAAATTAAAATGCTCATCTCGGCTTCGTATTTCGGCGTCATTAAAAACGTCGCAATCATTCCCGAAACCACGACCAGCGTAAAAACCGACGCGATTAGCAATTTACGTTTCCAGACCGTTTCCCATAATTGGGCAATCAGACTTTTGTTAGTTAAAATCCGCATTTTCAAATCAACTCCGACTTCCAAAACTCCGATTTAAAAGAACCGGGGCAGAAATCCCCGAACGGTTTCGACAGCTTTGTTAATCTGCGAAATTTTTGAATCCGGGATAAAAATATAATCCCCGTCCTGTAAAGCGATGTCCTTCTGCTCGCCCTGCTGATTGATGACCTTCAACACATTTGCCGATTGAATTTCCCAATCGCCGCTGCCGTTCGGTCGAGCGTGAATTACCATTTTTCGGTTTGCGTCGGACGTAAATCCGCCAGCCAGAAAAATCACCTGCACAAGCGTTTGCCCTTCACGCAATTCGTAGCGTCCCGGTTTGTTCACCTGACCGCCGATGAAAACGCGCGGCGCGACAAATTCGAGCAGCGCGACCGTTAAGACCGGCTTTAAAAGAATTTCGTTATAAGATTTTTCCAGTTGGGCTTTGAGTTCCGAAATTGTTAAGCCTTCGGCTTTCGAATCGTCAATCATCTGAAGACTGATAAACCCGTCGGGTCGCACAACCACCGAAATTTCATTCAGTTCCGGGTGATAAAGAAATTTAACGCTCAATTTATCGCCCTGCTTGATGCGGTAGCCGGTTTGAGGAGCCGCAGGTTTGCTCGGTTCGGGCAAATCTATCTGCGCAAAAGCATTCACCGAAACGAGTAAGCACCACAAAACGCTTCCGACTATCGTTTTTGAAACGATGTAAAACATTTTCGTGCGTGTCATTTTTTCTGTCATCATTTCAAATTATCGGGTTGAACATTCGGTATCTTTCAATTTAAAAAAAATCAGCTAAAAGCCATTTTTTTACTGATACACAACAAATGAGCCGTTATTTCCAAGTTATTCGGCTCGAAATCAAGAAACCGGAGCCAATTTCAATTCAATTCAATGCAAAAAGAAAAGCTGCTCTCACGAACAGCTTTTCCGCCAAATAAATTTTCCAATCGTTTCGGTTTATTTAATCACAACATTGACCAGGCGATTGGGAACGACAATGACTTTGGCAATCTGCTTTCCGGCGGCATATTCCCGCACCTTTTCATCGGCGAGCGCGGCGCGTTCGAGTTCTTCTTTCGCAGTTTCGGGCGCAACCAGCAGCTTCGACCTCAGCTTGCCATTGATCTGAATCGGAATCTCGATTTCGTCTTTACGCGCTAAATCTTCGCGGTAAACCGGAAACTTCGCGCCCGATTTCAACATTCCTTCGTCGCTGCCGGTCAAACGAGACCACATTTCTTCAGCCGCGTGCGGCGCATAAGGCGCGAGCATCAAAATCAGCGCGCGAACGGCTTCGTCAATCGCAAACAAATCCGAATCCGAAGCCGTTTCCGGTTCGACTTTGAAATCGCCCAGCGCGTTTGACAACTCCATCAAAGCCGCAACCGGCGTGTTTAATTGCAAACGCTCAAAATCCGATTCGACTCGCTGAATGGTTTGGTGCGTTTTCTGCCGCAATTTTCTGGCTTCGGCGGAAAATTCCGTCGGCTCGTTTTCCGCAACAGCTTTTAATCGCTCGTGCCAACGCCAGACAAAACGCCAGACTCTTTGCAGAAAACGCGAAGTGCCTTCAATGCCGTTTTCGTTCCAGACCAATTCGTTTTCGACCGGCGCGGAAAACAAAACGTACAAACGCGAAGCGTCCGAGCCGTAAATTTCGACCATTTCGTTCGGATCAACGCCGTTGCCTTTCGATTTGGACATTCGTTCGACTGCATATTTCAACTGTTTGCCTTCGACATTTGTCGCGCTCAAGAGTTTCCCCTTTTCGTCGCGTTTGACCGAAACCTGATTCGGCTGAAAATAAACGCGCTTGCCCGTCTCGTCGTCAAAAAACGTTTCGCCGACTACCATTCCCTGTGTCAACAGTCGTTTGACGGGTTCGTTAAAATGCACCAAACCGATGTCGCGCATCACTTTTGTCCAGAATCGCGTGTAGATCAAATGCATCACGGCGTGGTCGTCGCCGCCGATATATTGATCAACCGGCGTCCAATACTGCGCGATTTCCGGCTCGAACGGCAAAGATTCATTGCGCGGGTCAATGTACCGGAAAAAGTACCACGACGAATCAACAAAAGTGTCCATCGTGTCGGTCTCGCGTCGCGCCGCTTTCCTGCAACTCGGACAGGTTGTATTGACGAATTCCTCGACTTTCGCCAGCGGCGATTCTCCGACGCCGGTAAACGGCGCGCTATCCGGCAATTCAACGGGCAATTGCTCGTAAGGCACGGGAACCGTTCCGCAATCGTCGCAATAAACAATCGGAATCGGCGCGCCCCAGAAACGCTGGCGCGAAATCCCCCAATCGCGCAGGCGATAAGTTGTTGCCGCTTCGCCGAATCCGTGCATTTCGGCGTAATGCGTCATTTCTTTTTTTGCTTCTTCCGAGGTTTTGCCATTCCATTGCTCAGAATTTACTAAAAAGCCGTACTCTGTAAATGCTTCTTTCGGTAATCCTTCATAATTTTGGACATCATTCCAATCAAAAAAAGTACTTTTAGTTTCAAAAGCAGCAACCTCAGAAATCGTTGCTACAATAACCTGTTTTATCGGCAAAAAATACTTTTCAGCAAATTCAAAATCGCGCTCGTCGTGCGCCGGGACAGACATTACCGCGCCCGTTCCGTATTCCATCAGCACGTAATTCGCCGTCCAAATCGGGATTTGCTCGCCGCTAAACGGATTGACGGCGAAAAATCCGGTCGCAATGCCGTCTTTTTCAACCTCTTCTTCGCGGTTTGCCGCCTTCATTTTTTCGCGTTTGATTTCCTCGATTTTCACCAAAACTTCGCCGCTTAGTTCGCTTTTGCGAGCCTCGATAAACGGATGTTCGGAGGCGACGACAATTGCGTTGACGCCGTAAATCGTGTCAATTCGAGTCGTAAAAACGCGGATTTTTTCGTCTGAATTTTCGACAGCAAAATCAACAAACGCACCTTCGCTGCGACCGATCCAATCGCGCTGTCGTTTCAAAACTTTTTCCGCCCAGCCCGCTTCGATTTCCGCAATATCGTCGAGCAGTTGGTCAGCGTAAGCAGTGGTTTTCAAAAACCACTGTTCGATGTCTTTTTTCGTCGTCGCAGTACCGCAGCGCCAGCAGATTCCGCCGCTCGCCTGTTCGTTCGACAAAACGGTCTGGTCGTGCGGACACCAATTGACCTGCGTCATTCGCTTGTACGCCAAACCCATTTCGTACATTTTCAGGAAAAACCACTGATCGAATTTGTAATAATCCGGTCGGTGCGCGGCGATTTCCGTCGTCCAATCGTAGGAAATGCCCAAACGCTGCAACTGTCCGCGCATATAACGAATGTTGTCTTCCGTCCATTCGCGCGGATTCAAACCGCGTTTGATCGCCGCTTCTTCCGCAGGCTGACCGAAAGAATCCCAGCCAATCGGGTGAAAGACATTAAAACCTTTCAGACGCTTGTACCAAGCCAGCGCGTCGCCGATTGAATAATTCCGCACGTGCCCCATATGCAGATTGCCAGACGGATAAGGCAGCATTTCCAATGCGTAAAATTTCGGTTTTTCGGTGTTGATTTCGGCAACAAAAGCGTTTGAATCCTTCCAACGCTGCTGCCATTTTTCTTCGATAACTTCTGGAAAATATTTCTCGTCCATAAAATTTGATAAACGGCTTGTAAAAACAAGCGAACATGATACGCAAAACCGGAAGACAGAACAAAATGCCGTTCGGTTTCACAAAATTATTTTGTGTTTTGATGAAATTAAAGAAGGAAAACGCCGCGTCCCGTCAAGGCGCACAAAACACGCCTGCGCATTGGGAGCGGCTAGGTAAGAAGGAGTTTATTCAATTTGCGAAATCGAAATCTCATAACTTGATGTTTAATATATTATTTCAACTTCCCGCAATTGTCCAACAAAAATTTGCGTTTAACCTTTAATGCATGAATTACAGCACTGTTTATCTGAGAAACTTATCTCCTCGTTTAACGTAATTCTCAATGATGCCTTTGGAAGCTATAGTTGAAGCCGCCGGTGAGTTTGTCTTTGAGATTACATCAGATGTTGTCTCCGATTTAGTAGAGCAATTATTTGACAACTCATTTTCCTTACATTCCGCTAGAAGGCGTTTTTCAAAGGCTTATGCGCAAAGTTTTTTCTGTTTACAATGTCCCGGAACATCAAAGAAACCGCGAGTTAAGCAAAAGTGGTACATCTATCAATGCCAAGACTGCTCAAGCAGATGGGGAGCTTTGAAGAACAAGCCTTGGGTGAGAAAAGAAAAGCGCAAACCTGCGAATTTCCAAAGAAAGGCGATTTAATCGGCTTCAAACCGCAACCCAAAGTTTTACGACAGTTTTCCCGGCTTTTACAAACTTTCTAAACTCCGCAGCCGATCTCTAAAACTACTTTCGGTTTTGCGCCCGAAACATCGTAAATCTCGCTGCCCGCGCCTTCGTAATACGCCGCGTGCATTACGATTTCCATTCGTCCGTCGCCGTTTAAATCGGCAATCGCTTGAATCGAATATTCGTTCGGCGCGGCAAATTTAATGGCTTTCGGATAAAATTCGCCGCCGATTAAAATGTTTTGCGGTTTTCCGCCGACAACTTTTCTGAGCAGCAGAAACGAATAATCTCCAGGATAAGTGCGAGCCATTATTCCGCTTTTATAATTTGTCGCCGCAAGCAGAACTTCTTCGATTCCGTCGCCGTCGAGGTCAACGCGAAAACCTTGCGAGATTTTGGCAATCGGTTTTGCGATTCCTTTTGAACGGGCGAAATCGCCGACAATTTTCAAATATGTCGCGTCGGTTTTGGAGATTTCTTTCACACCGCGCGGCATCAGATTCCATTTGGCGGCAGAGCCGATTCCGACTCCGTTTTTTGTTTCGCCTCCAAATGAGACTTCATAATAATCCTCGCAAATTTCGAGAGTTTGCGGTTTTTCGCCGATTAACTTGTCGCCCGGAACAGAGTTTGTGCCGAGCAAAATGTATTCGGTTTTATTTTTGAGAATCGGCGCGACTCGTTTTGCTTCAATCCATTTGCCGTTCTGCACGCCGCCGAGCAAACCGTGCGCTCGCATTTCGACAATCGGAACAATCCCGATTTGCTGCGCGATTTGCGGCGAAACCGAGAAAACTAAAACAAATGCGAACAATAAAAGTTTATTTTTCATCGTTTTCAATTAAATCCGATTCTTCCGTTGATTCAACGTGTGGGCGAAACGCGCGGTTTAACAAAAATATAAATAAACCAAGCACGGCGAGAATTGCAACTTGTTGAATTTCAACAAACCTGACGTTTGAGAGCAGCCAAGCAATTGAAATCAAAGCTAAAGCGGCAACAACATAACCGGCGGGCGCGCGAAAGCGGGCGGCGGGCGCCAGATTGTCGCCGACTCGAAACAGCGGCAGCGCCGCACAAGTCGTCGCGTAAACGAGCAAACGAGTTATCGTGCTGATGGTCAAAGCGGCGACGAATGATGTTTGCATCGTAAAAATAAAAATAACCGCCGCGGTCAGAAAAAGCGAAATGAACGGCGTTTTATATTCTTCGTGAGTTTTCATTAAAACGGCAGGCAATTCCCTTTGTTCCGCCATCGCAAACGGCAGTCTCGAAGCGGTTAAAAGACCGGAATTCAAGTTTCCGCAAATCGAAATTATCGCGCCGAGCGCAATCAGCGAAGCGCCGAAACCGCCCATAAACACGTTTGCCGCATCCGCCAGCGGTCTTTCGGATTTTGCCAAATCAGCCATCGGCAAAGTGCCGAGACAAACAAGCTGAATCACAATGTAGAGCACAGCGATAATGCCGAGAGCCGTCAGCAAAGCAAAAGGAATATTGCGCTGCGGATCGCGCATTTCGCCCGCCGGAATGACCGAGGCTTCAAAGCCGACAAAGGCGTAAATCAAAATCAAAACCGCGCTCGAAAACGCGCCGGTTTCAATGTTTATTTGATTATTTGTAAAATTCCCCGGTTCGATAAAAAACAAACCGATAAGGGCGAAAATAATTAGCGGCGCGAGCTTTCCGACGGTGAAAAAGTTCGTGGCTCGTGCCGATTGCCGGACGCCGAGATAATTGATTGCGGTCAAACCGGCAGTGACAATTGCGATAGTCGCGGCGCGCCCAAATGTCGAGCTTGCAGCCGGAACGAAAAACGCCAGATAACTGACCAGCAAATTTGTATTTGCGGCGGCGGTTGCAACGCGCGCGATCCAATAAAGCCAGCCGACCTCGAAAGCGGTAAATGAACCGAACGCTTTGCGCGCGTAAAGATACGAGCCGCCGGTCGTCTCGAAACGGCTGCCGACTTCGGCAAAACACAGCACGATCAGCGCGATAATCACGGCGCAAAAGACGAACGCCAGGAGGCTGTAAACGCCGATTAAAGCCGTCACTTTTGCGGGCAGACCGAAAATTCCCGCGCCGATAATCGTATTGATGACAATTGCCGTTAAATCCAATCGGCTGATGCCGCGAATCAGATTTTCCTGCGGGTTTTCATCCGTTTGAGTTGTTTTTGATTCCATAGTTCGTCGTTCGCCGTTTTGCTTGACACCGACCGTTGTTTATACTCTGTTGCGTATCTTGAGCGCAAAGTGTCCGCTAAAACTTTCATAATGAAATTTAAAATTTGGGTTTATTTTCTTTTCGTTTTTTGTTTTGCCTGTCTTGCAGTTTCGGCGCAAAACAAAGCGGCTGCTGCAAAATTTATGACTGAAAGCTCGCCGCAGCTTCAAACTTTAGTTGATCGAGCCGCAAAAGAAACGCTCGAACAATTTGCCGCGAAAGGCTTAAAACCGGAAAATCTGGCAATCACGCTGATTGATTTGCGCGACGCGAACAATTTGAAACAAGCCGATTTTCACGGCGAACAGCCGATTTACCCGGCGAGCGTCGTCAAAATGTTTTATCTGGCGGCGGCTGGGCGTTGGCTCGAAGACGGAAAATTAAAAGATACGCCCGAATTGCGGCGCGGTTTGCGCGATATGATTGTTGATTCGTCAAACGACGCGACGCATTTTCTGGTTGACGTTTTAACCGAAGCGACCGGCGGCTCGGAATTATCGCCGAAAGAGCTAGAAAAATGGGCTTTTAAACGCAACGCCGTCAATCGCTATTTCACCGCGCAGGGCTATCAAAACATCAACGTCAATCAAAAAACTTACTGCGAAGATTTATACGGGCGCGAGCGGCAATTTTGGAACGGCGGCAAAGTCCGAAACAAATTAACGACCAACGCGACGGCGCGTCTGCTTGCGGAAATCGCTCTGGGAAAAGCCGTCAACGCCAAACGAAGTCTGGAAATGATGGAGCTTTTAAAACGCGACCAGTTTAAAGAAAAAGCGGATGCTGACAGTCAGGACACGGGTTTTACCGGAATCGCTTTGAAACAATCCGGCATCAAGCTCTGGTCAAAAGCCGGTTGGACATCGAAATCTCGTCACGACGCGGCTTACGTCGAAACGCCCGAGGGTTTGAAATTTGTTCTCGTAACCTTTACCGAATCGGTCGCTAACGAACGGGAAATCATTCCGCACATTGCCGGAATCGTTATAGAAGAAATGAGGAAAACAAAATAATGGAGTGGTTATCTCAATTTTGGGAATCTTTGACTTGGATGAGAATTTTGTTTGGGGTCGGATTATTTCTGTTTTCGCTCGCAATTAGTTTGATAACAATCGCGCTGGTAATGATAAAACTGCCGGCGAATTATTTCAGCACACATTATCAACAAGACTTTCTACCCAACAGTTCTTGGTTTGTGCGTTGGGGCGCAGTGATTGCGAAAAATTTACTGGGCGTCATATTGATCGCTTTAGGAATCGTGATGCTGATCGGTCCCGGACAGGGTTTGCTCACGATTTTGCTTGGGCTGATTATGCTCGATATTCCGGGAAAACGCCCGCTCGAAGCCAGAATCATTCAACGTCCCGCAATTCGCGACGCCATTAATAAATTACGCGAGCGTTATAATAAACCGCCGCTTGTTTTGGATTGATACTTTTCGCCGAAAATTCCCGCGTTTACAATTAAGAAATCATTAACGCGAATTTGACGAATGAAAATGGAAAAATTAATGGCTTTTTTTGGTATTTCAATTTTGGCGCTCCTGTTTTTATTTTCGGCTGACAGCGCCGCCGCGCAAACAAAACAGCGCGTCAGATTCGCTCGCGGCGAGTCCGGGGCAAATGTTTCCGGTTCGGTCAAAGGCTACAAATACATTGATTACATTGTCGGCGCTCGCGCGGGTCAAATGATGAGCGTCATTTTAACCGGCAGTTCGTCCGCCGAATTTGCGATTATGATGCCCGACGGCGGCAATCTCGGAATGGACGCCGTGCAGGTTCGGGAATGGACTGGCGAATTGCCAGCTTCGGGCGATTATGCGATTCGCGTGTTGATGCCTCGCGCACAAGCCCGCCGCGGCGAAACCATAAATTTCAAATTGAGCGTTTCGATTCAATAACGCGTTTTTTTTTTATAAAAAGCGGAGCCGATTTACATTCTGCGGAATGTGATCCGGCTCCGCTTTCGCGTTTTGTTTTCTTCCATTTTTTTGTAAGTTTTTGTTAGACTTCTAACTTACAACTTTCCAGATTTCCGTGAGACAAAAAAATGAGAAAACTTTGTTTGATTTTGTTCGTTCTCTTCGTCAGCTCAACCGCAGCACTCGCGCAAGGCTCTTATCAAAAACCGCCGAAAGACATTATGGACGTTTTAAACGCTCCGGCAATTCCGGCGACTTTAATCAGCCCGGCGCGCGATAAAATTCTAATCGCCGAACCGCTTCGTTATCCGCCGATTTCAGAACTCGCGCAGCCGATGCTCCGCCTCGCCGGTCTCAGAATCAATCCAAACAACACGGCGCAGCATCGCACGCAGTATTTCGTCAAATTAACTTTGCAAAACATCTCCGACGGCAAACAAACGCCCGTTAATCTGCCGCCGAACGCGCAAATGATTTCGCCGCAATGGAGCGCGGACGGAAGATATATTGCCGCCGGAAATCTGACGCCGAGCGCGGTTGAATTGTGGATTATCGAAACCGCCACCGGAAAAGCCAACAAAGTAAAAAACGCGCTGGTCAATACGGCTTTCGGCAATTTTTACTGGATGCCTGATCAAAAAAGTTTGCTGGTAAATTTAGTACCGAAAACGCGCGGCGCGGCTCCGGGTTATCAAAACGTCACACCTAATGAACCGAGTATTCAGGAAACTTCGGGCAAAGCGGGCGCGGTGCAGACGTTTCAGGATTTGCTCAAAAATCCGAACGACGAGCGATTGTTTGAATATTACGCGACTTCGCAGCTTGCCGTTGTCGGCGTTGACGGGAAAATTCGAGAAATCGGGCAGCCCGGGATTTTTGATGACGCGCAAAATTCGCCCGACGGACAACACATTTTAGTTGCCAGAATCCAACGACCTTTTTCGTACCTTTTTCCGGCAAATCGTTTTCCGAGAGAGGTAGAAGTTTGGGATTTAAACGGCAAAACGGTTCACAAATTGGCGAGCCTGCCGCTACAAGACCAGATTCCGGTCGAAGGCGTTCCGACCGGACCGCGCAGTTTCGGCTGGATTCCGACCGAAAACGCGACGCTTATTTGGGTTGAAGCGCTCGACGGCGGAAATCCGAAAGAAAAAGTCCCGTTCCGCGATAAAATGCTAAAACTCGCCGCGCCTTTTAATTCGCAGCCGGTCGAAATCGTTAAAACCGAGCATCGCTCGCAAGGCAGACAATTCGGCGCGAGCGACGGTTTGATGTTGTTTTTCGATTATAACCGCGACACGCGCCGCCGCCGGATTTTCAGTCTGGATTACCGCAATCCCGGAACTCCGCAATTGATTTCGGATTTAAACGTCGCCGACCGCTACAACGACATCGGAACGCCCGTTACCAAACGCTTGCCGAACGGTTTCAGCGTCATTCATCAAAACGGCGACGAAATTTTCCTGACCGGCACAGGTGCGACGCGCCAGGGCGACCGCCCGTTTTTGCGGCGAATGAATTTGAAAACAAAAGAAACTCAGGAAATCTTTCGTTCGGGCGACGGTGAATATGAAAGTTTTGTCGCGCTGATGAGCGACGACGGATCGCAGTTTATCAGCCGCGCGGAAACCGTAACCGCTCCGCCGAATTTATTTTTGAACGACGCAATCAAAAAAATCGCGCCGCGTCCGCTGACCAATTTCGCAGATCCGACGCCGCAACTTCGCGGAATCAAAAAACAGCTTGTGCAATACAAACGCGCCGACGGCGTTGATTTGTCGTTTACGCTTTATCTGCCGCCTAATTACAAAGAAGGTACGCGGCTTCCGACCGTCGTTTGGGCTTATCCCGAAAGTTTTACGGACGCAAGCGTAGCCGGACAGGTTTCCGGTTCGACTAACCGCTTTACAAACATCGGCGGTTATTCGCACCTTTTCTTTTTGCTTCAGGGTTATGCGGTTCTGGACAACACATCAATGCCTGTAGTCGGAACGCCGGAAAAGAAAAACGACACTTTTATTCAGCAA
The DNA here is from genome assembly GCA_036387135.1 of Pyrinomonadaceae bacterium. GTDB lineage: Bacteria > Acidobacteriota > Blastocatellia > Pyrinomonadales > Pyrinomonadaceae > JALZCH01. Next base: position 68,457 of record DASVUH010000049.1, on the reverse strand, counting down.
ATCGTTGATTCGGCGCGCGCCGCGATTGATAAAGCGGTCGAAATGGGCGTCACAGACTCGGAACGAGTCGGAGTCGGCGGACACAGCTACGGCGCGTTTATGACGGCGAATCTGCTCGCGCATTCCGATTTGTTCCGCGCCGGAATCGCTCGTTCGGGCGCATACAACCGGACGCTGACGCCGTTCGGTTTTCAGGACGAAGTTCGTAATTTCTGGGAAGCGACCAAAATTTACACGGATGTTTCGCCGTTTTTTGTCGCGAACAAAATCAACGAGCCGATTCTTTTGATTCACGGCGAAGCCGACAACAATCAAGGCACTTTCCCGATTCAATCCGAACGCCTTTTCGCCGCGATTCGCGGCAACGGCGGAACGGCGCGGCTCGTGATGTTGCCGCTCGAATCGCACGGCTATGCGGCGAAGGAATCAACCGAACACACTTTGTACGAAATGATTTCGTGGTTTGACAAATACGTCAAAAACGCTCAGCCGCGAAGACAAATAGCGACAACCGACAAACAATAAATTTTTGAGGCGCGTAAAAAATTTTACGCGCCTTTTTCTCTTATGTTTGCCGATTTATCAAATTGCCATCGCCCGCTGACCGACGTTTTTACGAAAAACGCTGAATCTGCCGATTTCCGCCTTTCGGATGAGCAAATCAGTTTCTTTAACGAAAACGGCTATCTCACGGGCGTTAAAATTTTAAACGACGAGCAGATTGAATTTCTCAGAAATGAATTGTCAGAATTGATGCGACCGGAGCAAGAGGAAAATTCGCTTTGGTATGAATTCAATCTCAACGAATCAGCCGACAAATCAAAAACGCTTTTTCACGCGCTCGGCGCCTGGCGAATTTCCAAAGCGTTTCACGATTTGCTCTGGCATCGAGGTTTTTGCGTTCCGGCTTCGCAATTATTAAACGGCGCGGTGCGTTTCTGGCACGACCAGCTTTTTGTCAAACCGGCTCGCTACGGCGGTGTCGTCGCCTGGCATCAGGATTATTCTTATTGGACTCGCACCGTGCCAATCGCGCATTTGACCTGCTGGATCGGTTTGGACGATTCGACATCCGAAAACGGCTGTCTTCGTTACGTTCCCGGCAGCCACAAATGGAATCTGCTTCCCGTCACGGGTCTCGCCGGAGATATGAATGCGATTCAAACGGTTCTCGACGAAGAACAGAAAGAAAATTTTCAACCCGTCGCGGTGGAATTAAAAGCGGGCGAAGCGAGCTTTCATCATCCGCTTTTGGTTCACGGCTCGTTCGAGAATTTTTCCGCCCACCCGCGCAGAGCCGTCGTCATCAACGTTTTCCGCGACGGCGTAAAATCGGATTCGGACGAGCCGCCGCTTGCAGGTGTTCCGCCCGTCAAAAAGGGCGAGAAAATGCAGGGACAATTTTTCCCCTTGTTATTTCCGTAAGATGAAAGAAGAAACAAATGGACTAAATCTCTCAATTCGCCGCGCGGAAACGGCGGACGAGATGTTTTTGGAAGCGGTTTACGCCGATTCGCGGAGAGACGAGCTTGCCCCGTTTGGCTGGAGCCGCGAGCAGGAAAACGCTTTTTTCAAAATGCAGTTTCAGATGCAGAGCCGCGCGTATCAAATGCAGTTTCCCGATGCCGATTATCACATTGTCGAACTTGGCGGCGAACAAGTCGGACGGATGATTGTGCAGCGCTGCGAAAAAGAGATTCGATTAGTTGACGTTTCGCTGCTGGCGGAATTTCGCGGTCGCGGAATCGGTACGCTTTTGCTCGAACGACTGAAAACCGAAGCCGGTTCTGATCGGGTTTTATCTTTGCGCGTTTTAAAAACAAACGCAGGTGCCAAACGGCTTTACGAGCGGCTCGGTTTGGTCGTCGTCCAAGAATCGGATTTGCATTTTACGATGCAGTGGCGCAATTTCTAAGGCGGGCTTTATCAGAATTTTGATCTCAAATTTGAGATTGGGATAATGCAGAGCTAAGTTGATAAATTATTGGAGCGGGAAAGATGTCGGAAGTTTTAAATTACGAAATTTTAGTTGGACAATTAAATACAAAATTCGCTTTGACCGAAGCGGCTGAACCGTTTGAGCTTGAATTGATTGAAATTACCAAGCCGACGGTGACGGCGAGCCAGACTTTTTTCTCTTTGTTTTTTCGCGGAGATAAAAAATTTATGCTGCCACAAGGAAGTTATTCGATAAAACACGAACGGCTGGGCGCGATGGTGCTTTTCATCGTTCCGACGGCGCTTGAAGCTGAGGGCTACAAATACGAAGCTGTTTTTAATTTATTGAATGAGACGGGCTGAAAATCGGGCGATTAAACGCGCGGCATTTGCTTTTTAACTCTAAATGCGGTTGATGACGGCGTGAAGCAGCATCATACCGCTCGCTTTCGCGCCCGGAACTAAAAATAAATTGAATTGTCCAAGATTCGGATGCCAGAGCTGATAAGTCGTCTGGGAAAAATTACCTGCCGGAACACGAAACGTAAGCGTAAACGTTTCCTTAGTTACCGTTCGAGTCGAAGTGGCGGCGGAGTTTTGAGTATTTCCGCTCGGTTTGACGGATTGCGTAACTTTGTACAGTTGGGCGGTAGTCGCGCCGTTTCCGCGGATCAGCGAAAAATTAGCTCCGATACGTTTTTTGAAATCTTCCGCCGTAAAAAAATAAAACGGATCGGCGAGAATTTCGCCCGGAATTTGAGCTAAAGGGTCGTGACTTGTTTCCGCCGCCGAAACGAGCGACGCGAACAAATCGGTTCCGGCGAAAACCGCAGCAATAGCCGTAGCCTTTATAAAGTTTCTTCTGGTTGTGTTCATTGGATTAATAGAAATTGCTTTGCGCAAAATATCAGCAGGTGGGTTGCCGAGAATGAGACTATAGTTAATATTTAAAAATTGCAAGTCCTGCGCTTGCAATTTGTTCCGAACCGTTATAAAGTAGTTTCCGCTTACTCGTAGCAAATCCTAAAGCAGTTCAGTTCGATTACTACCGATAAAAAAGGCAAGTTTAATGTCGGCATTTCCAGTTTTATTTTCAGTTACAGAATCGGACGAACCGTTTCTAATTGAGCTTTACGCTTCAACCCGCGCCGCAGAAATGGCAATCGTGCCGTGGGGTGATGACCAGAAACGAGCGTTTCTAAAAATGCAGTTTGAGGCTCAGGCTCGGTATTATCGCGAGCGTTACCCGAATGCTTCTTTCGAGATAATAAAATTAAACGAGCGTTCTGTCGGCAGACTTTATCAAGCCGAGCTTGCCGATGAAATCAGAATCATTGATCTCGCGTTTTTGCCGGAGCATTTCGATCAGGATATTTTTATCGAATTGATCAAAGAAATTCTGCAAAAAGGCGAGCGAGACGAAAAAGCAGTACGGATGTATCTTGAAGATTCGGATGCGAAAACCGAAATTTTTATTAATCTCGGTTTTCAAAAAATTGACCGGCACGGAATTTATTTTTTGTGGGACTACAAACCAGCCCCTTTAAAATCCGAAGCCAAAACGCCGGTCTTGAGCGCGTAGCCGGCAACCGGCGACGCAAATCATTTCAACCTGCCCGTTTTCATTCCTGACGGGCAGATTATTTGGAGAAAAATAAAGTATGGCACAACCCTATATTGGAGAAATCAGAATGTTTGGGGGAAACTTTCCCCCGCTTGGATGGCTGTTTTGCGAAGGGCAGCAGCTTCCGATTTCGGAAAACGAAGCCCTTTTTCAGCTAATCGGCACGACTTACGGCGGCGACGGAGAATCAACTTTCAACTTGCCCGATCTGCAAGGCAGGATTCCGATTCATTTCGGCAATGCGTCGTCCGGTACGACATACCCGCTCGCTCAGATGGCAGGCGTTGAAGAAGTGACTTTAACCTCGCAGCAAATACCGGTTCATAATCATCCGGCAGGGTGTAAAGGCACGGACGGCAACAGTGCGTCTCCAATCGGCGGCTTGCCTGCGGTTAGCATCCCGGCAAACGCTTACGGCTTGATGCCGCCCTCGCAACCGATGAATGCGGCGGCTGTTGTCCCGGTCGGCGGAAGCCAGCCGCACACCAATTTTCAACCGTATTTGTGCATCAACTTTATCATTTCGCTGTTCGGGATTTTCCCGTCCCCGAGTTAAAGCGAAGAGACACGTTTATTCAATGCGTTTTGTTCAATCTCAACAAGGAGAAATTTATGGCTGAACCTTTTTTGTCAGAAATCAGAATTTTTAGTTTTAACTTCCCGCCCAAAGGCTGGGCGTTTTGCAACGGGCAATTTATGCCCATCAACCAAAATCAAGCGCTTTTCTCATTGCTCGGAACGACCTACGGAGGAAACGGGCAAACGACATTCGCCTTGCCGAATTTGCAGGGACGCGTTCCGCTCCACGTCGGCGGCGGCTTTTCGCTCGGCGAAGCCTTCGGCGAAGAAGCTCATACCGTAACAATGCAGGAAATGCCGAAGCATAATCATCCGGTCAACGCCGTCGAGGGCGCGGTTGACAGCAACGAGACTGGTCCTGTGGGAGCTTTCTATGCTCATACGGTTGACAATTCAACCATGTATTTTTCCGGCGACGCCGATAATGTAATGAATCCGGGCGTAATTTCAAACACCGGAGGCAGTCAGCCGCACACAAACCAGCAACCGTATCTGGTGTTAAACTTTTGCATCGCCCTGCAAGGCATTTTCCCGAGTCCAAATTAAATTTTACAGGAGATAAAGTAATGGCAGACCCTTTTGTCGCTGAAATCAGAATCTTTCCCTTTACCTTTGCGCCCAAAGGATGGGCTTTTTGCGACGGTCAATTGATACCGATCTCGCAAAACACCGCGCTTTTTGCGCTGCTCGGCACAACTTATGGCGGCGATGGCAAATCAACTTTCGCTTTGCCTGATCTACAAGGCAGCGTTCCGATGCATCCGGGACAAGGATCGGGGCTTTCGCTCCATGACTTGGGCGAAACGGGCGGTAGCCAAACCGTGACGCTGCTCGTCTCGGAAATGCCTATTCACACTCATTCAATGAATGGTCGACCGACCGGCAACGTGCCGCCGCTGTCAACACCGGTCGCGAATGCTGCCGCTCGCACAAATTCGAGACCGTATTCTCCGGCGGGCGCCCAACCGACCGGTCAGATGAATCAGACGGCGACGCTGCCGTCCGGCGGCAGCCTTCCGCATAACAATATGATGCCGTCATTAACGCTTAATTTCTGCATCGCTATGCAGGGCGTATTTCCGCCGAGACCATAAAAAATCTTAGCCACCGGCTCGCTCTTTAATTCAAAGAGCGAGCCGTCCCGGCGGTTTACCGATTGTCAACCGCAAACCACCAACTGTTTATCGCTTGCCGTTTCGACGTTCGTTAACTCACACATTCGCTAAGTTATTCACGCCGTCGCGAGCTTTTAGGAGAAAAAGAATGAAACAAGCCGTTCGATTTGCTATTCGCAGCAAGATAACCGCTCTTTTTTGCATTTTAACCGTTCTCGTCGGACTTACTTGGATAGCTTCCGGCGTCAATTCGCAAAACGCCGCCGCAGTGGAACCCGAAAACTCTGTACAAATCGCCAGCGCCAAAGCGCAAGGCTCCGAAACGCTCAAACGCTACGGAGCTTTGAAAGTTTCGGCGAGCGGAGATCAGTCGGAAGCGGCGGGAAGCCCGCGCGCAGCCCTCGCCGCCGATTTCGATGCGGACGGCTTTAATGATTTGCTCGTCGCGCACAACAACCGTCTGGTTTTGCACCGCGGCGACATCAACGCTTTCGCGCCACAAACTCAGGAGGCTTGGGAAGCAATCCGGGATGGGCGTTTTGTTTCGCCGTTTGAGCGGAAAACTCGCTCGACCAATGTTCCGGCGGCGGCTGATTTCATTCTTTCCGGCGATTTTAACCGCGATGCGCGGCTCGACGCGGCTTTCGCTGCTCGCGGCGACAATGTTTTGTACGTATTGTTAGGCGACGGAACGGGAAATTTCCCTAACATGCTCCGAATCGAAACGGCTGGCGCGATTACAGCGCTCGCTTCGGGCGACGTAAACCGGGCGGACGGATTAACGGATATAATCATCGGCACACGCGGCGCAGAGGGTTTCGCTTTGCAAGTGTATTCGGGCTTGGGCGACATTTTCGCGGCGGGTTCTCTGCTTTATAATCTTCCCGCGCAGGCTGAAGCAATCGCGGTCGGACAGCTCAATGAAAATGAGTTTGCCGACATCGCAGTCGGAACTGACAGCGAAGTGATTATTTTATCAGCCAAAGATTCGACACAAACGAACGACCAGCCGATTCTTGAAAATCTGCGTCTGCCGCAGCCTGCCGGCGTGAAATCAATTGTCACCGGCGATTTGATGCCCGACCGCGACAACCGCACCGAACTGGGCGTGCTGTCGCCGGATGGAACCATCCGCATTTTTGCGCGCGGCTCGCTCGACACGCGCCCGGTCAGCGTAAACGAACATCTCGCCGAGCAGGTGCGAGAATATCAAGAGAAAGGTTATCCGGTTCCGAAGAGAATTTTAGAAAGATTGACAAAAGAAGATTTACGCGAACCGCGTCTTCGACCGCAAGGCGATTTGAAGAATTGGTCGGTAGCCGAAACTGTGTCGGCAGCCGCGCCGAATCTACAGCTTTCGGCGCAGGCGGTTTTGGCGACCGGACGCATCAGCGGCGGCGCAGCCGACGATTTAATTGTTTTGGATCAATCCGGCAGCAAAGTTCTAGTGATGCCTTTCCAATCGAATCACAGCCAGATTGACGGGGAAAACGCGCAGCTCAGTTTCGAGGGCAAGCGCGCTATGCAGGATTTTGACGCGGACGGCGCTCCCGTTGCGGCTCTGGCGTTAAAGCTCAACCATGATAACGACATGGACTTGCTCGTCCTGAAAGAAGGCAGCGGCGAGCCGTCGGCTTTTCTCAGCGCTCCGCAAGCTACTTTTACGGTAACAACTGCCGTCGACAATATTGATAGCAACTTAGGCGACGGTGTTTGCAACGGTCCGAGCGGCTGTACATTGCGAGCCGCAATTATGGAAGCCAACAGACTTCCCGGCGATGACACGATTATGATCAATGCCGGGATTAATCCGGTAATTTCGCGCGGACAGCCCGACAACGACGGTCAAGGCACAAACGATCAGGCAAACGGCGATCTGGATATTACCTGCGTTATTACCAATCCCAACACCGGCAGTTGTAATTTGCCGTATGATACTAACCAAAACGATTTGAGCATTATCGGCGCGGCGGGCGGCAACACCGTTACTGCCGGAACTTTCACGCCCTATCCGATTAACGGCGGAGGCTCGATTAACACCGACCGTGTTTTCGATGTAGGTCAGGACGGCATCTTCGGCGGCGCTTTTGGCGGCAGTACCGGAGTCAGCGCCACGTTTACGAATCTAACAATCACGGGTGGAAATACGAAGGAAGCTATGAATACGTCACTTGGCGGCGGCAATCGCCCTCACGGCGGCGGCATCCGTGGCGACGGTTTTCGTAGCGGCGGCGGACACGGCTCATTGACCCTCACAAACACTACTGTCACCAATAATCAGTCCGCCCATCATGGCGGGGGGATCTCGTATGTAACCGGCAGCTTTACGGCGAGCGGCTCCACTTTCTCTAATAACATCGCTCATGTGGGTGAGGGCGGGGGCTTGTTTTTCGGAGCTGCAACTACTGCCAGCAACGTCAGTATCACGAATTCCAGCTTTACTTCAAACGAAGCCAGACGAGGCACGGTTTACCCGGGCTCTAATCCGGGCGAACAGTTTACGGCTAACGCCGACGGCGGCGGAATGCGCATTAACGCCAATCCCAATACTGTAACCGTCAACAATACAAATTTCACGAACAATATCGCACAGCAGGACGGTGGTGCGATCAAAACTTTGGACGCCTTCGTAACGGTGACGGGCGGCACAATGACCGGCAACACAGCGCGTCGTCACGGCGGCGTGGCTTACGGCGACAACGACGTTGCCGGAAACGGAGCTTTTCAGACCTTTAGCGGCTCGACGATGCGGAACAATACCGCGAACAGCGATAATACGATCTTTCCAGGACCCTCGGGGCAACCGCAGCATAGCGACTTTACCGCCGGCGACGGCGGAGCTGTTTTCCGCGACCGCGGAACGTCAAACTTGACCAACTGCATCATCGGCGGCACCGGCGTGAATGAGCCGAATACGGCGACTAACGGCGGCGGCGTCGCGCATTTCTTTACCATTGTCAGCGCGGCAGGGAATGACTCGAATCAAACGATTGTCAACATAAACGGAGGCTCGATAATTGGCAACAACGCCTCCGCTGACGGTGCACCGGCTGGAAACAACAACGGCGGCGGCGTTTATTTCAACTCGTTTGAGTTCGACACCAACACCAGCATTTTGAACATCGGTCAATCCACAGCCGTCACCATCAACAGCAACCGAGCCGAAAACAGCGGCGGCGGAATTCACGTCAGCAACCAAGCGCGCGCGAATTTAAACAACATGACGCTGCGCTCGAACCAAGCCAACAGCGACAACGCGGGCGGCGGCGACGGCGGCGCGCTTTTTAATGATAATGCTCCAAGCACGACCGCTTTCACAGGCACTTTGACAATCGGCGGTTCGGGTTTTGCCAATTCAGGTGTCAACGGCGGCGGCATTCGCAATAATGCCGGAACGGTCAATATCCCCTCCGGCGCGAGCATCACGCACAATTCCGCGAGCGGAACGGGCGGCGGTATCTCCAATGCCGGAACTTTGAGCGCTCTGGCGACTCCGACAATTACCAACAACACAGCTACCGGCAACGGCGGCGGCATTTTTAACACCGGAACGCTCGGCGCGATTACCACACCGACGCTGAACTTCAATTCAGGTGCAACGGGCGGCGGCATTTTCAGTTCGAACGGCGCTTTGTCAATCACAAACGGCAATGTCAGCGGCAACACGGCAACGACCGGCAAAGGCGGCGGAATCGAGCATAGCGGCTCGTCTGCTTCAACCGTTACGGGCGTTACGATTAGCGGCAACACCGGCAGCGGAATTCATATCACGGGCACTGGCAGTCTCGATGCCGCGAGCAACACGATTGCAACCAATACCGGTGACGGAATTACCAAAATCGGATCGGGAACCGGCAGCCATTTCAATTCAAATGTGATTTACACAAATGGCGAGCTTGGAATTGATCTGAGCGACAACGGCGTTACGCCAAACGACGCGGGCGACGGCGACACCGGACCGAACAACTTGCAAAACTTCCCGGTTCTCAATTACGTGCGGCGCGGCACCGGTACGGCGGGCATAGCGAGCGTGACGCTCAACTCGGCTCCCGGCAAATATCGTATTCAGTATTACGCGAATACAGCTTGCGATGCATCCGGCTTCGGCGAAGGCGAGGTGTTGTTAGCGGCGACGGAAGAAATCACCGTCCCGGCGGGCGGCACCCTGACATATCTGAGCAGCGTTGCTCTGCCTTATGGTACACGCGAACAAATTACGGCGACGGCAACAAGCAATCCGAACGGCGACGCCAATTACGACGACGGCAGCACATCTGAGTTTTCCGCCTGCCGCAAAGTAAACACGCTGCCGACTTTTACTGCGGTGCAAGTCCCGTCAAGACAGCAAGGCAGTCCCGCGTCGAATTCGCAGATTGCGACTGTTACAGACCCGGATCAAACGCTCAACACTTTAGTCGTTACAGTCAACGGCGGCGCTTCGGCGACTGTCAACGGCGTCACGGTTTCAAACATCGCGGTTGACGCAAGCGGAAATGTGACGGCTGATGTCGTTGCTTCTTGTAATGCGACTAACGCGAGCTTTACATTGCGGGTAACGGATAGTGCGACGGAATTTAATGAAACAACATTTAGTGTCAACGTCACACCGAATACTCCGCCGACACTCGGCAATTACCCGAACACAACGGTTAACGCCGGATCGAGCGGGGGGGTAGTCACGCCCGATGCTGCGCCGACCGACAACGGCACGGTTGCGACATTAACGGCGGCGGCACCCGGTTTTACCGGAACTTTCGTCGGTAACACAACGACCGGCACGGTGACCGTTAATAGCGCGGCTCCTGCCGGAGTTTACACGGTTACAGTAACTGCTACGGACAACTGCGGCGCGACAAGTACCAAAACGTTCCAGTTGACGGTCAATGCGATACCGACAATCACGGGAGCGACTTTGTCGCGGCAGCAAGGCAGTCCCTCCGCAAACTCGCAGATTGCGACGGTCAATGACGCTGACCAAAGCGAAGAAACTTTGGTTGTGACAGTCAACGGCGGCGCTTCGGCGACTGTCAACGGCGTCACGGTTTCAAACATCGCGGTTGACGCAAGCGGCAATGTAACGGCAGATGTCGTTGCATCCTGCACGGCGACAAACGCGACCTTTACGCTGACCGTTACCGATTCGGTCGGAGCATCGTCTAATGCGACTTTGACTGTTAATGTCACGCCAAACACGCCGCCGACAATCGGAACTTATTCAGCTACGAATTTGCCTTCCGGCGGCGGAACAACCGTCACGCCGTCCCCCGCGCCCGCCGACAACGGCTCAATTTCGGGCGCGTCGGCAACGGCATCCGGTGCATTTACCGGCACGCTGTCCGTTAATTCAGCTACAGGCGTTGTGACAATTTCAAATGCCAATCCCGGCGGTTCTTTCACGGTTAGCGTTACTTTTACGGATAACTGCGGAGCAACAAGTACCCAACAATTTACTTTGAATGTAACTTATTCGATTTCGGGAACGGTCAGCTACGGTATAATTCAGGTAAACCAAACGCAGAAGAAAGTTCCAGACGTTTTGTTATCTGTAACCGGCGCTCCGACGGTATCCGACACGACCGATTCGATGGGCTTTTATCAGCTCGACGGTTTAACGGCAGGCGGAAATTACACCGTGACGCCAACAAAGACGACGGATGTTAACGGCATTTCTCCGTCTGATGCAACTCTGATTCTTCGCCACGTGGCAGCTAACGGGGCGGGACCGAACGCTTTATCTCCGGATCAACAAATTGCCGCAGATACAAACGGCGATGGAAACATCACTCCGTTTGATGCAACGCTGATTTTGAGATATGTCGTCGCGATGGGACCGACGGCGAATACAGGACAAGTCGGCACCTGGAAATTTGTGCCGCCTTCGACCAATTACAATCCGCTTTCAAGCTCGCAATCGAATCAAAATTACACGGCTTATCTGATTGGAGATGTCAACGGTGATTGGGCACCGTCCAATCCTTTGGCTTCAAATGATGAAGCGGGAAAACAAGAAACGGCATTCGTCACAAACGAAAGCTCGTCATCCGTTCCGGCAGAAGCTCCGGCATTTGTTCGGGATCGGCAAGAGTTTATAAGCAGAAGCGGTAAAACGAAAGAATCAACTGCAAGCCAAGTTCAACTGCTATTGCCCGTAAATTCTTCAGCGCCGAATGGCAGCGTTGTTTTAATTCCGGTTTGGCTCAATAACGATTCAAACAATCGGATTTCTTCTTTCAAGTTTGCCGTTCGATTTGATCCGAATGTTTTGCAGCCCGAGCAAACTGCAATCGAGGCGACCGACAGCTTGATCGGCAACGGCTTTACGGTCGTTTCCGATACGGCGACATCCGGTCGTCTCGGAATTGCGGCAACGGGTCTAAACAATGCCGTTACGGATTCCGGGGCGCTCGTTTATCTTCGTTTTAGAGTCGTCGGGACAATAAACGATTCGGCAAGCGCATTAACCTTTGAAACGACTTCGCAGGAAGGCGGCACGTTTGAAGACAATTTTGGAAACAAAGTTTCTTCATCAGCCGTAAACGGTTCGTTCATGCCGCTCGACCAGAAGAAGAGCGCAAAACGATAAATCTGCCGATGCAAATCGGTCATAAAAGGGGTAATTGGGAATCTTATAAAGATTCCCAATTACCCCTTTTATATAAAAGCAGTCTTTTCGGAAAAATTGCGCTTAACCAATAAACAAGCAAGCCATAATGCTCTGACTTGACAAACAACCGTTCGGTTCGGTATTCTTTCCGTTCGCTTTCAATGCGAATTTCTTTTTTTACGGAACCGATTGTTATGAGTACATTTATTCCGAGCGGTAAAACGCTGGCTGAAAATCGCAAATGGTACGTCGTTGATGCGGCGGGCAAAACCGTTGGGCGTCTGGCAACCGAAATTGCGCGTATTATTTCTGGTAAAAACAACCCGCAATTTACGCCGTTTTTGGATTTGGGCGACCATGTTGTCGTCGTCAACGCGCGACAAGCGATTTTCAAAGGCTCGAAAGCCGAGCAAAAAGTTTATCATCATCACACCCTTTATCCCGGCGGTCTGCGCTCGATTTCGGTCAAAGACCAATTCACCAAACACCCGGAAAGAGTTATCGAGCTGGCGGTCAAAGGAATGCTCCCGAAAACCAAGCTCGGAAAGGCAATGGTCAAGAAACTGCACGTTTACGCCGACGCCACTCATAAACACCATGCGCAAAATCCGCAGCCGCTCGAAATCGCAACCAAGTAATAAGTAATCAGTAATCAGCAATAAGTTAAAAAATTCTGATTACTAACTACTTATTACTAATTACTTATTACTGATTAAAAATGGCAGTTGAAATTCAATATTACGGAACAGGAAGACGTAAAACCGCGACGGCGCGGGTTTATTTGCGTCCGGGTTCGGGCAAAATCTTTGTTAATAAACGCCCGTTTAAAGAATATTTTCCGAACGAGGCGCTGCAGATGATTATCCGCCAGCCGCTTCGGATGACCGATTCGGCTAACAAATTCGACATTCTCGTAAATGTTGACGGCGGCGGAGTCGCCGGGCAAGCCGGAGCGGTTCGTCACGGAATCGTTCGCGCGTTAATGGAATTTAACGGCGATTTGCGCCCGACTTTGAAAAAAGCCTGACTCGTCACCCGCGACCCGCGCCAGAAAGAACGTAAGAAATACGGTCAAAAAGGCGCTCGCAAACGCTTCCAATTCTCGAAACGATAATTGGAATTACGAATTTCAAATTACGAATTTCGAATGAAGGAATTTTATCTTTAATTCAAATTCGTAATTTGAAATTCGTAAATGACTTTAAACCATTGCCGCAATCTTGATTGGTTTCTTTCCGGTTGATTGCGGCGAGTACACAAAACCAAGAAGTTAAGGAGATTTATTTTGCCTACAGTTACGATGAAAGAACTCCTCGAAGCCGGAGTTCACTTTGGTCACCAGGTTCGCCGTTGGAATCCGAAAATGAAGGAATACATTTACGGCGAGCGTAATGGAATTTACATCATTGACCTGCAAAAAACCCAAAAGCTCTTCCGCGACGCCATCGGCGCGATGCAGGAGTTTATTACGGAAAAACCCAACCGCACGATTCTTTTTGTCGGCACTAAACGACAGGCGCAGGACGCCATCAAAGAAGAAGCCGAACGCGCCGGGCAATATTACATCAACAATCGCTGGCTCGGCGGACTTTTGACGAATTTTCAAACCGTCCAAAAATCAATCAAACGGTTGAAAGAAATCGAAGCGATGCGCGAAGACGGACGCTACGAGAGCTTTACCAAAAAAGAACGACTTGAGCTTGACCGCGAACACGAGAGCCTAAACAAAAACCTCGCGGGCATCAAAACGATGAACCGCCTGCCGGACGCGCTTTTTATCATTGACGTGAAAAAAGAAGAAATCGCCGTCGCCGAAGCTAATCGCCTGGGCATTCCGGTTTGGGCTGTCGTTGACACGAATTGCTCGCCCGAAGGAATTGACCACGTAATTCCGGGCAACGACGATGCGCTTCGCGCGATTCGCCTTTTCGCCGCGCGCATCGCTGATGCGGTTTTAGAAGGTCAGCAAGTCGGAACCGAAGGCGGAGTTATTTCGACCGAAGCGGAAGACGGTATGGCTGCGGCGGTTTCAGGATTGAATGTCCAGCCCGTGCGTTCGGCTGACGAATATCCGGCTCCGGGCGCGGAAGTTAATTCGCAAAGCGGAACGCTTGAATTGTCGCGCGAAGAAATGGATGTGAATCAAGCTGAACCCGATAGTTTCAGCGTCCAACCGGAACGCGGTGATGACAATGCCGAAGCGCAGAAATATCCGGGTCCGGGCGCGGCGGCTTGGAGTCAACCGCATTAAAGAATTTGAAAACTCAGTTTGAAAACGCAGTCCTCAACTTTCGTTTCGGGGCTGCTTTTTCTTGTCCCGGCGCGTGTCGCCGTTTCGTTATTACTCTGACAAATCAATGTTAATTTGTTAGAATATCGTTTTATTTTGTTATCAATAAGGGAGATATTATAAATGGCAGAAATTACAATGGCGGCAATTAAAGCGCTGCGCGAGAAAACAGGTGCCGGAATGACCGACGTTAAAGCCGCGCTGGTCGAAGCAAACGGCAGCGAAGACCAGGCGATTGAGATTCTTCGCAAAAAAGGAATGGCGACAGCCGGTAAAAAAGCCGGTCGCGTAACGGCGGAAGGCGTTGTCGGTTCGTACATTCACATGGGCGGCAAAGTCGGCGTTCTCGTCGAAGTCAACTGCGAATCGGATTTCGTCGCTCGCGGCGAGGATTTTACACAGCTTGTCAAAGACATTGCAATGCACATTGCGGCTGCGACTCCGACTTATGTTCGGCGGGAAGAAGTGCCGCAGGATATTCTCGATAAAGAGCGCGAGATTACGGGCGAGCAGCTTAAAAACGATCCGAAAAACGCTAACAAACCGGCTGACGTAATCAGTAAAATCGTCGAAGGTCGTTTGAATAAATATTACGAGGAAAACGTGCTGCTCGAACAGCCGTTCGTCAAAGACCCGTCGAAAACCGTCGGCGAATTGGTCGCGGAAAAAGTCGGCTCGATTAAAGAAAACATCACGGTTCGCCGTTTTACGCGCTACAAAATGGGCGAAGGCTTGGAGAAAAAAGCTGATGATTTCGCAGCCGAAGTTGCATCGCTGGCGGGCGGAAATCAATAACATTTCAAATTATTCTGGCGGAGAAATTGTCTCCGCCTTTTTTGTGTTTTAATATCAGCAGGGCAAATTTTTTATGGTTCAAGAGGCAGCGCGAATGGAAGCCGCAAAACCGGCTTACAATCGAATTTTACTGAAACTGTCGGGCGAAGCTCTGATGGGCGGGCAAAATTACGGCATTGACACGGAAGTCGCGCGCTCGGTCGCCCAACAAGTCAGAGCGATTTACGATTTGGGCGTCGAAACGGCGATTGTCGTCGGCGGCGGCAATATCTTTCGCGGCGTTTCAAAATCCGCCGGAAATATGGATCGTTCGAGCGCCGATTATATCGGTATGCTCGCCACCGTAATGAATGCGGTCGTGTTGCAGGACGCCTGCGAAAAAGTCGGAATTTTCACGCGCGTGATGTCGGCGATTGATATTCCGCAGCTCGCCGAACCGTTTATTCGCCGCCGCGCGATCCGGCATCTTGAAAAAAAGCGCGTTGTGATTTTCGCCGCCGGAACCGGAAATCCGTATTTTACGACCGATTCGGCAGCCGCTCTGCGCGCGCTCGAAATCCGCGCCGAAGTGTTGATGAAAGCGACGAAAGTTGACGGAATTTATTCCGCCGATCCGATGAAAGACGAAACCGCGACGCGCTACGAAACGGTCAGCTATCAGGAAGTCATCGAAAAGCAGTTAAACGTAATGGACACTTCGGCGATTTCGCTTTGCCGCGAAAACAAGCTGCCGATTCTGGTGTTTAATATGAAAGAATCGGGTAATATAATTCGCGCCGTCAACGGCGATTTACAAATTGGAACCTTAGTAAACGGATAGCTGATAATTAACAAGGAAAACGTAATTATCAGCTATTAATTACCGATTAAATTTATGATTGAAAACGTAATCAAAGAAACAAAACCGCGAATGGAAGGAGCGGTCGAGGATTTTAAACGCAAACTGGCGAACATCCGCACGGGGCGCGCGACGGTCGGAATCTTGGACGGTGTTCAGGTTGATTATTACGGAACGCCGACACCGCTCAGTCAAATGGCTTCGATTTCGGTTCCCGAACCGCAGTTGTTAATGGTTCAGCCCTGGGATGCGAGTCAGACGGGCGCGATTGAAAAAGCGATTCGCAATTCGGATTTGGGGTTGAATCCCTCAAGCGACGGCAAAACCGTCCGCGTGCCGATTCCGCCGCTGACCGAAGAACGCCGCAAACAAATGGCGAAACAGGTTCACGAATTTGCGGAAGACCACCGCACCGCCGTTCGCAACGTTCGCCGCGATGCAAACGAGAAACTCAAGAAAATGCTCAAAGACAAGCAGATTTCCGAAGACAACGAGCGCGACGGTTTGGATCAGGTGCAAAAATTGACAAACAGCTACATCGCCAAAATTGACGAGCTGATGAAACACAAAGAAACGGAAATAATGCACGTTTGAGCGACCATTCGCAAAACTGCGAAAATAAAGAAGACACTCGCTTTTATGCTGAGTGTCTTCTTTATTTAAGTTTGATAATTTATTATCGTTAAGGCTGATTTTCTTCTTCTTCCAATTCTTCCAACAGCTCTTTAACTTTTTCTTTAAAAACGAAGTGCGGTCTTGATTGTAATCGCTTTAACATTTGTTTTGCCTTCACTTTGTCGCGACGAAAGTGATATGAATTAGCAACAACCCAAGTTGCATAATCACCATAATTGGTATCGCCGAATTGATTTGCAATGTTTTCGTAATGCTTGAACATTTCCACATCGATGGTACTGTCCCCAGCAAAGAAAAACATCGGCACTTTTTTTGTTTTCAGAAAATTATAAGCGGCGCGGTCGCGTCCGGTCGGTTCAACAATATCAATGCTGAAAGGAGCCGCCTTCACTTTTTGTTCGCTTTTTGTGCCGCGCAATTCCATTTCAAATGTATATGTTCCGGTTTCAGGAAAATAACGATGCAAAGTGTAGAAAACATCTGTCACTTCTATTTTTTGATTGGGTGGAATTAACTTATCCTTCTGAGGTTCTCTGCTCGCCCTCCTAGTAGGAAGACTTCCAATTTCAATTCTATTTCCTTGCTTGTCAGAAACGTACAAATCAACATAACTGGAATTGAAATCAATATTTGTATGTCCGAGAACGGGAGAATTAGTATTGTTTCTTAAACTCAGATTCAAAACAATCGGTTCCATCGGCAGAAACGTATCGCGTTCTGGAGTTACAATAAAAGTTAAATCCGAAAATGGGCGCGTGTTGTTTTGACTGTTTTGCTGCCCAAAAACAACAAAACTTATTACCAAAAATAAGATTGTTAATACCGCCGAAAAAATAGACAGATTTTTTTTCATAATTCTCCTCTCTAGTAATCCTCGCCGGGACTTTTAACTCTAAGTCGCATTAAGTTTATATGACGCTCGACAAAAGAGTAACTGTTGCCGCTGTATCCCATGACTCCGAAATAATTCGGACCAGAACCATCTTCATTATCTCCCTTTAAACCAAATTGATGTCCTAATTCGTGAACCGGTACTTCTACACAGAAAATGTTTGGAGTTGGTCTTGGGGAACCATCATCAAATACTCTATCTACATCTCTACAAGTTTCCATATATATTAGCGATCCGACATGTCCTGGCGGGAAAAGCGGATCAAGACCCGGCGGGGCGGCGGGGGCGGATCGTTGTCAGTATATCCGCAACATGACACACCTCCTGTTTCATCCTCAGTATAAAAAGGATCGTTATCCTCTTGAACATCACCTTGATACGAAAGTTGTAGATACGCTACCCAAAACTCATCATCTTCATCATATCTAGACCCTCTGTATGGATTTATTTGATCTAATTCATTTCCATTCTGAACGTTAAGGACAAAGGGTACGTTGCTTTGATTGTAATTCCGGCTTGCCGCCCATGAATATTCTGGACGTATGTATGCTTTTACAAAGGAATTCCTGCTCTCCAAATCGCTTTCGCGCATTTTACTGAATGTTTCTTCCAACTCCCCGATGTCTTCGCCATTATCGGCAAATGTTCCGGGGACATGAACATTGTTGTAATTGTCGTCATCAAATGCAACGAAAGTCTGACCGTAAAAAAGACTTACAGGAGCACCCGCGCTGCGAAGTGTGAAATCAATAGCCGTATTGCTATCAATCTCTAAAATATCGCTTCCAACAACCATTTTACCGCTCTCGAATCTATTCGGCTGTATGCCCTTTGTAATATTATAGTAGGGAACCGTCACCGATGTGCTGCCGACAGTTACAGTATCACCTATCAGGCGACTGAAATGGTTGTTTTGGACTGTTCCCATTGAATCAACTTCAATATGAACGAATCGCCAAACAGTTAACATGTGACTTCGTTTAGCGTTTGCTGATACGGATTCGCTAATTGGAATTAACTGACCGGCACTATCACGCAAATCAGTGGCAGAAACCCTAATGCCTCTTAAATATTGTTCGTCTGTGCTTGCCGCTATTTCGAAATTATCTCCCGGCTGCATTGTTACTCTAAAATCAACAGTGGCAATGCCGTTTGCATCCGTTTTAGCTTGGCAAGTGCCCAAAGCAGAATTCTGCGAGCAAATCAATAAGCCCTCTTTCAAGCCCCCAATTGAGCCTCGATTATCCGGCTTATCAATGTTTGTGCCTGAATCGTCGTCAACAGGCGCAACATTGTAAGATGGGTCATCAACATCAAAATTCCTAAAATACACCCAGGTATTTGCGACCCCGACGGTAGCTTTGACTGTTACGGTTTTTCGGTTTATATCCCCATCGGAAGGATTTAGTTTTTCAGGGAAAATGCGTAAACCGACATCCGTTCCGCTGTTACCGTTGCCGGGATTAAAATATAAACAACCGGGAGTTAAAACCTCAAAACTAGCACAATTAAATTTTGATTCAAGAACAATTGATTTTACTTTTGGAGTTATCCTAAAACTTATTGGCGAACCTGAAAGATGGGTTGTATTCGAGCCGTTAGTGTCAACTGCATGAGCATAAAGCGTATGCGTCTGTCCGTCTCTAAATCTAGCGGGGATGCTAAACTGAAAACCTCTGTTTCCTTGTATAGAATGTGGAGTATTTGCTAGCGCATTTCCGGCATATGCAGAGCAAGAATTCGGACCGTTCGGGCAATTTAGAGCGTCAACATAAAAATCAACTCGAATCGCCGAAGTCGAATCAGGGTCGCGCGCCCAACCGTGAGCAATATCGGTTTCCGAATCAATTCTTTCAAGAGCACCGATAGGATTTTGATTAGGTGTTGGCGTTGGAGTCGGAGTTGGACTTCCAATATCGAAATTGAAATCATCAAAACCAAGACCTGCCGGGTCGTTTATCGAGTGAATTACAATTGCCGTTACATTATTGAAATCCCTCAAATCCGTATAACAGATAACATACATTCCGCAACGAGCATCAATAACACGCTGGGTAACCGTATTATTATGATAAATATTTACTTTGAAAGTACCGCCGTTAACTCCTACTGCGCTAAAGGATAAATTTCTTACAGGTTCGGAAAACTCAACAATAACGTCACCAAGGTTGTCCGGTGTTGTTTGAATGAAACGTGGATGAATAAAGCCATTACCTACGAGGTTACCTATATAAAACTGACGGGCAAATGTAGTCGAAAACTTAGCATATCGAAATGAAATAAAGTTCCAATAAGAGCCAAAATTCAATTCATTAAAGTTATATAAAATACCGGCTGGACTTGAATTGAGGTAATCAATACTCCCAGTCAAAGTATCATCGTTTGACGGCGATGGCGGAATATCAGTGGACGCCCCACCGCTCCAAGCCTCAAGTTCCACAATCCTGCTGTAACCAGCTTGCGCTGCATTGACTACAACTCTGATCTTTGTTGTCGTGATTGCCGTAAAGGTAATTTTTGTAATTGCTTTATTGTTGTTTGTAATACTGCCGTTCGGAACTGTCTGCCAAGCTGAACCCGTCCAGTATTGAACGTCGAAATTTGTAATTCCATAAAGGCTGAAAGTCGTACTTTCCGTTGGGTCAGCCGGATTAGTGAAATCATCTGTTACGGCAAAGACATCAATCTCGTTGATTGTCTTGCTGCCGCTGAAAACTACTTGCAGCCAATCTGGATAACTGTCAGGCGTAGCATCTTTCCAAGCACCTGTTGTTGCCCAGTTTTTTACGCCGTCAATAGCAACACTGGGAGATGATAATTCCGATGAAGCGGAAGCCGTGCCGCCGTTTGCAGCCGATGCGACATTGGTTGCTGTTTGAGCGAGAAATATGTTTATGGCAATGGATTTTGCTAGAGGGATTATAAATGAGATTCCTAGCCAGAGAGCTGTGACCAGCAGCAATATAGAGTTTCTTCGATTCATCTTTTTCGGATGCAGTGCAATTTACTAAACAGCCGGATAGATTTTGCCGTTTAGCTGTTCGTAGTTGCCGGAGAGCAACTTTTAGTTTTAGGTTAATAACTCTGCGTTTAGAGTAAATTTATTCGTTATTCTGAAAAGACAAATTTTACAAAGGTAAAAAAGCACGAGGAATATACGCCCATAAAGTCATAATGTCAGCATATCTTTCTATGAATTTTCTGTTCAATTTTGAACAATGAGAAATAAAAAGGGAAGGCTTTTAGCGCCTTCCCTTTTTATATTTTAATTCGCCCTGTTTTTACTTCATCACAAAAACGTCGTCCGCGATTTCGGAATTAACCAGAATCTCTTTGGCTTTAAAGCTGGCGTAAAAAGTATTTGCTCCAAGCTGCAAACGCTGCGAATATTTTTCAGGTATCAAAACTCCGCTGACATCTCGAAACTTATCGTTTTCGACCGCTGTTGTGATTTCTCTGCCCTCAACCGTAAATTTGGCTTCATAGCTCAACACTTGCCCGTTCGCCGGATCAATGTAGTAATCCGAAGAATAGCCGTCGGGCGAGGAAATGCGAAATCCGCGACGCTTCTTTTTATCGGGCAGAGCGGTAACCGTATAGCCCTTTTCTTCCGCTCTGGTCAATAAAATGAATCCCATTTTATTAAGCGGCGGCACATCGAAACGGGCAATCGAACTGTAAAGCTGTTCGCCGTCGAAGATTTGCAAAAAGTTGAAAAACTGCGAAGTGATTTCAAAACGGAATCTATCGCCTTTGGTGACGACCGCGTAAGCCGCCGGGACCGCCTGCGCCGAACCGGGCGCTGTTGCTTCGACCGAGCCACGCTGGATGATGCTTTTTGCCGCTTTAAATTTATCGCCGCCGTGCGCCGCAATTGCGGCTTTGGCGAGATCGAGCGGAGCGGCATCCGCTTTTATCATTACAACTTTTGTCGCGGCGGTCGCTTCCGGCGCTTTCGATTTGTCCTGCTGGGCATTAATGGTTAAAGCGGTCGTTGCCGCAAGGCAAAGAATTAACACTGCTTGCTTCATAAATCTCCTTTAGCTTTTGGGGTGAAAAAGAATACCTCGAACGAACTTTGGCACTCGACTAAAGTTACGCCAAACGCTAAAGCATTGTTTCCGGTTTTTTGTAATTTATCCCAAAAACAGATTGCCGACAAAATACTTTTGGCTTTTCAATAAGTTAAAGCGCCTTTTACGCGACTTTCTTTGTCGCACGTAAAAGGCGCTTTAACTTATAGTGTTTGCGAGACGGCTTTTAGAAGCTGAATCTGAGTTGAAGCTGAACCTGGCGATTTCCGGCATTGCTGCCGCCGCCGCCGAATCCGAATCTGGCAACAGTATTGTATCCGCCGAAACGCGGCGAGCTGAGATTGTTAATCGGGCTTCCGAAATTGGTTCGATTAAATATATTGCTGATTTGCACGCCCAAAGTCAGGTTATACGGCTTGTCGTTGCGCGCGCCGCCTTGACCGAAAGCTCCGCCGCCTCCGCCTCCTTGCGCGCCGCGACCGCCTCCGCCGCCGGGTCCGCCGCGCCGACCGCCGCCGGCTGCTGCTCCCGGAATTCCGGCAGCTCCGCGACCGCCGCCGGTTGTCGCTGTTTGTCCTTGAGCCGGTGTATTGGCTGCCGCTGTTTCTCGTGAGCCTCCAAAACTGATTGTTTTAGTCAAATTCATATTAGCGCTGAAAAAGTTAGCGCCGCGTCCATAATTGCGCGGAATAATTGCATTCGGATCGGCAGCATCGCTGATGTCGCAGAATGAATTGGTCAATCCGAGCTGATTGCAGCGAGCGCTTAACTGAGCGAAGGTCGGACGTTCGGTAAACAGCGAGTCGCGGTTGCTGTCAACGCCGGTGATAATGTTAAACGGCGAAGCTGTGCGGAAAACGATAAAAGGATTTGCACGGATTCCCCACGGCAAACCGAACGAACCACGAACGAACACCGAATGTCGCACGTCTTGAGCCGCATCTCCGTATTCGCCGCTCAAATCATAGCTGTAAAACGGGGAGCTACCGGCTGAAGCACCGCCGAAACCGCCGCCGCCGAATCCGGCAAAACCGCCGCCGCCGTCAACGTCCGATTTAGCTTTGCTCAGACCATAATTAATAAAAAACTGGACATTCGGATTGAGTCTGGTATTTAAATTAACCAGAAATTGGTTTTGCATGAATTTGCCGGTTGACTCGAACTGATAAATGTTGCCGAGCGCGGGGTTCGGGCGCAAAGCGTTTGCCGCCGCGCCGGTCGGACAAACGACGGTCGGCGGACAAACCGGCGCATTGATGTTACGAGTTCGCAGCAAATCCTGCGTTCTGGTTGACAAAAATGTGAACGACAAAGTTGTGCGGAGAGGAAGCTGCCGTTCGACGCTCAATGCGGATTGCATTGTATAAGGCGAACGAATGTCTTCGGCAAGACGGCGAACCACGCTGCTGCCCGGAACAAGAGCGGCAACCTGCGCGGCGGTCGGAACGTTTGTCACGCCGTTCAAAGAGAAAATCGGCTGGCTGAGCAGAGCCGAGTCGGTAACAAAATACTGAATTTGGTTTTGCCCGTTAAAGCGATTTTCCTGCAAGCTCAGATTTTCCGAAATGCGGTCGTAGAAAATACCGAAACCGCCGCGAAACACTGTTTTCGGCGGACGCGCGCCGCCTGCGCCCGGCGAATAGGCAAACCCGACGCGCGGAGCGAGATTGAAATTGTTGCTGACGTTGGTTTGCGCTTCGTAACGCAGACCGTAGCTTAAAGTGAATTTCGGCGAAACGCGCCAATCGTCATTGAGAAAAAGACCGAAATCGGTTTGCTTAATCGTCGCCAGCGGATCGCCCGCCGTAATCGTAAACTGCGAGGGGCGAGCATTGCCCAAAATCGCTTGACGATATTGCTCAATCGAAGACAGCCCTCCGGGAACTCCGGCAAACGTGAACGTTCCGGCAAAATTGTTTTCCGAGCGATCTTTAAGCGAAACGTGACGCAGACGCGCGCCGAATTTCAGACTATGCGTGTTGAGCGCTAAAGTCGTGTAATTTTGCAGCTCGAAACGGTCTTCGTCGTTAAAACTCAAACCGACGCTGCTGCCGCCGCCGTTAAACGAGCCGGAAACGTTGACAGCCGGAATCGAATTGTCGCCCTGCTGCTCGCTGCGGCTGCGATTGTATTGAAATCTGGTTTCGTTGATCGCGGTCGGCGAAAGAATCGCGGTCTCGGTCAATTGAAGATTCTGATCGGTGTTTTGGTTGTTAAAAGCTCTGCTCGGCAAAGAAAACTCGTTGACGCCGCGGTTCTCCGATCTGCTGCGCTGAAAGCTGTAACGCGCAATCAAAGTGTTGCGCTCGTTGATGGCGTAATCAAAACGCGGGCTAATCGAAAACCGGCGAGTCGGCACGACGAGCGATTGCGTAAACAATGTCGGATTCAAGCTCTGGTCGAGAATCGTCGCGTTGATGACGGCGTTGTCGTCAAACTCGCGGCGGTCAACGTCCAGGAAAAACGAAGCCTTGTTTTTGATAATCGGACCGGAAAGATTTCCGCCGTAAAAACGGGTTTGCGACGGCGCGCGGGTGCGCGCGAACGGATTGCGCGAGTTCAGGCTCTCGTCGTTGAAATTAAAGAAAGCCTGACCGCGAAATTTGTCAGCGCCGGGTTTGGTCAAAATCTCGACTCGCCCGAAACCGGGACGATCGAATTCAGATGAAAACGGGTTTTGGTTGACGCGAATTTCCCGAATCGCTTCGCGCGGCGGCAGGCGTCCGCCGGAAAAACCGTCAATGTAAAATTGTCCGCCGTTCGGTCCCGCGCCCGGTCCCGCCAAAGCCTGCAAAGCCGCCGCCAATTCATCGGGGTCTTCGGGCAGAGCTTCCAAATCCGCGCCTTTTAAAACCGTGGCGCTTTGATTATTAATCGGGTCGGTGTTGACCTGATTTTCGTTTGTAATCTGCACTTCCGCCTGAATTTCGGCGGGCGTCAGAGTGATTATCAATTCCTGGCGCTGACCCGAAGCAACCACGACTTCGGTATTTTCATAAACCGCAAAATTCGTCGTTGCCACTCGAATGGTGTAAGTTCCGGCAGGAATTCCGGTAAAGATAAATTGTCCGCTTTCGCTCGAAGTTGCGGTGCGCTCGAAACCGCCGCTGTTTGTAACAGTGACATTTGCGTTTGGAACAATAGCACCGACCGAGTCAACCACTTGCCCGGCAATGATTCCGCTTCCCTGCGCGAAAACAGCCGCGCTCGAAAAGGTTAAAGTTAAGATAAATGCGTATAAAACTCTCATAATATTTTTAGATAAAAAGTGAAAATAAAAAATTAGCGGAAAGACGAAAGACAATCTCATCCTTCATCCTTCCGCCTTCATCCTTTAAGTTTACGGCGCGCCGATGCCGTCGAGTCCCGGAATGTTAATCGAAGGCGCGGCGGCTTGCGGTCGCTGGCTTTGTCCCGGAATTTGCGGCGGATTTAAAAACGGCTCGATGCCGGCAACGAATTTAATTGCGGTCACGCGGTCGGGAGACGCTCCGGCGGTGCTGGAAGCGGCAATCGCATCACCGACTTTTAATTCGGTTAAAGTCAGAGCCGGAAGACGTTCGAGCATTTGGTCAACATCGCCGCCGCTCTGACGCATAGCGCCACCGCCGCCCGCTCCTCCTGCGCCTTGCTCTCCGCCGTTCGGATTAGCCGGGCGCGGTTGCTGTCCGGCATTTCCGCCGCCCATCGGCATTCCCTGCGGCATTTGTCCGCTGGCGCGCATCGCCTGAGCCATTGCCAGACGCTGCGCCATTTCGGGCGGAAAACGCCTGAGCAACGTGCCGTTATTAACTTCTACTACTACTATTTTGTTTGTATTTGCTTCTTTGACCGTAATTTCGTTTTTGGCAATATCAATTGCCGTGATTGTTCCGGCAACCATTTTGAACGAGCCGGAAATAATTTCTTCGGCTGTCACGCGAATCCCGTCCGGCGTTTTTTCGCCTCGCGCCCGAAGCTGGTCGCCGACTTTCAATTCGGCGAGATTGCTCATTTTAGCGTCGCTGAACTTGACCGAATTCGGCGCGTAACGGCGATATTGTGTTTTATCGCTGACGGCTACGGTAACCGTTTGACCGGCTGGAACCGCGCCGCGAGGAGCAATCGTAATTTCATTTGTCGCCGGATTGATCGCCGTGACGCGCCCGACAACTCCGCTTGCCCATTTTTGCTGTTCGGTTTGCTGTTTTTTGGAGATGTCGGCTTGCGTCATCAAATAAACGCTGCGCGTCGGCGCGAGCGATTTTTTGTCGTCCGACAAAATGCCGACGGCGGCAACTTTATCGCCGGCTGCAATGTCCGAAAGCGCGGCGGGAGTCGCGGATTTCAAATCCGCCGGGTTTTCCGGCGTCATGCGCTTGTAAACGGTTTTGGCGTCAATCGTTAAAGAAATGTCGCCGTCTTTTGTTTTAAGCGCGATTTTATTATTCGCCGCATCAATCGCTGCGACATCGCCCTGCACTACCGAAGATTTTTGAGCTGCGCCGGTTTGCGCCTGAGCGGAAAAAGCCAGGGCAAAAACGCCGAGCGTTAAAAATAAAGACAATAGAATTTTTCGCATATTAATATTTTTCCTTTTGTGTGCGAATGTAAGACGTTTTTAATACGCCCCAGAACTGTTAAAAGTTGCCGCAAATATAAAGATTTGTCAGATGCTGACAGACATTAAGACACGCGGGCTGGACATTCGGTTACAACTTTTTGGAATTTATTTTAGAAACTTCAAAAAGCAGCGATGATATGATGCCGGAGTTACTCAATTATTTCGCCAATCGAACGGACGCTGTGCGGTTAAAACAAGTCCCAGGCTGACGATTATTAAACCGATAAAAGCGAAAGCCCATAAATACGGGAGCGAGAGAACAAAAACCCAAAAACAGGTGCCGAGCAGCAAAGACGTTGATTCAGAGCGTTTACGATGTTCTCCGAAAAGACGTTTATAAATGTATTTTCCGGTCGCGGCTTGGACGACGACGCGCCCGAAAGTGTAAGCCAGAAACAGCAAAACCGTCGTCATCGCGCTCGCTAATATCCCGATTGGCGTCGGCAAAGCTCCGAGTCCGAACCCGACAACCAGAGTTGAAAACAACATCACCAGAGCGCCGACAACTGCAATTCTTAAACCGGATAAATTCAATCTGGTAATCGCGCGGCTGACCGCGCCCGGCGAAATCGTCGTTAAAACGAGCGAAACAATGAACCAGAACAACACTGCCAGAATACGCTGAACGAAATACCAGGCGGAAAAATCAGGCGCGGCGAGCGAAGCAGGATTTTGCATAGCCTCGCGCAGCTCGTTTTCGTAACCGGCATACATTACGGTTTGGCTTTCGGGATTTCGTCCGGGAGCGGTTTTGCCGTGATTGTAAGCGCCGCCGATAATGACGACATCGCCGCCGATGTAAGAATTCGGGCGTTGATAAACCGAGCCGCCGATTGTCGCCACGTCGCCTTCGACTCTGCCTTCGACTATGATGTCGCCGCCGAAAGCCATCACGCCTTTTTTCACAGTGCCGCGCACAATAACCGTTTTTCCAAAACCGAAAACGTCCGAATCGGCGGTTTCCGAAATTACTATCGCGTTTGATTCAACCGCCGGATTGATTACCGTTTGCTGTCCGAACGCGCAAAAAGCCGATTGCAAAACAACGAGTAAAGCAAAAAGCCACTGCCAGTTTCTGAGCAGCGGCGTGTTTGTGTTGATTTGGTTTTCGGCTAAAAAACTCACTTTTGTTAAAAAATAATCAAGCGCGGCGATATTTTCTGAGCAAAACCGA
Organism: Pyrinomonadaceae bacterium; assembly: GCA_036387135.1. Taxonomy (GTDB): domain Bacteria; phylum Acidobacteriota; class Blastocatellia; order Pyrinomonadales; family Pyrinomonadaceae; genus JALZCH01. Next base: position 41,335 of record DASVUH010000049.1, on the reverse strand, counting down.
TAAAGCGGCAATCGTAAAAATCAAAAGCGAAAAAACAAGAAACGCGGAAAACACGATTTCGTTTGCAAACTGCCGGGAAAAAGCGCGCCAAAACACGGCGAGCAGAACTTTAATTTGGGCAAACGCGGCTTCAAAAACACCGAGCTTTTTGCTCACGACGCCGAACAAAACGCCTGCCGCGAAAAGCAATGCTGTAATAACGAAAGCGCGGCGTCGCTCTTCTTTGGAGTTTAAACCGGAAACATCTGATTCGGCGCGAACTGCTACGGTTTTAACAAAATCCTTCGGCAATTCAAACGCTTTTTCGTCTTCAAAAGCAAAATCCAAAGCGCACAAAAGCCGTTTTTGCTCGTTGAGCCGCTCGCTGCAAATCTCGCAACCGGCGACGTGCCGCTCAAACGAAATTTCGGCTTCGGCGGCAAGCTCGCCGTCCAGATAAGCGGCGATTTCGCTTGTGTGCGAGCAAGTTTTTGAATTCGCTTTTTCCATTTAATTTTTGATTTTTGATTTCAGTTTGTTTTTCAAATCTCAAATCTCAAATTCTTAAACCCCGGTGATTCCGCGTTCGACCAGCAAATCGCGCATCAATTCTCGCGCGCGAAAAAGACGATTTTTCACCGTTCCGAGCGGCAGATTCATAATTTCCGCGATCTCATCGTAACTTAAATCCTGCGAGTGCCGGAGCAATATCAATTCACGATAAGTGGCGGGCAATTTTTGCACGACTTTTTGAATTTCGCCGCGCCATTCGCTGCGCTCGCGTTCGACTTCGGGCGATGCAAGCTTGCTTTCAATCGGGCGCTCGAAAGTTTCGTCTTCAAATTCCAAATCGAGCGAGCATTCGCCGTTTGAATTGCGCCGCAAATAATCAATTGCCGCGTTGCGCGCGATTTTGTAAATCCAGGTCGAAAATTTAAATTCGGTTTTGTAGCGCGCCAGCGAGTTGTAAACCTTGATAAAAATCTCCTGCGAAACGTCCAGCGCCGCATCGTAATCATTCGTCATTCGATAAACGTAAGCGGTAATCGGTCGCTGATAGCGGCGGACAAGCTCCTCAAAACTGTCCTCGCGCCCGGCGAGGCTCGCGGCAATCAATTCGGAGTCGGCAAATTCGCGCAAATTTTTTAGAGCTATTGTTTTTGCAGTCATAACGGCAATCTTTTCTACGGAAACGCTTGGAGGAAAGTTTCAGGCTAAATTGTAAATTCAACGATTTTTGTCGCACAAACCGCTCAAGCGACTGTGCCGCCGCAGCTTGAACCCGCTCCGGCTGTACAGCCGAAACAATGCGCGGCGGTTTTGATTTTTCGATTGATAAATTTTTCCGGCGTAAAATCGAAAATTGTCTGCGGCAATCGCTCATCAACCGGAATTTCAAGCATTTGATTAAAATCGCAGTCAAATAGTTTTCCCGTCCAATCAACGCTGATTAAATTTCGACACATTAAACCGGCGATTGTTCCCGGATTAAAAGCGTTGACGAGCTTCGTCAGATAACGCTCTTCGTTGCCGGAGCGCCGCAGATAATCGAGAAAACGCGCGACCGGCATATTTGTTATCGTGTAAAGATTATTAAAATAAACGTCGTAACGCGCTTTTAATTCCCTTTTAAAATCGGCTTCAATCGCGTTTTGAGCGGGCGGCAAAAACGCTCCGGTCGGATTGTAAACCAGATTTAAAACAAGCCCGCTTTCATCAAATCCGTATCCGACCGCATTTAATCTTCTGATCGCTTCGATTGATTTTTCAAAAACTCCCGCGCCGCGTTGCGCGTCGGTTTGATTCGGCAAAAAATACGGCAGGCTCGAAACGACTTCGACCGCGTGTTCGGCGAAAAATTCGGGCAAATCCGTTTGATTTTCTTCAAACATTACGGTCAAGTTATGCCGCGCCATAACTTTCGCGCCCGATGTTCCGGCTTCGGTGACAAGATAACGAAAATGCGGATTCAATTCGGGCGCGCCGCCCGTAATGTCCAAAGTCGGAATTTTAAACTTCCGCAAAACGTCCAGACACGCCTCGACGATTTCCCGCCGCATAATTTCGGTTCTGGTCGGCGAAGCGTCAACGTGACAATGTTTGCAGGCTTGATTGCAGAGCTTTCCGACATTGACCTGCAATGTATCAATCGCAGCCGCGCGCAATTCCAAACCGTCATTCAATAGTTTTTCTTCAAAACCGATTGGAGATTTCGGAAAAATGTTCGTTCCGTCGCGCCTCGTTATTTGCACTGCAACTGTCATTTGTTCGTGGTTCGTTGTTCGTGGTACGTCGTTAATTGCTTTACGGCAACGATCAACGAACCACGAACGACGAACAAATTCACATCGAAACTTTGTCGTGAGCGTTGTGCGATTGAATTCCGTGAATGAGACTTGCGCCGCCCCGAATTGCCGAGGCGAGATGAATCGCTTCGGTCATTTGTTCCTGATTCGAGCCGTTTTCGAGACACGAATTTGTATAAGCGTCAATGCAATAAGGGCATTGCACGACGACCGAGACGGCTAAACCGATCAACGCTTTTTCGCGTTTCGATAACGCGCCGTCCTCCTGACACGCCGCGTACCAAGCCATAAATTTCTCAAACAAATCCGGGCGCTCGCGCCCGATTTCGCCGAAACGCGCCAAATCTTCTTCGTTGTAGTAATGCATTGTTTTTCTCTCGAAATACGAATCGCTTTTGTTTTGAGAATTACAAAACAAAAGCGATTCGCGCAACTGAAATTTTAACGTTTTCTAGCGCAAAGCGAGACTGGCAAGCGCGGCGGGCGCGGCGATGTCTTCAAAACGCATTTCGTTTTCCGGGAATAACAGCCCGACATCGGCGGCGTGGAGCGCGCGCAAATCGTGACCGAGCGTTTCGTTGGAGATTTCTTCCAGACGGTCTTCGCCGAAGCCTTCGCCGATGACGAGAAATTTATCAAGGGCGGAATTTTCGCTTGCCAGACGGTCGCGATAATAAAGCAGCAAACGATAAAGCTCGTCTTCGCGCTCATCCGGTTCGCACAATATCGAGCGGACAATCGCGGGCTGCTGATTATGAAGCAGCAGCGCGGTAAAACCGTCCGCCTGCGAGCTGACGAGCAGCGAGTCGCCGTTTGTCCGGGCTTTTGCGGACATCATCAGCCATTGCATTTCGCTCAAATGGCGAGGCAGAATCAGTCCGACGTTCCAACCGAGATTTTCAAACAACTCTTCATATTCGCCCAGAACATCGAGCCTGACTGCGACCGCAAAATAGCGCGAGCGTTTGCTTGCGTCCGGCGCGAGCGACTGAAACGCCAAGCGCAATTCTTCAGGGCGCGCGCCGAATGTGCGTTCGGCTTTCCAATTCAAAATCTCTTCGCGTTCTTTTTGCGTTTTCGGCTCTGTTTCGAGCGTCAAAAGGCTCATCCGAGCCGAGTCCGCCGGCAAGCTGACCGACCAGCGTTTCTGCGTCTGCAAACCGGCTTCGCTCGCCGCCTCGCGCAAAGCCGCGAGCAATTCGTCCGGCTGCAAAATATTGGCTTCGTCAAAGCTCGGCTGCAAAACGTCGGCTGCCAGCTCGACCGTCGCCGCGCGACGCAAAGAAAAAGCTCGCCCGGAGCGTCCGAGACTGACAACCGAAACGCTTTCGCGTCTCAAACCGGCAGCGGCGCGCGGAAAATGCGGTTGAGTTAATTTATTAAACATTAATTCGTAGTTCGTAGTTCGTAGTTCGTAGTTCGTTGTTTTTCTTTGCAACGAACGACTATCAACGAACAACGAACCAATTAAAATTCGTTATAAGCCTTGCCGTCAAGCGATGGTTCGGTCGAGCTGCTGCGGACGTTGATAACGCCCTGCTCGCCTTGGGTTAGATTCGGGTCTTCGCCCATTTCGGCTTCCCAATCGGCTTGGTCGGTCATCGGATCAATCGGAAGTTCCTTGACGTAACCGGCTTCGACGAGCGCGTCGAGCGAAGGCGGCAGTTTTCCTTTGTCAGCCGAATATTGGCTGATCATTTTCCGCATTTGATAAAGATTATCTTTCAAAACCGTTTCGCGGGCGTGCTGAATGGTTTTCTGATATTGCGGAATCGCAATCGAAGCCAAAATGACGATGACAAACAGCACAATCATCAGCTCCAGCAAGGTAAATCCTTTTTGTAATTTTTGATTTTTGATTTTTGATTTTTGATTTCTCATTGTTTTAACTGCTTCCGATTTTCAATCTAAAATCGTCAATCTAAAATCGAAAATTTAAAAGTCGCTGTATTTCGTGCCGTCGAGCGCTTCGCCTTCTGCGGCGGAGCGAACGTCGAAAACGTTGATGTTGTCCCAATCGGTGGCGTCTTTGTCCTGATAACACGAACGAATTTGCCAATCGGCTTTTCCGGTAACCGGGTCAATCGGAAGCTCGCCGCCGCGCAAATAAATCTTTTTCTTTTCGTCGGTGACGCTGCTGCCCGTCGCTCCGTCCGCTTTGTTACCCGTCGCGCCGCTTGGATTATCAAACGGTCTGCCGCCCTGCGAGCCGGGTAAGATCTGCCCGACTCGCGGTTTAACGTTCACGCCTTCAACTAAAGTTTCAAGCGTCGGCGGATAACGGTCTATATTGTCAACTTCAAAAATCTTGCAATCGGAAATCATCACGCGAGTTCGCGGATCAAAACCCGCTGTTGCAAACTGCCCTTGCTGCGGAGTGCTGCAAGCGCCGCCCGCGTCGCGGTGAAACTCGTCAATCGCCTGTCGAATCTCGCGCAAAGTCTCGCGCAAACGCTGTTCTTTCTGACGCCGCACCGAGTTCTGCACGAGCGGAATCGTCCCGAGCGCGAGAATTGACAACACGACGAGCGTCACGACCAGCTCAACAAGGGTAAATCCTGTTTGCTTTTTGATTTTTGTAGTGCGCTGAATCACTTCTTAAATTCGAATCAAATTACGAATTATAAACTTAAGTTTTTCTCAAATTCGTAATTCGTAATTTGAAATTCGTAATTTTCGCTACGGTTTGTCCGGCGTCGCCGCTTTCGGTTTTTCTTGGTCGACCGTCGGCGAAACCGTTAAAGTTTTCACCGTCGTGTCAATCGGTTTCGGCTGAACAGTCGGCAAAGTCTCGTTGGATTTATTATCCGTCGCCGGAGCGGAAACCTGATTCAAAGCCGGGTTTGTCGCCGCAGGCGGATTTTTTACAGGAGCATTGTTTGCCGGAACGTAACCGGGCGCTGCCGCTGTGTCGGCAGGAGCATCGGGCAACTGCACCGACACGTTGTTGGTCAAACGGCGCGCCGCCGCAAGCTGATCTTCCTGATTCTCGCGGTTAATCATATCGGCGAGCGAGCTGTTCGTCGGAACGGCGATGCTGCCGGTCGGCTGTTCCAATTCGTCTTCCGGCAAAATCGCGGGCGCGCGCAGAACTCGCGGCGTGACGGCAATCACAATATCTGTTTGATTATTGTTTTTAACCGGGGCGGTAAAAAATCTGCCGAGAATCGGAATCAAACCTAAGAGCGGCAAACCTTGACGCCCGTTACTCTGATTATCCTGCGCTACGGAGGCGAGCATCATTGTGCGGTTATTTTGAATGCGCGCGGTGCCGGAAATAGAACGCTCGGTGAAAGTCGGTGTCAAAGTGTTATTCAAAACATCTTTTGACTCAATTGACATTTTCACCTGCACATCCTGATTCGGGAAAACAATCGGGGTAAATTTCAAAGTCAAACCGACTTGCTCGTAATTGATAACCGGGTAGCCGTTCGAGCCGAACGCTCCCTGTGATCCCTGTCCCGGCTGAGTTTGCGAATAACCATAAACCTGCGCGGTTTGAACCGGGACGCGCTGACCGATTCGAGCTTGAGATTCTTCGTTGTTAAAAGCGTGAACCTGAGTCGAAGCCAACAATTTCGTATTGCTCTTTGACTGAAACGCCTGTAATTGCATTGCGGGAAGCAACAGTGCCGCGCCGATTGCCGACGGAACGCTTGCTGCTGCGGTCGCTCCGGTCGTTACAGCACGTCCGAAAAGCGAGCCGCCTTCGCCGATGCCGACTTTTCCGGCGGTCGTGCCGCCCAAATTCCCTAAAGCAGCTTCGGTTCCGATTTGATTGCCGAGACGCAGCAAATCGGTTTTTGAAACTTCATAAATGTTTACGTCCATCACGACTTCGGCGCGGTCTTTGTCGAGCGCTCTGACGAGATTGGCGATCAGCTTGATGTTTTCGCTCGTATCGCGGACGGTGATGCTGTTGGTGTCTTTGTCAACGATAGCAGTCGTCGGCGGTCTGCCCGGCTGCGGCGGAATCGCCTGCAGCAAAACCTGTTTCACGTCGTCGGGTTTAGCGTTGGCAAGATAAAAAGTTCTCAAGACCAATTGCTGGAATTGCTGACGACGGTTCTGGTCGGCGACCAGGATTGTACGCTTACCGACTTTCTGGAAAAACAAACCTTCCTGCAGGAAAATATAATCGAGCGCCTGTGCCGATGTGACGTTTTTAAGCTCAATCGTGACATCGCGCGGCGTTCGCGTAATTTCCTTGTCGAACAAAACGTTTAAATCAAGCTCTTGAGCTAAATCCTTAATAACTCTTTTAAGATCAACCTTCGTATATTGAATAAGGTCTTTAAGTTGTACAACATCTTGCTGCATCGAAACGGGCGCAGCAGCCGCGCCGGAACCGTAAGCGGTGGGAACGACTTTCACTCCGTTGACGATATTCGGAATGTTGCTCGGCGAAGCGTCGGGCGTGTTTTTGTCATTTGTTTGCGGTTTGCCTTCGATTGCTTCTTTTTGCAGCCGGAGCATTCTGTCCATTTCGGATTTCGCCAGCTCGTTGACCGGATCGTAACCGTAAGCCTGACGAAAGGCGTTGTATGCGCCGACAAAATCTTTTTGCTCGGCGAGAGTCCGCCCGCGCTGCATCATCATTTGCGAAGCGTTGAATATGGCGCGCTGGTAATGCAGGCGATATTCGGTGTTTTTCGGTTTCGCCGCGAGCGCGAGGGCAAATTCTTCGGCGGCTTTGTCCCATTGGTCGGCTTCTTCGTATTTCAAGCCCTGTTTAAAATTTTTCTCGCCTTTGTCGCCAGCCAAAGCAACCATCGGGGTTGTCCAGAGACAAAAAATCAAGGCGAAAGCCGCAAAAGAACGCAAAAATGTAGAGATTTTCATATTCGTTTCCAAGACGTTTGTTTTTGAAATTAAAGACCGCACGGGCGCGACTGTCAGCTTACACGCCAAAGCAGGTTTGAAGTTCCGCAAAAAATTGCCGAACGCACCGAAAACATTCTATCAATTACGAATTGAACATTACGAATTACGAATGAAAGAATTTGTTTTTTTATCAAAACTCCAGTCAATAATTCGTCATTTGAAATTCGTAATTTATTACTTAACTTCTTCGACAAAAGTTACGCGGTTGATCTCGTGGAGAGTCGAAAGACCTGCGAAAACTTTTCTTAAAGCCGAATGACGCAAGCTCTGCAAGCCTTCGGCTTCCGCCGCGCGGCGGATTTCCGAGCCGGGTCGGCGCTCGACAATCATTTCGCGGATGTTGTCGGACATATCCAAAAGCTCGTGAATCGCCGTTCGCCCGCGATAGCCCGTGTGATTGCAGGCGTCGCAGCCGATAGCGCGGTAAAATGTTTGATTTTGATATAAATCGGGCTTTAAACCCGAATCCAGAAAGTCCTGTTCGCTCGGTTTGTAATCGCGTTTGCAAACCGCGCATAACAGACGAAGAAGACGCTGCGCCAGAACGCAGTTGAGAGCCGAAACGAAATTGTACGGCTCGACGCCCATATTCAAAAATCGCCCGATAACGTCAATCACGTTGTTCGCGTGAACGGTCGTGAAAACAAGGTGTCCGGTGAGCGCAGATTGAATCGCAATCTGCGCGGTTTCAGTATCGCGGATTTCACCGACCATCACTTTATCCGGGTCGTGACGCAAGATCGAGCGCAAACCGCGCGCAAACGTCAAGCCTTTTTTCTCGTTGACCGGAATCTGCATAATTCCGTTCAGAACGTATTCGACCGGGTCTTCAATCGTAATGATTTTGTCTTCCGAATTGCGAATTTCATTCAGAGCGCCGTAAAGCGTCGTCGTTTTACCCGATCCGGTCGGTCCCGTTACCAAAACCATTCCGTAAGGCTCTTTGATATAGCGGCGAAACCGCGTCACATCGTCTTCGGCAAAACCGACGACATCGAGACTTAAATTTTTAAATTCTTCCGAGATTTGTTCTTTATCGAGAATACGAATAACGCAGTTTTCGCCGTAAACCGAAGGAATAATCGAAACGCGGAAGTCAACCGTGCGCCCTTTGTATTTAACGCGAAAACGTCCGTCCTGCGGAACGCGGCGCTCGGCAATATCAAGCTCGGACATAACTTTGATACGTGATACGAGCGTTTGGTGATAAGCGATGTCAATCGGATCAACTTTTTGATAAAGCGCGCCGTCTATACGGAATTTAACGGTCATTTCGCGGTCGCCCGCTTCGATGTGAATATCGGATGCGCGCGATTCCATCGAGTTATAAACGATGGTGTCCACCAATTTGATAATCGGCGACATATCGGAATCCGTCGCCAGACGGTCGAGGTCTAAAACTTCTTCGCCGGTTTCGGTTTCTTTGACGAGCGAAATCTTGAACGACGAGGCAGCTTCCTGCATCACGCGCTGCGTCGCGTCGCCTTTTTTCAAGACGGCTTCAATCGCCCCGGCGGTCGCCACATAAGGCACGATACGCGCCTTGAGAGCGGCTTCCAGCTCGTCCAATTGCTCGAAATTGGTCGGATCAGCCATCGCCAGATGCAGATTGCGACCTTCGCGCCGGAGCGGAACGAAATGGTTTTTGAGCATCGAATCAACCGGGATTTCCGCCAATAGAGCGTAATCAATCGGCGATTTTTCATCGGTCGGATGAAGGTCAACGTAAGGCAGGCGGTAACGCATTGCGAGCCGCTTGGCTTCAATTATTTCGGGCGGCTCATTTTCGAGAACCGCAGTGGCGGTGGTGTTGTTTTTTCCGTTTGGACTCATTTTATTTTTTAATGTGTTCTTCCCCCGGCGGGCGCGGAAATCGTTTGAATAATCGGCATATAAATAGCCAGCAAAATCATAATCACGAAGGTGCCCATGACGACCAGAATAATCGGTTCGAGCAGAGTTGTTAATTGCTCCATTCTGACTTCGGCTTCGGCGTCGTAAAAGCTGGAAACTTCGTCGAGCATCTCACGGAGGCTTCCCGAACGCTCGCCGATTCCGATCATATCGAGCGCGAGCGGCGGCAGCCAGGCGGCGTTTTCCAAACTGTCGGTCAGCGTTTGACCTTCTCTGACGGAAGACAAAACCGAACGGCTGCGTCGGCGCAATTCACGGTTTGTCACAGACTCTGATGCAATTTCCCACGATTCCGGCACTGTAATTCCGCCCGCGAGCAGCGTCGCCATCGAGCGCGAGACCTGCGCAGTCGTCATTTGCACGATCAGATTGCCGATCAGCGGGAGCTTGAGAAAAAGCCTGTCAAAGAAAAGTCTGCCGCCTTCCGTCCGCGACCAAAAATAAAGTCCGGCGATTGTCGCAATCGCCAATGGGAAAACCCACCAGAAATTGCCTGCAACGGCGTTTGAAATCGAAACGACGACGCGCGTTAAAAGCGGAAGCGAGCGACCTGCCGTAATGCCCGAAAAAAGAGTCGCCATTTTCGGCACGACGTAAACGCTCAAAAACAAAACCATGAAGATTGACGCCGCGAGCAAAAAGATCGGATACGCGAGCGCGCCGCGCACCTTTCGTTTGATTTGCACGCTGCGGCGCAAATAATTAACATAGCGCGCCAAAACGTCGTCGAGCGCGCCGGAACGCTCGCCCGCTAAAATCGAAGCCGTGTAAATGCGCGGAAAAATATGCTGCTGTTCAAACGCTTCGCTCAACGCCGTGCCGCCGCGAATTTTTTCTTCGACTTCGCCCAAAACGTCGCGCATACGCGGGCTGGCGGCGCGACGGCGGAGCATCGAAACAGCCTGTAAAACCGGAATTCCGGCTTTTAAAAGCGCGGCGATTTGTTGATTAAAGAGCAGAAAATCTGCCGGTTTGACGGCTTTCGCGCGATTGCTGCCGACAAAAGGCAGCGATGAGCCGAACTCCGATTCGCCGGACGAAATCGCAAAAACGCGATAGCCTTCCTTTTCCAGATGAGCGCGCGCGTCGCTCGCCGCGTTCGCTTCAACCGTTCGTGTCACAATCTCGCCGGAAGGAGTCCCCAGACGACAAACAAATTCTGCCATTTTTCTAACTTAAAAATTGCTCAGTAATCGAAAGAATTTTCTTTTAAAATCGCCGCTTTGAGTATAACATCAGCCGAAGCCGCGTTTTCTTACACGCGCGGCGGAAAATTAAAGTTGCAAAAACAAATGTTCGAGCAAAAAATAGCTGCGCCCGAAACAACTAAAATGAAGCGGCAAACAATCTAAATTGTCTTAGCTAATTTTCCGCTCCTAACAAGAGGTTTATTTATGAATTCAGCCAAAGTCTCTCTCAAGCTGCTCGGTTTGATGCTTGTTTTCGTCCTCGCGTCAACCGCTTTTGCACAAAAACCTACACCGACGCCGCCACCGAAAGTTCTCGATAACAAAGAAACGCTCATTATTAACGAAGACCTCATCACCTTAAACGTGACCGTCACAGATAATTTCGGACGCTACGTTTCCGGTTTGAAGAAAAACGCTTTCACAATTTTTGACGAAGACGAAAAACAGGAAATCGAATTTTTCAGCGACGACGACGCGCCGGTTTCGGTCGGGATTGTTTTCGACGTTTCCGGTTCGATGAAAGGCGACAAGCTTAACCGCGCGCGCGAAGCTCTCGGAAAATTTATCCAAACCAGCCATCCGCGAGACGAATATTTTTTGATTGCTTTTAACAAACGCGCCCAGCTACTGCTCGACCGGACGCGCGACGGAGAAGCCGTTTTGAGCAAATTGCAGCTTGTTCAGGCGAAAGACAACACGGCGCTTTACGACGCCGTTTATTTGGGCACGGAAAGAGTCACGCGCGGAGCGCACCAGAAACGCGCCATTATTCTTATCAGCGACGGGCAGGATAATAATTCCCGTTACACTTTTAACGATGTCAAAAAACAGATCAAAGAATCGGATGTCACGCTTTATTCAATCGGAATTCTGGGCGGCGGCGACAACAGCGGGCTTGGAATGATGGGACAGGCGTATCTTGACGAATTAAGCGCGGTGACGGGCGGCTCGTCGTTTTATCCCAAGACGAACGCCGAAATGGACGAGATTTTCGAGCGCATCGCGCTTGAGCTTAGACATCAATATTCAATCGGTTTTCGCCCGGAAAATTTTAACAACGACGGCAAATGGCACAAATTAAAAGTCAAAGTAAAACCGCCGCGCGGTTTGCCTAAACTCTTCGTCCGCACGCGCGAAGGCTATTTCGCCACCGTCGCCCCGCGCGATTAAAATTCGGATAAATTGCCGGCGCGGTAAATCGCGGCAAACACGAGAACCGCCGACGGAATCAAAATGAGCCGCAAAAGTAATTTTTTTTTTGCGGCTCTCCCGATTTCAGTGATAAAAAGAGATTTGCAATGAAACTTGGAAATATAAAGATTAATTTCTGGGTCGTTTTTTTTGGCGCAATTATAATGTTTGCGATTTCCGGCTTGCCGTTTGTTTCAAACGCGCAGGACAACAGCAATTCGCGCCCGCGCCAAGCCGCAGCAAAAGCGACTCCGACACCGACGCCGCCCGTCATTACGCCTTCAAATCCGCCTCAAACAACGCCGAAAACTTCGCCGACTCCGCCGCCGATTGAGGAGGAGAAGGATCCGCTTGTTATTGAAAGCAACATCGTCAGCTTAAACGTCCGCGTGGTTGACCGAAACGGTCGCCCGCTCGGCGATGTTCGCCCGGAAGAATTCAAAGTTTTTGAAGACGGCGTGGTGCAGAAAGTCGAAACCGTTATCAAAGAAGAAGTTCCGGTTAATTACGGAATGTTGATTGATAATTCGGGTTCGCTTCGGTCGCAATTGGAAAAAGTTATCGAAGCCGGAAAAATTCTGGTTGATGCGAACAAACCTGAAGATGAAGCCTTTATTATTCGTTTTGTCAGCTCGGATAAAATCGAGGAAAAGCAGGATTGGACGAAAGACAAAACCGCTCTCAAAGAAACGCTCGACGAGCTTTACATCGAAGGCGGCTCGACTGCGATTATTGACGCCGTGATGCTCGCCGCCGATAAAGCCGCAGAATACGAAAAATCAGCCAAACGCGAAGACCGCAAGCGCCGCGCTCTGATTCTTGTCACCGACGGCGAAGACCGCGCCAGTTATTACAAAGAAGAACAGCTTTTCGCCAAGCTCCGCGAGGCTGATGTGCAGATTTACACGATTGGTTTCGTCAACGAGCTAGGGACGGATAAGAGTCTGTTTGGCAAAAGCGACAAAGGCAAAGCGACTTCTTTGCTGGAAAGAATGGCGAAAGAAACTGGCGGCAAATCGTATTTTCCGAATTCGGTCAGCGAGCTGGCGCAAATTGCGCGCGACATCAACAACGAACTGCGAATGCAGTATATTTTGAGCTACCAGCCGACGAACGAAAAACGCGACGGCAGCTATCGCGCGATTCGCGTCCAAATTGCCGACGACGCCAAACGCGGCAAACGTATCGCTTTAACCCGCGCCGGTTACACTGCGGCGAAGAACTAAATTTAAAAGTGAAAAGAAAAACAGGCGACAGGAAAACGTTTTCCTGTCGCCTGTTTTTCTTTTCACTTTATTAAAACTTTTTTGAATTCAGACTTTCTTTTTTGTCAGTCTCGCCACTGACGTTGACTTTTTGAATCATCAACACGACGCGCAGGTTTTCCGGTCGTTTGTCGTATGAGGCGGGAACGAAAACAGGCTCGTTATTAAGAATCTTTTCAAGCTCCTCCAATTTATTCGGATCGTCCGGCGCTTCGAGAACCCCGGCAACGTGCGCCAAACCGTTTCCGAAAACATCCGCGACGACAATCACCGCGCCTTCGTCAACCTCGCCGCGCATCAGCGATGAAGTGAAAGAAACGAGCGAGCCTTTCGGATTTAAAGAAGGCGATTCCAAAGCGTGCGGCGAGCGCAGAGCGGCATAATCGGCGGGCGAATAAGGCAAGCCCGTATCGTAAACTTTGGTTGTCTCGGCAGCGAAAACCGTTGTTGAGCTTTGTCCGACCGATGCAAGGTGAATATTCAAATTTCGGAAAGTCGTCATTGCCGTGTGCAGCGCGGCAAACATCATCATAAACAACAAAACCGAAGCCACAGTTCCGACGGCGTAAGGCATTAAGTTGAATTCAAGCCAGCCGCGCCAATCGTTTTTTTCCGAATTCGTTTTCCGAATCGCCTTTTGCGCAATCAATTCGGTGGCAACGGCTCGGCGCAGCGAATCGGTAAAATCCGGCGAAACGGCAGGACGGCGAATTGCGGACAGGCTGGTTTTTATTACGCGCAAATCGGCGACATCCGCCCGGCAAAGCGGGCAGACGCGCAAATGCTCGTCGCACAAAGCGCGAACTGCCATCGAAGATGTTTCAAAAACATCATCAACATACTGCGAAAGATTTGAGCGAAATTCCTGACAATCCATTTTTAAGTTCGGCGAGTTAATCGAGTTTGTCGGGTTTGTCGAGTTAAATACAGATTTTTCTCGACAAACCCGAGAACTCAATAACTCGCAACTGCGAGAGCATAGCTGACCGACCCCGGCTGTTTTCCGCTGCTTTAAAAACAAGCGAAGAACAACGTTTCGTTTCGGTTGGCGGTCAGCGAAATTTGCGGCTTTGTCGGATAAACATTAACGTGATGTTGCTGGTCACGTTTCAAAAGATCAATCCGGCAATTCCGCTTTCGCCTTGACGCTTCCCCGAATCACATTTCGTCACTTCGACCCTTCGTGGCACCGATTGTGTTTCAAAAGTGAGCCGGGGCGGGTCAACTATGCCTTTTTAGTAATCAGTATTCAGTAATCAGTAATTAGTTTTAAAATATCTAATTACTGATTACTTGTTACTTATTACTGATTTACAAAGAACGTTGTAACTTACGTTTCAATTCCTCTCGTCCGCGGGCGATCCGCGATTTTACGGTTCCGATATTCGTTTCGAGCGCGGCGGCGATTTCTTCGTAGCTCAAGCCCTCGATGTCTCGCAAAACTACGGCTTCGCGAAAAGCGAGCGGCAATTTTTTGAGCGCCTGTCGAATCAACGTTTCCTGCTCGCGCTGCAAAGCGAAATCTTCGGGCGACCGCTGATTATCGTCAGCCAGAGTTTCGTGCAGCGAAGGCTCGTCAGGGTCGCTCGCCGAATCGAGCGAAAACGTCAGACCGAATCGGCGACTGCGCCACCAGCGCTTACGGTTGCGCGCCTGGTTGATGGCAATTCGATAAAGCCACGTTTTCAAGCTCGCGTCGCCGCGAAAGCTTTTGACCGAACGCACGACGCTCAAAAAAGTTTCCTGAGTCAAATCTTTAGCTTCTTCGGCGTCTTCCGTCAACCGGACGAGCAAACCGTAAATATCGGTCGAAAATCGCCCGACAAGCTCATCAAACGCTTCCGCGTCGCCCGTTTTTAATCTTTCAAGGAACTCAATTTCACCGGGTAAACAAAGCCTCGCATCCGTCGCCAAAGCGGCTTCCGGCAGGTTTTGTCCGTCAATGGCGATTGTTTTTCCAAAATTCATCCGTCGCCTACTATTTTAACCTTTTCCGACAACGGCGCTTCAACCGAGCTTTTTCCTTTGCCTTTCTTTGGCAAACATTCTGTTAGACACCGCCGCAAAAATTTTGTTCCCGAAAAATTTTAACTTTTTTCGGTCTTTGGTCTTCGGTTTTTGGTTTTCGCAAATATAAAACAAAGCCCGAAAACCGAAGACCAAAGACCGAAAACCCGAACGAGCCGCCTTGACAATCTTTCGCCGCGCTCGTTACAGTTGGCATTTATCGTAATATCAATACCAAATAAGCTCTCATTTGAGAAGAACAAACAGAGGAAAAAGTGGCTCAGAAAAAGAAATTAGAACGTGAAAATACGCTCAGACAGCCGGTTGATCGCTTTCAATCGGCGGCTGATGAAAGAATCGAAACTTTAGGCAAAAGATTTGAAGGCAAAGGCAGACCGATTTTGTACGGTTTGCTCGCCCTGCTCGGCGTCGCCATTATCGGCGGCATCATTTACAGCTATTCGCAGCGCTCGGCAGTCGCCGCGCAAACTGCGCTCGGCAAAGCGATTGACATTCACACGGCGCAGGTTTCGCCGTCGCCCGATCCGAAAAATACGGAATTGACTTTTCCGAACGACAAAGAGCGAACCGAAAAAGCAATCGCCGCGTTTGAAGAAGTCACCGCCAAATACGGCAGCCCGCACAAAGAAAAAGCGCAGTATTTTATCGCCGTCAATCGTTTAAAGCTCGACCGCGCGGCGGGAATTCAAGAACTCGAAAATTTATCGAAAAACAGCGGCGAAGTCGGCACGCTTTCAAAATTCGCGCTCGCCGAAGCGAGATTCGCCGACGGCAAATACGACGAGGCGGCTGCGGGTTACAATGAGCTGCTGCAAGCGAAAACCGGCATTATTGCCGATGAGACGCTTAATTTCGCCATCGCTCAAACTTACGAAAAACAAGGCAAAACGCAGGAAGCCGTTGACATTTATTTTAATCTCGTAAAAGCCGCCCGCGAAGCAAAAGATTCCGAAGGTCAGCCCGTTCCGCAATCGCAGACGGCGCGCGAAGCCTCAACCAAGCTCGAAAAGCTGGCTCCGGCGCGCTACGCCCAGCTTCCGGCTGAATCGGCTGACAGAATTGTTAATTTCTAAGGAAAACCCGATTGATTCGGCTTTTCATCTAAACCGCCGAAGGTTAAAAGAAATGCGAAAAGCCGCCCCGCACAAAGTTCCCGAAATTGCCGTCAACGCCACTGTCGCCGCAGCCGGCTCGGAAACCGGCGCGGCGCGGCTTTCTCAAATTGAGCAAGTGCGCGTCGCGCCCGGCGGTTATTTCGCTGCGCTTTTTCTCTTTAGCCTGCTTGCCGGATTTTTGTCTTATTTCGAGCTAAACGCGATTTCGTTGATTTTAATCGGCGCGGCTTGGCTCATTTTTCCGGTTCTAGCCTGGCTCGACCGAATAACTTTCGACGGCGAAGCCCTGCGCCGCACCGGAATTTTGCCGCGTTTGTTGGGCAAAATCTTCGGTCAGCCGCAGAAATTAAAAATTTCGGACATTGAACAAATCGAAACGCAAGCCGTTCGCGCGCTGCAAAGCGGCGGGCGGGTTTTTTATCGTTATCGCACTGAAGTTCGCGGCACGGGATTGATTTTCGCTTTCGCTTCGGGCGGCAAAAGTTTTCGCCGGATGGTGCGCCGTCTTTTTCCGCTCATTCTGGAAGACAAGCTCGACGCTCGTTCGCTCGAACTGCGCGATTTTCTGAACGACCCGAAAGAAACCGGCACGCGCGCCGAAGCCTTGCAGATTCCGTCCACCGAAACCGCCGAAAACGCATTGAAAACCGTTAGAAAAAACGACCGAATGCGCCGTTTGAAACGCGATTTGTGGCAGCACGAAAATCGTCAGGCGGAAGCCGCCAATCAAGCCCTACAGCTTCGTCAAGTCGCCAACGAGCTGCGGCTTTCGGGAAATCTGGCGCAATCGCTCGAAGCGTTTCGCCGCGCGCTTTTTGTCAAACCGAATGACGGCTGGCTGCTGCTCGAATTCGCCCGCGCTTTGCATTCTTATGCCAGTTCGTCAAGACAAACGAAACTGATGCGGCGCGCTTTTGCTGCGTTAAGACTCGCCGCGCTCGTTAGTTCCGACAACGCGAAACTGCTTGCGCGTATCGGCGAAAGCTATTTTCAGTTCGGCGAAACCAAACAAGCGGAAAAGGCTTTTCGCCGCGCTTTGGAGGTTGACGCCGAAAATTTCCGCGCTTATTGCGGATTAGCGGAAACGGCTTTAAACGAAGGCAAATTGGCGCACGTCGTTCATCATTATCAAGCCGCCGCCCGCACCGCTCACGATGAAGCCGGAAAGACCTGGGCGCGCGCAGAGGCGGATTATTTTTCCCTCCTTAACAGCGACGAAGATTATATGGAAGCCGAGTTTACACGCATTTCGTGGCTGCACAACACGGAACGCGGCAGCCGGATTTGTCTGCGGCTGACAATTTTAGGCTTGGGAGTTGTTTTGTTCGGCGTGTCTTTTGACGATGCGATTACCCAGCTCGGTTTAGCAATCGCCGCCGGAACTGCGCTTTTCTGGCTGATTTTGAGCCTCGCGGGAAAATTGCTGCAAACCCGCTGCGAGCTTGACGAAGAAGAATAAAAAAACAAACCTTCACCTTGAGCTTCAAACGCCGCCCGCAATTTAGTCAACAACCTACATTTTTATTGACACGAATCACTTTCAAAACTATTATCACCCGAATTGCTTAAGAATTATCTAATGCGGGTTTTTCATAATTTTCACTTACAAAAAATCAATCATTTTGCGCTAACCGTTGCGTTGATGCTGATTTTGCTGTTTTCTCAGGCAAATGCTCAACAGCGTTTGGTTATCGTAGGCGGCGGCGAGCGCCCGAAAGCGGCGATGTCGAAATTCGTCGAATGGGCGGGCGGCGCGGCGCGGGCGCGCATTCTGTTCATTCCGTGGGCGACAAGCGAGCCGGAGGCGAGCTTTAAGTATTTTAAAGAAAGTCTCGCGGCTTTCTCTCCGCAGGAAATCGAAGTTGCTCCCGTTGCGCCTTTAACCGAAGAAAAGAAAAGCAAATTTTTAAGTCAGCTTAAAAATGCGACCGGCGTTTTTTTTGGCGGCGGCGATCAGACGAGAATTATGACCGCGCTCAAGGACGAATCGCTTTTGCAGGCTCTCAAACAGCGTTACGCCGCAGGCACGGTTTTCGGCGGAACGAGCGCGGGAGCGGCGATTATGTCCGCTCAAATGATTACCGGCGAGGGCGATTTCACCGTAATTGACGGAAGCAAGGTGCAGACGAATTTAGGGTTGGGACTATTGCCCGATTATGTTATCGTTGACCAGCATTTTATCAAGCGGCAGAGGGAAAATCGGCTTTTCGGATTGATTCTGCAAAATCCCGAAAAATTCGGCGTTGGAATAGACGAAAGCACGGCGATTCTGGTAACCGATAACCGCTTTGCCGAAGTTGTCGGCGCAAGTCAGGTAATGCTGATCAGCGCAAATGCCGGTCAAAGGCAGGCGTTAATTATTTATCTGGCACAGCCCGGTGATAGGTTTGATTTACGAAAACGTAAGCTCGATAAACGTAAAGTTGCTTCTCAAAGCAAATAACCGTAAACGAATCTGAAGCCGATATTTTTTTTTCTCATAAATAAAACTCGTTGATTTAAAGACGGGCTGGTTTTTCTGAATATTCAGCAATTCTTTTTGTTTTCTACAATTTGAATTTGATAGAACCGCAGCGGCGGATTCTTGATTGAACGCAAGTATGCCGGGAAACCATCAGGCTTGATAAAAGCCGTCATTGAAACGGTTTTCTCGTTTTCCTTGCTATTTCCTTTCTATCACGGCTCAAAACTCAAACCGGTTTGAGCAATTGTATTCGGAGGCAGATTCAATGAATAAACGCAACTCAAAAATCAATGCCTTTTTCATGTGCTTTGCATTGATTTTCTCTCTGTTTATCGGTCAACAAACCTTTGCCCAGACCGACACTTCTTCAATCAGCGGAACAATCACCGACGCGCAAGGTAATGTTTTGACCGGAGCTACGGTCGTTTTGTCAAACCCGGAGAAAAACTTTACGCGAACGCAAACTACCAACGAGAGCGGAACATACGCTTTTAACGCTATTCCGCCCGATACTTATACAATCGAAGTCAGCGCCGCCGGCTTTAAAAAAGCGGTTTTAAAAGACGTGCGGGCGCTGATTTCAAAGCCGACCGAGGCAAGCGTACAGCTTGAAGTCGGCGGTCTCACCGAGACCGTTATCGTCTCGTCGGGAGGAAATGAATCTCTCATTAACACTCAGGACGCGAGTCTCGGCAACAATATCGTCTCGCGTCAAATCACACAGCTTCCGCTCGAAGCCCGCGACGTAAATTCGCTCCTAACTTTGCAGCCGGGCGCAACACGCGAAGGCTATGTTGCCGGAGCGCGCGCCGACCAATCAAACGTTACTCTCGACGGCGTGGATATTAACGAAGCCCAGACAAATCAGGCGGGAGCGCCAAAAGGCGGAGAAGGCTCAAACGCCATCAGGGGATTTTCGGAATCTCCCGACACCGGAACGGTTTTGCGTCTGAGCGGCGAAGCCATCGAAGAATTTCGCGTCACGACGACCAATCCGAACGCCGCTTTCGGACGCTCTTCCGGCGCGCAAATTTCGCTCGTCACAAAAAGCGGAACCAACAATTTTCACGGCTCGCTTTTTGAATACAATCGCGACACGGCTTTTACGGCGAACGACTTTTTTAATAACCGCAGCGGATTAGAGCGCCCGCAGCTCAGGCGCAACACATTTGGCGGCACCGTCGCCGGACCGATTATCGAAGATCGCCTTTTCTTCTTTTACAGCTACGAAGCGCGGCGCGATAAAAGCGAAAGAACGGTCGTTTCGAGGGTTCCGACCGACAGTTTAGGTCGCGGAGAAGTTCGCTACAGGAACGCAAGCGGCGGCATTACGACAGTCACGGCGGCTAATCTGGCTACTATTTTTCCGGCAATGGGCGGAGCGAATCCTTTGGCGATTGCGGCTCTGGGAGAAGCGGCGCGAAAGTATCCGGCGAATGACAATACTATCGGAGACGGTCTAAACACCGCCGGTTTCCGGTTTAATACACCGATTTCGGTAAAATTGAACGCGCACGTCGGGCGTTTCGACTACAAACTGACATCGAAACAGCAGATCAATGCCCGCTTTCAGGTTCAGCACGATTTATTCGGCGGTTCTCGTGTATTTCCCGACACGCCTTCGCAAGACACCTGGTCGCACCCGTTCGGTTTTGTCGTTGGACACGTTTGGACAATCAACAACAGTCTGGTCAACAATTTCCGTTACGGCTTGACGCGCGAGGCGTTCACATTTCAAGGAGATGCGGCGAAAAACGAAATTTATTTTCGCAACGTCTTCTTTCCGGTTCTTGATTCAAGGACAATTTCGCGGATAACGCCCGTTCAGAATATCGTTAACGACCTTTCCTGGGTCAAAGGAAACCACGTTGTCCAATTCGGCACGAACATTCGTCTTATTCGCAACAAGCGCACGACTTACTCCACCGCGTATGATGTCGCTTTTACGAATCCGACCGGTTACGCCAGCAGCGGGTCGCCGATTACGGACGCGCTAAACACCTTTTCCGCATTTGGAGCCGGCGCAGATCGCAACGCTGCTCGTGACGCGGCGGTCGCGCTGCTCGGCAGATTGACGGCGTATACAGCCCGGTTTACCTTTGACCGGGAGGGAAATCTGCTCCCGGCGGGAACTCCGAGCGAGCGCGAGTTTGCGACCGAGGAATACGACGTTTACGGTCAGGATATTTGGAAGATAACGCCAAACTTAACTCTGACCTACGGATTGCGATACGGAATCAGCCGCCCGGTTTATGAAACAAACGGTTACGAAGTGAAGCCGAGTATGCCTCTGGCAGAATTTTTCCGCCGCCGCGTTGAAGGCGCTGCTCGCGGGGTTCCGTATAACGACCCGATTTCGGTCGAGCTTTCCGGTCCTGAAAATGGTCGCTCTCCGCTTTACAACTGGGACAAAAATAATTTCCAGCCGCGCGTTGCCGTCGCCTGGTCGCCCGATTTCGGAGACGGATTTTTGGGAACAATTTTCGGCAGAAACAGCGAATCGGTCATTCGCGGCGGTTTTGGAATTACAAACGATTATTACGGTCAGCAATTGGCGGTTTCGTTTGATTTAAACAACCGATTGGGATTTTCCTCGGCACAGGCACTTGCCGCCGGAACTTGTAACACGACGACTGTTCTCTGCCCGCTTTTCACAGGTTTTTCGCAAGATGTGAGAAGCTTGCCGAGAATCACGGTTCCTACAAAACTGACGTTTCCGCAGATGCAGCCTGCCGATAACACCCGGCGAATCGAATCATCGCTTGACGAAAATCTGGTCGCCCCGATTCATTATAGCTGGAATCTCACTTTCGAGCGTTCGCTTCCCGCCGGATTTGTGGTTCAAGCGTCCTACATCGGACGCGCGGCGCGTAATCTGCTCGCATCGCGCGACGTGGCAACGGCGAACAATTTGACTGATCCGGGATCGGGAATGGATTGGTACACCGCAGCCGGAATGCTGGAAGACTACCGCAGAAGCGTAGCCCCGGCGATTGCCGCCCTCCCTAGTTCACAGCGAGAGGCGGCGCGACAAGCGGCAGTTAGGAATATACCGGCGATTGCATATTTTGAGAATCTATTTGCCAACGTGCCCAATTTTGCACGCAATATGTTAGGCTCAAGCCGCGCTTCCTACGCAACAAATGCAACGCAAGCGGTTTTCGGCGACGCCTTAATCTTCAACAATAACGATTGGGTAACCACGCAAAGCGAGATTGATGTCGCTTTGCGAAGCGCGGGACTCAGCCCGGTCTTTTATCACCCGCAATACGCGGCGCTCGGATCAGTCGGCTCAATCGGCAGGTCAAATTATCATGCCGGGACGCTTTCCGTTCGTCAGCGCCTCGGAGATAAATTGACAATGGACTTCAACTACACGCTTTCGCATTCGCTGGACGACGCTTCCGGTCTGCAAACAAGCGGAAATTTTGGAACGGCGCTGATCGTAAATCCGATTCGGCAGCAAGACAGCTACGCCAATTCGGATTTTGACGTGCGCCATATCATCAACGTTAACGGCGTTTGGCAAATTCCGGTCGGGCGCGGCAGATGGTTGTTTAATGACACGAATAAGGTTGTTGACGCCTTTCTCGGCGGCTGGCAGCTTTCGGGAATCTTCCGTTGGAATTCGGGCTTGCCGACTTACTCGCCGTATGACACTTTGTGGGCGACCAACTGGAATATCCAAAGCAACAGCGTTCGGCTCAGACCTGTTCAATCCTGCCCGACGCGCGGCGAAGACGGCAGCGCACCAAATGCTTTCGGTTGTGACCGAACCGCCGCTTTCCAAAGCTGGCGCAACGCCAAACCGGGGGAAACCGGAGACCGAAACGTCATTCGACTTCCCGGTTACGTCGGTCTCGATTTAGGTCTTGCCAAATCATTTACGATGCCTTGGGGCGAAAATCACCAACTGCAAATTCGCGCCGAAGGATTTAACGTGACGAATACGCAGAGAATGGGAACTGTCCGCACATTGCAAGTAGGAACAGATCCGCAAGCAAACACCCCGCCTGCGGATTGGTGGAATTTCACCTCCATCCAGGGAACTCCGCGCGTTCTGCAATTCGGTCTCAGGTACAGTTTCTAAAATCAGGCTTTAAATTACGGCTTGACGCTTGTATAAAAAAAAAGGTGCGGCTGTAAACCGCACCTTTTTTTTTAATTTCAAAATTCGTAATCTATTCCGAAGCTGCTTTTTTGGCTCGTTTCGGCGCAGCGGTTTCTCCGGTTGAAACTTCTGCTTTTTTCGCTCTCGGAGCGGATTTCTTTTTGGTCTCTGCTGCGGCGATTCCGCTGTCAGCGTTGTTGTCGCTGCCGCGGAGCAAAGCATCCCAGCGGTAAGTATTCGCAGGCGCGGTTGTTTCATTCATACGACGCAGAATGTAATCGGTCATCTCGTTGACGATCCAGTTGTGATTGTATTCGCCGACCGAAGCAAGCTCGGCGTCGGGCGCGGGGTTCATAAAATCAATCGCGTACGGAATGCCGTCTTTAATCGCAAACTCGACGGTGTTTAAATCGTAGCCCAAAGCGCGACAAATCGTTTGCACGTCGCGTTCGACGCGGGCGTACAATTCCGGCGAAAGATAATTTTCTATTTGCACGTACTGCATTCCCGACAAATACGGTTTCGTCGGATCGTAAGGCATAATCAAAACTTTTTCCTGCCCGACGCAGTAGCAGCGGACGAATTGTTCGAATTCGATTCCCTCCTGCAAAACCATACAGAGCGTGCCGCTTTCGTTATATTCTTTCCACAGCTCCTGCAAAGAACTAACTTTCGAGACGTTTTTCCAACCGCCGCCGTCGTGCGGTTTTAGAAATGCCGGAAAGCCCGTGTATTCGACGATTCCTTCCCAATCAACCGGATATTCGAGATTTCTCAATGAATCCGGGACAATGCCTTCGATGTAAGCGCGCTGCGGGAGCAAAACGGTTTTCGGAATCGCTACGCCCAATTTCGCCGCCAAACTGTAATTAAAAAACTTATCGTCAGCCGACCACCAAAACGGGTTGTTGATGATAATCGTTCCTTCGAGCGCCGCTTTTTTCAAAAAAGCGCGATAATACGGCACTTCGTGCGAGATGCGGTCAATGATTAAATCGTAGCGTTTGCCCTCGTCGTGCTTGATGCCGCCGATTTTAACCATTTCGGCGACCACCTCGCCGTTGCTGCGTTCGTTGATTGTTTTAATAAAATTTGCCGGAAAAGTTACTTCGCGTCCGAATAATAAGCCGATTCTTTTCATAAAATTTAAATCCTTTCTCAATAATTTAGTTTTGATAAACCTGCATTGTCGCCGATTCGGAGACAATGTGAAAACAAGAAATTTATTTGACGACACCGCAGATGTCAAACAGACAATATTTTTTCGGCGCTTGTCCGAACTAAATTTCGGCTTCTTTCCGCAACGGCAAAGGCATCTTTAAGATTCTTTTGCGGCATCAATTTAAGCGTAACTGCGGAAAAATGTTCGTTGTGCTAAAATCAGCGATTGAAATTTGATACTCTTCCTTTCCGCTCGTCCAAGCTGTAAGTTAATTTTACTAGGAGACTTTTTTTAAGTGCTGCTTCGCAAGTTTTTAAGTTCGTTTCTTGTTTTGTCCGGTTTTGCCGCAACCGGCTTTGTCGCCGATGCTTCGGCTCAAAATCAACCCAAAAATCAGGAAAAACAAGAGAAAAAAGAGAAACAGGAAAAACCGAAACCGATTTCCTTCGACATCAAAAATCCGACTGCCGAGCAAGTCGCCGAATTAGCGATTTACGCTTACGGCGGGTACGGCGGGCGCAACACGCTCGCGCAAATTCGCAAAACCGAAGTTGAAACCGGGCAAATCCGTCGCTTCGGCGAAAACGGCAAAGCGGACGAATCGAACTATGAGCGTCGCATTATGCGCGGCGCGACGCTCGACAAAGACCGCGTCCGCGTTAATCAAAAAACTCCGCAAGCCGAATACGCATTGATTTACGACACGGCGAAAACTTTCGGCGTGATCAACAACACGACTTTTACGCCGCGCACCGAAGCCGACCGCGCTTTTCAGGCGCAGATGTTTCACAGCATTGACGCTCTCCTGCGCTACAAGGAAAACGGCTCGACGCTAAATCTCGCGGGAAAAGATAAAAGTATGAGCGTCGAGTATTTTATCCTGGACGTGACCGACAAACAGGGACACGCGACCCGTTATAACATCAGCGCCAAAACCTTCCGCGTGCAATCGCTCGAATATACGATGGCATTGAGCGAAAGCGGCGCGCCGACGAAATTCGTCCGCCGTTTTTACGATTATCGTTTCGCGCAGGGCACGCTCGTTCCGTATCGCTCGGTGCTTTACGCCGACGGCAAGCAGCTCGAAGAAACAAACGTGCTGACCGTCACTTACGGAACTAAAATTGACGAGGCGCAGTTTCAGGCGGTATAAAATAAAACATTCAGGCATTTTGAAGCGGGCTTTGCAGCCCGCTTTTTTGTTTAAAAGATATTTTGAAACCGGATTCGCTTTCGCGCGTGAAAGTGCGGCAGAGGTCAGCAGTTCTTAATTTTTAAATGGAGAAAACTAAAATGAATAAAATGCCCCGCATCGTTGTATTTGCGCTTTCGCTTTGCGCCTTGATTTGTTTCAACGCACTCGCCGTTACCGCGCAGGAAAATGATCAAAAAGTCGAAACCGGCAAAGAAAGCTACGAAATTGTTTTGCAGCTTTTAAAATCAAATGCTCCGGGCGAAACCGGAAGCACCTCGCTGCCGAACAGTTTGCAGCCGATTGCGAAAAAATTACGAACGGATTTCAGCGCCAGCGATTATAGTTTGATGATGACGCTGTTAAACCGCGTTTCCGCGCAGGGGAATCTGGAAACCAAAGCCGTTAATCCCTTTAGCGCGCAGCAAACGGATGTTAAATCGCTCGGTTTTTATGATTTGACTTTAAACGGAATCAAACCGAATCAAACCGGCGCGGTTCAAATTGACCTTCTGCGTTTCGGCATCCGCATTCCGGTTACGACGTTTGTCGCCAACAACGGAAACAGCACACCGGTCACAAATTACGAAAATCTCGGAATTACGGCTCGCCCGCTGAGCATTGATTTAAACGAGCCGACCGTTGTCGGAACTCTGACGACATCGCGCCCGAATGAGTTTCTCGTGCTGGTGATGACCGTCAAACCGGAAAATCGTCCGCTCGCCAAAAAAAACTGAGCAGTAAAGCTAAGCAGAAAAACTAAGTTGAATTTGTTATTTTGGAAGAACAGCCGAAGCGCGCATAACGTTGGGCTTCGGCTGTGAATTTTGACAATCGGATTTGTGGAACTTTTGCGTTGTTTCAGCGTGTTTGAGGTCAGTAACCGAAATTTTCGGGATATTTGAAACGCTAAAATTAAAGTTTTCGCTTCCGATTGATTTTATTGACGCGACAGCGGCGAGCTGTAAACCTCGGATGGAATCAGTCACATCAACCGGCGAAATAAAACAAGCTGCGCGAGCGGTTGAATCTCTGTCCGACCACGAGCTTTTGGAAGCGACCCGAAACGGAGACGAAGCCGCGTTTGCAGAGATTATCAATCGTTATCGCAATCCGATTACAAATTTTATTTACCGGATGCTCAACGATTACGAGGAAGCGGTTGATCTGGCGCAGGAAACTTTCGTTCGCGTTTACCGCGCCGCCGAGCGTTATCACGCGGGCTACGCTTTTTCGACTTATATTTATCGAATCGCATCGAATCTCGCCATCAGCGAGCTGAGAAAACGAAAGCGCCGTCGCCTGATTTCCCTGACTGGTTTGTTTCAATCGCACACGGAAGAAGGCGAAAAGACCGAGTTTCAGCCGACGGACGAAAAACCTTTGCAGGACGCCGCGCTCGCCGACGAGCAAATCAAAGAAATTGTGGCGAAAGCGATTGCCACGCTGCCGGAAAATTACCGCGCGCCTTTGATTCTGCGCGACGTTGAAGGCAAAAGTTATGAAGAAATCGCTCGAATTTTAGACGCTAACGAAGGAACGATAAAATCGCGCATCTCACGCGGAAGAAATCTGCTGCGCGACAAATTGAAGAATTATTTTTAAAGATGAATTGTCAATCATTCAAAAACCAAATTGACGAAGCGGCTTTCACAGCCGAATTAAATCGTCACCTCGAAGCCTGTTCGGGCTGCAAAACGTTCAGAGAAGAACGCGAATGCCTGAGCCGACTCTTCGCCAAGCTCGAACACATTAACGCGCCTGCGAATTTTGAATTCGGCGTGCGCGCGAAACTCAATTCGCCGCCCGTTGCGGCAAACGGCAATCGCGTTTGGATTCGCAGGTTTGCTTTCGCTTCACCCGCGCTCGCGGCTGTCGCGGTTTCGGCGTTTGTTTTTGCTAATTACAACGTCTTTTCGCCGGAAACCGAGACGACTCCGGTCGTGGTTCAATCCGGTAATCCTGCGCCAATCGTAAATCCGCAGCCGATAACGTCGCCGACTCCGCAAATTTTGGCGGAGACCAACAACAATTCAGTAATTGAAACGCCGTTTGCGCCGAAACAAGCTCCGCCTGTCGCAAACGTCGGCGAGCAAACTGCTCGTCGGAATGTTTTAACAAAGCAACCGAATTCGGCTGTTCGCAAAACAGACAAAGAGCCGATTAAAAGCCGGGATATTGATGAGCCGATAAAGACAAAACCGATGATGGGAGTCGCTCCCGCCGCGACTCCCTTGATTCAGCCTGAGTTTAGGGGAAAAGTTGCCCCCGACAAAGTTTTATCGTTTTTCGGAATCGAGAAAATTTCGGGTGACGGAACAATAGAATCGGTTAATTCAAACAGCCCGGCAGCGGAAAAAGGCATTCTCGCCGGAGATAGAATCGAAACAATAAACGGGCAAAAGTTTGCCGGAGCCGATCTGGATAATTCATTTCGCCAAGTGACGATTGAGATTTTGCGAAATGGAACTAAGCGGAGTATCACAATGGAAGCCAAAAACAGCCTTCCGAAATAAGACTTACGTTGAAATAACAAAATAAAAAAGCCACCTCAACGGGTGGCTTTTTTATTTTGTTATTGATTGACAATCCCTGCTTCGGGCGGCAGATAACTGCGCGGATCAATCGGTTGATCTTCGAGTCGCACTTCGTAATGAAGGTGCGGTCCGGTCGAGCGTCCCGTCGAACCGACGCGACCGATTTCCTGACCGCGCGTTACGGTTTGACCGATTTCGACGCCGATTTGCGAAAGGTGTCCGTAACGAGTAGTTAAATTGTTGCCGTGGCTGATTTCGATCATATTGCCGTAACCGCCTTGCCAGCCGGTTTTAACGACGACGCCTTCCGCAGGCGAAACGACGATCTCGCCTCTATCGCCGTCAATATCCAATCCCGAATGGTGTTCCACGCCGCCTCCGCCGAACGGGTTCGAGCGCAATCCGAATTCGTTATTGATTTTTCCGACTAAAGGATAAATTGAAGGAATGCTGGCGCGGTCGCGCAAGGTTTCTTCGAGAGCGCGGATTTTTGCGTAAAGCACGTCGCTCGTAGGTTCATTGAAGGTGTAAATCTCGGCTTCTTCCGGTCCGCCTTCGCCAGCCTGGGCTAAAGCTGATGGCGCAAACTGAATTTGTTGCTGATGTTGAGCCAACTCTGAATCATTGGTTTGCCGAATTAAATTATAAAAGCTGTATGAAATAAAACCGAATGAGACAATTGCGATGCCGGCGACCGATTGCAGCCAGAGTTTGGAAATTTCGATACGACGTATCTGAATACGATGTTGATTAGAACGTGTAACTACAAAAGTGTAGAACGGGTCGTTCTTTTTAATCATCAAATTAGCTCCTTATTTTAGCGAGTTATGCGCGAGTCATACGATCTCGCGTAGTGAACCGCGTTCGATAGATAGCCAATCGAAGAAAGGCGACTTAAACGCGAATCAGATTTTTTGTTTTAATAAAACAAAAAGCCCCGATGACAGTTTTCTGGGTAAAACTTCTAACTCAGACAAATTATTTATTATTGTCAGTTTGATAGGGCAGTTCTTACTCTAATACAAAAAGATGCCTTTTGGCAAGGCTTTACGGGAAAGCGAAATGAAACTCCGAATTTTACCGCCCATTTTCGGCTTGCACGCGCGGGCGCAAGACCTTTCCGATTATACGCGCGATTAACGAATTTGGAAAGAAATTTCCCGCTTGAGCGGCAAAATAGTTCGACCAGCCGGAAATTATGTGGCTTTGTCCGGCTCGCACGCCGCTCAGAGCCGTTTCAACTACGGCTTCGGGCGTTTCCAAAGCGCGCAAAGGCATTTTCTCGCCGACTCCGGCTTCGTTAAAGAAATTTGTCGCCGTTCCGCCCGGACAGAGCGCGATGATTTTGACGCCGAAGCTGCGATTTTCTTCCCACAACGCTTCTGAAAATGAAGTGACAAACGATTTTGTCGCCGCGTAAGTCGCCATAAACGGCACGGGTTGAAAGCTCGCGGTTGAAGAAACATTGACGACAACGCCGCTTCGTCTCTCGCGCATCGGTTTTAAATAGCGGTGCGTCAGAGCGACGAGTGAGCGGATGTTTAAATCAATCATCGCCAATTCTCTTTCTAAATCTGCATTGGCAAATTCGCCGAAATTACCGAAACCTGCATTGTTTATGAGCCATTCGATTTGCAGACCGAGACGTTCGGTTTGCTCGAAAAGTCTGGCGTCCGATTCCCTTTCGGTTAAATCGAGCGGAAAAAACTGGGCTTCGATATTGTGTTTCGCTTTTAATTCTTTGCACAAAGCCGCCAATTTTTCGCCCGAACGCGCGACAAGGAAAAGATTATGTTTTTCCTTTGCCAATCGGCGAGCGAAGGCTTCGCCGATTCCGCCCGAAGCGCCGGTGATAAGCGTTGTTTTCATAACAGCAACTTATCAGAAATCATCAAAATCGGAAATTACGCTTTCGCCTTTCCTCGCATACAAAAAAGCGCCGACCGAAGCGAGAATGATCGTTACAGTGCCAAAGAAACGCAGCAAATTGGCGATTAAATTTGTGTGGCGCAGCAATCCGGTTTCGGTTAAAAGATAATTCCAATCGTGAAATCCGCCCTCGCTTCCCGTCACGCCGCTTAACAACGGCAATTGCATCACGACCGCATCAGCCGCGTAAACCGAAACATCAGTGATGCTTTGCCCGACCCAAAACAAAACAATTGCGGCGGAAAAAGGCTTTTCTTGCCAGACGAAATATCCGAAAAAGACCAGCGGCACGACGACTTGAAACAAAGAGCCGCCCGCAATTCCCATAAATTCGCCGAAAAAGCGAAAGAAAACGTGTCCGGCTTCGTGAATCGGCGTGTGAACGAAATGCAGAAAAACGGCGTCAATCGGCGAATAAGCGCACCACAGAAAATAAATTGTAAAAATTACGGCGAGAACGATTTTGAAAGAATCTCTTTGCATTGCGGTTTTAAAATCGGCGAGCGTGGAAATGACAAAACGCTGAGAAGCGACAAGAACTTGTCGCTTCTCAGCGTAAAACCGATGAACGTTTTTAGCAAGATTATTTTTTCGCCAATTTATTTTTGACCAGAAAAGCCTTTACGCTTTGATTAAATTCCGCCGGTTTTTCCATCATCAAAAAGTGGCTGACGCCATCCCACATTTCAAATTCGAGATTCGGCGCGAGACCGCGCAAAAACTGCTCGGTATCCGCAGCCCAAAACGGCGATTTCGCCAGAATCGCCAGAACCGGAACGTTGATTTTATCCATGGCGAAATTTTTCTCGTCATTCATTCCATCCATTGCGCCGATGGCAACGTAATCGGGCGTGGAGAGCATTGCGGTGCGAATCTCGGTTTTGAGCTTGTCGTCTTTAATCGGCTGGAGCATTCCGTCAATAAAGCCCTGCGAGAATTGTTTGTAATTTGCCCGCAACGGCGCAAAGAATTTATCAAGTTCCGCTTTCGGGGCGAACGGGCGCAGAGCGCCGTCAACAATCACCAAAGCGGCGGTTTTTTCGGGATAAAGCCGATAAAACTGGCGAATCACGGGCGTTCCCATACTGTGACCGACGAGAACGGCTTTTTCGACTTTCGCGGTTTTGAGAACCGCTTCGATTGATTTGGCGAAATATTCCATTGTGTAATCGGTTTTGGGTTTATCACTTTTTCCGTGTCCGATTAAATCAACCGCAATGACGCGCATTTCGGGAAAAGCTGTCATTGATTCGCGCCAGAAATCATTGTTGCAAGTCCAGCAGTGAACAAAAACCAGCGCCGATTTTTGTTTTGAGTCGCCGATGTCGTAATAGTGAATTTTATTTTCGCCGAATTTCGCCCAATTGCTTTTCGGCGCGTTGTTTGAAGCAAAAACAGTTGCCGCAGAAACTAAAAGCAAAGCTAAAAAGAGTAAATTTTTCATTTGTGTCTCCCGTTAAATTCTTCCTTTGAAATTGCGTAAAAAAGGCATTCAATTCCGTAGTGCGTTTCGGTATTCTCGTAACGCATTCCGCATTTTTCCATAATTCGCCACGAAGCGGTATTTTCGGGCTGCGCGACGGCGACGATTCTTTCGAGTCCAGCCTTATTAAAACCGTCATCAAGCCAGCCGAGAGCGGTTTCCAGACCGATTCCCTTGCGCCAGAATTCTTTTATCATTCCGTAACCGACTTCGATTTCGCCCGTGTCTTCCAGCGGCATCAAACCGCCCCAGCCGATCATCTCGCCGGATTCTTTCCAAATCATTGCGGTTACTCCGAAACCGAATTTATCGTAGCAATCAATATAAAATTGCAGACGTTTGGCAATTGCTTCCGGGTTTTGCATTCGAGTGCCGCCGAGATATTTATTAACTTCAGAATCCGAACGCAGTTCAATTAATTTGTCCAAATCATCCATCGTGAATTTCCGATGAAGTAATCTTTCCGTTTCGAGCATATTCGTTCCTTGTAATCGCGTAGCGAACCAGCTTCAAACCGTACGAATTAAAATATCTTTCCTCGTCAAAACGCATTCCGAGCTTTTCCATCACGCGACGCGAAGCCAGATTTTCCGGCATCGTCAAAGCGACTACGCTTTCAGCGGCGCGCTTTTCAAATGTGTATTTTAAAGCAAATGCGGCGGCTTCCGTTCCGAAACCTTTGCCCCAAAAAGCGGGCGCAACGGCGAAACCGATTTCCGGTTCTTTCGTTTCCCACAAAACCCAGGTTCCGCTCCAACCGATGACCGCGCCGGTTTCTTTTAAAACAACAGCCCAAAACCCGAAATTGTCGGTTTCCCAATGACGCGAAACCATTCGTATCCACGAAACCGTTTCGCGGCGCGTTTCCACTGGTTTGATAAAACGCATAAAACGCGAGTCGGAGCGAAACGCGGCAATCGCATCTATGTCGGCGTCTTCAAACGGACGCAAAATTAAGCGGTTTGTTTCGAACAAAATTAAATTGAACCGCCGAGACGCTGAGACGCCGAGTTAAGAAAAGATGTATAAAACACTTTGAATTTCTCCTGGCGTCTTCTGCGTCTCGGCGTTTAAATCAAATGCACGAGCAAGCCGTCGCGCAGCTTAGGCTCGAACCACGTTGACTTTGGCGGCATAATCTCGCCCGCGTCCGAAATCCGAAGCAAATCTTCAATCGCCGTCGGAAACAGCGAAAATGCGGCTTGCGCGTGTTTTTCGTTGACCAGTTTTTCCAGACATTTCGTTCCGCGCGCGCCGCCGACAAACTGGATTCGTTCGTCGGTTCTAACGTCTTTGATTCCCAAAATCGGCGAGAGCAGAAAATCCTGCAGAAGCGAAACATCGAGCGCGTCAACCGGATTCAGCTCGCGGAGAAACTGCACGTTGAAAATTAATTTGTACCATTTTCCCGAAAGATACAAACAAAATTCGCCGCGTCGTTCGGGAACGTGAATCGAGGTTTCTGCGACGAT
Organism: Pyrinomonadaceae bacterium; assembly: GCA_036387135.1. Taxonomy (GTDB): domain Bacteria; phylum Acidobacteriota; class Blastocatellia; order Pyrinomonadales; family Pyrinomonadaceae; genus JALZCH01. Next base: position 9,113 of record DASVUH010000049.1, on the reverse strand, counting down.
GAAACTTTGACGAACGCGCGCTAAAAATTCTTCGTCGCTTAAATTGTTCAAATCTTTGACGGCGCGATTGTAAGCCAGAATTTTCAATTCTGCGGCGGGAAACATCGCAGCCGCAAAGAAATCATAATCGCCGTTTGCGCTTCCGGCTTGTTCTTTGAGAATTTGCTGCGCGCGGCTTGCGCTGGCGACGCGGTGATGCCCGTCGGCGATGTAAAGCGCGGGAACTTCGGCAAACGCGGCGACCAAATCTGCGGTTTGCTCGACGCGCCAAATGATGTGCTCGACTCCGTTTTGAGCCGTAAATTCATAAAGCGGCGCGGTTGTCGTCGCGCGCGAAACCAGTCGGTTAATTTGTTCGGTTCCGCGATAGCAAAGAAAAACCAAGCCAGTTTGCGACCGCGTTTCAACGATGTGCCGGGTCCGGTCGTCTTCTTTGTCGGGGCGCGTTTTTTCGTGCTTTTTAATCAAATTGCGGTCGTATTCGTCAAGCGAGCAGCAAGCCGCAACGCCGGTTTGCGAGTGTCCGCCGACCGTGAGCCGGTAAATGTACAAACACGGCTTCGCTTCTTCAATCAAAATGGCTCGATTGATAAATTGATCGAGATTCTCTTTCGCACGTTGGTAAACTTCCGGCGCGTAAACGTCAATTGTTTCCGGCAAATCAACTTCGGCGCGCGTGACGCGCAAAAAACTGTGCGGCGATTCATCAGCCAGATGCTTTGCTTCTTTGCGGGTGACCACATCATACGGCACGGACGCGATTTGCGCCGCCAGACTCGGCGCGGGACGCGCGGCGCGAAAAGGTTTGATTAATGACATAAAAATCGAACGCTCCAAATAAAATTATGAACCATTTATAAAACCATCACAAACCGTTTGTAATCTCCCGGAAATCAAACGGCTTAATTTGCGATTAAGCCGCGCCTGCTTGTCACGCCTTATCGTATTTAGTAGAATTAAATTCCTTTATAAGTCTTGTCCGCAAGCCTTTTCAACGTCGCAATTAATAAATCATGAGAAAATTTGAAATGGGTAACGTCCGTTCGTTAATGCGCTTTTCGTGTCGGCAAAAAACTGCGATTTATCGCGGACTCTTATTCTTTTTGAGTTTTGTTTTGTGTTTGCCGACCGTAATGCCGGGTCAGGAGCTGCTCGCGCCTGAGGAGGTCGAAGCGGTGGAAGCCCTCTTAGCCACGCAAAATGATTTGGTCGGTCCGGCTGGAACCGAGCGATTCGGAACGGCGACCGTAGTTTTGCCCAACGGCAATCTCGTCGTGACCGATCCGTTTTACGACATCACCACGCCGTTTCCGGTTGAAGACGCGGGCGCAGTTTTTCTTTACAACGGCGGCAGCGGAGCTTTGATTTCCGCTTTGACCGGAGACGAGCCGAGCGATCAGGTCGGAAGCGGCGGCGTGACTCTTTTGGCAAACGGAAAATTTGTCGTCAGCAGCCCGAATTGGAGCAATTTCCGCGGCGCGGCGACCGTTTGCAGCCCGATTAGCGGCTGCGGCAGCATAATTACCGCCGGAAACAGTTTAATCGGCAGCTCGCCGGGCGATAACGTCAGCAATTACGGCGTAAAGGCTTTGACGAACGGTGATTATGTCGTTCGCAGCGCGAGTTGGAACGGCGGGCGCGGCGCGGCGACTTTCGGCAGTGCCGCAAGCGGCGCGTCCGGCGCAATTTCCGGCTCAAACTCGCTTGTCGGAACAGCTTCCGGCGACGCAGTAGGCGATGCTGATGTCGTCGCTTTGCCGAACGGCAATTACGTGGTTTTAAGCGGCAATTGGAACAGCGTCGGCGCGGCGACTTTCGGCGATTCGGCGACGGGCGGCGCAATCGGGACTGTTTCCTCCGCAAACAGTCTCGTCGGAAGCAGCGCCGGAGATTTTGAAAACGCTCGCGTCACAATCCTGACAAACGACAATTATGTTGTGACCAACAGTCGCTGGAACAACATCCCAATGTCTGCGCCCGACGCCGGAGCCGCGACGTGGGGCAGTAAAAACGCGGGCGTCAGCGGCGTGATTTCTTCGTCTAACAGTTTTGTCGGCTCACAAGCTAACGATCAGGTCGGCGGCTCGCCCGGCGTTGTTCCGCTGGTAAACGGCAATTATGTCGTCGGCAGTTCGGACTGGAACAGCGAAATGGGCGCGGCAACCTGGGGCAACGGCGCAACGGGAAGCTCCGGCATTGTGAACGACGCCAACAGTTTGGTCGGGACGAATGTTTCCGTGAAACTTGGCGGAATCTCAAACGGCGGCGGAATTTATCCGCTAACCAACGGCAATTACGTGGTGAGCTGTCCTGTTTGCAGTGTTAATTTTCAAGATAACGGCGCAGTAACCTGGGGAAACGGCTCGACCGGCACGAGCGGCGCGGTTTCAGCCGCAAACAGTCTTTACGGTGCTAAGGAATTTGACAGCATCGGTCGCGGCGTTTTGGCGCTCCCAAACGGCAGTTACGTTGTCACCAGCGAATATTGGAACGACGCTCGCGGCGCAGTGACGTTGGTGAGCGGTGCGGCGGCAGCTTCGGGGGCGGTCGTTGCGGGAAACAGTTTGACCGGCGCAAATCCGAACGATTTTGTCGGCAGCGGTAAAACTTTGCTGTTGACAAACGGCAATTACGTTGTTTTTAGTCCGGGCTGGAACAACAATGCGGGCGCAGTAACCTGGATGAACGGGCTTGCCGCAGCGGGCGGAACAGTTTCGGCGGCAAATAGCTTAGTCGGAACAAGCGCGGGCGACAGAATCGGCTCGGATTTCGGCGTAGCGCTGACAAACGGCAATTATGTAATTCAAAGTCCGAATTGGAGCGGCGCACGCGGCGCGGCGACCTGGCGCGACGGTTCGACTTTAACATCGGGAACAATTTCGGCTGCGAACAGCTTGATCGGAAACAGCTCAGGCGACAATGTCGGGCAAAAGGTCGTTCCTTTGGCAAACAATAATTATGTCGTAGTCAGCCCGAATGTGAGAAACGGAACGGTTTTAAGGGTTGGGGCGGTAACGTGGTGCAACGGAGCGGGCGGCACAAACGACGCGGTCTCGCCGGGAAACAGCTTAATCGGCACGACTGTTGACGATAATGTCGGCAATGCGGGCGTCGTCGCTTTGCCGAACGGCAATTATGTCGTGACAAGCACGAATTGGGATCGAGCGTCAATCAAAAACGCCGGAGCGATTACCTATGGTGCGGGCAACGCCGCCACGACCTTCGGAGCGATTACCGTCAACAACAGCGCGCGTGGTTCGAGTCCGAGCGGCGGCGCGTCTCTGAATTACGCTTTTGATTCGGTAAACGACCGTCTCGTCGTGGCTCTACCGAACGATAATCGCGTGACGTTTTTCCGTCCGGCGGCGACCGCAATCATCACCGGAAACTCTAACAACGGAGCAACGTGGGATTACGGAACGATAATTCAGCCAACGGATGTCGTTGTTCCCAGCCCGCTTGTCGTGACGATGGCAGGCAATACTCCGGTTAGAGACGTGACGGTCAAAGTTGGCGGCACTTTGTCGGTCAGCGGCAATAACGCGATTTCCGGCACAATGAGCATCAGCGGGACGCTCGATTTGAGCGGCGGCAAGCTCGATGTCGGCAACAATATTGTAATTATCAATTGCGGCGGGAGCATCGCCGGAGCTTCGGCGGCGCATTATATTCAAGGCAGCTTGCAGCAATGCGTTAATTCTTCGAGCTTCAATTTTCCGGTCGGGACGGCAAACGGTTATTCTCCGGTTCAGCTTTCAAATGTCATCGGCGGCGGCAATTTTACGGTCAAAGCCGTGCAGTCGCAGTATCCGCAAACAATCGGTTTGCCGAGCGGGCGCCTTCAGCGTTACTGGAAGCTGACCAACAACGGCTTATCGCAAGCCGACGTGACGTTTAATTATCTCGAAACGGACGCTGCGGGCGGAACGGAAAGCAATTACCGGGTTTATAAAATTGAAAACGGCGAAGCATCACCGCGCGTGACATCGCTCAATACAACGACAAACACCGCAACGGCGGCTGGCGTGACGAGCTTTTCCGATTGGACGCTGGCGGACGGCGAGACTGTGACGCCGTTTGCAATAAAGGGACAAATCACCGTCGGCGGAAATCCGCTGCCGGGCGCAACGGTCGCTTTATCCGGCTCGTCGAACAATTCTATCCAAACCAATGCTTCCGGTTATTATTCTTTTACCGTTAACAGCGGCGGAGATTACACCGTCACGCCGTCGCTGACAAATTACACTTTCACGCCCGCCAACCTGACGTTTGAGAATCTCGCGGAAAGTAAGCTCGCTGATTTTGCGGCGACGCCCGCTTATAATCTTTCGGGTGCAGTCAGCTACGGCACGACGCCCGCGAATCAGCCGCAGAAATTCGTTCCCGGCGTGTCGCTGACAGCAGCGCTAGGCGTTTCTTCCGTATCAACCGCAACGGATCCGAACGGGGCATATTTGCTGGAAAATTTAACTTCCGGCGGATCTTATAAAATTACGCTTTCAAAAACAGGAAACGCCAATGGAATCTCGCCGTCTGACGCGACTATGATTCTTCGTCACATCGCAGCTAACGGACAAGGACCGAATGCTTTAAATGCAAATCAAAAAATTGCCGCCGATGCAAGCGGCGATGGAAACATCTCTCCGTTTGACGCAACGCAAATTTTGCGTTATATAGCTGCCGGCGCGCCAAATGCTAACACCGGACAAGTCGGTAATTGGAAGTTTTCGCCTCCGACTCGCGATTACGAACCGCTCGTCAGTTCGCTCGCGGGTCAGGACTACGAAGCCATTCTAGTCGGCGAAGTCAACGGTAACTGGACGCCGCCCGCCTCCGGTTCTCTTCCGACTGTGGAAAGCCGGACGAAAATTGCACCGGCAGAAAAAGCGGCGCAAAAACGTTGATTCGGTCGGCGAATTGTTTGGCGGCGGACTAGCCCGCTAAATAGCGATAAATTTATTAATTGTAAGATTTTAGTTGCGATTTCTCTGTCATTTTGCTAAGCTTTTTTGACTGTTTGTGTGACTTCCGTCCACATCACTTGCTTCAAGCCAATACTTTTGGGAAGATCATTACAAATAAATCCCAGCTCACGGCTGTAATTTAATCAGCTTCACAAATAAAGAATAGGTTATTTAATTTTAGGAGATTAAATATTAATGCGTAGTAACACCTCGGCTAAAAGTGTATCTCAGTCGGCAGCTTTCCTCTTTTTGCTGCTTTCGTTGTTCGTTCCCGCAGTTTCTTTTGCTCAGGATAACGATTTATCCGAGATGGGTCTTCTTCGCAGGCAGCAGGCGATTAACAAACTGGGCAATCGTTTAGCCGCCGTAGCCGCCAAACACGGAAAATCGCCGAGCGAGCTGCGCCGGATGTTTTTGCAGGATTCGACTCTTCACATTGATAAAAACGACAGATTGCTTTATGTCGAAGCGGAACCCGACGCAGCCGAAGTCGCATCAGCCGATGCCTATGACGCTCCGCAAATCGCTCCTTATCCATACTCCGAGACATTCGCTTTGCATAGCCGACCAAGTTCGGCGCGCAAAATCTATCTCGATTTTAACGGTCACGAAATTAGCCCTGCGAATGCCTGGAGATCATATTTTAGCAGCGGCGTTGCGACACCTTTCAATCTTGACAACGACCCGAATAGTTTCAGCGCGGCGGAGCAAGATGTAATTCAAAACATTTGGCTAAGAATATCCGAAGATTATGCGCCGTTCGATGTTGACGTAACTACCGAAGACCCTGGCGGCACGGTTTACGGAACGCGCGCAGTAATGACGCCGACCAATTTTATGGGATCGGGCATCGGCGGCGTTGCCTTTATGGGCGCATTTGGAGGACCGGAAGATTTTCAACCCGCCTGGGTTTTTACCGGCGGCTGGGGCAGCAGCGATAAAGGTATTGCCGAAGCCGCTTCGCATGAAATCGGACATAATTTTGGCTTGGATCACGACGGCAATTCTTTATGCGTCCCCAGTTCGGGCTGTAACGCCGGTTATTATTCGGGACACGGCGTGTGGGCACCGATTATGGGCGTCGGATACAGCAAAAGCGTTACGCATTGGAGCAAAGGCGAGTATCCGGGCGCTACCACCCAGGAAGACGATTTGGTGATTATGCAAAGATACGCTCCGCTCATAGCCGATGATTACGGCAACACTACCTCGGCGGCGCAGGTTTTGAGCGGCACTAACATCAACATTTCCGGTTTGATCACAACGAGAGACGATGTTGACGTATTTAGATTTACAACCGGCTCCGGCAACGTTTCAATCAACATCAATTCGGCACCGAAAGGAGCAGACCTCGATATTAAAGCGCAGATTTTAGATTCAGCCGGAAATGTCATAGCGACTTCCGATCCGTCGTGTTTCAGTTTGGCAGCCACATTCCCGGCGGGAATGTCAGCCAGCTTTAATCAATTTCTTTCCGCCGGAACTTATTATTTGACGATTGACGGAGTCGGCAACGCCAGCGACGATAGTTCGGCAGGCTATTCCGATTACGCCAGCCTCGGACAATACAACATCACCGGAACTCTCGGCTCTGGCGGCGGCTCGCAGCCGCAACCACCGGTCGCCGTCGTTTCGGCAAGCTCTCGTTCCGGGACTGCGCCTTTAAACGTTAGTTTCTTTAGCACAGGCTCAAATGATCCCGACGGCTCGATTGTCAGTTACGCCTGGAATTTCGGCGACGGAACCGGCTCGTCGGCTCAAAATCCGTCTAAAATTTATTATTCAGCCGGAACATTTACGGCTTCTTTAACTGTGACGGATAACAGCGGGTTGACCGGAACAGGGAGCGTTTTAATTACGGTTACAAATCCCGCCGTTGCAAGCATCGCGGGAACACTGACCTACGGCAACACGCCAGCCGGGCAAAGCACGAAATACGTTTCAAACGTGTTGCTTTCGGCTAACGGTGCGTTCTTTGCTTCGACGAACGCGAACGGTTCTTATTTGCTCGACAATTTAACCGCCGGCGGGTCATATACCGTCACGCCTTCAAAAGCGGGAAATATCAACGGCATTACTTCGTACGATGCGACGCTTGTGCTGCGCCACGTAGCTTCGGGCGGATTCGGCACAAATGCCTTAAACGCAAATCAACAGCTTGCCGCCGATACCAATAACAGCGGCGACGTTACTTCATTTGACGCCACGCAAATCCTGCGTTATGTGGCGGCTAACGGAACAACTGCCAATACCGGACATGTAGGTAATTGGAGATTCTCGCCCGCTCCGCGCAGCTACAATTCGGTTTATAGCCCGATAACAAATCAAAATTACGAAGCTGTTCTAGTCGGCGAAATCAACGGCAACTGGTCTCCGACCGGTTCGGAAATCATTTCCGGCAATGAGAAAGAACGGCTGAAGATTGCAGAATGGCAAAAACAGGAAACACGAGAATCTCTTATCACCGAAAATGCCGTTTTCAAGTCGGAACAATCAGCGAAGACGGAATTTAATGTTAACGCCGAAGCCGCTCAGCAACAGGCGCAAATTTCATTGCCGACAAATGTGACGGGACAAAACGGCACCATTGTTTCGATTCCTATTACGTTGAACAGCACCAGCGCGCCGATTGTGGCTTACACTATTGAAGTTTCGTATGACCCCAATGTCCTGCAAGCCGCAGAATTTCCGATTAGCACGGCGAATACGTTGAGCGATCCAAACACCGGCGCGGTGTGCCAGGTTTTCTCCGGCACATTCAATACGGGAAACCGAACCACACTTAGAATGGCGGCTGCCTGCAGCCGTAACATCACGGCTTCGGGAACGCTCCTGAACCTGCGTTTTAATGTAGCTGGAACAGCAAACACGGCGACAGGTACGACGACTCTGGAGTTTACAGTCAGAAGCGGCGCTAATGCAGTGCCGAATCTTGAGAGCGACGGCGGAACAATGCCGGTTACAGTAACGAATGGTTCATTTACGGTTGTTTCTTCTGCTCCGATTGCTTCGGTAACAATCGCAGGACGAGTTTTAACGCCAGACAATCGCGGGCTGCGAAACGCACAAATACGATTAACCGCTGCCGACGGCTCCTCAAAAACCGTGATGAGCGGGGCTTTTGGTAATTATCGTTTTGCAAACGTACAGGCAGGACAGTCGGTTACGATTCAAGTCTTTTCAAAACGATTCGGATTTCAGCCGCAAACCGTGAATGTTTCGGGTGATATATCCGGTTTAAATTTCGTTGCTCAACCTTAAATGCAGCGTTTAAAAACGAAAACAAAAGCAATTCAATTCAATTGCTTTTTCATTTGAATTAAACAAACCCAATAAGAAAAAGTTTAACTGGAAATGTTTTAACGCCATATTTATGTTGCAAAAAAATGTTTTTGAGGTCATAATTTTCGAGGTTTTGTTTGGTTCAACAGAGGAGATATAAAAATGTCAATTAAAGCCCTTTTTTCGTACACAGTATTTGCAATTGCTTTGCTTATGCTTTCGTTCGGCGTCGAAGCGAAAGCGCAAACGGCGTCAATTTCACTTCCCGCAAATACCGCCGCCGCACCCGGCAGCCAGGATGTTGAAGTTCCAATTACCTTAAGCAACAACACAGGTCAAATTGTCGGTTATGTGATTGAAATACAATATAATCCCACCGTTGTAGTGCCGGACCAATTTCCCTTTGACACTTCCGGCACGTTGAGCACTATTAACCAATTTAATCAGGGATGCCTGGTCGAGGCGGGTATTACCCAGAACTCCGCGACTCTTAATACGCTCAGATTAGCGGCTGCTTGTAATCCTCCGATTACGGCTGCTTCAGGAACTTTGATAAAATTGCGCTTTGACGTTGTCGGCAGCGGCGGAAGCACTACGCCGTTAACCTTTAACGTAACCGCCAACAACGCGACTTCGCCGACGTACTTTGAATTTGCCAGCGGAACTCCTAATCAGCCTACGCGCGTCGCTCCGACAAATAATACCAACGGCACATTTACTGTGACGGGCGCGACGGCAGCTTCGGTTAATCTGGCGGGACGAGTTTTAATAGCAAACGGTCGCGGGTTGAAAAACGCACAAGTCAGATTAACGACCGCCGATGGAACAACCAGAACGGTGATGTCTTCGGCTTTCGGTTACTATCGC
>DASVUH010000048.1:0-56776 GCA_036387135.1 Pyrinomonadaceae bacterium | reverse complement strand
AAAAGGAGAATATTTTGATGAATTTACAAATTGAAAATCCGAACGTCGAGCCGGTGATTCAGCCGCCGATTTCGCCGACCGATCCGATGCCCGATCCAATGCCGGACCCGATGCCCGACCCGAATCCAAATCCGACGCCCGATCCGAATCCGATGCCGAGTCCGCAGCCGTTTCCCGGACCGCCGGAACCGATTCCGGCATATCCGCCGGTAATTAATTTTTAATTCGCCGAATAATTTCAATCTAAAAGCGGCTGTCAGCTCAAAACAGTTGACAGCCGCTTTTGTTTTCGGTTACACGAAAAGAGTGTCAATTTTAATTCGTCAACTCTTTTGCATAATTGTTTTATTTCTCGCCGCAAACTGCGTGTTTGCCGCACAGCTCGAAATAATTCCGCAACCGAAAAAAGCGGAAGCCACAAACGACAATTTTCCGCTCAAAAACGGCGCGCGTATTTCTCTGGCAAATTCGCGCTCGGAAAACGACCGTTTTGCCGCCGAAGATTTTATTGAGGACGTGGGAAAAACGTCCGGCGTCAATCTGAAAATCGGCGGCGGGGGGATTGTCATCGGTTTGCTCGATAATCGCCGCATTCAAAATGAATTTGAACGGGCAAAGCTCGAAATTCCCGCCGATTTAAACGCGGAAGGCTATGCGCTCATTGTCACCAAAGACCGAATCGTCGTCGGCGGAAAAACTGAAGCCGGGACTTTTTACGGTTTGCAGACTTTGAAACAAATGATTCGCGGCGAAGGCGCTATGGCTTTTGTGCAGGGCGCGCGGATTGTTGATTATCCAACAATGCGTTATCGCGCATTTTCCGACGACGTTTCTCGCGGGCTTGTCCCGACGGTTGAATACGTCAAACGGCAGATTCGCACATTCGCGTTTTTCAAAATGAATATGCATTCGCTTTATATGGAACACAGTTTTAAAAGCGAATCGCATCCGCTGTTTGCGCCCGAAGAAGGCAGTTTCGACGCCGCCGAACTCAAAGAAATTGTCGAATACGCCCGAAAATATCACATCGAAATCGTGCCGGAGCAACAGGCGTTCGGGCATCTGCATAAAGTTTTAAAATACGAAAAATACAATCGTCTAGCCGAAATTCCTTACGGCGACGTTTTGACGCCGCAGGAAGAAGATTCTTACAAATTAGTCGCTGATTTATACAAGGAAATTGATCGAATTTTCCCGTCGCGGTTTTTCCATATCGGCGCTGACGAAACCTTTGAACTCGGACAAGGCAGGAGCGCCGAGGAAGTTAAGGAAAAAGGCGTCGGCAAAGTTTATTTCAACCATATCAACCGCGTCCGCGATATTCTGAAACCTTATAATCGCCGTCTGATGATGTGGGGCGACATCGCGCTTAATCACCCGGAATTAATCGGAGAGATTCCGAAAGACGTGATTGTGATGAACTGGCAATACGGCGCGCGCGAGTCTTATCAAAACCGCATCGAGCCGTTTCAAAAAGCCGGACTCGAACAGTTTGTCTGCCCGTCGGTTTGGAATTTCAATCTGATTTTTCCGAATAACGAAAATGCGACCGTCAACATTCGCAACTTCGTCCGCGACGGGCAAGCCGCAGGCGCTCTGGGCATAATGAACACGAATTGGGACGACGACGGAGAAACTTTGTTTGAGATGACGTGGTACGGCGTCGCGCTCGGCGCAGCCGCAGGCTGGGAAAACGCTCCTTTGAACATCGAAGATTTCGACTCGAAATTTGATTGGGCGTTTTTCCGCGCGGAAAACGCCGGTTTTACGAAAAACATTCGCACGTTAGGCGCGGCGAGCAAAACGCTCGATTTGCAAAACATCACGCAAAACGCCGTTTTCTGGCAAGACCCGTTTACTCCGCAGTTTCAACGCCGCGCGTTTTCGTCGCTCGACAAAGCAAAAAATCTGCGCGTGCAGGTTGAAGAGGTTGAGGAAAATTTAATCAAAAACGGTGCAAAAGCTAAACGCAATTCAGAAATGATTCCGGCGATGCAGTTTGCCGCCGAGCGTTTCGATCATTTAGGGCGGCGTTTAACGCTGATAGATCAACTCAGCCAGACTTATTGGGAAGGATATTTAAATATGTCCGACCGTCGTCGCGTGAGAAAATTGAGTTGGTTTTCCGGCGCGATTTACAACTGGCTGCGCGAAGCGGGAGAAGAATCGGCTGAACTGAAAAGAAAATATCGCGAGCTTTATCTGGCGGAAAACAAGCCTTCGCATCTCGAAAGCGTTTTGCAGCGTTACGACAACGCGATTCAAATGTGGATCGGTAAATCCAGACAAATCAACGAAGCTCTCGCGCAATATAACGAAACCGGAACGATTCCGCCGCCCGAACAAATCGGTTTGATCGGACGACCGCGAACTCAGAATTGATACGATTCTTTCGTTTAGCGTCAAAATTAGAAAATTCTTTGCGTCCTTTGCGGTTAAGTTTTTTCCGAATTAAACCGCAAAGAGCGCAAAGTGTTTCGCAAAGGACGCAAAGAAGATTTATGATTCTCAAGTTCTGCCTTCATTCGCTTAATTGGTATATCTGAAATGAAAAAAAAACATCTTAAAATTTTATTTCAAATCATAATCCTGTCCGCATCGTTGCTGAATTTGAAGGCAAATTCGCAAACTGTCGAAACTAAACATCCGCTCGATTCATTAACTGGGGGAGAAATTGCGAATGCGGTCAAAATTCTGCAAGCTGCCCCGAATTTCCCGAAAACTGCGCTGTTTTCAACCGTTCAACTTAACGAACCGCCGAAGTCGGAAGTTTTAAGCTTTAAAACCGGCGCGACATTTCGCCGCGAGGCTTTTGCCATTGTTTTGGACAGGGAAAAGAACAAAACTTACGAGGCGATTGTTGATTTACGCGCAAACCGCGTTGTTTCGTGGAAGGAAATTCCGGGCGTTCAACCGCTTGTTTTTCAAGGCGAGTACGAGGTTGTCCAGGAATTGGTCAAAGCCGATCCGCGCTGGCAGGCGGCGATGCGTAAACGCGGAATTACGGATTTTGAACAGGTTGCGGTTGACGGCTGGGCGGTCGGACAAGTTCCCGATAGATTTACGGGCAGACTTTTGCGCGGACTCTCATATTTCAAAGGCGATTCGGCAAATTATTACGGGCGACCGATTGAAGGCGTCGTCGCAATCGTAAATATGAACACCGGAAAAGTCGTGGACGTAACCGATACCGGCGTCGTTCCGATTTCTCAGACAAGTCAGGATTTCGACGAAAAATCGGTCGGCAAATTACGCGAAAAACCAAAACCGCTCATGATTTCACAGCCCGATGGCGCGAGCTTTCAAATCAAAGGGCAGGAAGTAAGCTGGCAAAAATGGCGTTTTCGCTACGCGATGCATCCGCGCGAAGGTCTAGTTTTGCACACCGTCGGTTATGAAGACGGCGGAAAAACGCGACCGATTTTGTATCGCGCTTCGCTTTCGGAAATGGTCGTGCCTTATGGTGACCCCGATGAGAATTGGCGCTGGCGCGCGGCGTTTGATGTCGGCGAATACAGCGTCGGGCGTCTCGCAAGCCCGCTCGAACCGAAATTGGATGCGCCGGAAAACGCTTTGCTGATTGACGCCGCTTTTGCCGATGACGAAGGAAAACCTTACACGCTCGAACGCGCCGTAGCGATTTACGAGCGCGACGGCGGTCTGCTGTGGAAACATTTCGACACGGTTTCAGGCAAAAACGAATCGCGCCGCGCCAGAGAATTAGTAATGTCTTTTATCGCCACAATCGGCAATTACGATTACGCCGTAAATTATATTTTTAAACAGGACGGCTCGCTCGAAGTTGATCTGGCGCTGACCGGAATTATGCTCGCCAAAGGCGTTAAGGAAAAACGCGCGGACGAACACGGTTCGACGCATTCCTCGGACACGAGCGGGCATCTTGTCGCCGAATATATAGTCGCGCCGCACCATCAGCATTTTTTCAATTTCCGGCTCGATTTCGATGTTGACGGCACAAACAATTCGGTTACGGAAATGAATACTTCGGCGATGCCGGCGGGAGCGAATAATCCTTATCTGAACGGTTTTGTAATGCGCGAAAGTGTTTTTAAGACCGAACGCGACGCGCAGCGCAAAATGGATATGCAGGCGTCGCGCGTCTGGGCGGTGAATAATCAGACCGCGAAAAATTCGCTCGGACACAGCACAAGTTACATTTTAGTTCCCGGCGCAAATTCGCTTCCGTATATCGCGCCCGAATCTTCTGTTAGAAAACGCGCCGGATTTATCAACAATCATTTCTGGGCGACGCGCTACAACCCGCTCGAAACGAACGCCGCCGGAGTTTATCCGAATCAGAGTCGCGGCGGCGAAGGCTTGCCGCAGTTTGCCGCAAACGGCGAAACTATTGAAAATACGGATGTCGTCGTCTGGTACACTCTGGGCGTCACACATATCCCGCGACCTGAAGAATGGGCTGTAATGCCGGTCACGCATGTCGGTTTCAAAATGATTCCCGGCGGATTTTTCAGCCGCAACCCCGCGCTCGACGTTCCGAAATAAAATCGGGCGCAAAAACAATCGGCATTGTTTTATATTTTCCGAGACGAAAAAGGTTTCCGAATTATCACCAAATGAAAATTAAATTGTTGAATCGCCTCGTCTGTTCGATTTTGTTTTTTACGCTGCCTTTTACAATTTCAGCCCAGCGAAAGACGGCTAAATCTGCACCCAAAACGGAAATTAAAACGATTTCTTCTATTGCGCAGCCGCAAACATTGGACGAGCAAATCAAAACCGCGCTCGCTGATTTTCAAGGCAGCGCCTGGATTTACGCCAAAAATCTGGACAACGGCAAAACGTATGAATTTCGCGCTGAAGAGCGCGTGCGGACAGCCAGCACAATCAAGCTGGCGATTATGGTCGAAGTTTTCGCCGAGGTCGAAGCGGGCAAATTGAAATGGACTGACAAATTTGTTTTGAAAAATAAACAAAGCGGTTCGGGCGTTCTCGGAGAGTTTTCCGACGGAACTGAGGTTGATTTAAAAACGCTCGTTAATTTGATGATCGTCGTTTCCGACAACACGGCGACAAATCTGATTTTGGATAAGGTTACGAGCGATGCCGTTAACGCGCGAATGGAACAGCTCGGTTTCGCAAACATTCGCTCTTTGAGAAAAATCGGCGGCGGAGGCGATGCACGCATTGCGGGCGAAGGCGTTAATCGTCTGTTCGGAATCGGCGTTTCGACGATGCGCGAAATGGCTAGATTGCTTGAAATGATGGAAAAAGGCGAAGTCGTTTCAAAACAAGCGTCGGCGGAAATGATTGCGATTTTAAGACGCCAGCAATACACCGACGGAATCGGACGCGGGCTGCTTGACACGACGCCCGTCGCTTCAAAATCCGGCGCGCTCGACCGTTTGAGAAGCGATGTCGGAATTATTTACACCAGACGCGGGCGAATTGTAATGGCGATTACCATTGACGAAATGCCCGTTGTTCACTACAACCAGGAAAATCCGGGCTTAAAAATGCTCTGGCAGTTGTCGCAGATTTTGCAGGAAGGTTTGGCGAGATAAATTCTTAACCAAGCTTTTCGTTGACGACCGTGAAAATCGCGGTCGAAATAATGACGACGATAAACGTCGCAATCGCGCGCCAGATGGCGTCGGATTTCGTAAAATCCCAAATCGCCAGAATGCACAAAAGAGTCGAAGCGACGAGCGAAATTGTAATCACGACAAACGAAATAATGCGGACGAGTTCTGGATTAACGACTCCGCGCAATTCTTTTTTTATGCGCCCGGTCGGGCGTTCGGAAACGTCAAGCTGTCCCGAAACTTCTAATTTTTGTTTTTGTGCAGTTAAATCCGCCATAAAAATTATCCGCTGATAAAAAGAGCGGCAAGAAAAATTTAACGGTTGCGATGCGTTTATCTTATCATTTTTTAACTTTCGCTTTTCAATTGTTTGAAAACGGATTTTCTGAAGCATTAAGAATCCGTTCGCTTGCGGGGAACCGCTTCTAAAAACTCGGTAGTATTTTCGGTCACGCTTGAAACAGGGCGAACGAATTGCGAATTGTCTGCTGCGGGCAACGCCGCGTTTTCCTGCGAAGCGTTGTTTAGTTCGTTTGAGCGGTCTGCAAAATTTCCTTTCCGCCTCCGCGCAAGGTTTTTACTTAGCCTTATTCCGATGTAAAAATTCGACGCCTGCCATCCGGCAATTGCCAGTAAAAATGCGGCGGTCACATAAATTATTCCGGGAACGCCGGGTCTGCCAAGATAAGCTGCGTAAAGCCAGATGCCGAGCAACAGCGCCACAATCGAGCTAATCGCGCTCAAAAAAAGCGAAATGTTCAGGCTTTCTTCGGGCGAATCGCCGCCAAAGCTCTTTCGTCCGCGTTTCGCCAAATCCGGCAGCCATTCGCCGCACGCGCGGCAATAGCTTTCCGGCATCTGCTCACCTTTTCCGCATTTCGGGCAAAACATTTTCATTCTCTTGATTACGAGCAAGCGCGGGCTGTTGTTTGGCAAATTTTCGGCGTTTGATTTCCTGATCAATCATTTCCAGCTCGCGGCTCATTTGTCCGACGACCGCCGTGTTTTCCTTTGCGCGGCGAATCAAATACGGCAAAGCGTCTTTGACCGGACCGTAAGGCACGTATTTCGTGACGTTGTAGCCTTCTTTCGCCAAAACGTACGAAAGATTGTCGCTCATTCCGTAAAGCTGCGAAAAATGAATTCGATGGTCGTCGTTCGGCAAATTCTTTTCTTTCATCAGACGGACGAGAAGCTGAACGCTTTCGTCGTTATGCGTGGCATTGACGAAAGTGATTTCTTCAACATTTTCGACGCAATATTCGATTGCAGCGTCGTAATCGCGGTCGGTTGATGCTTTATCGGGCTGAATCGGCGATGGATAATTCATTTCTGCCGCTCGCTCGCGTTCCTTTTCCATATAAGCGCCGCGCACGAATTTGACCGCAAGATGATAATTGCCCGCGCGCGCGTCGGCGTGAGATTTTTTCAAAAATTCCAAACGGTCGTGCCGGTACATTTGCAGCGTGTTGAAGACAATCGGCTTTTCTCGATTAAAAAGCATCATCATTTCCCGCACTAAGTCGTCAATCGGGTCTTGAATCCAACTTTCTTCGGCGTCAATAAAAATCGGCTGATCGAGCGAAGCGGCGGATTGGCAGATTTCCTCGACGCGGCTGCGCGCCCGATTCCATTCGACGCGCTCCGTCTCTGCAAGATCGCGTCCTGCGCCGATTCTTTCCAAAAGGTCGAAACGAATGATTCCGGTAATTTTAAAAACCGAAAACGGCAATTTCGGATCGCCTGCCGCTCGTTTGATTGTTCGTAAAATCTCGGCTTTGGTGTGCTCGAAAACGGCTTCTTCTTTTTTACCTTCAATCGAATAATCGAGAATTGTCCCGATGTTTGAACGCGCCAATTCCTGAATCACGCGCTCGCATTCCTGAATCGTTTCGCCGCCGCAGAATTGCCGGAAAACGGTTTCTTTGACAAAAAATTTGATCGGCAAGCCAAGCGACAAACCGAACGCCGCAGATTTTGTCCCGATGTCGGTCAAAAGCGGCGAGTTCATCATCCGAAACAACCAATACTTTCTCTCTAATTCCGCGTTGGTTTTGCCGGCAAACGCCGTTTCCGTGTCGTTTAAATTGATCCGAAAATCATTCATTCGTTTTAATCCCGTAAAATTCCTCTCGAAATTACGATGCGCTGAATCTCGCTCGTGCCTTCGTAAATTGTCGTGATGCGCGCGTCGCGGTAAAGTTTTTCGACCGCGTAATGCCGCGAATAGCCGTTGCCGCCGTGAATTTGAACCGCGTCCGCCGCGACCTTGTTTGCCGTTTCCGAAGCGAAAACTTTTGCCTGCGCCGCGTAAATTCCGGTTTGTTTGTGCCCTGCGTCTTTCATCGCCGCCGCACGCAGCGTTAAAAGACGCGCAGCTTCCGTTTGCACAGCCATATCAGCCAATTTGAATTGAATCGCTTGAAATTCGGCAATCGGTTTGCCGAATGCCGTGCGGTCTTTGGCATATTTGGTTGATTCGTCAAGCGCGGCTTGCGCGATTCCGACCGACAGCGCGGCGATTCCGATTCTGCCGTTGTCGAGGCTCGACAGCGCGACGCGCATTCCTTCACCGACTTTCCCCAGCACGTTTTCCTGCGGAACGCGAACGTCCGACAAGCTCATCTCGGCTGTTTGCGAAGCCCGCTGCCCCATTTTGTGTTCGATTGACGAAAGCGTTAAACCCGGCGCGTTCCAATCAATCAGAAACGCCGTGATTTCTTTTTTTCCGTCCGATTGTTCGCCCGTCACCGCCATTACGAGATAAACGTCGGCGATTCCGCCGTTTGTAACCCATGATTTCGTGCCGTTTAAAATATAAAATCCGTCGCTGAAATCCGCGCGGCATTTGAGATTCGTCGCGTCCGAACCGGCTTGCGGCTCTGAAAGACAAAACGCGCCGAGCTTTTCGCCTTTCGCCAAAGGCGCGAGATATTTTTGTTTTTGTTCTTCGGTCCCGAAATTTAAAATCGGAAAACAGCAAACCGAATTCGTCACGCCGACAATTACACAAACGCTCGGATCGGCTTTGGCAATTTCTTCGAGCGCGAGCGCGTAAGAAACAGTGTCGAATCCCGCGCCGCCGTATTCTTCGGGGATAATCATTCCCAAAAGCCCTAATTCGGCTAAACCGTTTATCTGTTCGCGCGGAAACTTTTCCTGTTCATCGTACTCGCGGGCGCGAGGCGCGATTTCTTTGCTCGCAAATTCGCGCACGGCGGTCTGCGCCATTTGCTGCTCTTCGGTCAATGTGAAATCCATAATCCGATTATAAAGACAAAAAGAAAAAGGCAAAAGATATTTTAACCTTTTGCCTTTTTCCCGTTTGATTCTGCTTTGTTTTAGCGCGGCTGCATTGCCGAAGGCGCGGGAAGCTCGCCGCTCGCTCCGAAGGCGCGGGCGAAAAACGAGCCGTCAGTTGATTTTAAACCGTACCAGCCGTTGGTTGACGGGCGGAAAACGGCGATGTCGGCTTTGCCGTCGGCGTCGTAATCAGCCGGAATCGGAACGTCTTCCGCAACGCCGAATTGAATCGAAGTCATCTGATTGGTACGGCTGTTTTGGATGTACCAAGAGCCGTTGCCTGGACGAAAAACCGCAAAATCGGTTTTAAAATCGCCGTCGAAATCGCCGATTACGGTTTTATCCGTCGCAACACCGAACTGCGTTGCTTGCAAACTGTTCTGCGAGCTTGGCAAAACATACCAATATTTAAAACCGTTAACCGCGCGCACGACTGCAAGGTCGGTTTTGCCGTCGGCGTCAAAATCGCCGGTGACGGGCTGGTCGCCGTTCGCTCCCCATTGAAAGCCTTTAAATCCGAGCGTGGTTTGCTGAATGTACCAGGAGCCGTTTGACGGGCGGAAAACGGCTAAATCCGTCCGTCCGTCTTTGTCGTAATCGGCTGAAACCGGAATATCTCCCGCCGAACCGAATTGTTCGCCGCGGAAAGCGTTGGTGCTGCTGTTTAAAACATACCAGTAAAGAGAGCCGTTGGTAACGCGCGTAACCGCGAGGT
This sequence comes from Pyrinomonadaceae bacterium, assembly GCA_036387135.1. Taxonomy (GTDB): domain Bacteria; phylum Acidobacteriota; class Blastocatellia; order Pyrinomonadales; family Pyrinomonadaceae; genus JALZCH01. The sequence continues at coordinate 47,194 of DASVUH010000048.1, read as the reverse complement.
CCGATTTTCCGTCGCCATCGTAATCGCCGGGGCGCATCTGATCGCCGTTTGCACCAAAAGCCGTGCTGGAAAGCCAACCGCCGTTGCTCCTTTCGATTGTCCACAAACCGTTTGACGCATTAAAGCTCGAAAAATCGGTGCGACTGTCGCCGTCGAAATCGGTAATCTCGTTTTTACGCGGAGCCGAAATCTTGCTCGCGTCAAGAACGTACAAGCCGGTCGCCAGATCGGAAGCGATAACTCTGTCGTGTCCGAGCAGCGGATACGCAGTCCAGTTGCCGTCGTAGCCCATGGGGACATTGTTGATCAGAGATTGCGCTCCGCAAACCGCATCCCAGGACTCGCCGCCCAAAGAGGCTGCGCTTTCGCGCGCGGCTTCTTCGCTCAAAGCAGCCGAATAAGTGTCGTATTGCCCGATTCGCTTCGGCTCCGCCGGATTAGTGATGTCGAAAACCTGAACTCCGGCTTGATACCACGAAACGTAAAGGCGGTTGTCTTTAACAACCGGATTGTGCGGCGCGATTCCGTTGACGCCGATGTCGGCGGCTTTGATGATTTTGACGATCTGTGGTTGAGCCGGATTTGAAATGTTGTAAACGCGCAATTCGCCGTCGAAAAACTCGCGGCAGACAAACATCCAGTTGTTGTCTTCGCTGACCCAATTGCTGTGCGTGCTGCCGCCTGTAACGACCTGACCGAGCAGTAGCGGAGCTTCCGTGCCGATATTGGTCACGTCGTAAATCTCGGTCAAACCCGTGCCGGAAAAGCCGGACAGATACAGACGATTGTTTTTGACGAAAAGTCCGTGAACCCAGCCGGAATTGTTTGGAGTAATATCGTGGGCAAGCTGCGGTTGAGCCGGATTGGAAACGTTGATGACTTTTAAAATGCGGTTCGCCGTCGTGTTTGAGTTGATGTAGAGATAGTTGCCTTCAACAAACATTTCGTGAATCGTGTCGTAACCGCCGTTAGCGGAAGATGATCTGCCGAGCAGAACCGGATTCGACGGATTGGTGATGTCAACGATATGAACGCCGCCGTTTCCGCCGCCATTGTTTCCGCTACCGAAATAGGCGCGATTACCGACGACGACCGCTTCCAGAAATTGCTGGTTATTGCCCGGATTGTAATGCGATTTGAGAACCGGGTTATCGGGATTTGAAACATCGTAAATCCAGGCACCGCGCGCAAAATAGCTGCCCATCACGGCGATGTTGCCATCGGCGGTAACGTCAGCGTATTTCGCTGTGGTGGAAAAACTCGCCGTCGCCGGGTCCCGGTGCGCGCGCAGCCGGATATTTTGTGCGATTGAGCTTGAGGTGCTGGCTAAACAAGCTAAAACTACCAACGCCAGCCAAATGAGATTTGCTCCGCGTTTATTAAACATTATTTTTCCTCGGAATTATAAAATTACGGATAATCCTTGCGGTTATACTTAACAAGTATAATCAAAAGAGATGCCTTTTTCAATGAATCTGATGCCCGTAAAATCGGGATTTTAGGGAATTCTGCGTTTAGAGCGCGGTGAAATTGAGTTATGAAACCGCTTGTGAAGCGTCGCGCATCACGAGATCGAAAGTTCCGGGCGCGACTTTGCGAAACCGGCGATTGCGGTTTAGAGAAACCGCAATGCTGATCGTCGGGTTGTTGCCGGTGAAGTTGAAACCGTTTTCGAGCAGGCGATTATAAAGCTCGTTGACGTGAAGCGGGCGTCCGGCTTCGCGCATTAAAATTGTGCAGGCTTGCGTAATGGTGCGGTCGGCGAAACGATGGCTGCGAATTTCCGTTTCGGGATTAATCGGCGGAGTAACGTGCTTTGAGCCGCCGCCTTGATTCCGCATCGGGACGACCGAACGCGAATTTGCGTAGGGATTTTGCGAGAGCGATTTCGATCCGTAGTTGCGCGACGGCATTTCGTCCAAATCGTCCATCTCGTAATCCGCCATTTCGTCCTGCATCGAGTATTTTTGATTGCCGACGACATCATTGCGATTCCCGCGCGACGAAAACAATAAGCTGTGCATCGTCGTCTCGATTTGTTTGGCGCTCGCGTCGAGCATTTGAATTTCCTGCCGCAAACCTTCGACTTCGCCTTCGATTTCACGAAGGCGGCGCATCTTCTGGCTGCGCGATTGACGCATTTGCCGCAGGCTCTGCTCAAGCGTCGCAATCAAATTTTCATTATCTATCGCCATAACTCCGAGTCTGAGAATGCAGAATCAAAAAAATTAATTACTCCGCATTCCAGACTTATTTCTGTCTTTCAACAATATACGCCGCAATTTCCGTGAGAGCATTACGGTACTTCGATTCGGGCAAAACGTCAAGATTTTGTCTCGCTTCGGTCGCATAAAAATGCGCTCTTTTTTTGGTTGCTTCAAGAGAGCCGCCGGTTTCCAGCTCTTTTAACAAATTTTCGCGGGAGACGCGCCGGTAATCGCCGTCATGCATCACCTGTTCAAGCCGGGCGCGCCATTCGGAATTATCTTTCAAAAGCAGAATCAAAGGCAAGGTTAATTTTCCTTCCAGCAGATCCGCGCCCGCCGCTTTGCCCAAAACGTCTTTATCCGCAGTAAAATCGAGCAAATCATCGGCAAGCTGAAAAGCAGTTCCCAGATTCAATCCGTAATCGCGCAATGCAATTTGCTGCTGTTCGTTTGCGCCGCCCAAAATCGCTCCTATTTCGCAACACGCCGAAAACAGAAATGCGGTTTTACGCTGCAAAACGTCGAAATATTCTTTTTCCGAAATGTCCGTCCGACCGAGCATCGTTAGTTGAATCAACTCGCCTTCGGTCATTTTTCTGGTCAGCCGAGTTAAAATATCGAGGATTTCGAGAGAACGTTCCTGCAGGCTCGTCTCAAACGCCGACATATAAAGCCAATCGCCCATCAAAACGGCGGTTTGATTGCCGAAACGGGCGTTGACCGACGGACGATTGCGGCGCGTGTCGGCGTTGTCAATAATATCGTCGTGAACCAATGTCGCCGTGTGCAGAAACTCCATCACGGTCGCCAATCTGATCGCATTCGGTTTTGAACCGTCGCCGCCGACCGCGTAATTCGACAAAATGTTGAGCGCCGGACGCACTCGCTTGCCGCCCGATTGCCGCAGATAATCGCCGAGATAGGCGATAACCTGCACGTTTGAACGCGCCTGTCGTTCAAATTCCTGCTCGACCAGCGCCAATTCGCCGGAAATCAAAGAAAAAACTCTTCGCGCCGCCAATCGCGGATCAAGTGCTGCTGCGGTTGGAGAAAATGTCTGCATTTATATCAGAAAATTAATTTCCAGATTTTAAATAAGTCGTGTAATAAACCCCGTAAATTAAATTTTTTGGAACGGTTCCCCAACTTCTCGAATCATAAGAGTTATCGCGGTTATCTCCCATTACAAAATAATTTCCGTCGGGAATTTGTATTACATTTCGAGTACTTTTTACTTGATTATATTCCTCACTAATGTAAGGTTCTTCTAAAATGTTCCCATTAATAAAAATCTTCCCTTGACGAATTTCGACGCTCTCGTTCGGCAATCCGACAATTCTTTTGACGAAACTCTGTTCTTGATTTTTCGGAAACCGGAAAACAACAATATCTCCGCGCTTTAAATTGTTAACACTTCTATCAACAAAAATTCTATCGCCGTTTTTAAGCGCCGGCATCATTGCAGCTCCTTCAACTTGAACCGGCATTAAATAACAGCCGCTTGTGCTAATAGCAACAAGAAATATCAATAACAAGATTGATTTTGTTGAGTTGAACATTTCTCTTTATTGCATTGTTAGTTCGAGCGATAATTATCAAACTGCATATCAATTCCGAAATCCTGTTTTTTCAAAGCGGCGATGACTTCCTGCAAAGTGTCGCGGTCTTTGCCCGAAATGCGAACCACGTCGCCTTGAATCGCGGCTTGCACTTTGAGTTTTGCGTCTTTGATAAATTTGACGATTTCTTTGGCTTTGTCGCCCGGAATTCCTTGCTGAATTTTGACGCGCTGGCGCACGGAACTGCCTGCTGCGGGTTCGATCTTTTCGTAAGTCAGAGCCTTCAGCGGAACATTTCTTTTGACCAATTTGCTCTGCAAAACGTCGTTCATATTTCGCAGCTTGGTTTCGTCTTCGGCTGATAAAACCAGGTCTTTGTCTTCAAGCTCGACTGTGGCGCGACTGCCTTTAAAATCAAAGCGTTGACCGACTTCTTTGGTCGTTTGGTTGATCGCGTTCGTGACCTCTGCATAGTCAACCTTCGAGACTATATCGAATGAATTTTCTTTTGCCATATCGTTTTCGAGAATATCATAAAACGTTCGGTTTTAATTTGACACCTGCGGTTTCTGCGGTAAAATTTGGCGCGTCATTTCTATTTTTTCTATTTGCAAAAGGTATCAAATCAAATATGTCAAAACTTCCCCTTTCGATGCGTCAAAACGCTTTTAATTTATTAATGATTTTTGTGATGTTGATTTTCGGATTCGGCTGTATCTGCTCGAATCTCGGCGATGACGACCGCAATCGCGGCAAAAATTTAACCAATGCGCCGCAATCACAAACAAATACAACCGGCAAGCAAACCAATAAAGGACGCACCAAAGCCAACACGCAGACAACGACGACAAAGCGCAGCACCGAAGAAGATAAAGGTGATTTTCAAGTCGAGTATGTTGATGTCGAAAATCCGGCGTATGAGCGCCTGAATCAGGAAATGCGGCAGGAAAAGATTTTGGAAAGCGCCTCGCGCGACTTAAACAAAGCTCTCGCGCTGCCTTACGACATCACGCTCGTGACGAAAGATTGCGGGCAAATTAACGCATTTTATCAGCCGTCGGAGCGTTCGATCACGATTTGTTACGAGATGATGGAGTTTTACTCGAAATTGTTCGGTCAAAAATACAGTCAGGAAGAAGCGAATCAAAAAATGGCTGAAGCGCTGCAATTTATTTTCCTGCACGAGCTTGGACACGCATTGATTGACGCTTATCAATTGCCCGTCACCGGAAACGAGGAAGATGCCGCCGACAAGCTTTCTTCGTATATCAATATCAAAGAATTGGGCGAATCCGGCGGCGGCGCGCGGGCTGCAATTGCTGCCGCACAGGCTTTCGGTATGCAATCGGAAATGACCGGAAACAAAGATTTGCCTTTTTACGACGAACACGCGCTCGACCAGCAGCGTTTTTACAACATCCTGTGCCAGCTTTTCGGCTCAAATCCGAATAAATACGAGGTTTTGGTTAAGGACGGAACGTTGCCCGAACCACGTGCAGTCCGTTGTCCGAGCGAATTTCAACAAAACGTCCGCACCTGGGAAAATCTGTTGGCAAAATATCGCAAACAATAATATTAATTAATGAAATGCAAAAGCCCGCAAGCAGTAAGGGCGTTTTAGAAAACGCCCTTACTGCTTGCGCGCTTTTGCAACTTTTGCTCGCATTTTTAAAAATTAGCGAGAGGCTCGATTTCCGCTTTTTTCAAAATCTGCTCGTTCTTGTCGAAAACGATTTTCGTCGGCGTTCTCGGAATGGAAAACGTAAAGGTTTGCTCGCGCTGGTTCATTTCGATTCGTTCGGTTTTCGTACCGTCAGGCGTTTCGATTACTACTTCTGCGGAAAGACGGAAAAAAGCCGGAGTTTGCGAATCGGCTTTTTGAGTTTGTTTGACAATCAACCGCAATTGCTGCGCCGCCGGATTGTAAGCCGGTTCGATTTTCAGTTTCGGATAGCCCGCTTTGCGCGTCCATTGCTCGAAAAACCAGTTCAAATCTTTGCCCGTCGTTTGCTCAAAAGCGCGCTGCAAATCAATTGTTTCGACGCTCCCAAATCGGTGAGCGTTTAAATAAGCGTTGATTGATTTCCAGAACATCTCGTCGCCGACCGTTTCTCTGAGCATATGAACGACGAAACCGCCTTTTTTATAAGTGATTGAGTCGAACAGCAACGGATCGGGGCGAGCGCGCAAGTTTACAAGCGGATGTTTTAAATTAATGTCTTCCTGCGCAAAGGCTTGTTCGGCGTTGCTTCGCATTTCTTCGAGATACGCCGCTCTCCCGTATTCGTTTTCGATAAAAACCGATTCCATAAACGTCGCAAAACCTTCGTTGAGCCAGAGTTCCGACCAGTTTTTGCAGGTCACGAGATTGCCGAACCACGAATGCGCCAATTCGTGTGTCACCAGATTTTCCGTGTCGCGCAAATTTGCCGGTTCGAGCGCGCCGTAAATTTCGGTATCAGCCATTGTCGTCGCCGTGACGTTTTCCATTCCGGCGAAAGCGTCGAAATTGCCGACGACAGTTTGATCGTATTTGGCGAAAGGAAATTTGACGCCGGTCGTTTTTTCAAACAGAGCAAACATTTTCTGCGTTTTCCCATAAGCGAGCGGGAGAACTTTTTCGGATTCCTGGCGGTCTGGATAAAGAAAATATCCGAGCGGAATCGCACCGTATTTATCCGAAAATTTTTGATATTTGCCGACGACAAACGAAACCAGATAAGTCGGGAGCGGTTGATTCATTCGATAATGAAAGGTTTTCGTGTTGTTCGGATTGTTTTTGACTTCGATTAATTCGCCGTTTCCGATTGCCGTTTCATCGGCGCTCGTCGTGGTGATAAATTGCTCGGTCGTCGCTTTGTCGTCGGGAAAATCGTATGACGGAAACCAGTTTCGATTGTCTTCCGGCTCGCCCTGCGTCCAGATTTGCGCCGGACGAATCTGTTTGCCGTTGTTGCTGAGCGGTTCGACAAAATAAACTCCGGCGCGCGGATTAACGGCGCGATATTTTATCCGAACCGAAACGATTTCGCCTCCGTTGTAAATTTTATCGAGCGTAATATCGAGCTTGCCGGAATTGTTTAGAAACGTGAGCGGTTTGGCTGAGTTTTCGGGCGTTACGGATTCGACTCGCAAATTAACGGCGTCTAGCGAAAGAGTGCGAAAATTGTCTTTCAGCGGTTTGACAACGACGGTCGTTTCGCCGAAAACGGTTTTCGTTTTTCGGTCAAAGCTCGTGCGAATCGTGTAATGCTCCGCATCGAAAGTGCGGACGCGCGGCGAAACAATTTGCGCGAAGATGATTTGCCCGCCAAGCGCGGCGAATAAAAAGAAAAATACTAATTTTGTTCTGAACATCAAAATTCCTCAAATAAATTAACGACAAACCGATTTTGCCTGATAACGGAAGTCGCCGACAACTTTGACCGGGTAAAAAACGGAAACGAAACCCAAGCGGGGTTTTTGTTTGGCAAAAATCAGAAACCGCTCGCGTCCCGATATAGCGAAAAACGCTTTGTCGAATTGGTTATATGCTCGCAAACAAAGTAAAATACAAACGATTTTTCTCCGCTAAAGAAAGGAAATCTCAAATGAAACGCAAACAATCGAACGCTCTTTTAGCCTTGATCTCGCTTTTTTCATTATTTTTCAACTCGGTTTTAACCGCGCACGCACAAGTCGGCGCGGGTGAAGATATTTCAGAAGGCGCGAGCGTTTTTGTGTTTCGCGCCTCGTCGCGCCAGCCGAAAAGCGCTCTTCGCACTCAGGTTGTAAAGTCGCGCCCGCTCCAGAAAAAAATGGAAGCGCGCGAGCGCCGCGTCAAGCAGAGCAATTTGCTCGGCGATACGCGGCGACCGAAAAACCCGGTTGCTGCGCGACCGACTCCGAAACCGATAAAAACGGACGGAACGCGCGCAGCCAAAGAAAAATCAGCCGAAGAATATGCCAAAAATGCCGAAACCGCCTTTAATAATAAAGATTTGGACGAAGCCGAAAATCTTTATGCCCAAGCCCGCGCGATAAGCCCCGATAATCAAACCGCCAAGCTCGGTTTAGCCAAAGTTTTCGCCGTTCGAGGCGACGCCGCTTACACGGATAAAAGCTACCGGAATGCTGTCTTGAGCTTTAATCAATCAATCGCGCTTAATCCAAATAATGCGGATGTTTATGCGGCTCTCGGTGAAGCTTACGAGGCGCAGGATCAAAACGACAAAGCAATCGAAGCGTATTTGAAAGCAATGCAGCTCGATGACAGCTTAACCGAAATCAATGCGCCGCTCGGCACGCTTTATTACGAAAAAGGCGATTTTTCAAACGCCGAAAAATATCTGGCAAAAGCCGCTGCAATCAATTCAAACGACGACGATTTACAAAACCTTTACGGCGAAGTTTTGCTCAAACAAAACCGTGCGGAAGAAGCCGCCCGCGCTTTTCAGACGGCGATTCGATTAAACCAAAACAACGCCGCAGCGCATTACAATCTGGCGAAAATTCACACGCAGAACAATCGCCCGGACGACGCAATCGCCGAGCTGCGAAGCGCGATTAAGGCAGACAAAAATTACGACGAAGCATATTTCGATTTGGGAACATTGCTTTACAACAAGCGACAATACGATCAAGCCGCCCAAAACTTTCAGGAAGTTTTGCGAATCAAGTCCGCGAACGCCGAAGCCAGGCTTAATTTAGCCGACAGCTACCGCCAGCTCGAAAAATACCCGCAGGCGGTTGACCAATATCAAGTTGTCGCGCCCCTGATGAAAAAGGGAGACGTTTACAGCGATTTCGGCTACGCTTTGGGCAAAACGAGAAACTGGACGCGCGCCGTAGAGATGCTCAAAGAAGCCGTCCGGCTCGAACCGAACGCCGACGACTACACAAATCTCGCCTGGGCTTATAACAACGCCGCCGTTTCAACGAACAATCCGGCTTTGTTTGAAGAAGCGAAACGAGCCGCGCAGGAAGCGATTCGCTTGAACCCGAATTTCGCCCCGGCTTATTACAATCTCGGCAACGCGCAGGCGCGAAGCAAGGATTTTCAAGCCGCGTTTCAGAGCTATAATCAAGCGCTGAAATTAAGAAAAAATTGGGCGGAAGCGAACAATAATCTCGGTTACGCTTACGCCACTGCGGGCGATCACAAACTTGCCATTGAGGAATATCGCAAGGCTTTGAAATTGAAACCGGAGTCGCCGGAAGCGCATTTTAATCTGGGCGTTTCGCTGGCTTTGAGCGATAAAATCAATGATGCCGAAAACGAAATGAAAGAACTCAGCCGTCTTGACAAAGGGCGTGCGCAGCAGCTAGCAGCCATTATCCGCGACGTGAAAAGAAAAGGCGGCATCAAGTAATTTTCGTGGGTTTTGAAGTAATCGAAAACTACGCGCTCGCGCCGCTGACCACATTAAAAGTCGGCGGCGCGGCGCGTTTTTTCGTCCGCGCTGAAAACGAAAATGAAATTGCCGAAGCCGTTGATTTTGCGCGAAAACGCGATTTGCCCGTTTTTGTTTTGGGCGGAGGCAGCAATATTTTAATTTCCGATAAAGGTTTCGACGGATTGATTTTAAAAATTGCCAATCGCGGTGTCGAAATCGTTCGGGAAGAAAACAATGTGCGCGTAACGGCGCAAGCCGGTGAAGATTGGGACGAATTTGTCCGGTTTTGCGTTGAAGAAAATCTGGCTGGCGTCGAATGCTTGAGCGGGATTCCGGGCAGCGTCGGCGGAACGCCCGTCCAGAACGTCGGCGCTTACGGACAGGAAGTTGCGGAAACAATCGTCTGCGTCAGAGCTTTGGAACGCGCGAGCGGGAAAGTTTTTGATTTAACCAATGCCGATTGCGCTTTCAGTTATCGGACAAGCATATTCAACACGACCTACCGCGACCGATTCATTGTTCTAGCCGTTAGTTTTGTTCTCCAACCAAACGGCGAACCGGCGATTCGCTACAAAGATTTGCAGCAGTTTTTCGCCCTCGAAAAACCGAATTTAAAAGAAACGCGCGACGCCGTTTTGCAAATCCGCCGCGCAAAATCAATGGTTATCGCTGCTGACGATCCGAATTCGCAGAGCGCAGGCTCGTTTTTTAAAAATCCGGTTGTCGAAACCGGGAAATTTGCCCAAATCGCTGAAACTGCAATTCGTTTGAAATTAATTGAAAACAAATCCCTACCGCCGCATTTTCCGGCGGGCGAAAATTCGGTGAAAATTCCGGCTGCGTGGCTGATTGAAAAAGCGGGTTTTCAGAAAGGCTATACGAAAAACAATCGCGCCGGAATTTCTTCAAATCACACGCTCGCAATCGTTAACCGCGACGCGGCAAACGCCGCCGATATTTTGGATTTGGCGAAAGAAATTCAATTTCGCGTTTGGGAAATTTTCGGGGTTGAATTAAAACCCGAACCTGTCTTTGTCGGTTTTTGATTTCTTTTAATAAAACTCATTATGAAGCTTGTTTATCAATGAGCCGTGTGTTTTAATTTCAAAACCTTATTTGTTTGTCCGCTTCGGTCAACACGTTTCCATTAAATTCTTTTAAAGCAGAAAGTCGTTGAATGTCGTTTGCGGCAATTTAAAACCCCTTCAGCCGTATGAAAAAAACAGAAAATACAACTCCGTCCGAATCGGCGCCGAATGAAAGCCGCCGCTCATTTTTAGGAAGCTGTACAAAATCGCTTCAAACGTCGCTCTCGGACGCAATATGGCTGGTGTTCACTGGCGTTCGGACGCGACCGAATCTTTAAAGCTCGGCGAAGCAATCGCCCTCAGCGTTTTGCGCGACCAAAAAGCCTGCTACAACGAGCCTTTCAGCGGATTTACTTTGACTAAATTCGATGGAACGACAGTTACCGTTTAAATTTCGTTTGAACGAAAAAAGATAAAAGCCGTTATGAAATCAGCGGTTTTTATCTTTTTAGGCAATAAATCGTTTTCGGTTCGGTCTAATCAGTTGGATTTGATAAGATTTTATTCCATTTTTGAGATGTTCTGGAGATTTGCAAGATGAAAAAGCCGAATTTAAAAAGCGTTATAATTTTTCCTTTGATATTTGTTTTGGCTTTCGGCGGAGTTTTGCCGGTTCGTGCAGACGGCGATTTGGTCGGCGGCGCGGCTGAAGATATTTCCGGCAACGCCAGCGTTTTCGTTTTCCGAAAAGGAAGAAAAGCGCCGCACGCGAGAAAGACCTTCGGGAAAAACAATGTTTCCGCCAGAAATCGGCGGCAAAAAGCGGCTCAATACGCCGTAATTAAAGCGCGGCTGAAAACCGCACTGGCGAAAAATCGAGCTAAAACGCGCGGCGCAAACAATTCGGGAACAACCGCCCGAACGGGAAATTCCAATCGTCGCACTGCTCCGCCCTCGCTTAAAAATGTCGAACCTTTGCTGACGAAAGCCGACGCCTCGCTCGCGCAAGGGGATTTGGAAGGCGCGATTCAGTCATACACAAAAGCGCTCGCTGTCAGCCCGAAAAATCCGCGTGCCGCTTCAGGTTTAAGCGACGCTTTGGCGGCAAAAGGCGACCGCGCAGCCGAAGCCGGAAACGCCGCGCAAGCCATCGCCAATTACGAAGAAGCTCTTAAACACGACCGCCAAAACACGGCGGCTTACACCGGGCTAGGCGCGGTTTACGACACGATGGACGAGCGCGAAAAAGCCGTCGCAAATTTTGAAAAGGCTTTGCAGCTAGACGTTTCGCTCGTTGATGTTTATTACCCGCTCGGCGTGCTTTACTACGAAACGAAAAATTATCCGAAAGCCGAAGAATATCTGAACAAAGCTCTTCCGGCGCGCGCTGACGATGCCGAAACGAGAAATTACGTCGGGCTGATTTACGCCAATTCCAAGCGCGACGCGGAAGCCGTCAAGGCGTTCAAATTTGCGGCGCAGCTAAAACCGGATTACGCCGAAGCGTATTTTAATTTGGGCGAATCTTACGACCGTTTGAATCAATTGGACGAAGCGATTGGAGCTTATCGCAAAGCTATCGAAATCAATCAGAGTTATGCCGATGCCTGGCACAACTTGGGCGTCGCATATTACAACCGCGAGCGTTATGCCGAATCAGCCGACGCTTATAAACAAGCCGCCGCTTTAAACGGCGATGTTGAAACCAATCTTGCGCTCGCCGATTCTTACCGGCAGCTTAAACAATTCGACAACGCCAACGGCGCTTACGAAAAAGCTATCGCTCAAAACACCGGAGCGCCTGCCGAAGAACGCGCCGAAGTGTTTGAAAAATACGGTTATTGTCTGGGTAAAGCGAATCGCTGGGAGGATTCGGTCAACGCGCTCAAAGAAACTTCCGAGTTAAATCCCGATTCCGTGACTTACGCGAATTTGAGCTGGACTTACAGCAATTCGGCGAAACAGGACGCAAAAAACAAAAACGAAGAGGAAGCCCGACGCAAGCTCGAAGAATCGAAAACAGCGGCGCAAAAAGCCGCTGAACTCGATTCGAGAAACGAAGCCGCGAAATTTAATCTCGGCAACGCGCAGGCGCAGCTCGGCGAATACGACTCGGCAATCGAAAATTTCCGGCAGGCAACTGTAATGCGCTCCGGCTGGGCTGAAGGCTACAACGGACTCGGCGTGGCTTATCGTTTGTCAGGCGATTTAAACAACGCGGCGAACGCTTTTAACGAAGCTCTCAGAATCAACAACGATTTCGCCGACGCGCATTTGAATATGGCGATTGTCGAAACCGGACGCGGCAACAAACGCGAAGCTAAAAAACATCAGGACGCGGTTAAACGCCTGAATCCGGCGATGGCTATCGCTTTGAATGTGTTTCTGGGCAGCGTTTCGCCAGAACAATTAAAACGCCGCGCGATTAATAAAATTCCGGGCATAAACAAAGTGGAGGAAATAAAAAATAAAATTCGTTTGCCGTTTTAAAGCAAACTCTGCTTTAAAAACCGCGCGGCGGGCTTGTTTATGAACAAGTCCGCCGCGCGGTTTTTTGCGATCATTTCATCCGACTTCTTTTCTTTCTGTATAATGCGTTTAGATTTTTTTCGTTTATCAAATCAATTATTAAATGCCAAAAAGAACGGATATAAAGAAAATATTAATCATCGGTTCGGGTCCGATTGTCATCGGTCAGGCTTCGGAATTCGATTATTCCGGCACGCAAGCCTGTCGCGCGCTCAAGGACGAAGGTTACGAAGTCGTTTTGATCAACTCAAATCCGGCGACGATTATGACCGACCCGGAAATGGCTGACAGAACTTATGTCGAGCCGCTGACAATCGAATCTGCCGCAGCAATTATTGAAAAAGAACGCCCCGACGCTCTGCTGCCGACCGTCGGCGGACAGACCGCTTTGAATTTGTCAATCGAGCTTTACGAGCAAGGCGTTTTGGAGAGATTCGGCGTTCAGCTAATCGGCGCAAATCCCACAGCCATCAAAGTCGGCGAAGACCGCGAGCTTTTTAAAGCCGCGATGGAAGAAATCGGGATTCCCGTCCCGAAAGGCGGTTTCGCGCACAATTGGGAAGAAGCCCAAAAAATTGTCGAAACGACCGATTATCCGGCAATCGTGCGACCGAGCTTTACGCTCGGCGGAACCGGCGGCGGAGTCGCTTTTAACCCGGAAGAATTTGAAGAAATCGTTCGCAGCGGTTTGGCGGCTTCGCCGATTTCGCAGGTTTTGATTGAAGAATCAATCTTGGGCTGGAAAGAATACGAGCTGGAGGTGATGCGCGATCTGGCGGATAACGTCGTCATCATCTGCTCGATTGAAAATTTCGATCCGATGGGCGTTCACACCGGCGATTCGATTACGGTCGCGCCCGCGCAGACATTGACGGATGTCGAATATCAGCGCCTGCGCGATATGTCCATCGCCTGCATCCGCAAAGTAGGTGTCGAAACCGGCGGCTCTAACATTCAATTTGCCGTCAACCCGGAAAACGGCGATGTGCGAATCATCGAAATGAATCCGCGCGTTTCGCGTTCATCCGCTTTGGCTTCAAAAGCGACGGGCTTTCCGATTGCGAAAATCGCCGCGAAATTAGCAGTTGGTTACACTTTGGACGAAATTCCGAACGACATTACGAAAAAAACTCCAGCCAGTTTCGAGCCGACAATTGATTACGTCGTGGCGAAAATACCGAAATGGGCGTTTGAGAAATTTCCGCAGGCGGAAGACTCGCTCGGAACGCAGATGAAATCGGTCGGCGAAGTGATGGCAATCGGGCGGACTTTTAAAGAAGCGCTTTTCAAAGGCTTGCGCTCGCTCGAAGCGACCAAGCCTTTGCGCTTAAAAGGCGTTCCCGATCACGTTTTGCAGCGAAAGCTCGCGCGTCCGAATTCGCAGCGATTTTCTTATATCACCTACGCTTTACAGCACGGTTATTCGATTGAAGAAGTCTTTCGTTTAACCAAAGTTGATCATTGGTTTCTGGCACAGCTCCAAGACGTGATGCGCGTCCAGGACAGGATTGAAGACCGCAAGCTCGAAGATATTCCTGCTGAAGTTTTGCGAACGGCGAAAGAATACGGTTTGTCCGACCGCCGCATCGCGTTTTTAACCGAAAGCGATGAGCTTGCGGTGCGCGAACGACGCAAAAGTCTGGGCATTATTCCGGTTTACAAGCGGGTTGACACCTGCGGCGCTGAGTTTGAATCTTTTACACCGTATCTTTATTCCACTTATGAAGAAGAGGACGAATCGAATCCGGTTGACCGACCGAAAATTATGATTTTAGGTTCGGGACCGAATCGCATCGGGCAGGGAATCGAATTTGATTATTGTTGCTGCCACGCTTCGTTTGCTTTGCGAAAAGCGGATTTCGAGACGATTATGGTCAACTGCAACCCGGAAACCGTCTCGACCGATTACGATACTTCGGACAGATTGTATTTTGAGCCGCTGACGTTTGAAGACGTGATGAACATCGTTGAGAACGAGAAGCCGACCGGCGTGATCGTCCAATTCGGCGGGCAAACGCCTTTGAATCTCGCCAACCGTCTGCACGAAGCGGGCGTGCCAATAATCGGAACTTCGCCCGATTCGATTGATCTGGCGGAAGACCGCAAACGTTTCGGCGCACTGCTCGACGAACTGAAAATTCCCGCGCCGCCGAACGGCACAGCCGTTTCGCCCGAAGAAGCGCGCAAAATTGCCGAGCAAATCGGTTATCCGGTTCTTGTGCGTCCGAGCTATGTTTTGGGCGGGCGGGCGATGGCGATAGTTTATGACGAGCAGAGTTTGGACGAATATATGCGAACTGCGGTTGACGCTTCGCCCCAAAGACCGATTTTGATTGATAAATTCCTCGAACGCGCGGCTGAATTCGATGTTGACGCATTAGCGGACGAAACGGCGGTCGTAATTGCCGGAATTCAGGAACACATCGAAGAAGCCGGAATTCATTCGGGCGATTCTTCGTCGGTTTTGCCGCCGCAAAAAATTGCCGAGGAACATCTCGAAACGATCCGGCATTACACCCGAATTCTGGCGCGGGCTTTAAACGTCGTCGGTTTGATGAACATTCAATTTGCCATCAAAGACGACCGTGTTTACGTTCTCGAAGTTAATCCGCGCGCGTCGCGCACCGTCCCGTTTGTCTCAAAAGCGACGAACGTGCCGCTTCCGGCAATCGCTTCGCTCGTAATGGCGGGCGTCAAAACCGTCGCGGAGCTGGGTTTACCGGAAGTTTTGCCCGTCAATTTGTGTTTCGTTAAATCTCCGGTTTTTCCGTTTTCCAAATTTCCCGGCGTTGATCCGGTTTTAGGTCCTGAAATGCATTCTACGGGCGAAGTAATGGGCGTCGGCGCAACTTTCGGCGAGGCTTACGGCAAAGCGATGAGCGGCGCGAACGTTAAATTGCCGGTCGGCGGAACGGCTTTTTTGTCTGTCAACGATTCGGACAAAGGACAAGCGGTAGTTCTCGCGCGCAGATTGAAAAAATTAGGCTTCGATTTGATTGCGACTTACGGCACTGCGCAGCGTCTGAAAGAAGTGGGACTCGACGCCGAATCGGTTTTCAAAGTCAACGAAGGTCGCCCGAACATTGTTGATTATATCAAGCGCGACGACATCGCTTTGATTATCAACACACCTCTGGGCAGAACCTCGCATTTTGACGAACAGGCGATTCGCCAAGCTGCTTTGCGTTACAATGTCCCATGCGTAACGACTATCACGGGCGCGGAAGCACTCGTCGAAGCGATTGCCGCAAAACAGCGAGACGAAAAATTTGTCGCTCGCTCATTGCAGGAAATTCACGCGGCGGAAAAATCTTTTGTCGCTGAAGAAGCAAGGTAAATCTTTATGAAAAACAAAGTTATTTTCATTTTATTGTTTGCTCTTTTTGTTCTGGCAAATCCAACCGAATATTTTGCACAGAGAGATTTGGGCGTTCGCCCTACGAGTTCGGGCGGCGTTTTGATGCCGGAGCAAGCCGCTTATGACATCAAATCTTACGATTTGGAATTGCGCTCGAACATTGAGGAACAATCAATCAAAGGCGTTTTGACGGCAACCGCGAAAATCGTTAATCCGATTGATAAGTTCGTGCTTGATCTGGACGCGCCGTTTACAGTGGAATCGGTTTCGCTAGTCAACGGCGCAAAGCAGCAGACGCTGACCTTTGAGCGCAGAGAAGGGCAAATTTGGATTGCTTTTCCAAAAACGCAAAAAGCGGGTGAAACAGTAAATGTCCGCGTCGTTTACGGCGGAAAACCGCGAGTCGCGGCGCGTCCGCCGTGGGTCGGAGGTTTTGTCTGGTCGAAAACTGCTGACGGACAGCCCTGGTTTGCGACCGCCGTTCAGAATGACGGTTCGGACTTGTGGTTTCCGGTCAAAGATCATCCTTCGGACAAACCGGAAACGACTTCGCTGCATTTTACCGTTCCGAACAATCTGGTTGCAGCATCGAACGGTAAGTTGCAATCGGTAGTGAAAAACTCTGACGGAACGCAGACTTTTAACTGGTTTGTCTCGCAGCCGATTAGCAATTACAACATCGCTTTGAACGTCGCGCCTTACAAATTGGTCGAAGACAAAATGCAGTCAATCGCGGGCGACATGATTCCGATTGCGTTTTACGTTTTGCCCGAACACGCCGATAAAGCGCAGGATTTGATTAACAAAACCAAAGATTACGTGCGATTTTTTGAAGAATATCTCGGACCGTATCCGTTTCGCGCCGATAAATTGGGAATCGCCGAAACGCCGCATCTCGGAATGGAACATCAATCAATTACGGCTTACGGAAACGAATTTAAATACGACCCGGACGGCGTTGACACTTTGATGTTTCACGAGCTTGGTCACGAGTGGTGGGCAAATCTGGTGACGGCGAAAGATTGGAACGATTTCTGGATTCACGAAAGTTTCCAGTCTTTTATGGACGCGCTTTATAAAGAACGGCTAAAAGGCAGAGAATCGTTCGTCAAAAGCCTTCCGTCGCGCATTAAATCTTTGAAAAACATCAAACCGGTCGCGCCGCGCGAGCCGCGCACGACGGTCGAAATGTATATGCTCCCGCCGGATTATACCCGCAGTGACAACGACATTTACGGCAAAGGCGCGCTTGTTTTAAATTCTCTGCGATCCTTAATCGGCGACGCCGCGTTTTTCAAATCTCTGCGGCGAATGGCTTATCTGACTCCCGAAATGGAAAAAGTGACGAACGGCAAACAAACCAGACTCGTTACAACCGACGAGTTTATCCGAATTGCCGAGCGCCAATCGGGCAAAAAATTGGATTGGTTTTTTGAACTTTATGTGCGCCAACCGGCTTTGCCGCGTCTTATTGCGGAGACAAAAGCGAACAATCTTGTTTTGCGCTGGGAAACTCCGAACAATATGCCGTTTCCAATGCCCGTTGAGGTCAAAATCGGCGGCGAAACAAAGCGAGTTGAAATGACAAACAACTCGGCGACGGTAGCTTTGCCCCAAGACGCGCAATATACGATTGACCCGAACGGCTGGCTTTTAAAATCTCTTTAAATAGTAGAGAAATAAAAAGCGATTTCTTTGATTCTTTATTAGGTCTTAGCATACAAAAATCCCGATTGAAGCTGTACAGCTTCAATCGGGATTTTTGTGTCGCCGGGTTGAGAAGAAAATCAGCGATAAGCGCTGTTTGAAGGCTCGGAAACTCCGGCAATCATATCGGTCAGAGCGTGACGCTCGCCCTGATATTTGTTCATATCGGCGTGCCGCACCAAATCGCCCTGACTGATGATTCCGAGAAGCTGATTGCGGTCGTTGACAATCGGCATTCGGCGTACCTGATGTTGTTTCATCAAGCGAATGCAGCCTTCAATCGGGTCGTTGGCGTGACAGGCGAAAACTTCGTCGGTCATACAATCCTGCACCTGCGCGAAACGCGGGTCGGCTCCGTCCGCAACAAGTCTGACCGTAATGTCGCGGTCGGTGATCATTCCGATCATTCGCCCCTGATTGTCAACAACGGGCAGAGCGCCGCAATCTTCGTCGCGCATCAGACGAGCCGCCCGCTGAACCGTTTCGTTCGGATGCACGGACGCCACGTTTCTGGTCATCAAATCTCCGGCGCGCGTGTCGTGCCAATCGCGCCAGCGATTTTGCTGCGGTTGTCGGTTGTTTTGATTTTCTATCGAAGCAAATCCGCGCGATTGATTGAAATTGCGGTTTTGATTTGATTGGAAATTCCGGTTTGAAAAATCGTCCTGTTCGGAAGGAGCATCGCGCTCATAAATCCGATTAGTCGTCGGATAAAACGGGTTTGCCTCTTTCGGCGTATATCCCGCCGGATTACTGTGATAAGAATTGCCGTCGTATTCATTGATATTTCTGTCTCGCGCATCTCTCGTTCGATTACGATTGTTGCGTTCATCGCCGCCGAACCACGAAGAAACTTCATCCGTCGCTCTGTCGAACCAGCCGCGCTCCTCGTCGTCGCGAGCGTTGTCGTCGTAATCCGAACGCGAGCCGCTCATCAGATTTTGCTGGCGATTTAAATCACGTTGATTCGATTCATGGCGAAAATTACGGCGGTCGCCGAATTCTCTCCGACTACGTTCCTGTAATCTTTCGTAACTTTCCTGACGCATAATTTTCAAACTCCTTTCGTTTTAAAATTTGCTGCGCTTTTCAATCGTTATCCGAGATTGTGGCTTCCCTTCGACGGATCGCCTTTCGGCAGATTATCGGAGATTGCAACCGTTCCGAGTTCCGGCGAATTTCGACTTTCTTTGGCGTTTGTGTCATCGCCGTCGCTTCCGCCCGCGTCGCCGCGTTTTTTGCGCTCGCCCGTTTCTTCGTTCGTCACATCAACATTCAACTTTTTTGCCGATTCGTTTTCCATAATATTTAGAAGTAACAAATTTGATTTCGTTTCTTTTATCCTTTCTTTACTTTTCTATGACTTTTTTTTCGTAATTTGATTGAGCAACTCAGCATCATTTTCCTTCATTGCGTTTTCTTTGGGTTTCTTCATTCGCGGTGACGAAATCTCTGGTCGCCCCGGTGCTTTCACCCGTTCCCATTCCGACTTCGCCGGCAAAAGCATTGCCGGTTTTGCTCATTCTTTCCGCATCGTCAGCGCCTTGACCGGTTCTGTCGCTCGCGCTTGGCAGATCGTCCGTGTTAGTGCCGCTCGCAGATGAAACGCCGCTGCTCGGCTTTCGATTCGTCTGTTCCTGATCTGTTCCGGCGTCAACGCCGATTTCCGCGCCGCCGCCCGGTTTAACTCTTAATTCCTGATTGTTGTCTTGTTCAGCCATTTTTATGAACCTTTCTTTGTTCCGCCGCCTTTGGTCGCGCCGCCACTCGAAGATGGGCGTCCGCCGCCGTCTTGTTTTTGGTTTCCTTCAGCAGTCTTGCCGCTCGCGCCGCTGCCCGATGAACCGGCTTCCTGCGATTTTTCTTTTTTGGTTTTATTTTCCGGCATTATTTTGCTCCGCTGTTTCTCTTTCTTTTCCCCAAACGTGGTCAACGATTCCGGTTTCGCCCGCTGCCCGCGCGCAATTGGCGCAGCAGAAAAACCTGGCGTTCGCCTCGATTCCGTGACCGATAACTTTGCATCCGCAATTTACGCAAACAGGCGCGAGGCGGTGAATCGCGCACTCGAAACAATCAAACGTATGGCTCTCGCCCGCCGTAATTACTTCAAACGACAAATAATAATCGTTTCCGCAAACCTCGCATTGAGCCATCGGTTTTCTCCTCTATTTCATTTTGTTCTGCATATCGCGCGCCATCTGCAAATGGTGTTCGAGCGTCGGCAAAGTTTTGGTCGCAAATTCCTTTACATCCGCGTCCGTCCCGGCTTGCACCTGCGTTTGAAAAGCTTTCACGTCTTTTTCGTGGTCTTCGACCATCGCCTTGACGTATTCGCGCTCAAATTCCGCGCCCGACAATTTACTTAATCTATCGGAGAGAGATTTGTGCGCGGAGTTCAGTTGAAGAGGCAGCGTTACGCTTTTTTTCGCGGCAATCGGTTTTAGCTCATCGCTCGCTTTCCCGTGGTCGGTAATCATTTGCTGGGCAAAAGCGCGTATCTCCGGGTTTTGCGTCCGCGTCAGCGCCAGACTTGCCAATTGAATCTCCGCGATACTGCCTTCGGCAGCTTCCGTCAGAAAATCGCTCGGCTTCATTGACGAAATACCGCTTCCGCCACCTGCGCATCCGGCGAGCCAGATGATTGATAAAATGACCAAAGCCTTCAAAAAATAGCCTCTTTCCATAACAAAACCCCTTTTCGATACAGCAAAATTGTCTCAATCATTCGCCGGGCGTTTCAGTACGTTTGCGGACACACCTTTAAGGGGCATTCGCTTCAGATTGACAATAAAGAAAACGGTCGCGGTTTCGCGTTTTTTCTCGTATCGAAAATTTGTTTGAGAGTGATAAAATTTTAGCCGACGCGAAACGCTAGGTCTGACGAGGTGAAACAAATGTCGCAAATTGTGCTTGCCGAATTGCCGCCGGATTGGGAAACGGCTGTTCAAAATATGATTACGGAGGACGACGAGCCTGTGGACAACAGATTTACCGAAAAACAGCAGAGGCTTCTTGTCGAGCCGTTTTATGATTCGTGGCAGCCGCCGCCTTTTGAGGACGCGCCCGATGAACCGCGCACGTTTATTGCGGCGGCGAACGTCGGCATTTTTACATCGCCGTATCAACCGGCAATTGTCCCGGATATGTTTCTGAGTATAGATGTCGAGACGGGCGGAGACCTCAAGGAAAAAGAAAATCGTTCGTATTGTCTCTGGATTCACGAGAAAGAGCCGGATGTCGTTTTGGAAATCGTTTCCGACAAGCGCGGCGGCGAATTTGACGAAAAGATGCGCCGTTACGGGCGAATGGGCGTGCGTTATTACGTCACATTCGATCCGTTTGAAGTTTATGACGCGCCGTATTTAAGAGTTTATGAACGCGCAATCGGCTGGCGCTATCGTTTGCGCGACGATTCTGCGCTGCCTGAAGTCGGGGTGAGCTTAAAAATGTGGCGCGGCGAGTTTGAAAAAGAGGAAACTGAATGGCTTCGCTGGTGCGATGCGAACGGAAATCTGATTTTAACCGGAGCTGAACGCGCTGCTCAGGAAAACGAACGCGCGGAAAATGCCGAGCAGCGCGCCGAACGTCTGGCAGCAAAGCTGCGCGAGATGGGCGTTGATCCGTCACAGATTTGAAGTTTTCTGTTTTTAAATTCTTAATTTTAAATTCTCGATTTACGTTGTGGTCTGCTAGTTGCTAAACGTCTGGGTGAAAGTCGCCGCGAATGACTTTCAAATCAGCATGACGATTAGCAAAAACGGATATTTTCCCGAACGCTTAGCCGCTGAGGTGACACTTTCTGCCATCACACGTCTCACTTTTTTTGTCACCTTCTCTTCTCACCGACTCACACTTACCCTCGCCGCTCCTCGCTCCGTTTTTGCTCAATCGTCGTGCTTTAACAAAAACTGGTGATTCGATTTTTTCGCAAAGGCAAATCGAATTGCCGCTTTTGTATTTTTAATCTTCTCGCACGCTCGAAAACGTTATGAACTCAAATCTGGAAGCAACGTCTGCCCCCGCCGCCGAAAATGCGGTCAACGTTGACTTTGCCGAACAAGACAATCAAGCCGTTTGGCAAAAATCCGGCGTCGAAAACCGCCCGGCGGCGATGAAATCGCTGCGCGGCGGAATCTCTGCGGCGAAAGCCGGAAACCGCGCCGAAGCCAGAAATTTACTGCTCGAATCCGCCCGCCTCGATGAAACAAACGAAACCGTCTGGCTCTGGCTCGCCTCAATCAGCGAGCAGCCCGCCGAGCTTTACGGTTTCCTCCTCAAAGTTTTGGCGCTCAACCCCGAAAACGAGCGCGCTCTCGAATGGCAAAAAGCAACCCGCACCTTGCTCGTCAATCAATCAATCACGGAAGGCGCGACGCTCATACAGGAAAACAACCGCCGCGCCGCCGCCGAATGTTTTCGCCGCGCGACCGAATATGAGCCAAACAACGAAATCGCCTGGCTGTGGCTCGCTTCCGCGACCGATGACATCGAAGACAAGCTAGCTTTTCTCCAGCGCATTTTGCGGCTTAACCCGAACAACGAAAAAGCCCAGACGATGTTTCATTCCGCCAAAAGGCAAATGGCGCGCAGCCTGCTGAGAAAAGGCAGTCTGGCGGCAGTTTCCGGCGACCGCGCCGGGGCGATTCGTTTTTTGGGCGAGATTATGGAATACGACGCCGAATTTGAAGAAGCCTGGCTGCTGAAAGCGTTTTTGAGCGAAACCGTCGAGGAAAAAGCCCGTTGTTTTCGCCGCGCGCTCGAAATCAATCCCGATAACTCGCAAGCGGCTTCAGGATTGGCTTCGCTCCAGGCGATGCCGGAGTCAAACGTTGAACGCGAAAAATTCGTCGCCGAAGAAACTGATGCATGTCCGTTTTGCGACTGGTCAAATCCGGTCGGCGCGGCGCGCTGCAATTCCTGCAAAGCGTTTATTTCGTTTGAAGACACGGACAATTTGCTCGTTCACGAGGGAGTTGACGACAATGCTGTGCGCAATTTTATCGAGCGTCTGCACGCCGAACAAAATTTCCGCGAATTATCGGGCGGAGAACATTTAAATTTGGGTTTCGCTTATCTGAATTTAAAAAACTTCAAAAAAGGCTCGATTCATCTGGAACACGCCGCTGAAGTTGCCGCCGATGACGCCACTTTGCAGCGCCGCGTCGCTCGCTGGATTGAAAAACTCAACCAAATTGCGCCCGAATTAAACAACGAGACGGCAGTTTCGGGCAAGACGATTATGGTCGTTGACGACAGCCCCACTGTGAGAAAGCTGATTACCGGAAAGCTCGAAAAACACGGTCATCACGTGGTTGTCGCGGTGGACGGAATGGATGCGCTGGCGAAAATCAACGAGGAAAAACCAGATTTGATTTTGCTCGACGTGACGATGCCGCGACTCGACGGTTTCCAACTCTGCAAGCTAATCAGGCAAAACCCGGCTACAAAACAAGTTCCGGTCGTGATGATTTCCGGCAAAGACGGATTTTTCGATAAGGTGCGCGGGCGAATGGCTGGCTCGACCGCCTACATTACCAAACCTTTCGGTCCCGAAACGCTTCTGCAAACCGTAGAAAATTACTGCAAATAAACTTTCCCCGAAGTTTTCCCTAAATTATGAGCAAAACAATTCTTATTGCCGACGACAGCCCGACCGAGATGAAGCTTTTCGTCAAAGCTCTCGAACGGCGCGGTTATCAAACAATCTCAGCGGTTAACGGCGAAGAAGCCGTGGAAATAGCCCGCAGCGAACAACCTTCGCTTGTCGTTTGCGACGTGATTATGCCGAAGAAAAACGGCTTTCAAGTCGCGCGCCAGCTAAAAAACGCCGACGACACCCGCGACATCAAGATTTTATTAATCAGCAGCAAAAATCAGGACAGCGACCGCTTCTGGGGTTTGAAACAAGGCGCGGACGAATATCTCGCCAAACCGTTTGACGACCAGACTCTGGTCAACACAATCGAACGATTGCTGTAATTTCCCGCTTTTAATTCTTTAAAATTATGACCGAACCGGAACTCCTCAGAACGCTCGAACGTCTTGAAAATCAAGAATTTCTCGACGTAAATCCCGAACTGCCTTTGCCGCTGTCCGCGGGCGGCGAAGATTATTTATCCATTTTGCGGGATTTACGCGAGGCGCTCGGCGAACCCGAAGAGCCGCCGGTGGAGCCGGAAACGTCTTTCAGCGATCCGCAAAACATCCTCGAACTCGACATCGCGCAGGAAATTGCGGCAAATGCGCCGGAATTTGAAAACGAGCTTGAGCTGCTGCCCGAAACCGCCGGCTTTGATTTTTCCGGCGACGAAACGGATGGCGCATTTTCAAATGATGTAACCGGAGAAAGGGATTCTTTACCGCTCGAAGAATTTCTCTCAACACAACAATTTAGCGATGAGCCGCAAACAACCGACGTTGAACATTTGAATGACCCGTTTTGTTCTCAAACGGAAGAATCTTCATTTGAATTTTCACCGCAAGAGCTTTTCGGCAAATCCGCTTTTGAAGAAAATTCAGCAGCCGAATCTCCTTCAAATTTCGATTTTCCGGTTGAAGCTGACGAAGAAGCGAGTCAAAACGACTTTGCTTTTGTTCCGAGCTTTGAAGAAACCGAATTCCCGGAAATTTTGCACGACGAAGAACAAGCGGCGGAATTTACGGATGAAGATTTTGCGTCGCAGGAAACTTTATCGAACGAAACAATTTCGGATTTTGAACCGGAAAATTTTGCCGCCGAAACCGAAGATTTTTCAGAGTTTCTGCCTGAGCCGCAGAGAGATTTTTTAAGCGAGCTTGACCGGCAGCCCGATTTTCCGCAGTTTAAAGCGTCCGACGCCTCATTTGAAATGTTGCCCGAACCGTCGTTTGCGGACGAAGCCGCCCAGACGAACGAAGACCGCAGCCCGTTTGTAGTTTTCAAGCTCGACGCCGAATATTTCGCTTTTCCGGCTTCGGCGGTCGCTGAAATCGGTCACGAACCGCAGTTTTCCGCTTTGCCGTTTGTGCCTTCCTGGTTTTCCGGCATCACCAATTTGCGCGGCGATGTTATCGCCGTTTTGGATTTGCGCGGTTTGTGGGAAAAAAGCGCTGCCGCGCCGGACGCGCGCCGGAAAATGCTCGTCGTCCGTTCTGAAAAAGAAAATCTGATGGTCGGATTGCTCATAGACGCAGTCAGCGAAATCCGTTATCTGGGCGAAAGCGAGATCAATTCCGCCCAGGAATTTTCCGATCAACCGTTCGCATTTTGCGTTCAAGGCGCCAGCCGAATGAACGAAACGTTTTTGCATATTCTCGATGTCGAACGACTTTTCGCCTCGCCGAAACTCCGCCAACTCTAATTTTTGTCGGCGCAAATAAACCGAGGCGGTTCGCTTTCCCAAAACGAAACCGCCTCGCTCGATTCGCTAATTTTTTCCGGTTATGTTCCGAAATTTTAAAATCCGTCACAAACTCGTTTTGCTGGGAGCTTTGCTGAGCCTCCCGGCTTTTATTCTTTTGTTCTTTTTCGTGCGGGAAAAAGACAAATCAATCGCTTTCGCACAGCAGGAGCGCGCCGGAAATTATTACTCGCGCCCGCTGAGAAAAATTTTGGAAACAATTCCGCAGTTTGAGCGCGGCGGTTTGGCGGACACGGCGGCGCGCGTTGACGAAGCGTTTGCCGAATTGAACGCTCAAACCGAACAAAACGGAGAGAACTTCGGCACAACCGAAAAATTTAACGAACTGCGTAAATCCTGGCAGGAATTGAAAACTAATCGTCCAAGCACCGCGCCGGAAGCGCATCAGGAGCTTTATCGCCGCGCGATGCAAAACGCGCTCGAAATGTTTTCGCTCGTCGGTTATTCGTCGCATCTGGTTTTGGATCAGGACGTTGCGGGTTTTTATATGGCTGACGCGATGCTCGTGCGGCTGCCCGAACAAGTCAAATTGATGTCGGAGATAACGCAGCTCGGCGACCGAATCGTAATGAATAAAGCCGCGACGCCCGACGAAAAGCTGCAAATGAACATCTGGCTCAATTTGCTCGAAGCAAACGCCGCCGATATTCGTGCCGATTACGAGCAAGCGGTTCGCCGAGGAAACGCCGACGAGCTGCGCGCTTTTGAAGCGACGCTCAAAAAACACTCGACGACGCTCGAAATTTTCGGCGGAATGCTGCGGCAAAAGATTTTGCAGGCGACCGCCGAAGATTTTCAATACATTTCGACTTCACATTTTAATACGACAGCCGGAAACGCGATGACTTCCGGCGCAAATCTCTGGCGCGACATTGCCGAATCAAACGAAATTTTGCTAGCCAGACGCATCAGCTTTTCGACGTTTGAAAAATACGCAGCGCTCGGCGCAGTTCTGCTCGTCGGTTTGTTAGCCGGATTATTCGCCTGGCTGACGGTCAAGAAATTCACCCGTTCGCTTGACGAAGCGGTGGAAATCTCCGACCGCGTTTCGCGCGGCGAAATCGTAACGGTCGTTGCCGGAACGCGCGGCGACGAGGTTGGCAAATTGATGGACGCGATGGCGCGAATGACCGCATATTTGCAGGAGATGGCGGAAACTTCCGACCAAATCGCAAGCGGCGATTTGTCGGTCGAAGTAGAACCGAAATCCGCCGCAGACCGTTTCGGCAATTCGTTTCAAAATATGATTACGCGCACTTTGCGGCTCGTGCAGTCGCAGGAAGAGCGCGACCGTTTGCAGAATTCGATTATGAAACTGCTGCGAGACGTTTCCGACGTAGCGAGCGGCGATTTGCGGGCGCAAGCCGAAGTCACGCCCGATATGACCGGAGCGATTGCCGACGCTTTTAATTTTATGATCGAAGAGCTTCGCAGCATTATCAGTCAGGTGCAAACCACGACACGCGAAGTTGATTCATCGGCGACGCGAGTGCAAACCGCGACCGAAGATTTGGTAACTCGGAGTGAAATGCAATCGGTTCAGCTCGCCGAAGTTTCGACTTCAATCGAACAAATGGTCGCTTCCGTTCAAAAAATCGCCGAAAGCGTCACAGTTTCGGCTAAAGTCGCCGATAATGCGCTCGAAAACGCCCGACGCGGAACCGGCGCGGTGCAAACCAACATTTCGGCGATGAATCGTCTGCGCGATCACGCCAGCGAAACCGCCGCCCGCATTCGCAAACTCGGCGAGCGTTCGGAAGAAATCACTTCAATCGTTAAATTGATTGACGACGTGGCGCGCCGCGCCAATATTCTCGCTCTCAACGCGACGATTCAGGCTTCCGCCGCAGGCGAAAAAGGTCGCGGTTTTGTCGTCGTCGCCCGCGAAGTCGAACGACTCGCCGAACGCTCTATGGACGCGACGCGCGCCATCACCGCTTTGACGCAGGCGATTCAGGGCGAAACCAGCGAAGCCGTCGCCGCCATCGAAGACACACTGCGCGAAGTCAGCATCGGCGAGCGCATCGCTTCGGAAGTCGCGGGCGCTGTCGCTGAAATCGAAACGGTTTCAAATCGTCTTTCCGAGCTTTCGCACGTCGTTTTGGAGGCTTCGCAGCAGCAAGCCGAAGGCAGCGAATCAATTCACCGCGCAATCGGCGAAATCGCCCGCATTGCCGAACAAACCGCCGACGGAATGCGGCAATCGGCTTCGACCGTGACGAGCCTCGCCGTTTCCGCGCGCGAGCTGAGAACTTCGCTCGCATCGTTCAAGCTGCCGGAAGAAATCGGCGTTGACACTTACACTTCGACAATGCCTTCGCTTAATTAAATTTTTCGATAAATCCTCGAATATGACCAACAAACTAGCATTCAAAATTGCCTTGCCGATGGTTTTCGCAGTCTTTGTTTTACTGGCGACTGCCGTGGTTTTGCTGCTGCCTCCGGCGCAGCTTTTAGTGAGAGATTTTGCCGAGCCGAACATCGTAGTTTTCAGCGGAATAATGTTGAGCGTTTTGTTTTGCCTGTTGGGCGTTCGCTCTGCATTTAACAATTTACAGCGGCTGAAACAAACGGTCGCGGACGCGCAGCGTTTAGCCAAAGGAGACTTTTCGTTCGAGCTTGCGGCGCGCAAAAAAGACGAAATCGGCGAACTCGAAGCGGCGCTTAATCACACGGTCAGCTATTTGCGACACGCGACAAACGCCGCCGACCAGATTGCCGCCGGAAATTTGCTGGTTTCTCCGACGCCGCGTTCGGAAAACGACCTTTTTGCGGCGGCGCTTAAAAATATGCTCGACAGCTTGCGCGAAGGCGCGCAGACGAAATCCGAACGCGACCGGCTTCAGTTTTCGATTATGAAGCTGCTCGAAGAAGTTTCGGATGTTGCGGACGGTGATTTGACGGTCGAAGCGGAAGTCACGGCGGAAGCTACCGGAGCGATTGCCGATGCGTTTAATTATATGATTTCCGAGCTGCGCTCGATTGTCAGCCGCGTGCAGGCGGCGACCGCCGAAGTCGGCAACACGGCGGTCGAAATTCGCGCGACGACCGAACGGCTCTCCGAAGGCAGCGAAATGCAAGCCGAACAAATCGCCGCCACCTCGACGGCAATGGAAAAAATCGCCGCTTCAATTCAGCAGGTTTCGCTGGCAGCAACCGAATCGCTCGAAGTATCGAACAACGCGCTGGAAAACGCGCGTTACGGCGCTAAAGCCGTCGGCAATAACATCGAAGCGATGAACCGCGTCCGCTCGCAGGTTCAGGAAACCGCCAAACGAATCAAACGTCTCGGCGAGCGCTCGCAGGAAATTGATGAAATCGTCCGTCTGATTGACGATCTCGCCGACCGCACGAGCATTTTGGCTTTGAACGCGAGCTTGCAGGCAGCCGCCGCAGGCGAGCAAGGACGAGGTTTTGCCAACGTTGCCGAAGAAGTCGAACGGCTTTCCGAACGTTCGGCGGAAGCGTTGTCAAACATTGCGGCGCTGACAAAATCAATTCAAAACGAAACGCGCGAAGCCGTTGCGGCGATGGAAGAAACGATTCAGGAAGTCGTCCAAGGCTCGCAAATGGCGAACGAAGCCGGAGCAGCTTTGCAGGAAATCGAGCGCGTTTCGGTTCATCTTGCCGATTTGATTGACGACATCACGCAAACCGCCGTCAAACAAGCGGAAAACTCGAAGGAAATTTCGAGCGCGATGACTCGAATTTCTTCGATTACCGAACTCGTTTCCGCCGAATCTCGCGCAAATGCCGGTTCCGTGCGCGGATTGATAAATTCGACCGAACGCCTGCGCAGTTCGGTTTCCAGCTTCAAACTGCAACAGGCGAAAGAAAACGCGGATAAAAAGCTCTCACCGGAAAACGCTAAAAATCTCGTTCCAGCCGTATCTGCGAACGGCAATGGTCATTTCGTTAATTAATTAAATTTTGATCAGGGGATTATGCTCGAATCGCTCGACAGCTCAATTTTGTTTGCTTTTACTGAAGAAGCGCAATCGTATTTGCCCGAAATTCGGCGCGGTGTCTCGCCGGATGCCGCTACAGAAGATTTGCAGCTCGCTTTTCGCCACACGCACACGATAAAAGGTGCAGCTTTAATGGTCGGAATGCACGAAATAAGCGATCTGGCGGGGAAAATCGAGTCGGTTTTGGAATCCTGCGCGAGCGGGGAAATGATTCTTGACGAAACTGCGGCAAACCAGCTCGCTTGGGATGTTGACGCGCTTGAAATTGCGCTCGGAGAAACCGTGTCGGCGCTCGTCGCCGAAACAAACAAGCAGATTATTAATTCGTTCGGCGATTTAGCCGCGCTTGAGGAAGAAATGGCGCGCGAATCAATCCGCGCCGCCGAAGAAATTTCCGATGAATTTGACAATGCCGAGCTTGACCCGGAAATGCTCGAAGTTTTTTCGGACGAAGCCGCGGATTTGCTGCAAAACATCGGCGAAAACGTCAAAGCTCTAGAACAACATCCGCAAAACGCCGACGCGCTCTCAGAAATCCGCCGCAGCTCGCATACTTTAAAAGGCGCAGCCGCCGTTTGCGGTTTCCGCGCGGTTGCGCGCGTCGCTCACCGGCTCGAAGATTTGCTCGATTCTCTCGCCGAAAATCGCATTGACAGCAACCACGAAACAACTGCGCTCATCCTACAAACGAGTGATTTGCTCGAAAGCCTGACACGAGGCGCGAGCGAATTTTCACAAAAAACCGAAATCGAACGTCTTTTCGCGCGCTTTAATCAAACTCTCTCCCGACAAGCGCCGGACGCTCAAACTCGAAATCTGCTCCCCGCAAAAAGCTATGAACAAGAATATGAAAAATCAAACAATCTCGAATTTGAAAACAAACATCTCGCGTCGCCGGAAACAATGCCGACAACGTCTGCGGAACACGGCGCAGCAATTGAAAACGAAGCTGGAAACGAAGACGCTTCAGCCTTCGGCAATCATACTTCAGCGTTAAAGAAAGCCGTCGTGCGCGTCGGGCTTGACCGCCTCGACGAGCTGGTTAAGCTCGTCGGCGAAACGATCATCAGCCGCAACGCGCTCGAACAGCGGCTCTCACAAATCGAATCGCAGCTTGCGGAAATGAACCGCAACACCCGCCGCCTCAAACGCATTTCCGGCAAACTCGAAACCGATTACGAAATCAACGCTTTTTCGCGTGGCGGAAGTCCGGCGAACGACTTTTCGTCAAATTTCCTTCCCGCTCCGGCGGTTTCCGGTTCTGATTTTGAAGACGAAACAAAACACGGTTTCGACTCGCTGGAATTCGACCGCTATACAGAGTTTCATCAATTAACGCGCGAGCTGGCGGAAACCGCGAGCGACGCTTCCGGCATCAACTCGGAACTCGAAGATTTAATCGGAAATGCCGAACTCGTACTTTCGCGCCAGCGTCGAACGACCGAAGAAATTCAGGAACGTTTAATGCGGCTCAGAATGGTTCCGCTCAACACGCTCGCCGCCCGCCTCGAACGAACAGTTCGCGTGACCGCTGAACAGGAAAACAAGCTAGCCGATTTTCTGCTCGAAGGCGGCGAAACAGAGCTTGACACGCAGGTTCTCGATTCGCTCGCCGAACCGCTGCTTCACCTTCTCCGCAACTCAATCGCGCACGGCATCGAATCGCCCGAAGAACGCGCCGCTCTCGGCAAACCAAATCGCGGCTCAATCCGGCTCTCGGTCGCGCACGAAGGAATGCACGTTGTTTTTACCGTCGCGGACGACGGAAGCGGACTGAATTTCGCCGAGCTGCGGAAAAAAGCCGTGGAAAACAGTTTTCTCGACGCCGCAGCGGCAAAAGAGTTAAGCGACAATGAAACGGCTGCGCTCGTCTTTTTGCCCGGTCTTTCGACCGCGAAAATGGTGAGCGAAGTTTCAGGGCGCGGCGTCGGAATGGACGCGGTGCGCGAATCGGTTGAACGTCAGCAAGGCACAATCGCCATCAAATCAAAACCGGGCGCAGGCACGACTGTGACAATTCGGCTGCCGATGTCGCTCGCCGTCACTCGCGCACTGCTCGTCAAATCCTCCGGTTCGACATTTGCAGTGCCGGTCGGAGCGATTCGGCAATTAACCGAAACGACTGCTGAAGAATTTGAAGAAACCGATACGGGCAAAATTCTTAATTTCAACGGAAAATCGTATCAACATTATTCGCTTAACCGTTTGCTCAATTTGCCCGAACCGATTGAAAGAGAATCGGAGCGGATTCCGACCATCATTCTCAACAGCGATGAAAACACCGTTGCTTTAACTTTTGACAGAACGCTCGACGCATGCGAAATCGTGATCAAACCGTTCGACAGTTTGCTGCGGCGCGTGCGCGGTCTGCTCGGCGCAACGGTGTTGGGTGACGGAACGGTGATTCCGATTTTGGATTTGTTCGGTCTGATTAATCGCAGCGCCAAACAAATCGCCGTCCAGAAAGCAGCCGTAGAAAAAGTCATCGCCAAATCCGAGCGCCTGAGCGTGATGATTGTTGACGACAGCACGAGCGTTCGGCGCGTGATGACAAATTTGATTGCGAAAACCGGCTGGCAGGCGATTGCCGCGAAAGACGGAATCGAAGCTCTCGAAATGCTGCAAAACTCCGCGCAGATGCCGGATGTTATTTTGTCGGACGTTGAAATGCCGAGAATGGACGGTTACGAATTTGTCGCCGCGCTGGCGCAGCAAAACGCGCTCAGACAAATTCCGGTTGTGATGATAACTTCGCGCGCGGGCGAAAAACACCGCCGCAAAGCTCTCGAAATGGGCGTCGCCGAATACATCACGAAACCGTATCAGGACACGCTTTTGCTGGAAACAATCAAGCGGCTGTCTTTGCAAAGTTAAAAAAACTCAGTTAGATAAAAAAACGCGCGTAATGCAGGTTTCATCACCTGCATTACGCGCGTTTTTTATTTTCTTATCAAAAGTTTAAATGCCG
Organism: Pyrinomonadaceae bacterium; assembly: GCA_036387135.1. Taxonomy (GTDB): domain Bacteria; phylum Acidobacteriota; class Blastocatellia; order Pyrinomonadales; family Pyrinomonadaceae; genus JALZCH01. Next base: position 15,095 of record DASVUH010000048.1, on the reverse strand, counting down.
TGCGGACAAAGCCGAGTAAATTGTTTTAAAATTTCAGAACTAAAAAGGAGTTTGAAATGGCAAAAGAAGTTACTTTAAGACAACCCGAAGGAAATAGAAGCGCGAGGCAACTGCAAAGAGATTGGAACCTGACCGTATTGGCAATGATTGTGGTCACGATTTTGGTGCTTATTGCATTAACGGCGGCGCTATTTTTCGCAGCGATTTCGCCTTACACAACCGGCGGAGCCGTCAATCCGTGAGCGCCTGTTTTTATCTTTTGCGCTCAGTTTCTCTATTTAGCAATGGAAAAACCGGCTGGCTTGATCGAGCGAGTCTCGACTTTGCCCGCCATTTCCGACGGCAAAACGAGATTCGGCGTGATCGAGCCGTCCTGCTCGATTGTTAATTGAATTAACAAATCTTCGGGTCTGATTTGCTCCAGCGCCGAGCGCGCGCCGTAGAGCGTGACGGTTGCGGTTTCGGGCAAAGCGCGAGCGCCGTTTGTTTCTCTGACCGCAACTCCGGCAAAGCTTTTTTCTTCGCGCTGCTCGCCGATTTTTAAAGCAACGTCAACCACCGCGTCAAGAACGGTTACTTTCGGGTCGAGAAGGTCAACCGTGACTTGCCGCATAATGGTGTCGCCGGTTAAATTTTCGAGATTTATTTTCTCGGTCGAAATACGGTCGAGCGCCTCGACGTGCGACGCCGCGCCGCGCACTCGAACGCGCGTCGGGGTAACAATCGTGCTGTAAAGCTCGTAGCCTTCGGGCGGTTGATTGCTGAAAACCGGACGCACTTCGACCGTTTTTTCTATCCGGGTTTCAAGCCTCAGCGCAATTTTATTCGGCTCGATTTCTTCCAATCTAACGCCGGTCGGCAGTTCCAGATTAACCGTTTCAGGTCTTAATTGAACGACCAGATCGCCGGTTTTATAACCGCTCAAATCCACGACAACCGATAAATCGCGCGGATTAAGACGGTCGAGCCGGGTTTTGTCGCCGGTCACGGTGATTTCAACTTCGTCCACCGGCTCGTTGCTGATTTCCGTATCGGAAGGAACGCGAAAACTGAGATGCACGCTCCGCATCCGCACCGTTGTCGGCGCGCGCCTGCCCGTCACGCCGTACCAAATCACGAGCGTGATAAACAAGGCAATCAGCTTTGTCATCCAATCTTCCAGAAAAATGGTGCGCAGCCAGCCTTTTAAAATTTGCTGTCGTTCTTCAGTCGGGAAAATTCTTTCTCTGGAAAAAGTCATCAAAGTTCAAAGTTCAAAGTTCAAAGTTCAAAGTTCAAGGTTAGTTTTGACTTTGAACCTTGAACTTTGAACTTTGAACTAACCGAGAGTAATCTCGGTTTCGGTTTCTTTCATCGTCTTGGTGCGTTCGCGGCGGCGTTCGACGACTTGAATGTCCATTGCGGCGAGCAGCAAACGGCGCAAAAGCGTCGTGTCCAAATTGCGTTTGATCGCGCCGCCTTCGACAAACGAGATGATTCCGGTTTCTTCCGAAACGACGACCGCTACGGCGTCGGTGTCTTCGGTGATTCCGATTGCCGCGCGATGTCGCGTTCCCGTGTCTTTCGAGAGACGCGGATTTTGCGTCAAAGGCAAAAAGCAGGCTGCGGCGGCAATGCGCTCGTTTTGAATAATCGCCGCGCCGTCGTGCAGCGGCGTGTTCGTATTAAAAATCGTGACCAGAATGTCATAGCCGAGTCGGGCGTCGAGCTGCACGCCCGCGTCAATAAAATTTCTCAACCCAACGCCGCGCTCCAAAACCATCAATGCTCCGGTTTTCGTCGAAGCGAGCGAAGCTGCGGCGAGCACGATTTCGTCGTAAATCGTTTCGCCCAGTTGCCCTTGCTGGCGGCGTTTGATCGGCGATTGAATGCGGTTGCCGAAATAAATCAGCGCCTGCCGAATTTCCGATTGAAAAAGAACTATGACTGCGACGCCGACGTAAAATACAGCTCCGCGCAAAACGAATTCAAGCGTCGGCAGATCCTGCGTTGCAGCAATCCAGTAAAGCAATCCGAGCGAAACCATCCCCGCCGCCATTGGCGCGGCGCGAGTTCCGCGCACCAGCCGCAGCAAAACATAAACCAGCAGAAAGACCACCGCGAAATCTATCAGACTTCGCAGCGTGACGATGCGGTTAAGCGATTCGAGCAGCGCTTCAAACAAAGGTCTTTCTCCTGTCAAACAAAAAAGCTGTTAATAAGTGTACGACGAAAATGAACGGTTATAAAAATTTTTCGCCGCTTTTTTCGGGGAGAACAAGGGCGCGCGAAAAACTCGAAAATAAACGACTTTCGGCAATTGAAACGTAAAAAAACGTTTACCGTTTTTAAAGTTCCCGTTTTGGTTGATGCTTGTCGCAAACATCTCGGTTGTCAAGCTGCGAACAAAAAAGTCAAAACCACCGAGTTTAATTAAAATTTATTTCAGCAAATTTTGATTTGAAATCGCCAAGCGTAATAATTTTTGAGGACAAAAGTAAAACGGGCAGAATGATAAGCTCACTCTGCCCGTTTGCGCAAATTACAAGTTAATACAAACAATTAAACGCCGACGCCGTGGCATTTTTTGAATTTCTTGCCCGAAATCGCCGTTATGCATATTAAGTTTCGTTAGGTTTTAGATTATTCACGTTAAGCGTTGTCTTTAAGCCAAGCAATAACTAGATTTCTAAAATCAACAAAAGTTAGCTCCGTTCTATCTTTTCTAAAAGTTTCGCAGTACAACGGCAAATCATTTTCAAACAGACGGTACCGTTCGGCTATTTTGGTTCCACTCGGTATTCTCACATCAGTTACCGAATCATTTAGCCAATCCCTTACTCTTTTAATAATTTTGTTTATGCTGTTTTCGTGAGAAGAAATATCTTGTCCCGCGATGTCCGAACAAAATTTTTGATAGCGAAACTGTTCTACGTCCAATATCAAACAAAGTTTTTCTTTTTGTTTTTTTGCTCCAAATTTCTTTGCTCCCAAAAAATAACCCAGTTCTAACGGCATATTAAATCTTGGAAGATTGTTTTCTGCGTCCAATTGCGTGCGGGAAATATCGTGGATGCCGTATTTGCAGTCGCCAATCATTTGGAAGAGTTTTTCAACCCTGACTTGGCTTGAATCATTTATTTCTTTTGAACAGCGAGCAATAAAACCGCAATCGTGAATAGTAAAAATTATGGCTTCAAAAAGTGGATAATAGTCTTCGTCAAATGGACAATTTATAAATACGCTTTCCTCATAACTCGGATTGCTCATTAATTATTCGACGGGCTTCAGATCTTTTAATGATGAGTAACCAAGATTATTTACGGTTTTTGCCTTTCCATTATCGTGGACAATCAAATCAACGCCTCTTTTCGCGCTGACACCGCGAGCATATTCGACAGCCGCTTCTTTGGAAGGGAAGTTTGCGGTAATGCGGTCTTTTCCTGCTTTTCTCACCTGCCAGGCGCCACTTGACGATGCCGTGACGTGAACCGCGCTAACTACCGATGCAATCTTTTTCCGCGAAATTTTGCCCGCAACAGAAACCTCTTTGATAACTCTTTTCGTCATAACCAATCTCCACAACTGCAATTTAGTAATAAAACTTTCGCAACCTAAAATCAAGAAGAAAAGGCGGAAAGCCATCAACCTTCCGCCTTTTCTTTATCAAACGCCGACGCCGTGGCATTTTTTGAATTTCTTGCCCGAACCGCAATAGCACGGATCGTTCGGTTTGACCTTCGGTTGACTGCGGCGGAAAGGCGTCGCTTTGGCGGCTTCTTCGCCCGCTACGGTTGCCGTCGCATTTGCTCCGGTGAAAGTCATTGCCGTAGCGTTGCGGCGGCGAGCGCGTTCGCGGCGTCGCTGGCGTTCGGCTTCGACTTCTTCCGCTTCCTGCTGCGTGACGATTTGCAGGTGGAAGAGGGCGCGAACGGTCAGCGTGTCAATGCGGTCGAGCATCGCCTGAAACATATCGAAACTCTCTTTTTTGTATTCGACGACCGGGTCTTTTTGCCCGTAGCCGACCAGCCCGATACCTTGTTTCAGATGGTCAATCGAAAGCAGGTGGTCTTTCCATTGATTGTCAATGATTTCGAGCATTATGTAACGCTCGTAAGCGCGCATTGATTCGGGTCCGACCTGCTCTTCTTTTTCGGCGTATCTGGTTTTTAAGATTTCCCAAATCTCTGCTTCGATGTCTCCGGGCAATCTGCCTTCAATATCAATACCCTGTTCAATCGGATCAAAATCGTAAACGTCCTGCATTTCGACCGCATAGCCGGTGATGTCCCATTCATCCGGGCGACCGTTGAGATGCTGCGCGGTAATGTCGTGCAGCAAATCGCGCGCGACTCCCGTTTCGCCGACGAGAAACGCGCGGTTGTCCGGCTGTTCGAGAAGCTGGCGGCGAAGTCCGTAAATCGTGGAGCGCTGCTTGTTCATCACGTCGTCGTATTGGAGAACGTGCTTGCGCGTTTCAAAGTTACGACCTTCAACGTTCTTCTGCGCGGCTTCAATTCGTTTCGTGACGGTTTTCGATTCGATGGCGACGCCTTTTTCCATTCCGAGCCATTCCATCATCGCGCGCACTTTGTCGCCCGCGAAAATGCGCATCAAATCGTCTTCGAGCGAGATGATAAACTGCGATGAACCCGGATCGCCCTGGCGTCCGGCGCGTCCGCGAAGCTGATTGTCAATCCGGCGCGATTCGTGGCGTTCCGTGCCGATGATGTGCAGACCGCCGAGCGCTACGACTTCTTCGTGTTCGGCTTGGACAACAGGTTTGATTTTTTCTTCTTCGGCTTTGAGCTGTTCCGGCGTCGCCTCGTCGGGATTGATTTCCTGATGTTTCAGAGATTCTTTCGCCAAGAATTCGAGGTTTCCGCCAAGAAGAATGTCAGTTCCGCGCCCAGCCATGTTGGTCGCAATCGTGACCGCCGCTTTGCGTCCGGCTTGGGCGACGATTTCGGCTTCACGGTCGTGATATTTGGCGTTCAAAACGTTGTGCTTGATTCCCATTTTGGTTAGCTGGGCTGAAATCCGCTCGGAGTTTTCAACCGAAACCGTACCTACCAGAACGGGCTGACCTTTTTCGTGCCGCGCCTTAACTTCTTCGGCAATCGCTTCCCATTTTTCGGGTAGCGTGCGATAAATCAAGTCGGACATATCTTTGCGAATCATATTGCGGTGCGTCGGAACCGTGACGACATCAATTTTGTATGTCGCCAGAAATTCGGCTTCTTCGGTTTTCGCCGTTCCGGTCATACCGCTCAATTTCTCGTACATACGGAAATAATTTTGCAGCGTAACCGTCGCCAAAGTCTGGTTTTCGCGCTCGATTTTAACTCCTTCTTTTGCTTCGACCGCCTGGTGCAAGCCGTCAGACCAGCGCCGACCGTTCATCAAGCGTCCGGTAAATTCGTCAACGATCACGACTTCGCCTTCTTTGACGATGTAATGATGGTCGTTGCGATAAAGCGTGTGCGCTTTCAGAGCCTGTTCGACGCAGTGAAGCATTTCGATATTGTTCGGGTCGTAAAGATTTCCGACGGCGAGAAGTTTTTCGGCTTTGTTGACGCCCTGTTCGGTCAAAACGGCGGTGTGATTTTTCTCGTCAACGAGATAATCGCCGGTCGTCTCTTTGGTTTCTTCGTTCTTTTCGCCTTTGACCAATTTCGGGATGATTTCATTCGCCAAATAATATTTGTCGGTCGCTTCGTCCGATGCGCCGGAAATAATCAAAGGCGTTCTGGCTTCGTCAATCAAAATCGAATCAACTTCGTCAACAATCGCATAATAATAATCGCGCTGGACGCACGAGGCGATGTCGAATTTCATATTGTCGCGCAGATAATCGAAGCCGAATTCGTTGTTCGTTCCGTAAGTAATATCGGAATTGTAGGCTTCTTTGCGCTCGAAATCATTCAAATCGTTTTGAATTACGCCGACCGTCAAACCCAAAAACTTGTGAATTCTGCCCATCCATTCGGCGTCGCGCGAAGCGAGATAATCGTTGACCGTGACGATGTGAACGCCGCGCCCGGTCAAAGCATTAAGATATGCGGGCAAAGTCGAAACGAGCGTTTTGCCTTCGCCGGTTTTCATCTCGGCGATTTTGCCTTGATGCAAAACGAGTCCGCCGATAAGCTGCACGTCGAAATGCCGCAAACCGATTGTGCGAACCGAAGCCTCGCGGACGACGGCAAACGCTTCGGGCAAAATCTCGTTTAATATTTCCTGCTCACGCGCTCTGCGTTTGTCTTTGTCCTCGATTCCTTCGACGGCGCGGGCGACGCGTTCTTTAAACTCGGCGGTTTTCGCCTGTAATTCCTCGTCCGACAACGCTTTGATCGAAGGCTCAAGAGCGTTGATTTGTTGAATGGTCGGCTGAATGCCTTTCAAAAAGCGTTCGTTGCTGCTGCCGAAAATCTTAGTTAAAACTTTGTCAATTGAACTCATATAAATCCTCTGAAAATCTCTGCGTTATTTTTATTAAAAACGCGAAAAATAAAACGCGCCGGCGCACACAGCATTGCTCGAAATGCGACATTATTAAAGATTTGGCTTTACGGGAAGTAAATTAGATGAAAGATGCGCGGCTTTTGTTGATTGGAATTTTTCGCAGAAAAGCCCAAACTCAATTTGCCTTCTCGTCCGCCTTTAAATGCGGATCGAGAGCCGCGCGGGGCAAACGAGTGACGATGAAAATTTGATCTTTGCTGACGGAGATTTCCGTGTTTGAATAAATTAAACGCTCAATCTCCGATTCCGAATTTGCTTTGCGCTGGTAAAGGCTTCGCAAATTGTTTGCAAATCCGCCGACTTTAGATTGATTTTCGGTTCCCCAGATTGTGGATGTTTTTAAAACAATTTCATCTTGGGTGATGCGAAAGTCAACTTCGTTAACGGAAATTAAAACTAACTTATCTGCGCTTTCTGCTAAATTGAAATGAAATGAGTTGCGGACGAGACCTGCTATCAGGGCTTCGTCGAATTTCTCGATATTTTTGGAATTTACTGATAAATAAATCGGCAGCGGAAAATCTTCAATGTAGTACGCGCGCGAAGCTCTGGATTGAAGCTCAAGATCAGGGTTCGATAAAAGTGATTTTATAACCGCATCGTTTTCTATACCTTTGAAAAACTGTTCAAAGGCTTCGCCTAAACTGCGCCCCGAAGAATCACCGTTTTTGTTGACGTGATTTAAAGATTGAAAATCCTTTTGCGCAACGACAACTCGTTCCGAGTTATTAATCGTTTTTGAAGTTTGCGCTAAAACCTGCGGCGGCGCGCCGACAATCAGCAAGCCGAGATAGACCGAGAGTGCGGCGACGAAAAACGTTCGATTGTGCAGTTTGTTAGTCATTCTCGATCTAATAAAAAAGTTATTGCTTAGTTGTGTCCTGCTGTCCTTTAACAGCCGCAGCCAATTGGTCTTGAATCAGCTTTTGTGCAGTTAATTGCGGAATCTCGCTCTTGAAAACAACAAGTTTTCCGTCAGTTTCTACTCTAACATACTGTAGAAGTTGGGATTCAATTTTATCTTTATTCTGAAATCTTTTATTAAACGCGATGAGTGTGTTTATGCCGCTCTGCATTTCAAACGCAGCGGCGGCACTTGCAAACTCAACCGGAATATTAACTGTTAAGTTCTTTTGGTCTCCGATAATATCAAATTTAATTTTATGCTTACTCTGCGGGCTGTTTTTCAACGCTACGTCACTGAAAACTCTCAGAACCTTGCTGGCGTTTAAAACCGTAATTAATTCCTTGGTCAGTTCGACCAACTGCTGATCGCCTTCTTTTTTCGTGACGTTCGCATTACTCAATTTGCCGCCCTTTTCAAGCTCGCCTTCGACCGTCATGGCAAACTGTTGAGTTAAATCAATTTTCTTTTCCTTTTGCAATTGGTCAACTTTGACGCCGAAATCAATCAAAGGTTTTTTGTTAATTTCGTCCTCGCTCAACAAAGTTTGGGGGTCTTTGTTCGGCGTCGCTTTCGCTTGCGCATTGGCGTCAGGTTTCTTCGGCACGGCGTTTTCGTCAACGTCAGCCGTTAAAGATTCCATTTTCGCGCCGGGAATTGGTGTCGGTGCAGGCGGCAAATTTCCGCGCTTACGATTTCTATTGCGGGCGACCGGCGGCGAATTCACTATCGAAGGAAAACCGGAAACCGAGGCTGCCGGAGTCGGAAAAGGAGTTGGAAACGGAGTCGGTGCAGGTACAGCCGGATCAAAAATCGGCGGAGCAGTTATCGTGCCGCTCAGCGACGGATCTCCGTTGACAGCCATAATGGTCGGATCCATCGGGTTTTCGACATATTCGCCGGTGTTGAAGTAACCTTCGGGATAACGAAAACGATTAGGGTCGGCGAGATTGATCATCGTTACATCGCCAATCTCATCGAGCGTGTAATCTTTATTTGCCGTTTTTAAATCGGAGTTGGAAAACAGCATCGCCACGTAAAAAGCATCGCGCACCACCGGAACGTAAACCGCCGATAAAAGAAAAACAAGATGCAGTACGAGCGAGCCGCCCAAAAATTTTAAAATAATTGCCAGCCACTTGCTGTTATCTAATTCGTAATTGGCAAAAAGCTGTTGTTCGGTCATAAAAATGAATATAAATATTAATGCTTAAATCGCCGCTCTTTAGACGCAAAGTCGCGCCAGCAAGTTGCGACTCAAATTACACAGGATAGCATTTTTAATTGAGAATAGAGAACTGAAGATTATTTATTTCCTGCAATGAAATCAACATTTCATAATTCTCCGTTCTCAGTTCTCCATTCTCGGTTATCATAGAGTCGTATGCCACGTTACAGCCGAGACAAACGAAATTCGGAGCAAAAAGGGAAAACAAAAGACGTTTCGCGTTTTCGCAACCGTCGAACTGAACGAGCCGCGAAGCCGAAACTTGCGGCAAACAGTCCACAAAATTATCAACAATCCGGCTCGCAAACGGTTTCAAACGCCCGCGCTGTTGAACGGCTTCTCTCTGGAATCGGCACGCCCGACCTAAAACCGTTTGTGCCTGACCCGTTTCAACTCGAAGCTCTCGCCGCGATCGAAACCGAAGACGTTTTGGTCACCGCGCCGACCGGCAGCGGAAAAACCTGGATTGCCCGCGAAGAAATCCGCCGCCTTCTCGAAGCCGGAAAAAGAACCTGGTACACGACGCCGCTCAAGGCACTCACCAATTCAAAATACGAAGAATTTTCCCAGGAGTTCGGTGCGGAAACAGTCGGAATTTTAACCGGCGACCGCAAAGAAAATGCGGAAGCGCCGCTGATTGTCGGGACAACCGAAATTTATCGCAATCAATTGTTCGACGCATTGCGTCGCGGCGAAACGGTTCGCACGGATTTGGTGATTCTGGACGAAGCGCATTATCTGGCGGATGAAGAACGCGGTCACGTTTGGGAAGAAGCGATTATTCTCAGCCCTCCGCGCATCCGCCTGCTGTTGCTTTCGGCGACAATCGGCAACGCCGAAGAATTTGCTTCGTGGATTGGAGAGGTGCGCGGTTCAAAAGTGCGCGTCGTTTCACGCCCCGGCGCGCGTCCCGTCGAATTACGCGCGGCTTTTCTCGCGCCGGATTTGCAGCTTTACCCGCTTTTCGATGAGCAGGGAAAATTCAACGCGGCAATCGAAAGGCTCGTTCAGCCGGGCGAAAATCAATCTCACAACGGGCGGCGAGACCGTTATAATCGTTAGCGATTAAAAGCGACTTTGGCTTTCACTGCTTGGGAAACATCCGATTGAAAACAATCCGTATCTTCAGGGCAGGGATTTTGCTCGGTTTCCGGCGTTTCCATTTGAATTGTCAGATGCGAGATTCCGAAACGGTCTGTGATTTCGCGCTGCAAGCTGCGTAAAACCGCGTTTGCCGATGCGATTTCGTTGTGAACGACGTGGGCGCTTAAGGCTTCGCGCCCGGAAGTAATCGTCCAGACGTGCAAATCGTGGACGGCTTGAACGCCTTCGGTTTCGAGCATTGCGGCTTCGAGCGCGGCGAGATTGATGTGCGACGGCGTGCCTTCGAGCAGGACGTTGACCGATTCACGAATCAACCGCCACGAACCGAAAATGATAATCAAGGCAATCAGCGCGCTTGAAAGAGAATCAGCCGCCGACCAGCCGAAAACTAAAATCAGCACGCCCGCCGCGATTGCCGCGACCGAGCCGAGCGCGTCCGAGACGACGTGCAGCCAGGCTCCGCGCATATTCAAATCGTGTTTGTGCGCGCCGTGCAAGAGATAAGCGCAAATCAGATTTGTCGCCAGACCGCCCGTGGCGATGGCAATCATCTGAGCGCTTTTGATTTCGGCGGGCGCGAAAAAGCGTTCATAAGCTTCATAAAAAATCCAGAGCGAAATTAAAACCAGCGCGATGCCGTTGATAAACGCGGCGAGAATTTCGAGGCGATAATAACCGTAAGTTTTACGCGGATTCGCCGGACGCGAGGCGAACCAGAACGCCGTCAGCGTCAGCGTTAAAGCGGCTGCGTCGGTCAACATATGACCGGCGTCGGCGATTAGCGCGAGCGAATTGGTCAGGTAACCGCCGACGGCTTCGGCAATCATATAAATGCACGTCAGCAACAGCGCCAATTTAACTCGCCGGGTGTCTCTTTCCGAATGATGATGGTGCGGATGGTCGTGCATTTAAAAGATCGAAAATATTATTTTTGATTCGGCGCGTCGTTGTTGTAATCGCTAAAATCGTAATCTTCTTCGATGTCGGTTTCATAATCGCCGATCTTTTCTTTTCGCTCTTGCGGAAATACGAGTGACAGGACGATTGACAAGGCAATTGAAACAATGACGACACCGAGTGAAACGTTGATTGGAATATGCTCGTAATGATGGACGGTTTCGGCAAGCGATGTATTTCCGCTTTGATTCAGAAGATACGCGGCGGTGTCGCCGATAAGCGGCAAAACCATTTTCACTCCGATAAACGTTAAGACAAACGCCAAGCCGTAACGCAGGAAATGGAATTTTTCCACCACTGTTAAAAGCAAAAAGAAAAACGTCCGCAATCCCATAATCGCAAACACATTCGAGGTATAGACGATGAAACGGTCGGTCGTAATTCCCAAAATCGCCGGAATCGAATCAACCGCAAACACAAGGTCAATAACGTTGATTACGATTAAAACGAGAAGCAGGAGCGTTCCGTAAGTTTTGCCGTTTTCCTTGATGAGAAACTTATCGCCTTCGTAACGTTTGACTATTGGTATAAAACGCGTTACCAGCCGAACAAACGGATTTTTGTCAGGTTCGATCTCGGCTTCGTCTTCGCGGAACATTTTAATTCCGGTGTAAATCAAAAACGCGCCGAAAATGTAAAGAACCGGATTAAACATTTCGACCAGTGTAGTGCCGACGAAAATGGCGACGAGCCGCATTACGAGCGCGGCGAAAACGCCCCAGAAAAGCGCGCGGTGCTGGTATTTTTTCGGGGTTTGAAAATAAGTAAAAATCAACAGGAAAACAAACAGATTATCAATCGAAAGCGACAGCTCGATTAAATAGCCGGTTAAAAATTCGTAACCCTTAATTGAGCCAAATTGCCAAAAGATGACGGCATTAAAAATCAATGCCATCGAAACCCAAGCCACGCTCCAACCGAGAGTTTCTTTGTAAGACGGCGCGTGAGATTTTCGGTTAAACAAACCCAAATCAATTGCCAGCGCCGCGAAAATTACCGTTGCAAAACCGATCCAAGCCCACCAGGGATAAGCAATTTCATTCATCGTTCGTTAAAAATAGCATTCCGAAAGTCCAAAACTCAAAGATGTCATTCAAATCAAAATATTCGAGCAGCTTAACCAGTTTCTTTAAGGCAAAAACAAATTTGAAATGGATAAAACTCCGAGTAGCAGGAATTTCCTGAAATTACCGGTTTCAAATTTTGACATTCACCGTCATTTCGCGTTGAAATATATCTCGCCTTCACTATCCGATAACGCTCGCGTCTCGAAAAAGGGTAATTATGTTCAAAGGTTTATTTTACAAAAGCGCATTTATTCTAGCTCTGTTTGCGACTACCGTTTTGATAAGCGGCGTTGCTGCCGAAAATTACAATCGAGCTACAGCCGAACAAAGCGATTCAACGGCTTCCGACGGCGCGTTTACATTTTCAAATTCGACGCCCATCGCCATTAACGACGCGACGATTGCCAATCCTTATCCATCGAGCATCAACATTTCCGGCGTGCCCGGAAGAATCGAAAAGCTGACAGTCACTCTCAACAATTACGGTCACAGCTTTCCCGACGACGTTGATGTTTTGCTCGTCGCGCCGGACGGGCGAAGCGTTGTTTTGATGTCTGATGTCGGCGGCGGATTTAATCTTTCGGGAACAATGTTGACTTTTGATGATTCGGCTGCATCCGCGCTGCCGGATTCGGGATTGATAGAATCTGGAACTTATCAACCGACAAATTTTGAAACGAACGACAATTTCCCGCTTCCCGCGCCCGTTCAGCCTTCCGGGAATGCTTTGTCGCATTTTAACGGCACAAATCCGAATGGAAATTGGAGCTTGTTTGTGGTTGACGATTCGGGGCAGGACGCAGGAATCATCTTCAGCGGGTGGAGTCTGACAATCGGTAATGGCGTCACGGCGCAAAATACAACTTCAATAAACATCCCGGCTTCCGGCGCGGCGTCCGTTTATCCGTCGAGCATCAACGTTGCGGGACAAACCGGAACGGTTACGGGCGTCAGAGTTCTGATTAATAATTTAACTCACACTGCGCCGGACGATTTGGATTTGCTACTCGTCGCGCCCGGCGGTCGCAGCGTCCTTTTGATGTCGGATGTCGGCGGAAACAATGCGGTTAATAACGTATCTTTGATTTTCGATGATGCGGCAGCGAGCCTTTTACCCGACGAAGGACAGATTGTTTCCGGCGCGTTTAAGCCGACAAATATCGGCGGCGGAGATTCTTTCCCGCTTCCCGCGCCTTCCGGCAATCCGACGGGCGCAAATCTGTCGTCTTTTAACGGAATCAACCCGAACGGAGCCTGGAGCTTGTATCTGGTTGACGATTCCGCCGGAAATGCGGGCGTTTTAGCGGGCGGATGGAGCTTGGCGATTAACACTTCGACGACCGCTTGCTCGTTGACAATCAATCCGACAATTCAAAGTTTTCCGCAAACCGGCGGCATCGGGAGCTTTACGGTTTCGACTCCCGCCGGGTGCGATTGGACGGCGAGATCGCAAGCCGCGAATGTTGTAAACGTCGCTTCGGAAACGAGCGGCGGCGCGGGTAGCGGAACAGTTAATTTTACGGTTTTGCCAAACACGAGCGATCCGCGAACCGGCTCGATCACCGTTTCAAACAACAATGTCACGCAGACATTTACGATTCAGCAGATTTCAGGCTGTCCGTTTGCGCTCGGACAGGAAACGCAATCTTTTTCTGCAACCGGCGGTTTGGGCAGCGTTAATGTGACGGCGACCGATGCTTGTTATTGGACTGTTTCGAGCAACGCCGATTGGCTCAGAGTAACTTCGCATCCGAACGGCGTTTTCGGCGCGAGCGTCGTAACTTTTGCGGTTGCGCCAAACGGCACAAATGTCTCCAGAACCGGAGTTATCACCATCGGAGGCAGAACTTTGACCGTTACGCAAGCGGCTGGCGCGGGCTGCCCTTATGCTTTAAGCGCCGATTCTCAATACGCTCCGTTTGGCGGCGCAACCAACAACATTGCTGTTTTGGCGGGTGCCTCGTGCAATTGGACGGCAAGCAGCAGCGTCGGCTGGATTACGATAAATTCAAGCGGCGGCAGCGGAAACGGTAACATCGCTTACACGGTTGCGGCGAACAACACAAACGCTTCGCGCACCGGAACGATTACCGTCGGCAATCACACGGTCACAATTCTACAAGCGCGGCGTCCGATTAATACACCGTTTGATTTTGACGGCGACGGAAAAACGGACTTTTCCGTTTTCCGCCCGTCAAACGGTGCCTGGTACATTCTTCGCAGCTCGGATGGCGCAGCAGCCGGAGTTCAATTCGGTCTCGGCACAGACCGGCTTGTCGCAGCCGATTACGACGGCGACCGCAAAACCGACATTGCCGTCTTTCGACAAGGTTTTTGGTTTGTTTTAAACAGCACGACCAATACGATGCGAGCAGTGAATTGGGGAACTGCGGGCGATGTTGCCGCGCCCGGAGATTACGATGGAGATGGACTGGCAGATTTTGCCGTTTTCCGACCTTCGCAGGCGACTTGGTACGTGCTGCAAAACTCGTCGGGCGGCATTATCGCGCAGCAATTCGGCGCAGCTTCCGACGCGCCCGTAGCTGCGGATTACGATGGTGACGGGAAAACGGATTTCGCTCTCTACCGCGCCGGACCTTTGCCGACCGAACCGAGCATTTATTTCATTCGTTACAGCAGCAACAATCGCTCGCTGGTTTTGCAATTCGGAAACGGGGAAGACTTGCCGGTTTCGGCTGACTACGACGGTGACGGTCGCTCCAATATAGCCGTTTTCCGTCCGAGCGCGGGGGCTTGGTATCGGTCGCAAGACCCGGCAACCAATTTCGGCGAACAATTTTGGGGCGCTGCAAACGACGCTCCCGCACCGGGTGATTATGACGGTGACGGGAAAACGGATGTCGCCGTTTTCCGGCAAGGCGTTTGGTACGTTCTCAATTCTTCAAATAGTTTGGTGCGAGGAGTTCAATGGGGATTGAACACGGATTTGCCCGTGCCGTCGGTTTATAAACCGAATCCGCCTCAAGCATTACAAAGACTTCTGCCTTGATTTGAGACTAGCGCGTAATCGTCGGACAAAGCGCGTCGAGCAAATTTTAATGATTCATGCCAAAATATATCAAAATTACTTTGTATAACCGGCTATGAAAATTAAGAAATCAAATCTTGTTCGGCTACTCGCGCTCGAATTGTCTTTTTTGCTGCTCGCCGGCTGCGCTTCGGTTGCAAGTTTGCAGGTCAAGCGCGCCGAGCAAAATCAAAACGCCAACGCCGCCGCTCCGACGCCGAACGATGAAATAAATCGCCCCCGAAGCGAGCCTTATACCGGCGAGCTTTCGATTTTTGAAGACCCGAAACGCGAAGAAAACCTGCA
>DASVUH010000047.1:0-16303 GCA_036387135.1 Pyrinomonadaceae bacterium | reverse complement strand
ATCTCCATTTGAATGTTATCTCCCGGCATCACCATTTCAACGCCTGCCGGCAAATGTGCAACTCCCGTTACATCCGTTGTTCTGAAATAAAACTGCGGTCTGTATCCGGTGAAAAACGGCGTGTGTCGTCCGCCTTCTTCTTTGGTTAAAACATAAGCTTCAGCCTTGAATTTCGTATGCGGAGTAATCGAACCCGGTTTTGCAATCACTTGTCCGCGCTCGATGTCTTTTCTATCTACGCCTCGAAGCAATAATCCGACGTTATCTCCCGCGACGCCTTCGTCCAGCAGTTTCTTGAACATTTCAACGCCCGTCACAACCGTAGCTCTCGTGTCGCGGATTCCGATGATTTCCACCGTTTCGTTCACCTTTACAATTCCGCGTTCAATACGACCCGTTGCAACTGTTCCGCGTCCCTGAATCGTGAAAATATCTTCAACGGGCATCAGAAAAGGCTTATCGGTTTCTCTCGCCGGAGTCGGAATGTAAGAATCCACTGCCGCCATCAATTCGTCAATTTTAGCTTCCCACTGCGCTTCTCCGTTCAGAGCGCCGAGAGCGGAGCCTTGCACAACCGGAATATCATCTCCCGGAAATTCATAAGAAGATAAAAGTTCTCTGACTTCTAATTCGACTAATTCGAGCAATTCCGCATCGTCAACCATATCGACTTTGTTCATAAAGACGACCATCGACGGAATGCCGACCTGGCGTCCGAGCAGAATATGTTCTCTGGTTTGCGGCATCGGTCCGTCCGTGGCTGCTACGACTAAGATAGCTCCGTCCATTTGCGCCGCTCCGGTAATCATGTTTTTGACGTAATCGGCGTGACCCGGACAATCAACGTGCGCGTAATGCCGGTTCGGTGATTCGTACTCGACGTGAGCGGTCGCAATCGTGATTCCTCTGGCGCGCTCTTCGGGCGCGTTATCAATCGAATCAAATGAGCGAAACACCATTTTCGGATTGTTCTTGCTCATCACTTTGGTGATTGCCGCGGTTAATGTGGTTTTGCCGTGATCAACGTGTCCGATGGTTCCGATGTTGACGTGCGGCTTGCTTCTATCAAATTTCTCTTTCGCCATTAGTAACCTCTTTTAATTACTGATTAAAATTAAAATGGAGCCGATACTGGGATTTGAACCCAGGACCTTTTCCTTACCAAGGAAACGCTCTACCCCTGAGCTATATCGGCTTAAATAAATTATTCAAACAAATATGACAAATGCTCTTTAGCGTGACAATTAGCGCATAAAACTTCGCATTTTTCGATTTCGGCTAAAAGTCTTTTCAAACTAACTCCAATGCCAAGCGCATTGCCAATTTCAAAGCTTTTTTCTGAATTGTTTTTATGATGAAAAGTCAGCGTTGCCGGATGCGATTCATCGCAACGCGCGCACTTCAAAGTTTTCTTGTAATTAATCAGCCACTTTCTTCGGCTTTCGTATAATCTCTTGTTTTTATCGGCTTGCTTCCTGAGCAGTTTCTCTCGATTACGCTCATAATAGCGACGATTATACTCCCGTAAATTTTCGGAATCCTTAGAAGCCACTTTTCAACGAACAATTTTATGGAGCGGGAGACGAGGCTCGAACTCGCGACATTCAGCTTGGAAGGCTGACGCTCTACCAACTGAGCTACTCCCGCCCGACTGGTGCAGAGGGTAGGATTCGAACCTACGTAGGGCGTTAGCCCGACGGGTTTACAGCCCGTTGCCTTTAACCACTCGACCACCTCTGCAATTTTATCAACTGCCTTACTACTGACACCTCTGCTGTCAGTTGCAAAACTCTGATATTAGCCGATTCGGTTTCTCTTTTGCAAGCGCGCTAAATGGTGTTTTCAAAATTCGTCGGGCGCGTCCGTTTTCTTTTGAACCATGAGACGCTGGGCGCGGGGATGATGTTGCTCGTAAGTTGCTTTTAAATGATTGTCGGTAATGTGCGTGTAAATCTGAGTCGTCGAAATATCAGCGTGACCGAGCATCGCTTGAACCGAACGCGAATCGGCGCCGCGCTGTAAAAGATGAGTGGCGAAACTGTGCCGCAAAGTGTGCGGCGAAACATCTTCGAGTCCGCATTTTTCGGCACAGTTTTGCACGAGGTTATAAATTTCCTGCCTCGACAATTGCTTTCCGGCTTTGCTGACGAAAAGCAAAGGATTTTTGAGATTGTCGTTTTTCGCGCGAACCACCGAATATTTTTGCAGAAAATGAACAGCCTCGCGTCCTAGAGGAACGCGGCGTTCTTTGCTGCCTTTGCCGTGCGCGTTTAAAATTCCGGCGTCTAAATCAACGTCGGAAACTTTCAAATTTATCGCTTCCGAGACGCGCAAACCCGAAGCGTACATAACCTCTAAAATCGCCCGGTCACGCAAACCTGTCTCGATTTCTACATCAGGAATCGAAAAAAGCAGCTCGATTTCGCTTTCGGTCAAAAAACGCGGCAGATAAAAGCCTTTTTGCGGCGCGACTAAATCTTCCGCAGGGTTTTTCTTGAGGTGACCGTCGAGGAGCAAAAATTTGTAAAAACCGCGCGCCGTCGAAATCATCCGCCCGATTGAAGTCGGCGACAAACCTTCGCGCGCGAGTGAAACCTGCCATTCGCGCAGCTCATTGCGGGTCAGATTCAAAATGTCCAAATTGCTTTTCTCAGCCCAAATTTGCAGCCGGTTTAAATCGCGCTCGTAGCTTTCCCACGAATTGCGCGCCAAACCTTTTTCGACGCGCAAATAATGGATAAATTCCCGGACAAAATCGCGTTGTTTTGTGTCGCTCATAAATTTAATGAAAATCCTTGACAAAAAAAATTGTTTTTTTTTACAGTTTAGCTCCACATAACCGAAGGATGTTTTCTTGATTTATTAAATAGCTGCACGCGGCGTTATTTACGGTAAATAAGAAATATCTTATTCGGCTCAATAAAAGGTAACACTTTCAGGAGGAATAAGTA
Organism: Pyrinomonadaceae bacterium; assembly: GCA_036387135.1. Taxonomy (GTDB): domain Bacteria; phylum Acidobacteriota; class Blastocatellia; order Pyrinomonadales; family Pyrinomonadaceae; genus JALZCH01. The sequence goes on along the minus strand of DASVUH010000047.1, from coordinate 13,352 downwards.
CGAGAGAATCAAAAATTAAGTCAACCGTTTTGAGCGCATTTGCCGGCGCGATTTTATCGGCGGCAATGCTCTTTTCCTTTAACTACGCACAAACAACATTTGCCAATGAACCACCTCCGGGCGGCGACCTTTGGTGTCCAAGCACTGAAACCTGTATGTCCTGCGGTTGCTTTACAAACGGCGTCGGAGTTAGCACCTGCAAATATTATACAAGCAGTTGCTCCGGTTCCTGTCAGCAAGGTCCAAAATAACAGATTGCAATTTAGCGCAGATTATATTGACTCACTCAACAACTAAGTTTAGGTTGTTATTTACCCCGACAATAACAACCTAAACTTCTAATTAACTATGTTAGCTTGCAAAAAAACTCTCATTTTATGGCTTTTATACTTCTTCACTTTCCAGTTTACCTTTGCTCAATCGAGTGTTTCCGATATTCAACAGCAGCTATGGAATTCTCGCGCTGAAATAATCAGCAACGAAATTGCCACGGACGCAAATAAATCGAAGCCGCTTAATAAAGCCTTATTTTTAGGGAAGCTCGGCAATATCTGGTGGCAAATTGATAAGATTAAAGCCGCCGCCTTTTTTGAAAAATCGGTTGATACACTTTCTTTTTATCTTTTTAAAGAAGATCCGCAAGAAGACAAAAAATATTTCGACGCCGTGCGGGCAACAATTCGCTTGATAGGGAATCGGAACGTCAAACAAACTAACCGTTTGATAAAAATTCTATCCGAAAACTCAGAAGAAGCTGAAAAAAACTCCAACGCCGATGCCTTGATTGATTTGGCTTTGGAAATCGTCAAGCAAAATCCGCAAAAGGCTTTCGATTTAGCTCAAACTGCTTTTAGGATCGGCAGCCCGAAAAATTTTTACCAAATAACTTGGGAATTGCGTCGAGAGAATCCAAGCCTTGCAGACAATTTATCGAAAATAATTCTGGCTTATGCCGCCGAAAATCGTAATTTTCAAACATTGAACGGCGTGAATTATATGACTTTCCCGGAATTATTCGTGCCGAATTTTCCCGCGTCGCTCTCACCGCCAAATAATCTAAAAATTGCGTACCTGAATTTTATCGCGCAACATATAAACGAACAGCAAATCAAATTTTCTGCCAAAACAATCGCTGCCTGCGATTTGGAAGTACGCCTCGTTTCGCCGTTATTAACTCAATACGCAACGCTGTTGCCGCAGAAAACCGAACTTGTTCAACAGGCAGTAAAAATCTGTTCTTCAAACCAGAATTCAGGCGGGAAACAAACTGCCAAACCAAATCCGTTTTTGTCTTTGGAAAACAAAAGCATTGATGAAATTTTAAGCAGCGCCGCCGAGATTGAAGAACCGAATATTCGTGCAATCTACTTTCTCAAAGCCGGATATATGGCACACCGGAAAAAGGATTACCAAAAAGTCATTGAAATTTTAAATAAAATGAGCGATGAAGAACGCCAAACTGTTAAAGACGACTGGGAAGAACTTTTTCACGATTCGTCTTCGCTTTTAGCGTTCGATAAATATAAAAATTCCGATTTGATCGGCTCGATGGAAGTTTTAAGAAACGTTCCCGTTAATGTTCGTCCGCTTGCGCAAATTACTTTTATTCTTCAATTTCAGACAAAGGATTTAGCTGACCGAAGTTTTACGACCGAAATTCTTCGGGACGCGCGAGAAAATATTTTACGCTCAGAAAAGCTGTTTGCGGTGAAATTTATTTACTGGCTGCATTTAGTCAAACTCTACTCGAACTACGATTTGCCTATTGAAGCCGGAAACGTTTTTCGTGAGCTTGCCTCGGCATTCAACAAGGAAACGGCTAATGACAAAACAAATCCGGCGATCATTAAAACGGAACAAGTCACAGGCATTTTTCCGGTCGAATTACTGAGCAAACAGGATAACGCAGTTCTGGAAACGATAAACTCTATGTCGTCAACAGAATCACGAGTAAATTTTAAGCTTGCTTTGCTAGAGCTTGCTTTAAAACAACTTGAATCTCTCAAAAAGCCCATTCAAACGCAGAAACAAAAGAATTCCGACACAAAACAAAGGTAAATAATTATGCTCGTTTCAATTCGCAACGCCGCTGTTTTTATCGGCTCATTTATCCTTACATCGGCGCTGATTTTGTGCATTTGGTGGTTTAATTCGCCGCGAAAAGTCTCATCATCAACCATCTTCGCCAAACAAGGTTTCGACTTTAATGCACTGCGAGACGGAACAGAATCTTCGGGACCTGAGATTGGCGAAATCATTGATTTGACAAAGTTAACCGATAAGAATAGCCGGAAACTGGTGGATGCCGCGAAAGAAGAAATTCTTATGCTTGGCGTAATGAGTCCGGCTTGTAGAGCCTCTACCGCTTCGAGGAATGAATTTCGACTCGTTGAAGAAAAGGCTCGCACAATGGGCTTTGGCTATTACGCGGTTCTCTTGACTAAAATTCCGGCTCAAGAAAATTTCTTTGATTTCGCCGCTGAAATGGGTTTCAAATCAAACTCTTTTCAATGGAATGCGGAAGAGCAAGCGCCGCCTGTTTTATCGCAAATTGTTACTCCCTCTCATATTTTGGTAAACAAACAAGGAAAAGTAATTCAAGTTTGGCTCGGCACAAACAAAGATGACGAAATCAAAATCCGAATGCGCGAGCAAATCAAAGCCGACTTGAATTTAATTGCCGATGTAATCAAAGCAACTTCAATAAAATAAAAATCAAAAGCATTTTTTCCTTTGTTTAAAAATCGTCGTAATACCTTCGCGTCACAGGCGGGCAGCCGGATAAATCAAAAACCGATTCGTATTCTACACGAGCGCCGCCGTCCAAATTCGTAAAAGTTCGCCGCATATTCCATCTCGATAAATTAAACGTGCGAAAGTCATTCATCGGATTGTTTTGCAAACGCCTCACAATCTCCTTTTTGACCGTGCATTGCTGCTCGAAAGTCATTTCCGAAAAACCGTCTGCTAAAGATGGAATTGCATCGTCGCTTAAATTATGAGCTAAATAATTCACGTCGAAAGCGCGACCTTGCTGCAACAATTTGACGTTATGACGGACTATCAAATCATCCGGGTTCAAAACGTGCAATCCGCCGACGACTAAAAGCGCAGTCCATAATGCGCCCCAAGCGAAAAATTTCGGCTGCCCGCGCAGAACCGTCGCGCCGAACCACAGAAAAACGAGCGCCAGCCAGAGCATAAACGCCGTAGGATAAAGCCGCATCGTCGTCAGCCCGTAACCGAGATTTCCCGTGTAAAGCAGCATTCTTTGAACGGCGGAAAACATTATGACGAACAGCAGAGCTATGTTGATTCCGGCGAGAACGCGGAAAAGCTTTTCCCCAAAAGGTTCGTCTTTTCGCAAGAGCCAGTGCGCGGTCAGCAAAATCGGCAGAGTCAAACCGGCAACCCAGCACAGCTCAAAAAATCCGCGTCTGGCGTATTCGGCGAGCTTGAAATTTTCTGTCGTTTGAACAAAATCCATTCCGCCGAAAAAGTAACGCAACTGAATAATGACAAAACCTAGAAACAGCAGATTTATCAAACCCAGAACAACGCCGATTTCGATTGCGCCGAGCGAAAAAATACTATTTTTGTGAGCTTCGTTTGTCGCAGTTTCCGTTGCGGCTGTTTCGCTTTTCGCTTCTTCAGCAGCGTTCGGCTGTTCGGAAATGTCCACCACGGATTTTTCCGGTTTGATTGTCAAAATTTTCGGCGTCGGCGCGTTGTTTGTAAAATTCTGAGCAAAAAGATTTTCGAACAGCGCGCCGCGCAAATAACCTGCGGTTATCCACGCCAGAAAACCGAAAAGAAGAAAATGTCCGAATACAGTTGCCGGCTCAATATTGAAAGTGTTTTTGACAATTCCTTCAAAAACGGCGTCGGCAGCCATAAACAGCCCGCCGAAAACCAGCAGAATCGGGGCGGCAATCGCCAGCCCGCGCAAAACGGCGGCGGCGTGTTTCATCCATCCGCGCTGCGGCAATTTAGCCCATTCAATATCGCCGAAAACCAGAAAAAATGGCGCGAAAGCCGCATTCAAACCGCTGGAAATCGCGCCCGCCGCATAATGAAGGAATCCGGCGACTTTGGTTTGAATTCCCAGGGATGGCAAAGACAGAATTGATAAAATCGCCAGCATTATCAAAATGTCCAAAAATTGCAGCGTCAGCGAATCGCGCCAGACGAACATTGCGGCAAACACCACGAGCGCCGCGTGCAAAGCAAGATTTTCGCGCTGTAAAAGCGCGCGTTTTCTTCTGAGCGTTAAAGCAATCAAGGCGGCGACCAGCGAGGCGATCCAGAGCAAAAGATTCAAGCCCCAGGGCGTCGCGCGCAGCAGCGCGTCTCCCAAAATTCCCAAAAGAATTGCCGCTTCCAAAATTTCGAGTCCGGTTTTAGTTTTCTCGTTCATCGTTTTCAACTCCGAAATATGTTTGTATTTTAATCAACCCGTTTCACGATTTCCCTGCCGAACAATTTCCTGTAAGCGGCGGATAATGCTTGTTGCCGTTCGGGATTTCGCGCGTCTCTGTAAGCCTGTGCAATTTGATTTGAATTAATGAAAAACGAAAGGTATTTCAATCGGTCGGCGGCGACTTCGATTGTTTGCGGATCGCTGTAAATCAGCTCGGCAACTGCTTGATTAGTTTTCAAATTTAAAATCGCCGGGAAAACAAAACTCAAAACGGCGCTCAAAACGACCGCATTTACAAAATGCCTGAAACTCAAGCTTTCCTTTGCCAAACGATAAGCGCGAAAACCGTTTCGGAGATAAACAATGCCGGTGAAAAACGGCGTGAATCCCAATGCGCCGATGAGAACCAAAAGTCCGAGCAGGCTGTACGGAAAAAGCATTAAACCGATCACAAAACAAAACGCCGAGCCGGTAAAAAACAAACCGGCAATAACGGCGTTGAGAGCCTTCAACCGGTTTCCGAAACAAAGCCAAACGGCGAAAACAACGATTGAACCGAAACTAAATGAGTAAGCAAATGCTTTAATATCTGCCCGCAAAGGCTCACCGAAATTGCTATTAGTCTGAAAAACAATCGGGTCGAGATAAAAACACAAAAGCGGCATAACGATACCGAAAATTAGATCGAAAACGAACTGCATCGAAGTCGCGTTTTCGCCAAACTGATTTTTTCTGAATTTTGCAAGCATTCTTTTAATTCCTTCCGTTTAAACTTACGGTCAAAGTTAGAGCTTAAACAAAGAGCGTTTGTGCCAGAGGCTGTCTTCGTCGCCGATTAAAAACATTTCAAAAACTTTGTCCACGCCGACGCCTTCGGCAATATCGAGACGCGGATTAGACACATTTTCGGGTAAATCGAAAACCGTTTCTTTTTCAAACATTCCGCCCGCCGTAACTTTCTTATCCCAGGACGGTTCGGGATTTTCCAAATCCGCAAGTCGTTTGAATCTGCGCCCGTCGGCGTCAACAACTTCAAGCTCCGGCGCGTGCAAACCGAGTTCGGCTTGCCGGGCGTCGCTAAAAATTTTTACGCGCACGACATAAAACTCGCCTTCGGCAGTTTTGTTCCCAAAAGTTTTGGTTTTCCTCACATCCGTGACAGCCGCGCGCATATGACAGTCGAGATAAAAACCGCAAAACGCTTTCGGCTCATTCAAATTCAAAGTTTTTTCCGCGCTAAAAAGCGAAACCGTAACCAGCAAAACGGCATAAACGCCGAACCAGACTCCGACCGCGCCGAAAACAAATTTCGCCAGCCAAACCTGTCGCGTCACGCCCGCCACAATCATCAGCAAAACCGCCAAAAACAAGCCGCCAATCGTCAAAAGCATTAATAAAACGCCCATAATTGCACCTTAATTTCGTAAAATTGCTAAACAGCCTTCATAGCTTTTATCAGCGCTTCCATATGATTTAAATATTTTTCCAAAGACGCGCGCCCGTCGGCAGTTATTTTGTATTCGGTGAGCGGCATTCTGCCTTTAAACGATTTCACGCACTCAATATAGCCCGCGTCTTCGAGCTTGCGGGCGTGGACGCTCACGTTGCCGTCTGTGGTTTGCAACAGTTTTTTCAAATCGTTAAAGCTCAAGCTCTCGTTCGCTGCCAGCGCGCTGATAATTCCGAGCCGCATTCGCTCGTGAATAACTTTGTCCAAATCGTTGGAAACCGATTCCGCCGCGCGCTCGACCTTTTTTATAGTCCGCGCCGTCGGCTGTTTCGCTTCTCCGTTTTGTTCGCTTTCCCAGCGTTCTTCCGCTAAAGCCAAATTTCTTTTCGCCATTTTTAAATTCTTTTTTAATCGCCGCGAATAACAAATTACAGTTGAACTTTAAAGACAATTCGTAATTTGAAATTCGTAATTGATTTTCACCCTCCGTGTTTTCTCGCAATGATGATTCCGAAAATGATTTGCATCGCGCCGAATCCGGCTGCCATAAAATAATCGCCGTATGCGGGCGGAAAAATCGCCGCAATCGCGCCCAAAATCAAAAAGCCAATGCCCATCAAAGGCACCGGCTTGACCGAAAACATTCCGCCCGTGACAACCGCCGCTCCGTATAAAAGCAGCCAGACGACCGGCAAAACATCGGTTTGATTCGTTTTATAAAGCAGCACCGTCAACACAAGTCCGGCAAACAGCGGCGGCGCAAAACCGAAAGCGAATTTTCTGGCTGGCGCGCTAAAAAGCGAATCTTCCATCAATCTTGATTTCTGCCACATCGCCAAAATACCGATGGCGGAAGCCAATAAGACTTCCGCCATCCAGGTTATTAACCAAAATTTTGTCGAGCTTTGATTTGCCGCAACTATGCTCGCGCCGATTGCCGTTGCGCCCATCAAAGCGCCGCCGTAGCCCGGAACCGCCGTAAACGAAGCATTGGCGCGTTCCATTGTCTCGCGGATAAACCGCAAATTATCAATCGCCCGGTCGCCCAAGCTCGGCGGATTATCCGCAGTTTCTTCGTCTTCGTTTCGCAGTGGAAATTGGTGAACCGACATTTTTCGCGTTTTCGTTCGATTTCCGGCAATTGCTTGCCGCTCTAAGTTGCTTACAGTTTGAATAATAACCGGTTTTTAGATTTTGTCAAGCACTTTGCACTGTAAAGCCTAAAGATATTTTTAAAGCGGAGTTTTCAGGCTTGCTTTTATTAATGTCGGCACTCAATTTCGTAAATCAACCGCCTAATTTATCCAGCGCAAAAGCTGCCAGAAAACCCAAAACCGTAGCCAATCCGGCGAAATTGTGAGCGGTTTCAAACGCTTCGGGAATCATCGTGTCAACCAGCATTGCCAAAATCGCTCCGGCGGCAACCGCATTGGTCGCGGCAATTACATTTTCGGAAAAACCGCTAAAAACAGTGTAGCCGACGATTGCGGCAACGCCGGAAGCGAGGGCGATGCTCGTCCAAATGCCAAAAATATAAACGGCGGAGCGTCCGGCTTTTTTCATTCCGGCGGAACTGGAAAGACCTTCAGGCAGATTTGAGAGAAAAATTGCGACCACCGCCACGAGCGATACGCCGCTGCCCGCAATCAAACTCAAACCGATGACGATTGATTCGGGAATTCCATCGAGCAAAGCGCCGACGGCAATCGCCAAACCTCCGCCCGAATCTTCATTTTCCTCTTTTTCCTCTTTTTGGTGTTCGCCCGAACGCTTGCGGTGTTTTGCGCCTTGTTTTGCGAGAATGATGTTGGCGACGGTAAAAACCGCCGCGCCGCCGATGAAACCGAGCGCGGTCGAGCCGAAACCGCCGCGCCGGTACGCTTCTTCCATCAATTCAAACGACAAAGCCGAAATCAAAACGCCGCTGCCAAACGCCATCACAGTGGCGACGACGCGCTGCGGAATCTTGAAAAAATAACCGATTGCCGCTCCGATAACGAGCGCCCCGCCCGCCAGAAGTCCCCACAATCCGGCTGCAATCCAAGTTGGAATCATCGTTTTCTAAACCTTTGTCCGTATTGAAAAAGCGCAAAAACGTTCTCATTTCCGCCGTATTATAAATCATTAAGCTCTGGTTAAATGACGATATTTAACGCGGTGCGGCTGATCGGCTTCCGCGCCGAGACGGCGTTTGCGGTCGGCTTCGTATTCGGAATAATTTCCGTCAAACCAGACGACGCGCGAATCGCCTTCAAACGCTAAAATGTGTGTCGCAATGCGGTCTAAAAACCAGCGGTCGTGGCTGATGACGACGGCGCATCCGGCGAAATTTTCGAGCGCTTCTTCCAATGCGCGCATCGTGTTTACGTCCAAATCGTTAGTCGGTTCGTCCAATAAAATTACGTTCGCGCCGCTTTTGAGCATTTTCGCCAAATGGACACGGTTTCGTTCGCCGCCGGAAAGCTGTCCGACGCGCTTTTGCTGGTCTGTTCCCGAAAAGTTAAAACGCGCAACGTAAGCGCGCGACTGCACTTCGCGTTTTCCGAGCTGCACGACATCCAAACCGTCGGAGATTTCTTCCCAGATCGTTTTATCGGCATTGAGCGTTCGGTTTTGGTCAACGTAACCGAGTTGAACCGTTTCGCCGACTCGAAAATCTCCGGCGTCGGGCGTTTCCTGTTTGGTAATCAGGCGAAAAAGCGTCGTTTTTCCCGCGCCGTTCGGACCGATTACGCCGACAATGCCGCCCGGCGGCAAACTGAATTCGAGGTTTTCAAACAACAATTTGTCATCGTAGGCTTTGGCGACCGATTGCGCTTCGATAACCAGATTTCCGAGCCGTTCGCCCGGCGGAATGTAGATTTCCAAATCTTCGGCGCGTTTTTCCGATTCCTGCGAAACCATTTGCTCGTAATCGTTGATTCTGGCTTTTGATTTCGCGTGCCGACCTTTCGGCGACATCCGAATCCATTCCAGTTCGCGCTGCAAAGTTTTAGCGCGTTTGTCTTCGCCTTTTTCTTCGAGCTTCAAACGCGCTTCTTTTTGTTCGAGCCACGAAGAATAATTGCCTTTCCACGGAATTCCCTGTCCGCGGTCGAGTTCTAAAATCCATCCGGCGACGTTATCGAGAAAATAACGGTCGTGCGTAACGGCGATAATCGTGCCTTCGTATTGTTGCAAATGATGTTCGAGCCACGCGACGGTTTCGGCGTCTAAATGATTTGTCGGTTCGTCGAGCAATAAAATATCCGGTTTTTGCAGCAGCAAACGGCAGAGCGCGACGCGGCGTTTTTCGCCGCCCGACAAAACTTTTACCGATGTGTCGCCGGGCGGGCAGCGCAGCGCGTCCATCGCCATTTCAAGCCGCGAATCCAACTCCCAAGCGTCGAGCGCGTCGAGTCGCTCCTGAACTTCGCCTTGCCGTTCGAGCAGAGCGTTCATTTCGTCGTCGGACATTTCTTCGCCGAATTTGGCGTTTATTTCGTCGTATTCCTGCAACAGATTAACGGTTTCCGCGACCGCTTCTTCGACTGTTTGACGAACGGTTTTCGACTCGTCAAGCTGCGGCTCCTGCTCCAAATAACCGATTGTAAAACCGGGCGAGACGTGCGTTTCGCCGACAAAATCTTTGTCAACGCCCGCCAGTATTTTGAGCAAAGTTGATTTGCCCGAACCGTTTAAACCGAGAACGCCGATTTTCGCGCCGTAAAAATATGAAAGATAAATGTCTTTTATAATCGGCTTTTTGTCGTAAAACTTCGACACGCCGACCATCGAATAAATAACTTTGTTTGGTTCCGTGCTCATAAAATCCTTTCCTGAACAAATACAAAAACAAGAGCGTAACTAAAAACTGCCGTAACGCGCAAAGGTGACAATCCGCAGCGCGCAGTTTATTTTATTTATGCTCTCCTTTTTGAAGCAAAACGATGCAGTACAAATTTATTATAAATCGGTTTTTCCAAATTTTAGTTTTCGGTGTTTTTTTTACGCTCGCCGTTTTCGCGCAATCGGGCTGGATGATCGCGCAGCAAAATAAATCGAAAGGCGATTACAACACGGTTTTTTTCGCCAATAACGATAACGGCTGGATCGGCGGCGATAACGGTTTTATCGCGCGGACGACCGACGGCGGGCGAAGCTGGACGCAAACTTCGCTCGGCACAAAAGATGCAGTCAACGACGTTTATTTTCGCGGCGAAGAAAAGGGCTATGCCCTGGCGGGCGAGCGAGTTTTTTCGACGACGGACGGCGGCGGAAGTTGGCGCGAAGAGCGAATCCTGCGCGCCGCAGATTACGGGCGAGCGAAACCAGAGCTTTACAGCATCCGTTTTCCCAATAAAAAGAACGGTTGGATTGTCGGCTCGGTCAGCGAAGGCGACGCGGTTGTCGAAAGTCTCGTTCTGCATTCTTCGGACGGCGGACAGCTCTGGCGAAAAGTGCGCGTTCCGACGAACGAAGAATTGATTCATCTCGATTTCGTTAATGACGAACGCGGCTGGATTGTCGGCGCGAATGGGACGATTTTAATGACCGATGACGGCGGCGAAAGTTGGCGAAAACAATTGACCGGAATAACCGTGACGCTTTATCACGTTGATTTTAGAAATTCCGAAAAAGGCTGGGCGGTCGGCGGCAAAGGCACGATTTTGCTGACGACCGACGGCGGAGTTAATTGGACGAAAGCTCCTTCGGGCGTGACCGGTTCATTGCTCAGCGTCGAATTTGTTAATGATAGAAACGGCTGGGCGGTCGGGCGTGGAGGCGTCGTTTTGCGCTCGGATGACGGCGGGCGGACGTGGATTCGTCAGGATTCGCAAACCAAAGATAATTTGTTCGCGCTCTTCGCCGGAAAAAAAGCGAATTGGGCGGTCGGCGGTAAAGGATTGATTTTAAAATACGAACGCTGATTTTGCCGGGCAAATTCGACTTTGTTATGAACGAAAAACGAATTTCCGATTTTTCGGGCAACGCTCTAAATAGTCAACTCATCTCAAAATCGGGCTAAAGGTTGAGTCGTAAAAACGGGAACACGGCTCAAAGTCTTTCGATTCCTCCTGTTGACTAAGCCCGCCGAGATGAGGGACTCGGCGGGCATTTTTTTGTCTTTTTTTCACTGTTCGTTGTTCGTTGTTCGTTGTTCGTTGTAAATTTAATTAGTTCACTGTTCATCGTCCGTCGCAGATTGCTTTTGCAACGAACAACGAACAACGAACAACGAACAAAACGATGCGCGAATGCCCGAAATGCGGAACTTGCTACGAAGATAAGGTTCTTTTCTGCGAGCATCATCCCGCCGAAACCAAACAAACTTTGCCGGGAACTCCTCTGCTCGCCGGACGCTATTGCCTCAAAAGCCGTCTTGGGCGCGGGGCGATGGGGCAGGTTTACGTCGCAACTGATGAAAATTTCGGTACGCGCAAAGTCGCCGTGAAAACCGTCCGACCGGATTTACTGGCGAGCGAAGATTTGCAGGAAGGCGAAGCGATTGCGCGTTTTGAACGCGAAGCCCGCGCCGCCGCCTCAATTCAACATCCGCACGTTGTCGCCACAACGGATTTCGGCAAAACCGAAGAAGGTGTTTTCTATCTCGTGATGGAATACGTCAAAGGCGAAACGCTCCACGACCTTTTGCGCCGCGAAGGAACTCTGACGACAAAACGCGCTCTCAATCTGCTCAAACAAATCGGCGACGGCGTCGAAGCCGCGCATCAAAGCAGCATTTTGCACCGCGATTTAAAACCCGCCAATATCTTTCTTTTAAAAACCGGAAACGAAGAAGACGACGGCTTTATCAAAGTCGGCGATTTCGGTCTGGCGAAAATTGTTGATCAAGCCGTTTCGCAAATCAGCGCCAAACAAGGTCCGGCTTCGCGCGGAATTATCGGAACGCCCGAATTTATGGCGCCGGAGCAAATGGAATCGGAAAATCCGGTTGACGCGCGCGCCGACGTTTACGCGCTCGGCACAATCGCATATTTAATGCTCGGCGGTCGCGTGCCTTTTACCGGCGATTTGATGAAAATTATTTCGTCGAAATTTACGCAAGACCCGCCGCCGCTCTCGCAGCTTCGCACCGATCTCGCGCCCGAAATCGAGCGAGCGGTGATGCATGCGCTCGAACGCGAGCCGGCAAAACGACCGACAACCGTTTCCGATTGGCTCAAAGAATTGTCAACCGCCGTCCGCGCCAATCCCGATGACGAAGAAGAAAACAAAGGCGGCGGCAGATTAGTAATTCTCGCGCCCATCGGCGCTGAAGTTTATGTTGACGACGAGCGAAAAGGAAGCATCGGCAGTTCGGGCAGAATGATTCTGGCTTCGGTTCCGCCCGGTCGCCACGTTTTGCGCGTCGCCCGACGCGGCGAGCGCGACGACGAGCGAGTCATTGAAATCCGCGAAGATTCCGCCGAACAGGTGATTCAAGCGGTTTTGAAACAGGAAACCGGCAGTCAGTCTTCGCCGTCGCAGGCGGGCAGCGGCGGAATGCGTTCGGGCGCGGAATCGGTGCCGGATGTCGTCGTTTGCACCAATTGCGGCTCGCGTTTCGCCGCCGGAGTCCGTTTCTGCGGGCGCTGCGGCAGCGCGAGCTTTCGCTTTTTGCATCCGCAATCCGAAAATGAATCGGCGCGTTTAAACAATCAGAGTCAATCAAATCAACCGGGAAACGCGTCGCCGCGCCGTTTTACCGTTAACACCAATCCGCCGACTCATTTTAACTGCCCGCGCTGTAATAAAGTTCTGCCCGTAAACGCGCGTTTTTGCGGCGGCTGCGGTTTAAATCTTGCCGGTTTTGTTCCGTCCACAGGTCAGCTTCACAATTCTGTTGCGCCTGGCATACCGACCGCGACCGAAGCGGTTTGTCGCAAATGCGGGTCGCGTTATCCCGCAGGGGTGCGTTTTTGCGGGCGTTGCGGCAGCAGCATTTGAGTTTTTGAATTGCCGCGCGCTTAACGTATAATAATGCCGCCACGCGCAAATACTGATAAAAAGGCAGCCTTCCTCGTTATGAAAAGATGTCCCGTTTGCAATCGCACTTATACCGACGAAACCCAGAATTTTTGTCTCGAAGACGGTGCTACGCTCATCGCTTCAAGCTCCGGCACATCTGGTTTCGGCTCGATGCAGCAACAGAGTCAAACGTGGCAGCCGCAAAATCTGACGGGCGCGCAGCCGCGCAAAAAATCAAATCCGCTGCTTTGGATTCTGGGTATTTTAGCCGCCGTCGTCGTGTTAGGCGGAGCGGGATTGTTCGGTCTGTTAATTGTTATCGGCATCCTGGCTAATGATAATAATAACAACAACAATAACAATCGGACTAATTACAACTCAAACATCAATTCAAATCGCAGTTCAAATTCTAACGTCAGCTCGAATGCGAACCGTCCTGTAAATTCAAATTCCGGTCTTAACCCGAATTCTAATTCTTCGACCACGCTCGGACGCTTGAAATACAGCACGATGGACTGGGGCAAGCTCGAT
>DASVUH010000046.1:0-3742 GCA_036387135.1 Pyrinomonadaceae bacterium | reverse complement strand
TAAATCAGAAGGAGAGAAGTGATTTCTATTCAACTCGGCGTCTCCGCGTCTCGGCGGTGAAAAAAAGTGATTAAAGTTCATATCTGGTATCCGTACAATGTTCCCGGTTTTGATACCTGGGATTGGTTGACCGACGGCGCTGAAGAAGTTCAGGACGTTCAATCGCTGATTCCGATTCATCAATTTAGCTGGGGTCACGCCGGAATGGAGTTTATTGATGTGGCGTCGCAAAACGGCAGATTCGTTTACAACGGTTATCGCTCCTTTTGGACGAGCAATTCGGATTGGTCGCAGCATTCGCTCGGCAGAGTCGCAATGGCGCTCGAACAGGATGTCGCCGCCGAATACGGTTATCATCCGCATAACACGATCACGCTCGCCGAAGGTTTAGACGAAGCTTCCATTTACGAATACTGGAACTCACTGATTAATCAATCGCTCGAATATTATCATCGCGGTTTTAACAGCTCCAATGCAGTCGCAAATGCGATTCAAAGCGGGATGCCGCCGAAGCGAATGGACGCGCCGGAATATAATCCGTTTACGGCTTCCGATTACGGCGCGCCGCTGGGTTTTTCAAATCCGCTTTATCTGCAAAAGTGGCTGGAAGAAATTAACGCCTGGCTGGTGCTTCCTCAGCAAAATTATAGATAACGAAGCGTCGGGAAATTATGGCTATTACGCAGGGAAACAGAGTACTTCGATTAGGCACGCCGCTCGGCGAAGATTTTTTGCTGATTCAAAGCTTTCGAGCTAAAGAAGGTCTTTCGCAGCTTTTTCAGCTTGAAATGGATGTCGTTCACGAAGAAACGGAATCGGGCGACGAGTTGACGGCAATTGACCCGAATAATATTTTGGGCAAAAACTGTACGCTCGCCGTCCGCACTCGCGGAGAAGATACGGAGCGCTTTTTCAACGGCGTCTGCATTCGATTTGCTCAGGGCAAACGCGACGACCGTTTTTCGCATTATCGAATGCTCGTTGTGCCGGAAGCTTGGCTGCTGACGCAAGTCGCGCAAAGCCGCGTTTTTCAAAATATTTCCGTTCCCGATCTTCTCAAGAAGGTTTTGGATGGAATCAACGTTTCGTTTGAAATCCAGGGCACTTTTCATCCGCGAAACTATATTGTCCAATATCGTGAGTCGGATTTTGCTTTCGCTTCGCGTTTGATGGAAGAAGAAGGCATTTATTATTATTTCGAGCATCAGGACGGCTCGCATAAAATGATAATCGCCAACACGCCGCAGTCGCACGTTGATTGCCCGTCTAAAGCCGACATTCCGTATTTTCTGGTCACGCAGCCGAAAGACGATTTCGTTAGCAGCATCGAGCTGTGGCGCGTCGAGCATCAGCTTCAGAGCGGCGAGTTTACGCTCTGGGATCATCACTTTGAGCTTCCCCATCGCAATCTTGAAGCCAAACAAAAATCGCGTTTTAACATCGGCGGAAATCAAGAGCTGGAGTTTTATGATTTTCCGGGCGGTTATGCCAAGCGTTTTGACGGAGTTGACAAAATGGGCGGCGAACGCCCGGACGATGTGCCAAAAGTTTTTGAGGACAATCAGCGAACCGTCGGTTTGCGACAACAGGAAGCCGACGCCAAGGTTCAAACTATCACAGGCGTTTCCGACTGCTGTTCGATCACTGCCGGACATCGTTTCCGGCTTTTTAATCACCCGAACGGAGATCAAAACGCGCAATACGTTTTAACCTCGGTAACGCACGAAGGTCATCAAAGCCCGGCTTATGCCACCGGCGGCGATTTGGCGCGCGCTTATGCAAACAGTTTTATCTGTATTCCGTTCAAAACGCCTTATCGTCCGCCGCGCCGCACCGAAAAACCGATTGTCCGCGGCTCGCAAACCGCAACGGTCGTCGGACCTCCGGGAGAAGAGATTTTTACCGATAAATACGGGCGCATCAAAGTCCATTTTCACTGGGACAGATTGACGACTCCTTCGCCGGACAGCTCGTGCTGGGTTCGCGTCGGACGCGACATCGCCGGAAAAAAATGGGGAACGATGTATATTCCGCGCGTCGGTCAGGAAGTGATTGTTGATTTCATCGAAGGCGACCCGGATCAGCCAATCGTCACCGGCTCGGTTTACAATGCCGAACAGATGCCGCATTACGAGCTGCCGAAATTCAAAACTTTGAGCTATATCAAAACGCAAACTTCGCCGCACGACGGCAAAGGCTTTAACGAGCTGCGTTTTGAAGACAAAGCCGGCAAAGAGCAGGTTTTCGTTCGCTCGCAAAAACGAATGGACGTGCGTGCGCGCGGTTCATATTACAAAACCGTCGGCGGTAATCGGCACGAAATTATCGGCGTTCGCGCCGACAACGAACCGGGCGGAAATTTGACCGTCACGGTGGGCGGCAACCACGATTTTCATATCAAAGACAGTCAATACATCGGCGTTGACGGCAAATTAAACGAATACGTCAAAGGCGATGTCGTCGAAGATTATCAAAGCAATCTGCAAACCGTCGTTAAAGCCAAAGCCGAACTGAACGCTAAGGAAATAACGCTGGAGGCTTTTACGAAAATTACGCTCAAAGTGGGCGGAAACTTTATCACCGTCGATCAATCAGGCGTAACGATTGTCGGTTTGATGGTCAAGATCAACTCCGGCGGCGCAGCCGTTCCGACCGGTCCGGCTGTTATTGATGAACCGCTTGATGCCGAACCGGCTGATACGGGCGAGCCGGGTTATTTGGACAAACCGCGAACCGGCAGCGGAAAAGGCAGAAAACGCCGCACTTTAAACGGGCAGCACGCGCCGGATGTTACTAAGCTTGATAAGCTTCTTAAAGATGCGAAACAATTAAAAGCTGACGGTAAAGACGCGGAATCTGCTGCGAAAAAACAGGAAGCTATTGATGAAGCCGTCAAGGTTTACAATATAGATACCAGCAAAACCAAGAGCATAACTTATGATCCGGCGGTGGACGGTGAAGGCGAAACCACTGAGGACGGACACGTAAAAATCGGAGATGACGCATTCCGCGATCCTGCATGGCTGGGTTCGACAGTCGGACACGAAAGCGAAATTCACGCGAAAGAACAAGGCGCGAAAGGCAAGTGGTACACAGGACCGGAGGGAACTGCTATTCAAGAAGTTCAGGCGTATGATTATGAAATTGCAAATGCTGAGAGATATGGGACGAGTCCAGCCGACGTTGCGGAGGCAAAGAGAAGGCGGCAAGAACATTACGACGCGCTCAGCGACGAATACAAACAGCGAGTTGACGGCAATCCGCCCAACTATGATATGAAACCGGGCGATGAAAATAAATAGAAAGAATCTACTAACGGCGCTTTCCTGTTTCCTTCTCATTGCGGAAGTTATAGGTTGTGCCGTTAGTAGGGACAATCTTTCTCTGCTTGAGAAACAAACAAGTTTGCTAAGCGAGGCTAATATTATGCAATCAATGGTAACTGCCAAATTGGAGATTTCACCTTCGATTGAAAAAACTTCCGATGGTGTTAAAGTGCGAATAAAAACGGTATTAACCAATTCCGGCGCTACTCCCGTATGGGTAAACAAAAGAATGCTTTTTAATACGGTTTACGCTCCGAAACCATTTAGAGAAATCTGGTTCGATGTTAAAGCTCCGAGCGGCGAGAAGCTGGAATTCAGGTGTAAGGTCAAAGCCGGGGCGGCGCGCGAAGAACATTACGCTTTGTTAAATCCCGGCGAATTTGTTGAGCGTGATATTAGACTTTCCGACTGCTTCA
>DASVUH010000045.1:0-103517 GCA_036387135.1 Pyrinomonadaceae bacterium | reverse complement strand
ACGAATACGGCGTTTTCGGCTCGGTCGCGCGGCATAATCGCAACCGCGATAAATATTTTGCGTTGCTCGAAGAACTGATTAAAAAAGAGGCTGCGATAGACGTTATCGGAATTCAGGCGCATGCAAACGGCGAATGGTATGAGCCGGGAAACGTCGCGGAACAACTTGACCGTTATGCCGCGCTCGGAAAACCGATTCAAATCACCGAATTCAGCGCTCAAACTTTGAATTACAACGACCGCCAAACTCCTCTAAAAATTTCCGGCAATTATCAATCGGGCGTTTGGGACGCGGAAAAACAAGCTCAATTTTACCGTGAGTTTTACACGATTGCTTTCGGCAGCCCGCAAGTTGAAGCGATTGTTACGTGGGGGCTTGACGACGAAAGAGCGTGGCTGCCCGGAATAGGTTTGATTGACGCGAGTGGAAATCCGAAACCGAATTATAAAGCTCTCGACCAATTGATAAACAACGAATGGCGGACAAATTTACAAGTCAACTTAACGGCGAACAGCGCTGCGAAATTTCGCGGCTTTTACGGCGGTTACGAAGTCGAAGTTGTCATCAACGGCAAAATCGCTTCTAAAACCCAATTCGAGTTAAAAAAAGACGAGAAAAACGAATGGATTTTAAATCTTTGAAAAGAGGAAATTATGTCTTCGATTGATATTTTGCTTGAAAATAATCAATTCGCCTCAGATGAAAAGCTGTCTGTAACCGAAATTCCGAGTGAAATGTTTCAAACGGAAATTTCCATCGGCGGAGTTGAGATTATCGAAAAGATTTTCGATGAATGGATTGAATTGTGCGAAGAAGGCGCTTGCAACGAACCATTTTTTCGCCCCGAATGGTTCGTCGCTTTTGTCGAAAATTTTGAAAAGGAAGTTCTGCTCTTAACGGTTAGACGCGCCGGAAAATTACGCGCCGTTTTGCCTTTGATGAAAGGAAACGGAAATCTTCACGGCGTTCCGGTGAAAAGCCTCGAAGCCGTTTACAACCTCAACACCCAGCGGTTTGATTTGATTCACGGCGCAGATGAAACGGAGCGAAAAGAAATTGTCAAAGCCGTTTGGAAAGAAATAAAAGGGCAGCCGAGATGGCGGGTTTTGGAAATGCGGCTGGTCAAAAAAGATAGCTGGCTCAATGAATTGCTCGCGCTTGCCGAAAGCGAAAATTACAGAACCGGCGTCTGGCAAATGGACGCCGCGCCTTTTATTGAGCTGCCGCAAGCGGAAAATAAAGAAAAATTAATCGAAGATTTTTTCAAAGGCTCAAGAAAACATCTGCGGCAAGAGCTTAACAGACGACTGCGGCGTCTGAAAGAACTCGGCGAAGTTGAATTTATTGTCACGCGCGGTTATTCGCCGGAGCTGATGCAGACATATTTCGAGCTTGAAGCCAAAGGCTGGAAAGGTCGCGGGGGAACAGCCGTGACCGACGACGAAAGAGTCTCCAAATTGCACCACGATTTTGCCCGCGCCGTCGCCGCAAAAAACGCGCTTTTTATTTACCAATTAAAGCTCGACGGGAAAACGATTGCGATGAGCGCGAACATCATTTACGGCAAAGAAGCCGTTCATTGGAAGACTTCTTATGACGAAGAATATTCACGTTATTCGCCTGGAAACTTGCTTTTCAGGGAATTCCTGAGCGATTGTATCCGAAAAGATTTATCCGAAATTGATTTTCTCAGTCCAGCCGCAGCTTATAAAAAATTCTGGGCTTCCGGCGAGCGCGAACACGCCGCGTTTTATGTTTTTCAGCCGGGAGTTTTAGGTTCGCTGCTTTGGAACTGGAAGTTCCAGCTTATTAATTCCTTGCGTAAATTTAAGAATAAACGACTGCAGGCGTAGCTAAAATTCAACAGAGCCGGGTTTCCAAAAAGTGGTTTTATTTGTATGGAATTAACTGAGATTTTAATAGGCGGAGTTGAAATAATCACAAGGATTTTTATCGAATGGAAAGCTTTATGCGAAGAAGGCGCGAGCAATCATCCGTATTTCCGCCCCGAATGGTTCTCAGCTTTTGTTAAAAACTTTCATATAGAAATAATGCTTTTGACCTTTAGGCGCGGCGAAAAGCTGCGGGCGGTTTTGCCCTTAATGAGAAAAAAATCTCGCCTTGATGGGATTCCTGTGAAAAAGCTGCAAGCTGTTTTCAACCTCAACAGCCAACGTTTCGATCTTATACACGGAACTGACGAAACCGAACGAGCCGAAATCGTCAAAGCGCTCTGGAAAGAAATAAAAAGGCAATCGAAATGGAATGTCCTGGAGCTGCGTTTGGTCAACAAAGATAGCTGGCTTAATGACTTGCTCGCTGTAGCAGAAAGCGAAAACTACAAAACCGGCATTTGGGAAATGGATAAAGCGCCTTTTATTACTTTGCCGCAAGCGCAGGATAAAGAAAAATTAATTGAGAAATATTTTAATGGTTTAAACAAAAAACGGAGATTAGAACTTAACAGAAGAATGCGTCGCCTGAAAGAACTGGGCAAAGTTGAATTTGTCATTACCCGTGAATACAAGCCGGAATTGATGCGAAAATATTTCGATCTGGAAGCTCGAAGCTGGAAAGGTCGGATTGGGACTTCCGTTACGGACGACCCGAATGTAGCGAAATTACACGAGGACTTCGCCGGTAAAGTCGCCGCTGAAAATGCACTTTTTATTTATGAGCTTAAACTTGATGATAAAACAATCGCAATGCAGTTACGCATTATGTATAACCGGCAAACCATGTGCTGGAAGACCTCTTATGACGAAGAATACGCGCGTTATTCGCCGGGAAATCTTCTTTTTAGAGAATTTATAAGCGATTGCCTGAGAAATAACTCACAGGAGGTTGATTTGCTCAGCCCGCCATCTGTCAGCAAAAGTATCTGGGCTTCGGGGGAACGCGAGCTGGTCGGGTTTTACATTTTTCAGAAAGGGCTTTTGGGTTGGTTACTTTGGAAATGGAAGTTTTCCGTTATTAGCCGTTTGCGTAAATTTAAGAAAACAATATAAACGCAAATAGAATTTAGCGTTTGATTTTATGCACCAAATTTCGATTGAGAGAGCAGAAGGAGAAAACGTTTTAGAATCGCTGCGCGAGGACTGGAAACAGCTTTTAGCGGCGACCGAATGCTCTCCGTTTCTGTCGTGGGAATGGCTTTCTATCTGGTACAAATGGTTCGGCGGAAACAGAGATTTATTCATTCTCAAGGCTTACCGCGAAAATCAATTAATCGGATTGATGCCGCTTTGTTTACAAGAGAAAAGAGTTTTGGGATTAAAGCTCAAACGGCTTGCTTTTATGGGCGAGGCGCAAGGCGGCGCAGATTATTTAGATTTAATCGCTAAACCTGAAGACAAAATCGAAATTTTATCCGCAATTCTCGATTTTCTAAAAAAAGAAAACTGTTTTGATTTGATTTGTCTGGAAAATCTGGCGAGCGGTTCCGCAACCGCTGATTTTTTACTGAATTTTAACGAGCCTCAAACAAAACAGCGTTTACGCCGCACCGCTCAAACAACAGATGTTTGTCCGCAAGTTGAATTATCCGGCGATTGGGAAACGACTCTAAAACAAAGCAAACGTGCGAGCAACTTCAAACGCAGGCTCAAACAGCTTGAAAAAATGCCGGGTTTTGAGTTTCGCTCGGTGACTTCGCCGTTTGAAGCCGCAGATGCGTTTGAAAGATTTTACCGATTACACGAAAAACGCTGGCTGAAAAGCGGCGGTTCCGAATTGAGCGGGCATCCGCGCCTGGTTTCTTTTCAACGCGATTTAGTCCCCGCGCTGGCTCAAGCCGGTTTCATCAGGTTTGACGAATTGTGGGTTGAAGGCGAATGCCGCGCTTCCGTTTACGGTTTGGATGACGGGCGAGCCTTTTATTATTACAATTCCGGCTATGATTTGGAATGGTCGAGCCGCAGCGTCGGACTTGTTTTAATCGGACTTTCAATCAAAAATGCGATTGAGCGCGGAAATTCTCTCTACGATTTTTTGCGCGGCGACGAAACTTATAAATTCGATTGGTCAAACAAACAAGCCGAATTAGTAACCGTCAAACTCAGCCGAAATACCGTCTCGGCAATGGCGGACGAAAGTTTAAATGCCGCTTGGTTCAAATTTAAAAACTTCTCAAAATCGGCGCTGCCGTCCGATTTTTCCGAGAGCGTCAAAAATTGGCGGCGCAAATGGAAAAGAAATTATCAGCTTTCGGATTTGGAAGCTGAAAAAACCGGGCAAATCGTATGAAACACAAAGTTTCAATCGTCATCATCGGGCGCAACGAAGAACGCAGCCTCGGCAAATGTCTCGCCGCCGCTTTATCCGCCGCCGAACAAATCGGCGGCGCGGACACGATTTTTGTTGATTCGGCTTCGACCGACAACACCGTTTCCGTCGCTCAATCTTACGGTGTCCGAGTTCTCTCGCTCAAACCGGATTGGCAGCTTTGCCCGTCAGCCGGGCGTTTCGTCGGCTCGCATTATGCCGAAGGCGATTTTATTTTGTTCGTTGACGCCGACACGCTCTGTTATCAAGATTTTTTGCCCGCCGCGCTCGAATATTTCGAGCAAAACCCGGAAGTCGGCGGAATCAACGGATATTTGGACGATCTGGATGAAAACGGCGAGCTGTTGGCGAACGCCGAGGAAAGATACGAAACAGCAACTAACGTTAAATGGCTGCGCGGACCAAGCTGTTTTTACCGCAAACAGGCGCTTTTAGAAGTCGGTTCTTTTAATCCGTATCTGGCAATGGAAGAAGAAGCCGAGCTTGGTTTGCGGTTGATAAAAAAAGGCTGGAACCTGCGGCAGATTCCGATTCCGATGGCTTGTCACACGCGCTGTTATCACTGTCGAACCCTCAAAAGCGTCGTTACAACTTTCAAACGCGACATCGTTTCCAAGCGATTGGGAGAAATCACAAAAACAATCGCTTACGCCTTCAAAGAAGGCAACGGTCTGATTTTCTGCTGGCTGCGGCTAAAAACAACAATCGTTTTTTTCGGCTGGCTTTTTATGCTCTCGCTCAGCCTTTTGCTGCCGGAATCACTTTATCCGAAAGCGGTTTTTGCCGCGCTCGTCGTTTTGCCGCTGCTGGCAATCTTCGGTAAAAAACGCAGCATAACGGAAACTTTGCTTTTCATTCCCGCCAAAGTGATTAATTTTATTGACGTTTTATCAGGCTTTCACAAAATCAGCTTCAAAAACACCGCGTTTTATCCTTTGGATGTGATCGAACATAAAGCGCAAATCAATCACGATTAGAAACTGTTTAATTTGATTGAAGGGAAAAGAAATTTTAACCGCAGAGACGCAGTAGACGCCTGGTTATAAAAAAGAAGAAAAGGAAGGAGAGGGGGAAAATTCCTTTAAACTTTTTTCTTTTCTCTTTTCGGTTTTCTCGGCGTCTCGGCGTCTCTGCGGTTCAATCTGTCTTCCAAATCTCGATTAGAAAGCGTTATCTGGGCGCGGCTGTTTGAGCGATTTCGGAAACCGAAAAATAACCGATGGCGGCGTCGTGGTCTGAAATTCGTTCGGGGCGATTGGCGTCGTTGCGATAGGTTTCGGGGAAATCCGCATTGACGCGGGCGAAACCGAAACGCGCGGCGTGTTTTTTGCCCGCTTCGTTGACCAGAAAATGATCGAGAATCTGCGCGTTTCCGGCGAATACGTAAGAATAACGCTGATCGTGCGGAATGTGATTGACCA
Source organism: Pyrinomonadaceae bacterium (assembly GCA_036387135.1). Taxonomy (GTDB): domain Bacteria; phylum Acidobacteriota; class Blastocatellia; order Pyrinomonadales; family Pyrinomonadaceae; genus JALZCH01. Next base: position 97,812 of record DASVUH010000045.1, on the reverse strand, counting down.
GATCAGTCAAGTCGGGATTGACCAAATCGTCCGAAGCCAGCAAAACCTGTTCTTTCACGGCGGGTTTCCCAATCAGCGTGCCGATCACGTCAACAACGCCGTCGTTAAACTGAAAAGCGTTGAAATCGCCAACCAGAATCAATGGTTCGTTCGGGCTGGCGGTTTGCCGTTTTTGAATCCATTGCGCCATCATATCGGCTTGCGCTTTCTTTTTCGCCCGCGTGTCGCCGTCGGCGTCAAAATAGCCGCGCAACGATTTCAAGTGATTGACGACCACCGTAAAAGTTAAATTTTTATCCCCGTCTTTGAAAGTGCCTTGAACCAGAAACGGCGGGCGGTCGAAAACCGCGACTTTTTTATCGTCCGAAGGGCGTTTGTATTCATCGGTTTTGTAAAACTGTTCGGTCTTGACGACTGAAACGCGCGCCGTGTTGACGAGAAAACCGCTGTCAATTCCACCGATGTCGTTGCCGTCTTCGATAAATGCTTCGTATTTTACTTTCGCATCATTCGCGTCCGCGTTGATTTTTTCCGCCAGGCGTTTCGCCGTCGAAAGATTTTCCATTTCGACCAGAGCCAGAACGTCCGGCATTTTCAAATAATCGCGGACAAAAAGGGAAGTCTTTTTCAAGCGATTTTGAAACGCTTCTTTGGTCAAAATCGGCTCGTCGGTCGCGGGTTCATCCGTGTCGTCGAAAAATCTTTCGAGATTGGCAGCGGCAACGGTAAATTCTCCGGCTTTCGGAGCGACAACCGCAGTTGCCGCAATGTTTCCCGAAACCGCAGGCGATGAAGCCGCATCGGGAAAAAGCGTCCAAGCGCGATATTGATAATCAAGAACACCGACCAGATTTTTAATTGTCGCGCCCGCCGCAACGTCAATTGCCGACGCGCCGAGCTGCGCGTCCGAATCAACGCGCAGCAATTCTGGATTGCCGTCGAAAATCGCAATCGTTTTCGGCGGTTTCAATGCGAGGGCTTCAAACGGCTCGATTCCCGGCTCGCGGAAAGGGCGCGGCGTACCTGTCAAAACGCCGAAAAACGTTCCGTCGGTTTGCGAAACGGCGGTTTTTTCATCGGTTCTCCCGCCGGTCGGCGCGGTCACGGTTAAAGACGTAACTTTAACGCGCATTGCTTCGTAGCGTTCTAAATCGTCGAGCTTGCCGCGCGGGTCTAAATCAATCGCAGTCAAAACGGCGGGTTTCGGCAGCTCGTTGTTTTTCGAGATTACTTTGATTCCGTCCGTTCCGCGCGGAATGCTGATTTCGGTGATCGGCAGCGTCACGGGTTCGGATTTCGGGCGAAACTCGATGACGGTTCCGCTGACTTCAACGAGATTTCCGATTGTCGCATCCGAAGAAGGCTCTTTGCCGGTGAAAATCAAGATGGCTTCGGACGTTTTCGGGTTTTTATCGTCCTGCCCGTCCGGCGTTTGAATATAAAAACCGTTGCGGACACGCGCCGTGACGATTCCCTGAACTTCAACGTCTTTGCCTTCGAGCGGCGATGTTTGCTTTTCGCCCTGAATCTCGGAAATCGGGCGCGGTTTTGCAAAAGCCGCGAATGAAAAAGAAAGAAAAAGCGTTAGAAAAAAAAGAACAAATTTTTTCATTTTTAGATTTATTGATTATCAACGCGCCGTTCCATAATGTTTTGAATGATTCTCGGAACGTTTGAATAAAAATTATATCCCGTCAGCGCCTCGACTCGCTGCACGCTCGTGCGATATTGCCGCCAGTTTTGTGTGACGGTATTGTCATTCGGCACTATCACCGCAATTGTTCTCGTGTTTTTGTTAATTCGCTGCAAATCGTTGTCGCCGTTGGGCAAAACAAGAATGACTTTCCATGTCACTGCGGGAACATTAACGCGATTATTGCCGATGCGCCCACGCGAGCCTGCGCCGCCGGAAATTATGTAAAGCTCGTTTCCGGCTTGCGCCAGCGTGCGGGAATAAGATTCCAAATCCTCCCACGCGCGTTGGTTGTTTTCCGGCGTTTGCGGCATCATATTGGTCATCAAAAACGTCGCCGAGTTGTCCGCGACCGAGCGCGTGCGGTCGCCCGAAGGCGTCATATGTCCGCGATCAAAACCCGAACCCGAATAATCTTCGGGCGTGACTTGATACCAACCGGCGGGCAAAGCTGGGTCGGGGCGGAAATCGTCCTGCCTGCTCGCGCTTCCAATCCAGCTTGCGTCGAGCCGCCACGCAACCCAATTCGCCGTGCCGTTGTCGCGGTGATACGACAAACTGTATTGCGGTTTCTGCATTAAATAATTAAAAGGATTATTAACATCCTGCGTCGCGTTTGACGGATTTCCCAAAAGCAGCGGATCGTCGCCAGGCAGCGGTGCGGAAATGATTAAATTTATTGAAGAATTTGCCGTGCGTGATTGCGCGTCGGAAGCTGTTGTCGAAACAACTACCGCACCTCCGGCTTGACCGGCGGGAATTTGAATCTGAAAGGAATAAATATTGTCGCCAGCCGTTTGGTCGCCGTTTGTTCCATCGTCAAAAAACTGTTGATTCGCCGCGCCGCCGATTGCTGTTAAATTTCCGACAACGGAAATGCTCGAACTTGGCGGATCGGTTGCGGGAAAAACGCGAACGGTTAAAAGAGTCATGCCGCCGGGAGAAATTGTGTTCGGATTTGCCGCGCCGCTCGCCGCGAGGACGTTTCCGATGTTGCCGCACGAATTCGGCGTGGTCTGCGAATTGCGCGGAGCGGGCGCTCCGATTGTAAAATCGCTTGCGTTGTTGTCCGTATCCTGACAGCCGTTAGCGTTGCGTTTCCCGGCAGTTACGACGCTTAAATTTGGCGTTCGGACATTTTCAAAACAGGTTGCCGAATCGCCGTAACCGACAAAATCAATAATTGAAGAATCAATTGGGCAAGTCGCAGCCGGAAGCTGAACGGTTGTGCTGACGAGAGCAAGTTTTCCAGAAGCGGTCGCCATATTGAGAACAAAAGTTCTCCCTGTAACGAGCGGCGCGATGTAATCCGGCGCAGGCAAGTCAGCGCCCGCTGTACCGTTGAAACCGAGTTGAATCAGAAAATATTGTCCGGGCTGAATCGTCGCGTTCGGCAGATTTGTGACGAGCCAATCCGTGCCGCTCGCCGATGCGTATTGCAGCGACCAGCCGTTGAGGTTGACGGGCGCGCCGCCGCGATTAAAAAGCTCGACGAAATCGTTTTTGTAAGCCGCGCCGCCCTGCCCGCCGCCGCCGTAAAATTGACTGACGACAATGTTTGGCGAAGGCAGATTGTTGATTGAGGTTTCACGCGCAACGGTTTTTCCCGCAAAATGCCACGCGGCGCACACACAAAGAGCGAATAAAAAAACAGATAAAAATTTCTTCATCAAACGATTCCTTTTGGATTTATCGCACGGGAAAGGGAATTGGGTAAATTTAAAATTCTCACACAGGCGCTTTTATTGCAAGTTTTTGGTCAGATTATGGCGGAAGCGCTCGAACTTAATTCGAGCAGGCATTGCAAACATAGCCGTCCCGCACTTCAACGTTGTCAACCCATTGCCCTAATCGGCGTCCGCCGGTATCCGTACCGACGCGCCAGCGAAATTGGACTTTTTTTCCGACAGCCGAAGCGGGCAGATTAACTCGCGTTGTTACAAATTCGGCGTCTGCATTCGTCCCGCTTTTGCCTGACCACGCTAATCTGCCGGCGAGCGGATTCTGGGAATTGCTCTCAATCACGCCGTCGTAACCGCCGCTCGCAAACGAGCCGCCCGCCTGCAAAATGTCGCGCCATTGACCGTGATTGTAACGAATCTCCAAAACCGTGCCGTCGTAAAACTTGTTTCTCAAAAACGTTGATTCGAGATCGTATTTGTTGCTGAAAGTTAGCTGAGCGCTCGCCGAGACAATTTGGAAAACAGGCGAGACCAGCTCGTTTATGCTCGGAACAACTGCTTCGCCGGAGAAAGCCGCCGAATCCGGCTGTACCGGCTCGACGAAAATGCTGCGCCAAAGCTCCTGAGCGCCGGTCGCGGAAGTTGACCAGCCCGGCGGTAGATTCGGTTCGGATAAGTAGTTAAAACCTTCGAGCAAAGCAAATCTAATAGTGCCCGCGTTAAAAGTTTGCGTAATTGTACCGATGATTTCGCCGCCGTCTTGTAGTTGAAAAAATAAATTTATAGCTTCGCCGCAAGTCAGATTCGGCGAAGCCTTAAAGGTAAATGAGCGAGTGGCAAATTGACCGACTGCAACCGCGCCGTAATTTTGCGCCGGAGAAGGATTTGTCACACCGCCTTGCGGCTGGAGCGCAACAATCAGATTTCCGGTCGGCGTAGCGCCCGCGTTTTTGACCGGCAAATTTACGGTCACAGTTTCGCCCGGCTCTACGGCAAAATTTCGATTACAGCTTTCCGCAGAGATTTCTACGCCGAGATTTTGCATCGCCGCAGCAGGTTGAAGCGCAAAGTTTTGCGTCGCGTTTACGCCGTCACTAATCGAAACGGTGACGGACTGCCCGCGAAAACCGTGTGCGTTGATTGTCAAAGCGTGTGAATCGGGAGGTAATAAAAAACTGTAATTTCCGTTTTCATCGGTTCGCCGAATGTAATCTGCGCCGATTCGCACGATGGCATTTGCAACGGGCTGTCCGTTTGCGGCGTTTGTGACTGTTCCTCGAATCGCCGCACGGGGGGCGTTTTGACAGGTCGGGAATTTGAAATTTCCGACGCGCGTTTTCCAGCCGAACTGGCTTTCCTGCTGGCTTTCCGCCGTGTAATATTCGTTGGTGTACCAGAAAGTGCAATCGTCAGTCGGGTCAACTACAAGCGTTGAATAATCGCCCCAGCGAAAACCGAAAGCGGTTTGCACGCCGGTTCCTGCGTGCAGAATTCGTTCGGTTCTAACGGCGTTCGGCGCATCTGCAAAAGCGCGCCCGGAATAAACAATCTGCGGTTTTTTTTCGCTCGAAGACAAGCTGTAACCGACCGCCAGATTGCCTTGAAAATCCTGCGCGGCGCTCGCCATCCAGCGGCTCGTTTCGGCGTCGCCGACTGTGAATTGATTTTGCACGGCAAATCCGGCGTTTTGCGAGTTTTTTCTTAATTCGTAAACACGGACGCCGGCTTGATAAGCTTGTCCGGCGGGCGAGGAGCGAACGGTTTGATTAAAAACCAGCGATTCCGAACCGCCGAGATTTCGATAAGCGACGCGATACATGAAACGGTCGCTTTGCGAATCGAGCAAATTGCCGGGCGCTGGCTGAGCAATGTCCGTACGGTCCGGCGGGCTGGTCGGATCAAAAGCGGCGACGGCAATCGGGCTTTCGGCGCGTTCGTCGAAAGTCGAAGCCGAAGGATTTTGAAAATTCGGGCGAAACTCGAAAATTTTAATTGCATCCTGCGCGTCGCCGTATTCGGTCGCCGTGTAGGAAACGAAAATTCCCGGCGCGTGTTCCGGCGGCGACTGTAAACCGTCCAAATCCGCCGGGAGCATTCCACCGAGCCGAGCGAGCGACGGCGAAGCCAAATCGAAATAAACATAACCCGCCGCCGGATCACCTGCGAGCATTTTTTCGCGGTCGAACGCAAACGCGCCGGTTCCGGCAAAATCGCTCCCGACAAACTGGTCGGTCGTCATAAAATAAGCGTCGCGCCAAACACCGAATTTCGGGTAATCGTTGAGCTTGAAACCGGGCATTACGAATTCGTAAATAAAATAACTTCCCGCCGGATTTCCGGTTTTGGAAACGGCAATCATTTGTCTGAACGGCGGCTGCGCGGTGCAATACTGGCTTAAAATCCAGCGGTCTGCCAATTGGTCGTACTGAACAATCGGGTCTCCGTCGTCACGCCGCGAACACGCGGTGTTTAAAGGCGCAAACAAGCTGCTCAATTTAAAAGGCGGCGTTTCGGCGTTGCCCGCTTTGTCGTAAACGCGGACGAGAACGTTGACCGCCTGCACATAATTGTTCGGTCCGACATCGCCGGTCGGGTCGGGCGGAATCGGGCGAAAACCGTATGCGGCGGCGTTGTCGTTGCTCGATAAACCGTCGAAACTTAAAACGGGCGCGGGCATCGGCTCGGCTAAAAATTGCGCCGGAGCGTTGTCGGCATCGCGCAAAGCGTTTGGAGCTTCGACGCGGACGCGCTCTTTGTTTTTGATTTCTTTAGCTTCCTGAAGCTTTTCGATTCGGCGGCTGGTTTTGCCCGATTCCGGTCGCGCGGGCGCAAACGAGCCGATCGGCTCGGAAACGGCGAAAGCGGCGGCTTGACTCGCGAGCGGTTCGAGTTCCCGTCCGGCTTTTTCGTTTTGAGATGAAACCGGATTTTTGGCGGAAAAAAATCCGAAAAGAAAAGCGAATAACGCCAGCAGCACAAATTTTCGCTTCATAAAAACGCTCGCAAATCGGGATTTTCAGTGTGAAGTGAGCCGAATCACAAAAGTTATCATTTATCAATGAGAAAATAAAAGACGCGAAACCGGATTTGTCTCAAAAGCGAAGTTAAATGTTATGATATGTTAAAAGAAATTGAGCTTTACCTAGCAAAAACCCGCTTTTGAATTTTTGAACTATGAAATGTCCTTACTGCGCCAGAAAAATGTCACATTGGCAGTTGAGCTGTCGCGTTTGCCATAAAAGAATCTGGCGCTTACCGCATATTTTATTGTTCAGTATTTTGTTCATGGCTTCGATAGCCGGACTGGTGTTAATCGTCGAATATTTGGCGAGAATGTAATTTGAGTTCAAAGTTCAAGGTTGTTCGATGATTAAACCTTTAACTTTAGTAAAGCATCGCAGATGCGCCCGGCGGTTTTGCCGTCCCAGAGCGGCGGGATTTTTGTGTTTTCGGTAGATGCTTGATTTAAAATTTCAAACGCCCCGCTTTTTATCTTTTCGGGGTCGGTTCCGACGATCCGATTTGTTCCCAATGTCACCGTTACCGGGCGTTCCGTATTTTCGCGCAGAGTCAAACAGGGAATTTTCAAAGCCGTAGTTTCTTCCTGCAAACCGCCCGAATCGGTTAAAACAAAACGCGCGCCGCTGTAAAGCCGCAAAAAATCCAGATAACCGAGCGGCTCGATCAAACGCAAATTTTCGTTGGCTTCGATTCTCGCGGCAAAACCGAATTCGGCAATGCGATTTTTCGTTCGCGGGTGAACCGGAAAAATCAACGGCAATTTCCGGGAAATTGCTTCGAGCGCGTTTAAGATTTGTTCAAAAGTTTGGCGCTCGTCAACGTTCGACGGGCGATGCAGCGTTAAAACGGCGTAATCCAGATTTTCGAGCTTTAATTCGGCGCGAATTTTCGATTCTTCCGCTCGCCGCAAATTCTCGAAAAGCGAATCAATCATCACGTTCCCGACAAATTTAATTTTTCCCGGCGCGATTCCTTCGGCAGCCAGATTTTCGTCGGCGTCGGGCGAAGGCGTCAAAAGCAAATCCGAAATCTGGTCGGTTAAAATACGGTTGATTTCTTCGGGCATTTGTCGGTCGCGCGAGCGAAGCCCGGCTTCGACGTGAGCGACTCTGACACCCAATTTTGAACAAACCAGCGCGCAAGCCAGCGTCGAATTAACATCGCCGACGACCAGCACCCAATCAGGCTTTTCGCGCAATAAAATCGGCTCGAATTCAATCATCACGCGCGCCGTCTGCGCGGCGTGGCTCGCCGAACCGACGCCGAGATAAACGTCCGGGCGCGGCATTCCCAAATCCGTAAAAAAAGAATCTGACATCGCGGCGTCATAATGCTGCCCCGTATGTACGAGAAGCGGCAGGAATTCATTTTCCCGCCGCTTCATTTCCGCGACAATCGGCGCAACTTTCATAAAATTGGGTCGCGCCCCGACTATATTTAAAACCTTTAACAACTGTTCAAGGTTCAAGGTTCAAAGTTCAAGGTTGAAAAGCAATTAACTTTGAACCTTGAACTTTGAACCTTGAACTTAAAGTCTGACGATTCTGGCTCGGCTGTCGCCGCGTGTTTCTTTTGTGAGAGCGTTTCTGGTATCAACGACGAGCGGCGCGAGCGAGCAAACTCGCTTGTAATCAACACCCGAATGTTCGGTCACAATCACGACGCAATCTGCGCTTTTGATTAAATCGTCGGTTAATTCCGCATTGTAAAGCGGCTTGCCGTGTCCTAAAGTGTGCGAGTGGTCAAACGTAACTTCCGGCACGAACGGATCGTGATACGTGACTTCAGAGCCTTTCGCGCGCAGCAAATCAATGATTGAAAGCGCAGGGCTTTCGCGCATATCGTCAATGTCTTTTTTGTAAGCGACGCCGAGAATCAAAACTTTTGAATTCTTTAAAGCCTTGCCGTCGTCGTTCAGCGCGTCGCGCACGAGATTAAGAACGTGCTGCGGCATCGAAGAATTGACTTCTTCGGCGAGCGAGATAAAACGCGAATCGAAACCGTGCTGCCGCGCTTTCCACGAAAGATAATGCGGGTCGAGCGGTATGCAGTGACCGCCGATTCCCGGTCCCGGATAAAACGCCATAAAACCGAAAGGCTTTGTCCCAGCCGCGCGGACGACTTCCCAGGTGTCAATGCCGAGCGTGTTGCAGAGCTTCGCCATTTCGTTTGCCATTCCGATATTGACGGCGCGAAAAGTGTTTTCCCACAATTTGCAGGCTTCCGCGACGCGCGCCGAAGAAACCGGATGAACCGTTTCGACGATTTGCGAATAAAGAAGGGCGGAAACTTCGGTCGAATCGTCCGTCACGCCGCCGACGACTTTTGTAATGTTGTGGGTTAAAAATTGCGGATTCCCCGGATCAACCCGTTCGGGCGAAAAGGCGAGCAGAAAATCTTCGTCTAATTTGAATCCCTGTTTTTCAAAATCGGCGAGCAAAACTTCATCGGTCGTTCCCGGATAAGTCGTGGATTCGAGAACTATTAATTGTCCGCGACGCAAATTTTCCTGAATTTTTTCCGACGCCGCCATAATATAGCTCATATCGGGGTCTTTGGTTTTGCGTAGCGGCGTCGGGACGCAGATGATAATTACATCGCACGATTTTAAATGGGAAAAATCCGTTGTCGCTTGCAGACGGTCGGCGGAAACCGATTCGGCGACGTGCGCGGTCGGAACATCGGGAATATACGAGCGTCCGGCGTTGATTTCGGCGACTTTGCGCTCGTCAACTTCAAAGCCGATGCCGGAAAAGCCTTTGCGGGCAAATTCGACGACCAGCGGCAGACCGACATAGCCGAGACCGATGACGCCGATGCGCGCCGCTTTCTGTACGATGAGATTCTTTAATTCTTCTTTAACCATTGATTTATAAAATATTAAGTTTCGATAATGAGCGTTTTCAAAAACCGCCGAAAAATGCGGTGGCTGACCGTCCAGACTATTTGAAGCCGCCGCCCGATGTCAAGAAACCGGATTATTATTGCGATTAAATGCGCATAAAGATTTTTTCTCAATCGGAAACTCCAGAGGTTTTATTCGAACTCTCTTGACACTCGGCAGATTACCGTGTTACACCGTTTTCTGCCGCAAAATATTGAAACGAGAAGAAAATTGCCGGAAAGAATTTTAAGAACGAGCGTGAGCGCGGAAAATAAAGAAATAGTTTTGCCCAGCCGCATCGAATCAATTGATCGGGCTGCGGAAGTTGTTGCCGGAGCCGTAACTGAGGCTGGCGTTGATGAAGGGGCGTTGTTTGGAATTGATTTGGCGGTTCGCGAGGCGGTCGCCAACGCCGTCAAACACGGCAACCGGCTCGACGAAACAAAGCAGGTTCGGATTTCGTTTGAGACAACGCCGCAGCGGTTTGAGATTACGATTCGGGACGAAGGCGGGGGATTTGATTTCGAGCATCTTCCCGACCCGACCGACCCGGCGAATTTGTTGAAAGAATCGGGGCGCGGCGCATTTTTAATGCGCTCGTTTATGGACGAAGTTCGCTGGCAAGCGGGCGGCAGCGTTGTTACAATGACAAAAAACCTTTAATTTTATTCTAAAAAGGAAATCGGAGTTTAAAACAGGAGAAATTTATGGCAGAACTTAGCATCAACGAACGACAAGCCGGAGATGTCACCGTGCTTGATATGAGCGGACGAATTACAATTGGCGAAGGCAGCGTCGCTCTCAGAACCGCGATTCGGCGCTTGCTCGAAGAAGACAAAAAGAAAATTTTGCTCAATCTGGGCGGCGTCGGCTACATTGATTCGAGCGGCATCGGCGAGCTGGTTTCGAGCTTTACCGCGATCAACAAAGAACAGGGGCAATTAAAGCTTTTGAAATTGACGCAAAAATTGCGCGACCTTTTGGCAATCACCAAACTTTTAACCGTTTTCGACGTTTACGATGACGAACAGGAAGCCTTAAACAGCTACAAATAACAATATTACAAATTCAAAAGACGCCGCAGGACGAAATGAATTTATCTTTCGCCTTGCGGCGTCTTTTTCCGTGTGCATCTGTTTCGGCGTCCGGCTGCATCTTTTAATAATCGCATTTACCCTTTTCGTTTGGCGATAAATTCTAAAATTACAACTTGTTATGAAAAAGCATTTATTTTTCTTTCTGCTTTTATGTTTTGCGGTGAATCCGGCGTTGGCTCAAACGCCGAAAGCGTTTGATTTGTCTGAATTCGGAATTAAAATCCAGCCCGACGCGCGTTTAATTTCGGTAATGACGGCGCTCGAAGCGGCGGGTTTCGAGAGCAGGCAAAATTCTGTTTTCCGCGCGGAAATACAAAGCGATTTGAAAGCGATTGATCCTGAGTTGCAGCGCCGCCTGCGGGCTTTTTACGAGCGCAACAAAATTTACGCGAAATCCGAATCGGGGCAGAGAATCGAAGCCGCGCCGAGCGAGCAGGTCGCGCGTTATGTTTCGCTCGCTTACGCTCTCGGACAGCCGCCCGATTTTTTAACGCCCGCGCGCAGCACCGAATTGCCCGCCGGTTTACTCGAAGTTTTGGATTTCGCTCCGCTCGTGCAGGAATTTTATCGAAAAATGCGTTTGAGCGAGAAAATGCCGGAACTTTTGGTGAAATATCAGGCTTTCGGCGATAAGCTGAGACCCGAAACATCGGCGATGGTGCGCGAATTAACGGCATATCTGAACACGCGCCCGCAGACGGTTTATTTTGAACGAATCACGACAAAGAGCCAGCCCGCCAAAGAAAAAAGCAAAAAACCGGCGATGCAGACTGTCGAAATGCGCGAACGCGCCAGAAATTTTTACGTTGTGCCGGATTTGCTCGCCGTTCCGGGAACTGTAAAGCTGCGCGTGATCGGCGACGATTATTACGCGACAGTTGCGACGGATGTTAAACCGCCGGAATCGAGCGAACTGCGCCGCGCTTATTTGCAGTATTTGGTTGACGCGCTGGTTTTCAAAAACGCCAAAGAAATCACCGTTCAGAAAGAAGCGATTCGTCCGCTGCTCGACGATTTGTCGAATAATGGGACGACTGTTTCGCCCGATATTTATCTTGCCGTCGCTCGTTCGCTGGTCGTCGCGGCAGACGCCAAGCAAATTGAATCGACAAAGATTGCTGCGGCTACAAACGAAGCGCGCGCCAAAATCGAGCAAGTCAAAACAACATCGGAGAAATTAACCGTTTCGGAAAATTTGAAACAAACAAAAACGGCGATTGAAAAGGAAACTTTTCTGACGCTTTCCGAAGCCTATTCGGAGGGCGCGGTTTTGGTGTTTTTCTTCGCCGACCAACTGCGCGGTTTAGGCGGCTCCGGGTTCGACATAGCAAGCTCGCTGACCGATATGATTCAGACGTTTGACGCCGCAAAAGAAAAAGCGCGGCTCAAAGAAACCGAAACGGCGCGCAATCAGGCGCTCGCCGAGCTTGCCGCGCGCCGCAGTAAGCGCGGCGAGGAAAAAATCGCGATGGCTGATTCGGCAGTCGAGTCGAAAGACCGTGAACTCGTTAAAAATCTCAGAGAAGCCGAACAGATGATCGGTTTGAGAGATTACGACAAAGCGGAAAACCGGCTCAAAGAACTGTTAACCGTTTACAAAGGCGAGCCGCGAATTTTCTTTGCGCTCGCACGCACTGCCGGAAAATCAGCCAGCGAAGCGATTGATGAGACGGTGCGCGACGAGCGTTTGAAAAAAGCTGAAGCGTTTTATCGCGGCGCGATTGATGCCGCTGCGGGCGATGATTATAAATATCTGCTTTCGCAGTCGCACGTCGCTTTGGGACGAATTTATGAGTTTTATGACCGCAACGACGAGGCTTTAAAGGAATATCAAGCCGCGATTACAATCGGCGAAGTCAAAGACGGCGCATATCTGGAAGCTCAAGCCGGAAAAGCGCGTTTGATGCCGAAATAAATTTAACACCAATGCTATAAGAGGCGATGAAAAAATGAGACCTGGGCGAAAATGTAACGGATTTTCGCCCTTTTCAAATCAACCGCAAGCCCTTAAAAAAATCCGACTTTCTACCCGATCAGATACACCTGTCAAAAATAGCGGTTTTTGCCGCACATTCGGCGAAATATCAATTGACTATTAAATAGGAATTGACTATTTTGCTTGTGCTAATGCTTGATTTAAAAAGAGCGAATATAGCAGAAGGCTGGTTTATATCCTTGCAGCAGCCACGCCTTTATCACATAGGATCAATGCCGCAGCGGGCATTTATAGTTAAATCCGACAAACAGTAGATTGACACGGCAAAAGCCGCAAACCGACAAAATTAATATCCCAATAAAGTAGAAGTGAATTTAGATTTGAAAAGTTGAAAAGAAAAATATGAAGCGAAAAAACAATATTTTAATGTTTGCCGTTGCCTTTGTTATTTGCTCTCAATCGTTAATTTTTGGGCAGGCGGTGCGCGGGCGCATTGAAGGAACGGTCAAAGACCCGCAGGGACAAGTTGTGCCGAATGTTTCGCTGACAATTAATAATGTTGGCACAGGCGAGACTTTACAGGCGACATCTTCGGAAGAAGGCGTTTTTGTCGTGCCGGAAGTAAAACCGGGAACTTACAAAGTGACGGCGGAAGCGACCGGATTTAAGAAAACTTCGGTCGAAAATGTCGTTGTTCAAGTCGCAACGATTTCGACTGTAAATATTGATCTGGAAGTCGGCACGGTAACCGAACAAATAACGGTTAACGCAAGCGAAGCGCAGGAAGTAATCAATACGTCAAACCCGGAAGTCGGCGATGTCGTTGACCGCCAGAGAATTCTCGATCTGCCGCTTGACGGTCGCAATCCTTTTGAATTAACCGCGCTGCAAGCCGGAGTTCAGACCAAAACGGGTTCTGACGGCGAGACAACGAGATTTTCGATTAACGGCAACCGCACGGTCGCAAATAATCTCACTGTTGACGGGGTGAACGCTTCGGATAATTTTCTTAAAACTCCCGCAAACATTACTCTCGGAGTAATTCCCGTAAGCGTCGAGAGCATCGGCGAGTTCCGCGTGACAACTTCTTTGCCTTCGGCGGAATTCGGACGCGGAACCGCGCAGATCAACGCAATTACGGCGTCAGGCACAAACAATTTTCGCGGCTCGCTTTTCCTTTTTCATCGCAATACGATTTTTAACGCGAACACATTTTTTAACAATGCGACGGTTGATTCCGTAACCGGAAAAAGTCTTCCGCGCGAGCCATTAATTCGTAACCAATTCGGCGGCAGGCTCGGCGGTCCGATTATGAAAGACCGCACATTTTTCTTCTTTTCCTATGAAGGCAAACGCGAATCTCGCGGGCTTTCGCGCAACCGTCTGGTTTATACCCAAGAAGCGCGAAACGGGATTTTTCGATATTTAAAAGGGCGCGTGACCACGCTTGCGAATATCGCCGCCGCGCCCGGAAGCGCTCCCGCAAGCGCGATAGCAGGCGTTCCGGCGGGGACGAGAACTTGTGCGACAACGGGCGCAAACGCTCTTCCGACAGGCACAATCTGCGTTCAAAATGTGTTGGGAATCAACGCGCAGCGCAGTTCGATGGATCCGATCATCAGTGATTATCTGACAAATATGCCTACTCCGAATAATTTTCAGATCGGAGACGGTTTAAATACAGGCGGCTTTCGTTTTAACGCTCGAATACTAGCTCCGAGCGATCAGTTTGCAACGCGCCTCGATCATCGCTTTAATGATAAGCACTCGTTTGAAGGCACGTTTAATTACGGAGATATTAACTTCCTAGGCGATTATATTAACGAAGGCGAGGAAACTTTCCCCGGCGGACCGTATCGGACCCGTAACACAATCGGGCGCGGAATTTCTGCCACTTTGCGTTCAATCCTAAGCCCGACAATTATCAACGAAGCACGATTCGGCGCTCAGCTTTCAACTTTGACTTTTGGCAATACCGCAGACATTTCCAGAGGTTATAAATTGGACATTTCCACAGTTTTCGAGCCGGAAAACAGCTTTATCGCTTCAAATCGCAATTTGCGTGTTTTGCAATGGACGGACAATTTAACTTTTATTCGCGGCGAACATACATTTAAGACGGGCGCGGAAATCCGTTCGTTATGGGTGCGCCGCTATTCGTTCGACGGAACTTTGCCGACTGTTAATTTCAGCACCGACAACCCGACGGGTTTTAGTCAGGCGACAAATTTTGCAGGCAGCACGTCGGATGATTATCTAGCCGCCCGCGTTCTCGCCAATACGCTTACCGGGGCAATCGGGACGGTGACGCAAACTTTCAATATTACCGATCTCAATTCCGGCTTTGAACGCGGAGCGCCGGAAGTCAGGGAATATTCAAATATGGAATACAACTTGTTTTTCCAGGACACCTGGCGTTTTCGCCCCAATCTGACTTTTAATCTGGGTTTGCGCTATGAATACATCACGTCTGTAAAAGAAGCGAATAATTTCGCGCTTTTGCCGGTCGGCGGTTCCGCCGCTTTATACGGCGTTTCGGGCGAAGGCAATCTGTTTCAACCGGGAACTTTGACCGGAACCGCGCCGGTTTTAGATTTTGCTCCAAACGGCGAGCTTTATAAACCGGACAGGAATAATTTTGCGCCTGTCCTCGGATTTGCGTGGGACCCGTTTAAGAATGGGAAAATGTCAATTCGCGGCGGTTATCGCGTCAGCTATTTCCAAAGCACGTTTAATACAATTGACGGAACGCTCGATGATAACGAAGGCTTGGTGTTAACTACCACGAGAGCGATAAATACCGGCTTTTTGAGAAACGGTTTTGCACAGGCGCCGCTGCCGACGCTTTCAATTCCGGCACCACAAAGCATTCAAACAAACTCAACGGTTGATATTCGAGCCTTTGATGAAGATTTGAAAACGCCTTATCTTCACGACTTCAATTTCGGCGTGCAATATGAGATTTTCAAGAAAACTTCGCTCGAAGTCCGTTATGTCGGAAATCGCGGGCGAAAGCTTTATCGCGGTTACGACGTTAACGAAGTTAATATTTTTGCCCGCGATACAAACACCGGACAGACATTTCTTGACGCATTTTTGATTGCTCAAAATAACCTGAAAGTTTCAAGAGCGGCGGGCGCTGGGGATAATTTCGGGTACAATGCGGCTCTTGCGGGCAGCCTTCCCAATCCGTTATTTCAAAACGTTTTGTTTTTTCAATTTCCAGCGGAATTTACTAACGCTAATTTCATTACCCGTCTCGATCAAAATCGAGTTGGTGATTTTGCCGATTACGTTTCGCGCGTCCGCTTAATCAATACAAATCCGACCACAAATCAGCCAATCGTCAATCCTCGCGGAGCGCTGTTTTATGAAGCGGTGCGACGCGGACAGTTACCGATCAACTTTTTCCGCGCCAACCCGGCAGTTCGCGGTGCGCAGCTTTTCACGAATGGCTCGACTTCGCAATATGACGGATTGCAGATTGAGCTGACGCGCCGGCTTTCAAGCGGTTTGCGAATTCAGGCAAATTACACTTACTCAAAAGGATTGTCCGATTTTATCGGCTCGACGGGCGACACGAATTCATTTCTGACTCTGCGCGACACCCGGCGTGAATACGTCCAATTTAACAACACGCACCAATTTTCGGCGAATTTTATCTATCAGCTTCCGTTTGGAAGAAGACAAAAGTTCTTCCGGGATGTAAAAGGAATTCCGGGTTATTTGGTGAGCGGATGGCAAATCGGAAGCATCATCCGTTATACGTCCGGCGACCCTTTGAGCATAATCTCCGGGCGCGGAACTTATAACCGCGACGACCGTTCCGCATCAAATACGGCTGATTTATCCGGCAATTTTTCCGGCAATTTACAGGATTTGTTTGGCGTTCAATCAAATTCAAACGGCGTGTATTACATTAACCCGAATCTTGCGCCGGGCAGCACAGGCGACGCTTCCGAGGTTATCTTTACAAATCCGTTGCCCGGAACAATCGGTTCGACACCGCTGTCTTCGTTTTACGGTCCGAAAAACTTTAATTTTGATTTCAGCGTGCTAAAACGCACGCGAATCAATGAAAAATTTAACGTCGAATTCCGCGCCGAAATCTTCAACGTGCTCAACACGGTTAATTTTGATAATCCCGAAACCGACATTAACAGTCCTAATTTCGGCAGAATCTCAAATACCGTCGGCAGACCGCGATTGATGCAGTTTGCTTTGAGATTAAATTTCTAAACGCCGGGATCAGAACGCATTTCATTAAAGTGAAATACAAAGAATTAACAGGGATGAAAGGGATAAAAGGGTTAAATAAAAACAAGAAATACCCCTTTTATCCCTTTCATCCCTGTTAATTTTCTGTTTTTTGTATTTCGACAAATTGAAATTTGCATTAAGTTCTTGCAGATAAACTTAATTAAGAAAACCGTTCGGCTCTTCTTCGGTTTTGCTGATTTTCAGTGATTCGATTGCTTCTGATTCATCCTCCAAGCTCCAAATTTCATAAAGCGCCGCCGGGACTTCCAAAAGGAAACGCGAGGGCTTTTGCAAAACGGCTTGGCGCGAATAATCAATCATAATTTGCGGATAAGTGATATAAAGCTCGTCCGCCGCCCGCGTCAATGCGACGTACCACAAACGGCGCTCCTCCTCTTCGCCTTCGATGTCGCGCAGTGAGCGCGGACTTGGGAATTTGCCTTCAGCCGCCCAGATCAGAAAAACCGCTTTCCATTCCAAACCTTTGGCTTGATGAACCGAAGTCAAAGTCAATAATTCATCTTCTTCGTCGCCCGAAACAACGTCTTCGCTCGTCAGCGGGCGATTAAAATTTTCGGTTTGAATCAAAGCCAGTTCCGACAAAAAACTTTCGGTCGAATCGTAACGCGCGGCGTATAAAGCGAGCTGTTTTAAATCTTCGATTCTCGCTTCGGCGTTTTCGTAAGTTGATAACAGATGTTCTTCGTAACCGTTCGTTAAAATCAACTCGATTTGACGCGCCGGGCTGTTGCGCGTTTCGTCCGTCGTCAAATCGTTTAAAAGCTTGATGAAATTTCCCCAGCCGATTCCGCGCTTCGGCGCGGCGCTGAAATTCTCGGCTTTGATCAAAGCCAGCGGGTTTTCCGCTATGGCGATTTGTTCCCAAACTCGGTTTGCCGTCGCGTTGCCAACGCCCGAAATTAATTTTAAAACCCGCTTCCAGGCGATTTCGTCGCGTGGATTGACGATTAAACGCAGATAAGAAACGGCGTCTTTGATATGCGCCTGCTCGAAAAAACGGACGCCCGATTGGACGCGATACGGAATTCCGCGTCTGGTTAATTCAAGCTGCAATTCGAGAGAATGATAATGCGAGCGGTAAAGCACGGCGATTTCTTCCAGCGATGTGTCTTCGTCGCGCAATTCCAAAATACGCGAAGCGACAAAAGCCGATTGCTGCTCGACATCGCGGCAGGGAATCAAAGCCGGTGAAAAGCCTTTCGATTTTCGCGCCGCCTGCAAAATTTTCGGAAACTGTTTTTTGTTTCCGGCAATTGCCGTGTTCGCCAATCCCAAAATCTCCGGCGTCGAACGATAATTTGTTTCGAGCTTGTAAATAATTGCTTCCGGGTAGCGTTCGGGAAATTCGTAAATGTTCGTAAATTCTGCGCCGCGCCATGCGAAAATGCTTTGCGCGTCGTCGCCGACGACCATTACGTTACGATGTTTGACGGCAAGCAAATCAATAATTTCGGCTTGTAATTTATTCGTGTCCTGATATTCGTCAACCAAAATATGCTCGAATTGTTCGGCGTAAATGTTGGCGATGTCGTGTTTTTCGACGAGCAGCTTTTTCCAATTCAAAAGCAAATCGTCATAATCCATCGCATTTCGCGCCCGTTTGCGGTCGTGATAAGCGAAATCAACGCGCCGGATTTGTGCCGTGAGCGGTTCAAAATACGGATAGCGACGCGCGATAACTTCTTCAATCGGTTTATCTGTGTTCGTTGCGTAAGAAATAATGTCGAGCAAAACTTCGGGTTTCGGAAATCGTTTGGCTTTCGTATCAATCGCGGCGTCTTCGATGCAGACAGCGAGGAAATCTTTAGAGTCTTCGCTGTCAAGAATCGAATAGTTTGAAGAATAACCGAGCGAGGCGGCGTGTTTCCGCAAAATCAGATTGCCGATTCGGTGAAACGTCCCGCCCCAAATGCGGTGCACGTTTTGGCTTCCCGTCAGTGATTCGACGCGATTGAGCATTTCTCGCGCCGCGCGATTTGTAAAAGTCGCCAACAGAATTTTTGGCGCGGCAACTCCTTGTTCGATGAGACGAGCGACGCGATAAGTTATCGTCCGCGTTTTGCCCGTTCCCGCGCCCGCGACGACTAGAGCCGCACCCGGTTGCGCCGTGACAACTCGAAACTGTTCGTTATTTAATTCCTGCCGGTAACGAGTCAGACTCGATGGCAAAACGCCGCCGCTTCCTTTGATTACATACCTTCGGGACATCGGAAAATCTCAACTTTCAAACCCTCGAATGATAAAAAACTTGCGAAAACCAAAGCTGCATTTATGCAACTTGATAAAAATTTGAATTAACCAAAAAGAAGTTTAATTTTGGCATTAATTTATTCGCTTAACCAGCACGTATTCATCACTAAACTCAGGCATCTTTGATTTTGCCGAAGAAAGCAAAAAAACTGCAAAAAATATCTGATGGATGATAGTTTTCAGACCTTTTCGTTTTGTTAATTAATAAGAGTTAAAAACGCAAGATAATAGCAAAAATACAGTTGCTCGGTTATAAACCAATGCGGCAAAGAGAAACGCCGTGCGGGAACTCAAATCATTCACTTTTAAAGAAGATGAACATATCGGTAACCGGCATCGAGCGAGACAACTATATCAATGTTTTAATTTTGTGTGTAATCTTTCGTCGGAAAAAGTCATTAAAAGTTGAAGGTTAAAATTGAAAACACGGACTGCTTGGCTTATTTAATTCGTGTGAACAATTTACAACCAAACATATCATTGGAATGTGAAAGGAAAAAAGATGAAAAAAAATGTTCACCGATACGAACACGGTCCTACGACTTGTTCAGCGGCGCCGGACGTAGTTGAAAACGTAAAACATCAGATACAGCAAAGTTTCGCTCTTTCGCGCGGCGATGTCCGCCTGGCGGCGGCGATGGGATTGGTTACGGCAAATGTCCTGCGCCCGCTTGGATTTAACGATGGCGTATTTTATCCGCCGGAAGAAGCCGGGACGCTGGCGGCGCACGCGCCGTTAAATGCCCCCCCGTCAGATGTACTCAGTCTTTCAACGCCCGCTGCCGCCACGAGAAATTTGCACGCTCTGGCGTTGATGGTTGATTTTAGCGATAACGTGGGGACTCGTCCGGCGGCAGAGTTTGAAAGAATGCTGTTCGACCCGACGAATCCCGATTCGATGACTTCGATTTACAAAGAATTATCCTACGGAAAATTGAAAGTTACCGGCGAAGTTATCGGATATATTCGCGCTCCGCGACCCTACAGTTTTTATACAAATGGGCAAAGCGGAACTGGTACGAATTTTCCGAATAATACACCGGGTTTGTTGGTGGACGCTTTGACGGAGTTTTGCCGCACCGATAGTCTGGCGCGTTTCGACACCGACGGCGACGGTTTTGTTGACGGGATTTTTCTAATTCACGCCGGGGGCGGGGCGGAAGCCGAGCCTGACCCGGCGGTCCGCCCGCACAAAATTTGGTCGCACAAATGGTTGCTGCCGACATCGTTCGTTAACAACGGGGTTCGAGTTTCGACATATTCGACCGAACCGGAAGACGGCAGAGTCGGTGTGTTCTCGCACGAATTCGGGCACGTTTTAGGTTTGCCGGATTTGTATGATTCAAACTATCTGTCGAAAGGCATCGGCAATTGGTGTTTGATGAGCGGCGGTTCTTGGGGCG
The DNA here is from genome assembly GCA_036387135.1 of Pyrinomonadaceae bacterium. Lineage (GTDB taxonomy): Bacteria > Acidobacteriota > Blastocatellia > Pyrinomonadales > Pyrinomonadaceae > JALZCH01. The sequence goes on along the minus strand of DASVUH010000045.1, from coordinate 77,565 downwards.
GAGGCGGAAACAAGCCGGTACGGATGAGCTGCTGGTGTTTGGCAAAGCTCGGTTGGATCAAGCCGACCAACGTCAAAACGGCGAGAACCATTCAGCTCAAAACTTTGGCGAGCGGCAAAAGCCATTGTTATCGTTTATGGAGCAAAGGCAAATCAGGACCCGAATACTTTCTGATTGAAAACCGCCAGAAAACCGGGCGCGATTCGGCTCTACCGGGTTCGGGGATGGCGCTTTGGCACGTTGACGAACGACAACCCTCAAACACCAATCCGTTGAGTTATCTAGTCGGATTGGTGCAGGCGGACGGCAAACGCGATTTGGAATTTAACCGCAATGACGGAGACACGGGAGATTTATTTCCCGGCTCGAAAAATGTTAAACAGGTTGACGATGCGACCATGCCTTCGACCAGAGCCAATGACGGCACGCCAACGGGCGTGAGCTTGAAGAACATCGCGGAAAACACCGGCGAAATTACGGTTGACGTTAAAGTTTAACGATAACCGGATTTCAGGATTCAACCTTCGGGCTGAGGTTTTAAGCTAAACACAGTCCGAAAGTTGTCTTCAAAACATTTCAGCTTAGGCGAAATTGCATTTTCTTTCTATTTCTTTTTCGCTGTTTTTTCAGTTTTTTTAATTTGCGAAACAGATTCAAAAATTGCTTTGCCGCCAAATGCATCTGCCGCCAAGCTCGCTTGTGCCTGCACTTCGTCGCCGATGCTCAACGGATTTTGTTCGACATCGGCGAAATAAGCCTTGAGCGTCGTTCCCGGTTCGCAACGCAGAAAATCTTCCTCCGGGTCGGGCGAGCTATTCTGAGAAACCTCCAGCTCAATCTCTGCTCCGAGAGCGTGCGGCTCGATTGACTTTACACGTCCGCGCAGAATCGTTTTGTTTGGTTTTGCCTGCATAAATCCTCCGGCTCTAAATTCTTACTTGTTAAAAACAAATTATAACACTCGGCGGCAAATGTTGCGCGGCATTTCAGTCAGTCGGCGATTCGAGTGACAGCAGAATCTGCTGGCTTTTAATTTCGGCTAAACTAAAAGAAGATTATAATTTAAAATAAGAATTAGTGTGGAGAGATATGTATGACCGGTAATGTTTTAGCCAAACGTGCTGAAGTGTCGCTTTTTACGGTTCGTTATTACACGCGCATCGGGCTTTTAAAACCGTCGCGCCAGCCGAGCAACAATTATAAGATTTATAAACCTTCGGATGTGACGAGACTGCGTTTTATCGTTGCGGCAAAAGAATTGGGTTTTACGCTCGCGGAAATTTCGCAGATTTTGGACGAAGCCAAACACGGCAACTCGCCGTGTCCAATGGTCAGAGAAATTGTCGAACGGCGGATCGAAGAAAACAGGCGGAAAATCGAAGAATTAAAACAGCTTCAAAAGAAGATGAAACGAGCTTTGACGGATTGGTCGGAAATGGAAAATTCGATGCCCAACGGCGAATCGGTTTGTCACTTAATCGAATCGGTTGCTGAAATGCAAAAAAGCGCTTGACTTGACACCTGCTGACAGGTTGTAAGCTGTTAATGCGAGCGATTCGGAATTAGTTTTTACCGATGCTCAGTGCTATAAAACGTGAGGTGGAAAATGAAGGAACTACAAACTTTGACACAGGTGATTGATCCGGTTTGCGGAATGAAAATCGTCCCTGAAAAAGCCGCAGGCAGCTACGATTACAACGGTGAAACTTATTATTTTTGCAGCAAAAGTTGTCTGGGAAAATTTCAGGCAAACCCGGAAAGTTTTCTAGAACCGAAAGCGGATGCGCATGCTGGGAGCTGTTGCAATCATCACGGACACAAACCTGCAACTGTGACGGTCGAAAAACCGGAAAGCTCGAAAAACGTCGAATACACTTGCCCGATGCACCCGGAGATTGTTCAAATCGGTCCCGGAAATTGTCCGATTTGCGGAATGGCGCTCGAACCGAAAATTATTTCGCTCGATGACGAACCCGACGCCGAATTTCTGGATATGAAACGGCGTTTTGGGATTTCAGCCGTTTTGACCGTTCCGGTTTTTGTTCTGGCGATGGCGGAAATGCTGCCGAATTTTCATTCGGTAATTTCTCCCAATATTTCGTTGTGGATTCAATTTGCGCTGGCGACGCCGGTGGTTCTGTGGGGCGGATTTCCATTTTTTCAGAGAGCCTGGGATTCAATTAAAAACGTCAGCCCGAATATGTTTACGCTGATCGCCCTCGGCACGGGCGCGGCGTACATTTTCAGTCTCTTTGCGCTGTTTTTACCCGATTTGTTTCCGGCAACGCTCAGAAATGAACATACGGGAATTATTGCCGCCTATTTTGAAGCGGCGGCGGTGATTACAACTCTTGTTTTGCTCGGTCAGGTTCTCGAATTGAGCGCACGCAGCCGGACTTCGAGCGCAATCCGAGAGCTTCTTCAGCTTGCGCCGGAAACGGCGACAATCGTTGCCGACGACGGAACGGAAACCGAAATTCCGCTTCAGCACGTTGAGACAGGCGCAAAATTAAGAGTCAGGGCAAACGAGAAAATCCCGACGGACGGCACGATATTAGAGGGCGAATCCGCCGTTGACGAATCAATGATTACGGGCGAGTCGGTTCCGGTTGAGAAAACGGCGGGCGACAAAGTAATCGGCGGAACAATCAACGGCAGACGCGGCTTTGTGATGCGTGCGGAACGAGTCGGCAGCGATACTTTGCTTGCGCAAATCGTCAGAATGGTCGGCGAAGCGCAGCGTTCTCGCGCGCCGATTCAAAGAGTAGCCGACGCGGTTTCAAGCTACTTTGTCCCGGCGGTGGTTTTGGTTGCGATTGTCGCGTTTGTCGTCTGGCTGATTTTCGGCAGCTTGACTTACGCGCTTGTGGCGGCTGTTTCGGTTTTGATTATCGCCTGCCCGTGCGCGCTCGGTTTGGCGACGCCGATGTCAATAATGGTCGGTAGCGGACATGGCGCGCGGCACGGCATTTTAATCAAAAAAGCCGAAGCCCTTGAAATTTTGGAAAAGGTCAACGTGATTGTCGTTGATAAAACCGGAACTTTGACCGAAGGCAAACCGCGTCTGCAAAAAGTTGTCGCGTTAGCTGATTTGAGCGAAGACCAAATTTTAAGAGTTGCCGCGAGTCTGGAAAAATCGAGCGAGCATCCTTTGGCGGAAGCAATCATTGGCGGCGCGCAAGAGCGCGGCATCGTGCTTACGGAAGTCAAAGATTTTGAGACCGTTACCGGCAAAGGAGTTTTCGGAACAATCGAAGGCAGAAAGATTTTGCTCGGCAACATCACATTAATGAAAGAAAACGGCGTTGAATTGTCGAGCGTCGAAACGGCTGACGAACTTCGCGCCGCCGGGAACACCGTGATGTTTGTCGCGGCTGACGGCAAATTAAAGGGGCTTCTCGGCGTTGCGGATACAATCAAAGAATCTGCGAAAGAAGCGATCACGGCGCTGCGCAAACAGAATATCGAAGTCGTAATGATGACCGGCGATAATGCGAAAACTGCGGAAGCCGTAGCGAAAAAGCTCGGCATTGACCGGGTTTTTGCCGATGTTTTGCCCGAACAAAAAGCCGCCAGGATTAAAGAATTACAATCGCAGGGCAAAATTGTGGCGATGGCTGGCGACGGCGTTAACGACGCTCCGGCGCTGGCGCAATCGGATGTCGGAATTGCGATGGGAACCGGAACAGATGTCGCCATCGAATCCGCAGACATCACGCTTTTGCGCGGTGATTTGCGCGGAATTTTGCGAGCGAAAAATTTAAGCCGCGCGACGATGAAAAATATTCGTCAGAATCTGTTTTTCGCTTTCATTTACAACTTGGTTGGAGTTCCGATTGCGGCGGGAGTTTTGTATCCGTTCTTCGGTTTGCTCCTCAGCCCGATGATTGCGAGCGCGGCGATGACGTTCAGCTCGGTTTCGGTTATTGCGAATGCCTTGCGGCTCAGGCAAATAAAACTTTGATTTTTGCAATGATTACTTTGAGACAAGCGGCGGGCGCAAATGTTATAATTAAAGCTTAAAGTTTGAAATTTTAACCAAAGAAAGCGAGTAATTATGAAATTTCCGGGCGGCGGTTTTAACCCGCAACAATTGATGAAACAGGCGCAGCAAATGCAGGAAAAAATGGCGAAAGAGATGGAAGCTCTGGTCGTCGAAGCATCGGTCGGCGGCGGAATCGTGACGGTGCAAATGCGCGGCAATCACGAAGTCGTCAGCGTTAAAATTCAGGAAGAAGCGGCGAAAGACGACGTTGAAATTCTACAGGATTTGATTGTCGCCGCCGTCAACGAAGCCAATCGCAAAGTCGAAGAAGCGATGCAAAGCAAAATCGGCGGAATGCTGCCGCCCGGAATGTTTTAAATGCGGATTGCGGATTGCGGATTGCGGATTGAATATTGAATTTTATTTTTGAAATTGCTTTTCTAATCCCTAAAATCCGCAATCCGCAATCCGCAATCCGCAATTGAATGCTTGAATATTCAGAATCAGTAGCTAAATTAATTGACGAATTTAAACGTCTGCCGAGCATCGGGCAGAAGTCAGCGCAGCGGATGGCTTTTTATTTGCTGCGGCGTCCGAAAGAAGAAGTCGAGCGGCTGGCGGATGCGATTCGGGACGTGAAAGACCGAATCACTTTTTGCAAAGTTTGTAACAATTTAACCGAAATCAACGAAAACCCGTGCCGGATTTGTTCGTCGCCGGGACGCGACCGCGCTTTGATCTGCGTTGTCGAAGAGCCTTACAGCCTTGTCGCGGTCGAAAAAACACGCTCTTACAAAGGTTTGTATCACGTTCTGCACGGCTCGCTGTCGCCGATTCGCGGCGTCGGACCGGACGAATTGATGCTGCAAAATTTGATTCCTCGGCTCGACCCCGAACACAACGACGGTATTGATGTCAAGGAAATTATTTTAGCGACCAATCCGAACACCGAAGGCGAAGCGACGGCAAGCTATGTTGCCAGATTATTGAAACCTTTGGGCGTTCGCACTACGCGAATCGCAATGGGAATGCCGGTCGGTTCGGATTTGGATTTCGTTGACGAAGTAACGATGGATAAAGCCCTCGCCAACCGACACGAGATATAAATAAAGTCAAAAGTAAAAAGGCAAAAGGCAAAAGTTCGGAATTAAAGCTTTAAAATATTCCTTATTTTTGCCTTTTTACTTTTGACTTGCTTCGCTAGAAGCGAACTTTTTCCTCGGCTTCGTCTGCGCCGACGTTTTCGGTTTTTTGCAATTCTTCTCCGGTCTCGTAAAAATCCACATCGAATTCGACGAGCGATTGAATCGGAATATCGGCGATGTGCGTCGGCGCGTCTTTAAAACGGACGATTGCGCCGCAGCCGATTATTTCCGCTCCCATTTCTTTGACTCGTTCGGCGGCTTCCTGCATTGCTCTGCCGGAGCGAATAATGTCGTCAACCAGAATACACGGATAAACTTCGCCTTCTTTGATATATTGCCGGAATTGCCGTTTTCCGTCTTCCAGCTCAGTCCAATAAATCTGGTTCGCGCTCAAGGCTTCGCGCACGCCGAAAGCGACCGGAATTCCGCCCGGACTCGGGCTGATAATCGAAATTTTCGGCAGGCGGCTCGAAATATCGCGTTCGAGCCGGAACAGACGGCTCAAACCGACCGCCAAAATTCTCGCCGTGTCGTAATGACGAAAAGCTAGCGGCATTTGAAAATAATGCCCGGCGTGTTTGCCCGACGGGTAAACAAAATGTCCCTTTCGATAAGCTCCGGTTTTTTCCAATATTTCCATCACCGATTCGGATGTCGGTATCAAATTAACCATTCGTCCTCCTTAAAATAAAAACTTTAAAATTGCTAAGGAAAAGCATAACTCAATTTTGCGGTTTTTCAGAAATCTTTAGCGCCAGCCGTATGTGTTCGCGCTCGATTGTCGGAATTTCCGTTTTAACCTCGTCAATTTGGAACCAACCCGCGTCAACGATTTCGCCTTTCTTTGGTTTGGCGTCGGTGTTTTCGGCGCGGCAAACATAAATTATTTCAACGTGGCTGCCTACCGTTCGCGTTTTAACGTGCCGCAAGTCGGTTATATTGATTCCGACTTCTTCCATCAATTCGCGTTTGAGCGCGTTTTCCGGCTGCTCGCCCGGATTTAAAAAACCGCCGGGAAGCCCCCAGCCGGAGCGATTGGCGCGAATCAAGTGTTTGAGAAGTAGAACGTTTTGCGCCTCGTCGAAAACAACGCCGACGGCGGAAACCGTAAAGCTCGACTGCGTCAAGCGCACCAAAAATCGCCGCATTTTTCGCGGCATTCGTCGCCAGCTCCAACTCACGAAATTGTTTTTCAAGAAAATTTCTCCAAAAGGCAATCGTCAAAATAAACGAAAAATTATCAAAATTTTACATTTTCGGTCTGTTTGACAAACCGTTATTTTCTCTTTATAAATATTGACAAAAATTTACGAACAATTATTGACGAAATATCAGTTAAAAGAGTAATTTGCTCTTAGGCGCAACCCGCCTTAAAAACATCTTCACCGCACTCTCAAGATAGTCGAAACTTAACGGCGGAACTTGCCCGAAAAGTTTATTTAAAAAAATGGCTCAAAAGAAATTCCCTCAGGGTTTTACCCTATTTCTGGTTGTCTTCGCGTTATGCCAATGCGTTCTGGCGCAATCGGGCGGCGAACAGATTCCTCAACAATTAGCCTCGGAATTAAATCAGAAATTCCGTAAATTTGATTTGGTTCAAACAGCCCCGCAAACGGCTTTTCGCGATGTCCTCAGCAACCGAAATCTCAAAATAAAAACCGGCGGTGATAATCTGGAGCTTCGTCTAAGACCGCGAAATTTGCTGTCGCCCAATTATCGCGCCGAAGAAACGGGCGCGAACGGGGTTAAACGCGCGCTGCCCGCGCCGAAGCTGCAAACGTTTCAAGGCGAAATCGTCGGCGAGGAAAACTCGCGCTTGCGTTTGACGATTTCCGACGAAGAAATCGAAGGCTTAATGGTACGCCGCGGCGTTAATTATTTTATCGAACCGGCGAAGCGATTTTCCCAAAACGCGAGCGACAAGGACTTAATCGTTTACCGCGCAGAAGATTTGTTAGGTCAAACGCCGCTCGATTGCGAAGCCTTAGCTCATAGAATCGGTGAGGCGGCGAAAACTTATCTGCCTCAGCCGGAGCAATTTCTTTCTTCGTCACCGCAAATGGTGAGAGTTGCGGAAATAGCGACCGAAGCCGATTTTCAGTTTGTCACCGAGCTTGGCGGCGCGACGGCGGCTAATAACGAGATATTAAACATCTTAAACGTGGTCGAGGGCATTTATGAAAACCAGTTGGGCGTGACATTCAGCGTTACTTTCCAGCACGTTTGGACAGCCGCCGATCCGTATCCGGCGCAAAACACAGTCACGGTTCTGGAGTTCTTTAAAAATTACTGGAACGCGAATTTTCCCGCCGGCAGTTATCCGCGCGACACGGCGCAGCTCTTTTCGTCGAAAGAAGCTCTGCGCGGTCGGGGTCACGCTTATATGAACACGATTTGCCGACCGGATGTTTCTTACGGAATGCACGGACGGTTTCCTTACGGAACGGCGAAATATTCTGTTCCGGCGCACGAAATCGGGCATAATTTCAACGCCAATCACGTTGACGCGGCTCAAAGCTGCGACAATACGATTATGAACGCCACGCTCACGACCGAGACGCCCCTGACATTTTGTCAGGCTTCGCGCAACGAGGTAAGCGGCAGCGTTGCCGGCGGCGACAGTTGTCTCCCAGCCCGTCAATTGACCAAAACGAAATTCGATTTCGACCGTGATTCAAAAGCCGATTTATCGGTTTTCCGCCCTTCGAGCGGCAGTTGGTATCTTTTAAACAGCGGTTTGAGCAATTTTCAAGGCGTTAGCTTCGGTTCGGCGGGCGACCGTCCGGTTTCCGAAGATTATGACGGCGATAGAATCGCCGACATAGCGGTTTTTCGCGCGGGCGTCTGGTATATTTTAAACAGCTCGAACAACGCTTTCCGCGCCTTTGGTTTCGGATTTCCCACCGACATCCCGGTCCCGGCTGATTACACCGGCGACGGACGCGCCGAAATAGCGGTTTTTCGTCCCAATGGCGGATTCTGGTACACGCTCGATTTAACCAACAACAATTTTGGCGGCTCGCAATTCGGCGCTGACGGCGACATCCCGACGCCGGGAGATTATGACGGCGACGGCAAAGAGGACATTTCGGTGTTCCGCCCGTCAAGCGGCTTTTGGTATCGCTTAAACAGCTCGAACGGACAATTTGCCGCAGCTTATTTCGGCAAAAACGGCGACCGTCCGGTTCAAGCCGATTACGACGGCGACGGACGCGCCGATGTCGCGGTTTTCCGGGGCGGCAATTGGTACATCTGGCGAAGCTCCGACGGCGGTTTCGGCGGCGCTCTGTTCGGACTTTCGACCGATTCTCCGGTTCCGGCTGACTACGATGGCGACGGGCGCGCAGACATTGCGGTTTATCGAGACGGAGCCTGGTATAGTCTCAGCAGCTTTACGGGAGCTTTTACCGGCAGTCAATTTGGAATGAGCGGCGATGTTCCGATTCCATTTAGATAATATGAGATAGACTGATCCGGCTGCGCTTTCCCGCTGCTTCAGGCAATCAACAAACCGAAAAGGCAATCCGTATAATGGATTGCCTTTTCGCGTTAAAGAAAACAGGCAAAACGCCGCTCAATCAATTCTCTAAATTGAGATGTTTATTGAAAAAAAACGTCTTTAAGCGCATAATGCAGCAAATTTTAGATTTATCCGAAAAAGGAGATTGAGAAATGTCTTCAATTCGCGCCTTTTTTTCCTCTGCGTTGACTATATCCGGTTTGGTTTTGATTTTGTTCGCCGCAGTAGCGAGAGCCGAAGTTTTTACCGTCAACAAAACCGCCGACACAAACGACGGCGCATGCGATGCGGATTGCAGCCTCCGCGAAGCGATTGCAGCCGCAGCAACGGGCGATGTCGTGCAGTTTGCCACTCCGCCTTTTAATTCTCCCCAGACGATCACATTGACTCTGGGCGCATTAACAATTACCCGCAGCATTACAATTTTAGGCAGCGGTGCGAATTTGCTCACTATCGGAGCCGGTTCGGGAAGCACTCCGCCAACAAGCAGAGTGTTTTTAATTTCAGCCGCCGAAAGCACGGTCAAATTTAGCGGAATGTCGGTCTTCGGCGGCGGTTTCCAGCCGCCGAATAATTTTGAACGCGGCGGCGGAATCCTGAATGAAAGCGGAACGGTTTATTTGACAAACCTTCATATTTACACCAATGCGGCAAGCGTCGGCGGCGGAATTTACAACAGCGGCACGATGCACGTTTTAGATTCGACGATTGCGGGAAATCTAGCCTTGGAACAAGCCGAAGGTGGCGGAGGAATCGGCAACGGCGGAACGCTGACATTGACCAACACCACCGTCAGCGGCAACGGCGGCGAGCTTGGCAGAGACATTCTCAACAGCGGAACAATAACTTTGACAAACTCGACAATCGGCTCAGGCGCGTCAGACAATCGCCCCTCAATTTTCAACAAACAAAATACGACAATGATTATTCGCAACACCATTGTCGCCGGCGGCGTTACCAGTTCGAGCAATACGGCGGTTACATCGCAGGGAAATAATTTAATTCAGAGCGCTTCAGGCACTCCAATCGGCTGGGTTGCGAGCGATTTGTTGAATGTTAATCCCCAGCTTTCGCCTTTGGCAAACAACGGCGGGCAAACGCCGACGCACGCTTTAATGGCGGGAAGCCCGGCAATTAACGGCGGGAATAATGCTCTGGCAATCAACCCGGCTTCAGATCTGCCTTTACGGCTAGACCAGCGTTTATACAACCGGATCGCCGGAGGCACAGTTGACATCGGCGCGTTCGAAGCGAACAGCTCTCCGGCGGGCGCTGTGACGGTTCGCGGTCATTTTATCGCAAACGCGAACAATCGCGCCATTTCCGGCGCTTTAGCCGTTTTAAGATTTGTGGATACGGGAGAGATTCGCTACGGTATGACCAATCCGTTCGGGTACGTTCATTTTAACAACATTCCGCTGGGGGCGACCGTCATCATAACTCTAACGCACAAGCGTTACAAAATAGCCCCGCAGGTTATTACGGCGACCGGCGAAGTTCATTATTTAGGCTCGGAGTCGAACCGGAAATCCGAAGCCGTTTCGGCATCGTTTTGGAGCGAAGATATGGTTGAAAACTAATTTAAGATGAGCCTGAGCATTTTGATTCGTTTTTGAATTATATTTATCTTTGGAATGTTATGTTGACGAAAACGAATCAGGACGAAATCCAGAGCTTTTTAACCGACGCCAGCAATATGGCTGGCGGCGCGGCAAATTCGGTTGTTTTCCCCGAATCAAAAGAAGAAATCAGCGAAATTTTGCGCGAGGCGTCCGCCTCGAAAACCCCGGTCACGGTTTCCGGCGCGGGAACCGGAATCGTCGGCGGTCGCGTGCCTTTCGGCGGCGTCGTAATTGCTCTGGACAAGCTCAATCAAATCAAAGAAATCGTCAAATGGATGACGGGCGGCGGTTACGGCGTCGTGCAGCCCGCCGTTTCGCTCGACGAATATCAAAAAGCCGCCGCAGCTAACGGTTTGTTTTATCCGCCCGACCCGACCGAATGGAGCTGTCAAATGGGCGGCACTGTTGCGACAAACGCTTCGGGCGCGCGCAGCTTTAAATACGGAGCGACGCGCGAATTCGTCGAACGGCTCGAAATCGTTTTGCCGACCGGCGAAACGGTTCATCTCCGGCGCGGCGAGGTTTTCGCCGATAAAAATAATAAGCTGCGAATTCCGGTTTCCGCCTGCGGCGAAGTTTTAATCGTCAAACTGCCGACTTACCAAATGCCCGATACTCGCAAACACGCGAGCGGTTATTTTTACAAACCGGGAATGGACGCGATTGATTTATTCATCGGCAGCGAAGGCACGTTCGGAGTCGTTACCGAAATCGAAACCCGCCTGCTCGCCAAACCCGAAGCCGTTTTGAGCGGAATCGTTTTCTTCAAAAACGAAACCGACCTTTTAAATTTTGTTAATGAGGCGCGCGAAATCTCGTTTGCCGCAAGACTCAACGAACAACGAACAACGAACAACGAGCAAATTGACGCTAGTCTTTTAGAATATTTCGACCGCAACGCGCTCGATTTTATTCGCGCAAAATTTCCGCTCGTGCCGGAAAATATGGACGGCGCGATATTTTTTGAGCAGGAAGTCACTGCGGAAACCGAAGACGATTCGATGCAGCAATGGTTTGATCTTTTGGAAAAACACAACGCCGAAAGCGAAACTTCGTGGTTTGCGACAAACGAAGCCGACCAGCGAAATATGCGCGATTTCCGCCACGCGCTGCCGGTCGCCGTCAACGAATGGATTGTCCGCCACAAACAGCGCAAAGTCTCAACCGATATGGCTGTGCCTGACCGCGAATTCGCCGGACAATTAAAGTTTTATCAGGAAACTTTACAGAAGTCCGGTTTAAATTACGTCATTTTCGGACACATCGGCGACAACCACGTCCACGTCAACATTCTCCCGCGCGACGCCGAAGAAGCCGTCAAAGCGAAACACATTTACGGTCGTTTCGTCGCCCGCACCTGCATCATCGGCGGCACAATCTCGGCGGAACACGGGATCGGAAAATTAAAACGCCATTATCTCGAAGCGATGTTCGGCGAGCGTTATCTAAACGAAATGGCATCAATCAAACGCGCCTTTGATCCGGCTGGAATTTTAAATCGCGGCGTGATGTTTGACGAGAAATTTTTGCAGTAACACAAAAAAAGCCGCCACATTTTTTACTTCCGGTTTTTCATTTCCTCTTGAAAAATCTCAAAATTCTTTCGCACTATTTTTGTGTTCGGATGCTCTTTTCCCAATACATTCTCATAAATCCGCAAAGCTTCTTTATAAAGTGGCTCAGCTTCATCGTATTTGCCTTGTGATTGGTAAAGATAGGCAAGATTGTTATAGCTGGTTGCTGTGTCGGGATGATTTTTACCTAACTCATTCTCGCGAATTCTCAACGCCTCCTTGAGAAGCGGTTCAGCTTTATCATATCTTCTTTGAGAATCATAAAGATAGGCAAGATTGTTATAGCTGGTTGCAGTTGAGGGGTGATTTTTACCTAACTCATTCTCGCGAATTTGCAAAGCTTTTTTATAAAGTGGCTCGGCTTCATCATATCTACCTTGTAACCTGTAAAGACCAGCAAGATTGTTATAGGTGGTTGCCGTTGAGGGATGTTCTTTTCCGTGAACTTGCTCGTAGATTCTCATTGCTTCCCGATACAAAGGTTCGACAAGCGCATACTGACCGAATTTCTCTAAATGAAAGCCGGTTCGAGCATATAGAAGCCCGGTAGTTGCAGTTTCAAGCGGTAAGTTCTCAGCTTCCTGCAAGATGCTTTGCGCGTGCGGCAGGATCCGGTTACATTCGTCTTTATTAACATAATCGGAGTTAGGAAAGAGTTCGGTAACGATTTCCAGAATTTGTTCGACGATTTCCCGGCGCAGTTCCTTAGCAATTTTTTGCCTGATAACTTCCTGAACGAGACGGTGAATGTCAAAGTTATATTTTATCTCGCCTGTATCGTCCTGCATCTTTAAACGCTCGATTAAAGCCATTTCTTTGACTTTGCCGACGACCTTGAGCCAGAGCAGTTTGTCTTGAGCGACTTCAGCCAATTCCGGCGCGTATTTTTTGATATATTCCAACACGATTTCTTCGGGAATCGCGTCGGGCGCTAAGAAGGCGCAGACGTGGAGCAGAATTTGCGCGGCTTTCGCCGTTCGTTTTGCTTCGTCGGAATCCGTTTCATTCGCCGCGCAAATCCGTTCGTAAGCAAATTCAAACGCGACAAACACCGAGCCGTGTTGATAATTGTCGGCTATATCTGCTTCCCGCAAAATCCGCGCTTTGTTTTTGGTGTAAAGTTCGTGGAATTCTTTGATTGAAATTTCATTATTTGCCGCGATAAATGCGCCCACAATGTTGAGAAAAAGCGGCAAGCCCTGTGTTTCTTCCGAAAGACGTTTGGCAAATTTCTGTTCTTCTTCGGAAACCGACGAAAGCGTGGCGTCCGGGTCCGAGAGCTTGCGTTTGACTAACAATTCCGCGCCTTCTTCGCGCGGCATTTCTTCGATTTCCAGCAATTCGGCAAGCGTGCCGATTCGTTTATCGTGCGTCGTGTACAAAACGTGTCCGGCGCGGTTGATCGGGATAAACTGTCTGAGCCTTTCCAAATCGTCAACATTGTCGAAAATCAAGAGCCATTTTTGATGTTTGTCGAGCCACGAGCGAAATTCGGCGTAAATTTCTTTGGCTTCTTTCAGATTTTTAACTCGCGGGTCTAGCTCTCCGGCAACATATTGAACGCTCGTTTCCAATTCCTCGCGTGAGGCGCGAACGAAAATGACGTGCGTGTAATCGCGCCAGCTTCGTAAAGCGTATTCGATTGACGTGCGCGTTTTGCCCAAACCAGAATGACCTCGCAAAGCGGCTCTGTTCCGAGTCGCCAGCGCCGTTTTAATGTCCGCCAGCAGTTTTTCGCGCCCGGTAAAATAAACATTCGGCTCGGAGAGATTGATGTAATGAGTTTTGACGAGCGGCGCGGCGATTATTTCGTTAGTTTGCAAATGCTTTTCGATTTCCCGCACCAAACCGGCTGGAAGATTTGCAAACTGCCGTTCGACACTCTGCTCGAAATTTTTGATTTGCTGTGAAACGACGCTGATGGCGGCATAGATTTCTTTTTGTCCGGCGATAATCCGGTTGTTTATCCGGTGTTGCAAAGCGACGTAGGCTTGCCCGCCTTTGGAAAAATCGGTTTTGATGATTTCCAGAAAAATGCGCGGAAAATGATTGTGCAAATCTTCGGCAATCGCCCGCGTTGTGTCGTGGCTTATCACCGCGTTTTTCTCGATTGCCAGCCACATCAAAATTTCTTCCCACGCTTCGATTGAAACTTTTGAATGTTGAGCAGAAAACTGTTGCGGGTCGGCTGTGAAAATCTCTGTAATTTCGTTTTTTGAAATTTCGCTTAGCTCATTCTGCGCCGATTGCACGACGCCTTTTACTTCGCCGTGTAAAAGCTGCTCTAAAAGCCGGGCTGTGTTTTCGGTTAAAAGCAGAATCTCGCTTTCGCGCCGGGAATTTTCGGGTTTTTTAGCTGTAAAAGTAATCGTCGCGCAGATGGCATCGGCAATCGCTTTGGTCAAATCGCCGTTTGCCAGAACCTCTTCGTGGTTTATCTTTTTGGCGACGGCTTCGTAAATATCCGTTGCCGCAATATTGCCGCCAATCGCGGCAATCGCTGCAATTGCGGCATTGATGCCTAATAAAACCGCGTCCGATGTTCCGGCGGTGGCGACCGAACACGCAATGCCGCCGCCCATAAGCGCGGAAGTGGCTAGAAATCTCGGTAAGGTCTGGCGAAATCTGTCCAACAAAGGCTTGATTACTTCCTCTCTGTCAAATAATGTCGGTTTCGCCTGCAATATTACACCGAAAGATAAAAAATCCACAGTTAAACCGAAAATACAAGGCTTATGATTGCAAACGGCAGTAGATTTCGAGGATAGAAACAGTGTCGGCGCTCTGCACCGAATTGTCGAAAAAAGAATGAATATGCTATTTTAATGTTGGTTTGCTCGCGTAGTTCAGTGGATAGAATGCTTCCCTCCGAAGGAAGAGGTCGCAGGTTCGACTCCTGCCGCGAGTATTTACTTTTATTGAATTGCTGAAGCCTAATCCCCGCTTTTATCCCCGCTTTGGTGTTAAAAATCAATCTTTTTCAATTTTCCCCGCAAACGCCGTTTCAAATCTTCCGGCAGCGCATCAACTTGCAGAGCGCGATTTATTAAATCTTTATCTTTCGACAAATCGTTTTTTAGCCTGATAATGTCGGCAATTGAAACTCGGTTTTCGTCGCGGTTCACAATTTCAATCTTTTCGCCCGCTTCGATTTCCCCTTGTTTTTCGACCGCGAGATAAAATCCGTAACGCCCGCTTAGATAAAAACTTAAAACAATTTCGGGCAAATCGAATCTGATTCCCAGTTTGTAGCAGGGAAAACGCGGTTCGGTGACGAGGAACCGCGCGCTGCCGATTTCGAGCTTATCGCCGATGCAGATTTCATCTTCCAGAATTCCCTTTGTTGAAAGATTTTCGCCGAACGCGCCGAAAGGATAATCGAGCGCAGGAAGCGCCGCGCGCCAGAAATCGTAATGTTCGTGCGGATAGGCGTAAACGGCTTTTGACAAACCGCCGTGATAACGCAAATCGGCTTGCTTGTCGCCTTCGAGATTTAGCTCGTTGACTTTAACTCGTCCTTCGACCGCAGATTTGAAAATGCCGGTTCTGACGCGCTTTCCGTTATGCGCGACCGAGCGCGGTTTTCCCACGTTTACTGAGAGAAGCTTCATTCGGGCAATTCAACTTTGATTTTCTTTTGCTCGCGCTGTCTTCGGGTTAGCTCGACGCGCTTGGAATATTGATTTTTCAAATGCGGCAAAATCTCAAAACCTTTGTCAAAGCTCTTTTGCGCTTCCGCAGTTTTGCCTTGCAAAGCGAGAGCGATGCCGCGTCCCAAAAAAGCGATGCCGTTGTTTTGGCGAAGCTCGATTGCCCGGTCATAATCGGCAATTGCTTCGTCCAGATCGCCGAAAATAGTTTTGTAACGACCGCGCGCGTCATAAGCCGAAGCGTTTTCAGGATAAAGCTCCAGCGATTGATTTATGGCTCCGAGCGCCTGCTCGTGCGATTCTTCCATCAATAAATCCGAACTCAAATTTAACAACGCCATAGAAACAGCCCCGCGATTCTCGTCGAGAATCTTCTTTTGCTTTTCATCGAGATCGGGCGATTGATTTATGTAATAACGGCTGATGATTTCGCGCAAATCCGTCACGGCTCCAACATAATCTCTTAAACGGCGTTTAGTATTGCTGCGGTTGAGGTAAAGATAAAAATCATTTGGGTCGAGCGTGATTGCCGCGTCATAATCGGCTACTGCGCCTTTGCAATCATCAAGATCGCGACATTTAAGCGCGGCGCGACTTGTGAAAGCGTATTTTGTTTTGTAACCGTAACCGATTGCCAAATCAAAATCTGCGAGCATTTGCCGAAAAGTCGCCTCGACAATTTCATTTGACGGTTCTTTTCGTTTTATAATCTGTGCAGAACGAATTAGGGCGCGACGATAATATGCTTCGCCGTACGATGGATTCAGTTCAATCATTTTTTCAACGTCGGCAAAAGCGCCTGCAAGATCACGCTGATTGTTTTCGCGGGCTTTGCTGCGTTCGAGATATGCTTCGAGATGCGCGGGATTAAGCTTGATCGCTTCGGTGAAAGAGACAATCGCCGCGTCGTATTTATGCGTTTTAAGCTGCTCGACGCCTTGTTTGTAAAAAGCGTCGGCGGTTTGCTTCGCGAAGGCGTTGAAACAAAAAAGAATGGCGAGCGAAAAAGCAAAAAAGGCGCGGCTTGGAATTTTCATAAAACTTAACCTGCAAGACTTTTAATCCGCCGCCGATTATAAATAAAACATCTGGAAAATAACAGAAAAAACAATCGCCGCCGGTTTAGAAAGGCGGCGATTGTTTTTCAGAATCCGAAATTATTTCGATTTTTATTCGTCTTTTGTCAACAAACCTCTTTGATAAAGGTCGTTGAGCAGATTGATTTGCGCGGCGACGGCGTAATTCGACATCGAGCGTTCGCGCAATTCGGCGTGCGGGCTGTTCATATCGCCCGCAACGTCGCTCATCACTTCTTCAACCGTGCGATTCCCGCGCGTTCTAATCAACTCGCGGTATCGCTCCATCCATTTCGGCATTTTCCATTGCTGTTGCATCAGATTTTATTTTCAGAAATACGCATGTTAAAACCTTGCTCTTTCAGTAATTTCCACTAACGATTTGGATGGCGTGGGCGGAAACCGCCAGCACAAAAGCCAGAGTTTAACACGCAAGCTGAATAAGAAAATAGCTGTTTCCGCCGCGCGTCCATTGATTTGTTCGACACGGCGTCACCTCCAATCGAGAGGTTGGTTTGGCACATATTCACTTTGCAATTCGTTCGTTTGTTTTGACGCGCCGCCAAAAACTTCAAACTTTGGCGTAACTTTACGCTGCAACAAATTTCTAAAAACCGCTTCTTCCGCGTCTGTAAAAACTCGCTTCGGAATCATCGTGGCTTCATTCTTTCCGTACAACAAATAATAAAACTCACGCGTTTCCAGAACCTGTTTATACAAACTCCACTCAAAACGAGAATCAATGTTCTTTGCTCTGAACCAAATGCCGTCTTCGGAAAATTCAAAATTCAACTGCTCGCGAAGCAACGGACCGGTTCGATAATGTTGTTTAGGGCTGTTGAAAGAGATAAGAGCAAATACTAAAGACACAAGCCCAACTAGAATTGCTGCATACCAAAGAAAAGAAGCACCGAATAATAGAAAGCCGGTGGTTGCGCCGGAAAGAGCAATAAAGGACAAGGCAAAATAGAAATTTGTGTGATAAATGCGAGCGTAAAGCAAACGAGAGCCAGAGACATACTCTTTTTCGGAATAACTGAATGTTAAATTTATTGGCTCGCTCATTTTATCGGTTCTAACACCCCGCTACTACAAGTTTCAAGAAGTGTCGAACTTTGATTTGTACTGAATTATAGCCTTCTTAAACCGAATTTTTATACCCTGATTTAATTTCATAAATCAATAAAAACGTTGATTCAGTAAAATCTAAGGGTAGTTTAAGCTGCTAAATAAAATCCCGTTGAAAAATTTCATAGGAATTTTATTTTTGTAAAGCGGCTGCAATCGCGGCGTCAAAGATTTCAACCGCAACATCGGCGTTTTCTTCGGTCAAAACAAGCGGCGGCGAAAAACGAATGGTCGAATTACCGCAGCCCAGAATAATTAAACCGCGATTAAAACATTCCATTTCGATGCGGTCGCGCAGTTCCGGCGCAGGCGTCATTGAATGTTTAGATTCGACAAACTCGACGCCGATCATCAATCCAAGCCCGCGCACGTCGCCGATGCAATCGTATTTTTGCATCAATTGCCGCAGACCGTTTTGCAGATGCTCGCCGACACGCGCCGAATTTTCGACCAGCCCGTTTTCGAGCAGCTCGATTGTTTTCAAGGCGGAAGCGATGCAAACCGGATTTCCGCCGAACGTCGAAGCGTGCGCGCCTTTGCCCCAATTCATAATGTCTGCGCGAGCAACGCAAGCGCCAATCGGCAAGCCCGAACCGAGTCCTTTGGCGAGCGTCATAATGTCGGGTTTTAAATCGTAATGGTCGGACGCGAACATTTTGCCGGTTCGCCCAAAGCCTGACTGCACTTCATCAACGATGAGCAAAATCCCGTTTTCGTCGCAAACCCGGCGAATTTCTTTAACAAAATGAGCAGGCGCGGGAACATAGCCGCCTTCGCCCTGCACAACTTCAAAGACGATTGCAGCGACTTCATCGGGCGGCGTCGTGGTTTTGAAAAGCGTGTTTTCGATAAAATTTACCGTCGCTTTCGACGCCGATTCTTCATCGGTCGCTCCGGCAAACGGCGAGCGCAGTTTATTCGGATACGGAACGTGAACCACATCCAAAGCCTGCCGCATAAAACCGCGCCGCTGCGCGACTTTCGATGAAGTTAGCGACAGCGCGCCCAAAGTTCTGCCGTGAAAAGAGCCGAAAAACGAAATAAATTTCTGCCTTCCCGTGTGATACATCGCCAGTTTTAAAGCGGTTTCAATCGCTTCCGCGCCGGAATTGGCAAAATGCGTTTTCGTCGGGCTGGGAACGGGCGTGATTTCGTCCAGTTTTTTGCCGAGCGCGGGCATATGACGATAATAATAATCGGTTCCGCACATATGCATCAGTTGTGCGGTTTGTTCCTGCACGGCGCGCACGATTTCCGGGTGGCAGTGCCCCGTGTTGCAGACGGCGACTCCGGCGTTGCAATCCAAAAAGACGTTGCCGTCAACGTCGGTTATCCAGACGCCTTCGCCTTTTTCGACGACTAATTTGTAATCCGGGCGCGGGTAGGAAGGCGTGACAAATTCCTGGTCTGCTGCAATAATTTCCTGAGCTTTCGGTCCGGGCAGCTCGGTTTTGATAATCGGTTTTTGAGTTTCAAGCATTGGTGCTGACATAGTTTTTTTTCTCCTTTTAAATTGAAAACAATTGATTGACGAATAAAGAGTTTCGCTGAGAAACCGCAGCGGCAAAAACGATTGAAGAAAACCGAACTACCCGACGAACAAACTCGGTCGCACGACGACCGGCGTGCGTTTCATAAACGAGCGAAAACTGATTGGAAATGTCGTGTGCGTAAACAGCATTTTTGAAAAAAAGCGGGAAAGATTGCAAGAAAATGCTAACACAAATTGAATTTTAAGTTAAATTTTAAAAGCAAATTTCGATTCAATGCCTTTCGATAAAAACAATAAATTCTTTTCCCGATTCGGTATCTTTTTAGCCGCCGCTCTTTACGTCGCCGCGCGTTTTTGGGGCTTGACCGATTCGTGTCTCTGGTTCGACGAGATTTTCAGCGTTCACGCCGCGAATCATCACGCGCCGAATGCTCTGCCGATACCCGCTTTGCTCGATTTTGTCGCGCAGGATTTGATTCATCCGCCGCTTTTTTACATTTGGCTGAAATTCTGGATTTTGGCGGGCGGCGAATCGCTTTTGTGGCTCAGGGTTTTTCCGGTTTTCTTTTCGATTCTGGCGCTCGTTCCGCTCCTTTTGCTGTGCCGCGAGCTAAAATTTTCGGCAACGGAAAAAATCACGACGATTACGCTTCTCGCCGTCAACGGTCTTCTGGTCAAATACTCGCAGGAAGTTCGGATGTACAGCGTTTTGTTTTGCATGTCGCTTTTTTCAATCTGGCTGTTCGTCCGTTTTCTGAACACGACTCGCAAATCAACTTTTTTCTGGCTGTTTTTCGTCAATTTGCTGCTCGTTTTCACGCATTATTTCGGCTGGCTCGTCGTCGTTTCCGAGCTTTCGGCGATTTTGCTGTGGCGACGGGAATTTTTAAAACGTTTTGTCGCGGGATTTTTGTTTTTAGCGATTTGTTTCGCGCCATGGGCGTTTGCCGTCGTCAAAGCGGCGCAGGCGAGCACCGGGTTAAAACAAAACATCGGCTGGGCGGCAAAACCGACTTTGGCAAAACTTTTGTCCTTCGTTTTCTCGCTCCACGAACCGTTTTATTACCAGCAAAACAATTTGGAAGCGCCCAATCTGTTGTTAATTTCGCTGCCTTTTGCATTCGTCTGCATCGGCGCAATGATTTTTTCGCTTTTCGTCGTAAAAGAGAATTTCGTTTTCCGTCTGCTCGCCCTTTTCGTTTGCGTTCCGGTCGTCATTGCTTTTGTCGCAAGCTGGTTGCTGCCGTATTCGGTTTGGGGAGTTCGCCATTTGATCATAATTTTCGCGCCTTATAGTTTGCTAGTCGCTTTCGCGCTCAATCGTTTGCGCCCGGTCGGGCTGAAAATCGCGGCTTTCGGTTTGCTCGGCGCGCTGATTTTAGCGGGCTGCGCGTTTCACTTCGCGCGAACGAAAAACATCAACATTTGGTGCGGATGGGAAGAGTTGGCGACGCAGGCAATTAAGAACGAAACTGCGGTTGAGAATTTGACCGTTTATGCTTTTGAAGATTTGGTGGCTTATCATTTGTGGTTTGCGACCAAAACGAGCGAGCGCGTTCGGGTTGTCGCCGTTAAAGATTTTCCCGGAATCTTGGAAGACAAAGCTTATTTTCTGCCGCGTGGTTTTGAAGAAGTGACAGTTACGGATAAAAATGCGCTCGCGGGCGACCGATTTTGGATTGCTTTTCGAGATAAAAACTGGAATCCTCAACACCCGTTGTTGCAGGATTTAGCGGCGCGCGGTTATAAAACCGGCGCGCCGCTCGAATTCAAAGCAACAGGCGAGACGGCGTTTCTCGTCAAGGTCGAAAAATAATTTATTTTCGTTTCCATCGAACGCCGTCTTTTGTGTCTTCGAGAGTGATTCCTTTGGCGGCGAGCAAATCGCGGATTTCGTCCGAACGCGCGAAATTGCGATTTCGGCGCGCTTCCTGGCGCTCGTCAATCAAGGCTTGAATTTCCGAATCGAGCATTTCTTCGCGTTCTTTGCCGAAAATGCCGAAAACGGAATCGAATTTTGCAATCGCGTCAAGGACAAGATTTCGATCATCCGCGCGTACCGCATCGCTTGCCAAAGCCGTGTTCACTTCGCGGACTAGATTGTGAAGCGCCGCGAGCGCGACCGAAGTGTTTAGATTGTCGTCCATCGCGTCTTCAAATTGTTTCAGAGAATCCAGAACAATTCTTTCCACTTCCGGGTTTAGACCGCTTTCGACGCGAGCTTCGGCAACGCGGCGGCGAAAATCCTGCAAGCGTTCGATTGTGTTTTCCGCCCCGCGCAGATTTTCAAACGTGAAATTAAGCTGGTTGTCATACGGCACGCTCAAGAGCAAATAACGAATCGCCAGAGGCTTATGCCCGCGCTCGCGCAATTCGCGGAAAGTAAAATCGTTGCCGAGCGATTTCGACATTTTTTCGCTGTCAATTTTCAAAAACTCGCCGTGCAGCCAGTATTTGGAAAACAATTTTCCGGTTGCGCCTTCGCTTTGGGCAATTTCGTTTTCGTGATGCGGAAACTGCAAATCAATTCCGCCCGCGTGAATGTCGAAAGTTTCGCCCAGATATTTCATAGACATCGCCGAGCATTCGATATGCCAGCCCGGTCGACCGCGACCGAAAGGCGCATCCCAACCTGCGGGTTCGTCAGCGTCAACAAATTTCCAGAGCGCGAAATCGCGAGCGTTTTCCTTGTCGTATTTGTCCGTATCTACGCGCCCCGAACCGCCTTCGATGTTGCCTTCAAAACTGATTTTCGAGAGCTTGCCGTATTCTGGAAAAGCGGAAATTCGATAATAAATCGAACCGCCCGCTTCATAAGCGCGCCCGTTTTCCATCAGTTTTTGAATGATTTCGATCATTTCCGCGATGTGTTCGGTGGCGCGCGGCGCAATGTCCGGTCTTTCGTTTCCGAGCGCATCCGCGTCATCCCAAAACGCTTCGATAAACGGCTGGACAAATTCGTCAATCGTCTTTCCGGCTTCTTTAGATTTTTCGATAATCCGGTCGTCAACGTCTGTCAAATTCATTACGTGCGTCACGTTATAGCCTTTAAATTTAAGATAACGCCGCAGCAAATCGCCAAACGCGAACGTGCGAAAATTGCCGATGTGCGCGAAATTCCAAACCGTCGGACCGCACAAATACATTTTGACTTCGTTGTCCTGCAAAGGTATAAAATCTTCGGTTTTGTCCGTTAAATTATTATGAAATCTAAGCATAAATAACTGAGAACCGAGAGCGGAGAACGGAGAACCGAATGTGTATTTTAGTTCTCAGTTCTTCGTTCTCAATTCTCCATTTCTAAAATTTCCTGCACACGTCCGACTTGCCCGTCGGTTAGACGCACTTTGATTCCGTGCGGGTGAGACTGCGAATTGGTCAAAATGTCTTTTACGACGCCCTCGGTGCGTTTTCCGGTGCGCTGGTCTTGTTTTAAAACAATTGCGACGCGCAAACCCGGTCGAATGTCTTTTCTGTTTTGTGAATTCATTTGGCTAAATCCGGCTCAATATATTTTGCTCTGGCTTCGGGCGAAAATAAAAGCTCGCGGCTGTAAAACTTTAGCGGCAAGCCCGAATCGCTGCAAGTTTCGATTACTTCATTTGCCAACACAGCCAGAGAGCTTCTGTCTTTTATATTACCCAAAAAATCGGAAACCGTTCGCATCCAGAAAACCGTCAAAGTTTCGTGATAGCCGCGCGTCGGCGTATTCGGAACGTTGTGCGACGCATTTAATTTAAAAATTCCGTCGCGCATTTTTCCCGTCGCCGTTTCCAAATCCGGTTCGCGCAGACAATACCAGAGCGCGGCGGTCAAATGCGCGGCGTGCGTCCATTCTTTCTCCGAAACGGTGCAGTTTTCAAAGCGTTCGATTAACGATTCGATTTCGCCGTCTGTTTTATAAATCATATTTCCTCCAAATAAAAAAGCCGCGAGTTGTCGGAAACCCGCAGCTTTGGCTTTTTGTAAGTGCGGAATCTTACAACAATTTGAAATGTTCTACAATCCGTCGAGCAGTTTCCTGCGGCGAAAGATCGGTGTTGTCAACAATCAGACTTTTGCGCGCATTGACGGGTTGAAACAATTCGTATTTGTCCAGCAATTCGTTCAAAATATTTAGATTGTTTGCTTTGCCGTACTTTTTGCGGCTTTCTTCGACGACGCGCTTTTCCAATTCTTCGCGCAGGCATCTGAGTAAAACAAAACAAACCTTGCCGCCGTGTTTTTCGATGGCTTCGAGAACTTTGTCAATATGCGCGTCGTCCTGGTCTTTGGCGTAACAAAATGTGTAGATCAAACTGACGTTTTCGCGGGCGGCTTCACCGATCACATCGAGCCGAATTTTCTCGATTAATTTATAAAAAGTCGGGGTTCCGAACTCGAAAACAGGCTCGATGCAATCAATCGAAAGATGATTATGAAAGACTTTGTAGCCGGTTAAAGCCGCAATCTCTTTTGCAACTGTCAGCTTTCCGGCAGCAGGCGGACCGTAAATAAAAATTAAATTCATCAGATTATCCCCTTTCCAAAATTTCTGAAAAAATTGTCATAAAAAAATCTCTTGCGGCGTTTTAATAATAACGCGGAACGTTCGGCTCAAAAAATAACGATCAAAATACGAAAGAAAGCAGGCGCTCGTATAACAAACGAGTTTAGAAAAACAATGAAAATTTTACGCACCCTCTTTTACACATTATTGTGCGGCGTTCTCTTTATTAACATCTCTCCGGCTCAAAACAAACAATCAAACATTGCGGTTAATGCGGAAGAAGCCGCCAAATGGCGCGAAGATTTGCGGTATATGGCGGAACAAATGCCCAAATTTCACAAAAATCTCTTTCACACGATGTCGCCGGAACATTTCAACGCCGCAATCAAAAGATTGCACGAGCGCATTCCACAGCTCGCCAGACACCAGATTATTGTTGAAATGGCAAAAATCGTGGCTATGGTTGGCGACGGTCATACAAACATTTACCCGACTCGTGACACGAAAATCGGTTTCCGCGCTTTGCCCGTTAAGCTCTATTTGTTCAAAGACGGTTTATTTGTCAGAGCCGCCGAGCGAGAACACGCCGCGCTTGTCGGCGCGCGTGTAACAAAAATCGGTAATTTCTCGGTTGAAGAATCAATCGCAAAAGTGCAGGAAATGCTCGGACGCGACAACGAAATGGGCGTTAAATTTTTCGTCCCGCACTTGCTCGTAATGCCCGAAGTTCTGCACGCATTCGGAATCGTCGGCGATATGGAAAACGTCACGCTTTCGATTGAAAAAGGCGGTAAACAGGAAATTGTTACGCTCAAGCCCGCCGGATTAGCTGAAATGCTCCCGCCCGATACCGATACAACCTGGATTAACAAACCGAATTGGGGTGATTTGCGCGAAGGCGGGACAAATGCGCAACCTTTGTGGCTCAAAGACCCGAACGATAAATTCCGGTTTGAATATTTCCCCGAAAAACGCATTGTTTATGCACAAATCAATCAGGGCACGAATAAAGAAAACGAAACTATAGCTGATTTCTCGAAACGTCTTTTCGCATTTGTCGAGGCGAATCCGGTTGAAAAGCTCATTATTGATTTACGGCTTAATCGCGGCGGCAACGGGATGCTTTTTCGCCCGCTCGAAATTGCAATCATAAAATCGAAAATCAATGAGCGCGGAAAGCTTTTTGTACTCATTGGGCGCAGCACCTGGTCGGCATCGCAATTTCTTCTAAATAATCTGGAAGAATACACAAATGTCATATTCGTCGGCGAGCCGTCCGCGTCAAAAGGAAATGTTTACGGCGACTCGCGCCGAATCACGCTTCCCAATAGCGGAATGACCGTGCGCGTTTCCGTTTATTACTGGCAGGATTGGGCGCCCTGGGATACGCGCTTCTGGACTGCGCCGGAAATAGCGGCAGAGTTTTCCTCAGAAGATTATCGTACGAATCGCGATCCTGGGATGGAGGCGATTCTGAATTATTCGCCCAGGAAATCGCTTACCGAAATTATTGACGAAGCTTTAACAAAAGGCGGCGTCGAACTGGCGGTCAAAAACTATCGTGATTTTATGGCACAGCCCGCTCATCGCTACGTCAGCACCGAACAGCCTTTATTAGAAAACGGTCAGCGGCTTTTGAATGAAAAGAAACCGGAACAGGCGCTCGTGCTTTTCAAAATCAACGCCGAAGCGAATCCGCATTCTTTCCGCTCATATTTTGCTTTGGGCGAAGCGCATTTCAGAACGGGAAATAAAGAACTGGCAATCCAAAACCTGGAAAAGTCTTTAGCGATAAATCCGAAACATTATGAAGTTTCCATGAGATTAAAGGAGATAAAACAACTAAAATAGCTGTTAATTCAAGATCATTTAAAAGACTATAAAAACTTCTTGCTAATATCTTTTGATTTCTGGTCACGTTGGATTGGTTCAAGCAAGCCGGTAGTTTGCTCGGTAACGCTCGGAATCGGTTCTGCTAACATTCCTGCCGCTGGTGCGGTGTGAATTTCATTTCTTGCTTGCTCATTGACGCGGTTTGTGGCGTTTACCGCTTTAACAACTTTTTTGCCCCGAAATAAAAGCCAGGTGAAGATGCTCTCCAAGACCAATATCAGAAGAAAAGTAAGAGCCAGCACTGCGATGCCGATTGGATCGCCGCCTTTTGCTACTGACAAGAACGCAGCAACCGCAGCCATTCCAAAGACGAATGTCGCTACCATTGCACAGACAAGCATAGCCGGCGGTATTTCCGATGCTCTGCTGCCATCATCTTTTGCCGCATCGCTTAGCTTTGCTCCGCAGCGGTTACAGTAAATTAAATTTTGTGTCACGGCTGTGCCGCAAGATGAACAATACATAGTGTTTTGCCTCTACATTTTTGCATACGTCTGAACAATTTCGTAAGTTCCCGATCAAAATTTTCGGATTACTTAAAAACTACATTGCAGGTTTGTTTGATAGACCGCGCGCTTTGTTTTTTGACAACGATTACAAATGCCTTTTCATCAAAAACTCACAGCAAAAAAACAGGCGTAAATCGCCTTTGGCGGCGCTTGTTAAGGCTAAAAGAACAAGGAGATTTTATGAAATACTCACATAAATTAATTACGCTGGTTTTTGCAGCAGTTCTTCTCATTGGCGGAATGGCAACTTCCGCTTCGGCGCAGCGCCGCGGCGTTCGAGTTATTAACCGCCCCGTCGTTGTTCGAACTTATGTAAGACCGTATGTCGTCAGACCTTATTATTACGGGTATAACCGCTTATGGAATTACGGATACTACGATCCGTTTTACGACCCGTACTTTTCCGATCCGTACCTCCGCGCTCAGCGACAGAGATATTATCTCCAGCAAGAGTTAAGAGGTAATCAACGAGAATTGAGCAAACACCTCGAAAAATACAGAGCCGACGGTGTAATCACCGCCAAAGAGCGAAGAGAATTGGACGATGATTACCGCGACGTTGCGAAGGCAAAACGGAAGTTGGCAGAATTTGAACGTAATTACTAATAAAAGTTTTACGGCTTTTATTATTTTGGAGAAAGCGAGGTTAACGCCTCGCTTTTTTTATTTGGCAGTTCTCCCTTGTTCATAAGGATAGATTTAAACGATACATACTAAGCCATTAGTGCTATATTTTGTTTATGAGCGTGATTGTTTCAACTTCCGAAATTAAGCTAACTCAAACCGATGCGGGAGTCCTTCGCATCGGCGATTCCCGTGTTTCTTTGGACACCGTAATTATTGCTTTCAGTCAAGGAGCAACACCTGAACAGATTGTCGAAGATTACGATTCGCTCGGATTGAGCGAAGTCTATGCGGTTATCAGTTATTACCTGCAAAACCGCGAGGAAGTTGAAAATTATTTAGAACAAAGAAAAGTGCAGCGCGAGCAATTGCGCCAACAAATCGAAACTCGCTGCAATCCGCAAGGAATCCGCGAAAGACTTCTTGCTCGCAGACGCAAAGCCGCCTAAAGCGTTTATGATTCGTTTCATTGCCGACGAAGATTTTAACCGTCGTATTTTACGCGGTTTCAAGCGTCGCTTGCCTACGCTCGATGTTGTTAGAGTGCAAGACGTTGGTTTAATGACGCAACCGGACACTGAAGTTTTGGAATGGGCGGCAAACGAAAACCGCATTATCTTAACTCATGACGTAGCGACAATGAGCAAACACGCTTTTGACCGTATTGGAGAAGGATTGAAAATGTCTGGTGTGATTGAAGTTTCCCAAGATATTCCAATAGGGGAAGCAATTGAAGAATTGATTTTAATTGCGGAATGCAGTTTGGAAAATGAATGGCATAACCAAGTTATTTATTTACCAATTAAAAGGTGATTGAATAATAGGCAAAAAGTGTTGGAACAATCTTAATGGTTTAATTGTTTTATGAAGTCATTCTAGATTTTTTAGCTTCTAAGATGTTAATCAACAATTATGTTGTCTCTTGCCAGAAGAACATTATCAAACATTTGATTAAAATCAGGGTAGATTTCATTTACTCGAAAATCAATAAGGAGCAACATCGTGCATAAAATTCCAAAACTAGAACAATCAAGAAAATAAAAGAAATTGCCGAACGAAAACTTTTGAGTTTCGCGATTGTGAATCCCTGAAATTCCTGAATGGATGTCCCAATTCATCATTCTGTATTTTATTTCATAGAACTCCTCCAAATTAGACATTAATACCCTTTTTGTTTCAACTGAGAAAACTTTATCGGCTCTTTTAACGTCCTGAGAAAGGTCAAAGCTAGTCCAACGTTTGTTACCAGGATGTTTGATAGTATTCCAAATTCTTTGGCGATTTAAAACAATTTCATCTTTTTCCGTATCAATGAAATCTGAGCAATAATTATCAATTTCTAATTGATTATCGTACTGATATTTTAATTTCAATTCAGCAGCTTTCAACTTTTCAGATTTATACCACCAAAACAATTTATCAGCAGTTTCGTTTGTTTGATCCCGAAACAAGAAAAGCATATCTACATAAATTTCAAATAACGAACGGCAAGCAGTTGCTATTGCTTGAAAATCAGAACTTTGGTTTAGCTTTGGTATAGTTTTAAGCCAGCTATACGATCTTAACCACAAGCCGATTAAACATTCATCTCTAATTTGAAAATTCGGTCTGGGAGAATATCCAGAAATAGATTTTTCGTATCTTTCCTTCATAAAAAGATATGAAAGTTCTGCAATTTTATAGCCTTTTTCTGCAACCTTTTCAGCTTCTTCAATTCTCATTTGTTTTAATAAACTCACTACAAAGATAATGAAAACTCAATAATTTTATGTCTTTGTAGTGAGTTTATTTTTATAATTCAACGCTTTCAATCACACCAACCCAGTGTTCTGCGCCGAGAGTGCCTTTGGCAAACTCGCTGACGACTTCAAAAACGTGGTCGGAAAATCCGCCGATGTTTAGGATGTCTGCGCGCGTCTTGGCTTGGGTGTGGCTGTAAGGTTGAATGTCAATGCAGACGAGCTTTGCATCCGCGTTGCGCGATTTGAACTCGTTCCACTGTTTCAACGTTTCAGTTCCGCTTCCGCCGAACTGTCCGTGAATCGGCGTGTCAATCCACGATTCGTTGTCCGAAACGTAGATAATCAAATCGCCTTTTGATTTATGACGATTCAATTCGCGCAAAGGCGCTGAGCAATTTGTTCCGCCGCAGGGCAGGCTTGCCAGCTTGTTTGCGTTGGTCATCACCGAATCGCGCGGATTGAGCGAGACTTTCACGACTTTGCTTTCAAACGGAATGACTTCCGCCGACGAATTTTTACGCAAAATCGCCGCCGCAACCAGAGCCGCCACGTCAATGCAGCGAACCGCCGAGGTCGAGCCTTTGCGGTAACCCGTCACCGACGAGTGCATCGAGCCTGAAATGTCGGGGAAAATATAAACTTTTCCTTCGATTTCAGGAATGTTTTCCAGCGAGATTTCCATTGCGTCCTGCAACGCATCGGTGATTTCGCGCGGAATCTCGCGGTTGCTTTCCGCCATTCTGTATGCAGCCAAAAGCTGGTACGGAAAGACGCGGGCGCGTTTGATCGCTTCGCGGTCACGCAGGCGGTTTGCGATAAGCTTGACCATTTCCGCGTCGGCGAAAACGCCGTGACGCTGGAAGGTGTTCAAGTTCATACGAGTCATCGTCCAACCCGCGTTTTTGGCGATTGCCTTCCAATCCTTTGTTTCCAGGGGAAGGGAAGTCAGCATTTGAAACGGCACGTCGGGCACTTCTTCGAGCAATCCGACTTTGAAAAGCTCAAAGGCTTTTGCCGCGTCCGGCAACATCTCGATTTTAAATTCGCGTCCGATTAAATAACCGAACAGCGCTTCGTGTTCGGCTGAAGCCGGTTTCGGGTGAACCATTTTCAAAATGTCGCCGAACGAAGGCGATTGCCCGACGGATTGTTTGAAAATCTGTTCCGGTTTGCGAGCTTCAAACCATTCGCGCACCTGACGTTTCGGCGCAGTGCCGAGCGATTTACGACCGACCGCGCCGGAACGCATAATCTGCACAAAATTACGCAGCATCTTGCCGTTATCAATCACGCGCGGAAAAACTCTGGCGAGCAATTCCTTATCTTTGACCGACAACACGGCGCAAAGCAGCGCCGGAACGTCTTTCATATAACCGCGCGAACGTGCGAATACGGCGGTTTTAGCAATGAATTCAGGCTCGACCGATTCGCAAAATCCGAGAATTTTGTCGAGCTGTTCGCCCGCATCGGCGTAAAAAGTTGTATTGAGCGTCCCGGTTGAAGCAAACTGCGCCAGCGCCTGTTTCGGCGTCAGCTCGTAAGCCAAGCCTCCGGCTTCGTTAATTGTGTCGGCTTTCGGCGTGAACAAACCTTTCACCGTTTGAAATAAATTTTTATTTGCCATTGCTTTCAGAAGGCAAAAGTAAAAAGGCAAAAGGCAAAAATAAGGAATTAAAATATTCCAAACTTTTTACTTTTGCCTTTTTACTTTTGCCTTGTTTTAGTCTCCTTTCAGACAAGTTTTTGCATTCTGATTGAGACGTTTTTTGGAAAAACCTCCCGAAAAATCGAATGGGCGACAAGAGGGAAAAGACCGCGCAACCGAACAGCTTAGGATCGGCGGAATACTCCCATATTCCCGCGCTAATGGCGGAGAATGTAGTCCTTTCAGCATTCGCCCAAAGTGTGAAAAGCGACGACAAGAATTTGTGAAACGTTTCGTTGCTCTACCGGACTGAGCTACGCTTTCCGAAGAAAACGGTTGGATTTGAACCAACGACCAACGGGTTATGAGCCATGTAGTTCCACGAGCATTCGTCGCAATATAAGAGAAGTCGCGGCGGAAAGAATCGAACTTTCAATCTAACGATTATCGGTCGTTCGCTTTTCCATTAAGCTACACCGCGAAACGAAGGATGAAGGATGAAGGATGAAGGATGAAAAATGTATTTAATTTCATCCTTCATCCTTCCGCCTTCATCCTTTGCAAAATGGGTCGGGTGGGACTTGAACCCACGATACCTCGCTTAAAAGGCGAGTGCCTTGATCCAACTTGGCTACCAACCCGGAAGAAAACGATGAATTAGGAACGATGAATGATGAACTGATTTTTAATTCATTATTCATCGTTCCTAATTCATCATTCCCAAAAAGCCGATGCGGGACTCGAACCCGCGACCTCTTGATTCGTAATCAAGCGTTCTGAATTCCACTGAACTAATCGGCTATAAAAATGATTTAAGTGAGGCTGGCTACAACAATTTGGCGCAAAGAACTGCTCTCGAAAGGCGAGCCGTCGCGATTGCCAAATTTCTGTTCGATTTGAAAACCGTTGTAATGCAGCAAAGCGTCAAGCTCTTGCGGAAAAAATTGCCGCATTGTGAATGAAAACTGTTTGTTCTTGCCAGTCGCCTGATTTTGATAATTCCAGGTGATGTGATTTATTTGCGTTGCGGCGTCGTAATTTACTCTTCCAGTTAAAGTCATTTTTCCTTCTTCGGTTTCGTATTCCGAATCCAAAACGTTTTCATCCGGTTTTCGGGAAAGTATTTTTACAGATGGATTAAAGACTTCGACCACAAATCTTCCGTTTGGCGTTAAGTGACGTTTGACGGCGGCGAAACATTTTTCTACATCTTCGCGCGTCAAAAGATGCTGCAATGAATTGCCGAGCAGTAAAATCAACGGAAATTGCTGATTTAACTCAAAATCACGAATGTCGCCCGTTCGCAAATCAAGCGTGACGTTTCGAGCCGCAGCTTTTTCTTTCGCACGGCTTAACATCTCGTCGGAAATATCAATGCCGACAACGCGAATGCCTTTTTCAACCAACGGAATCATGTAAGCGCCGCTGCCGCAAGCCAACTCTAAAACGGGCGAACCGTAAAGCGCGATTTTGTCTTCATAAAAAGCCAGCGTTTCGGGAGGCGCAAATTCGCCGTGAACCAGATCATAAAAAATCGAATCGTCGTAAAGCGTTTGTTCGTCTGACATTTTGAAATCTCCTGCAAAATAAATAAAGTGGCTGGAATTGGCATCGCACCAATCTCTCGACGTTTTCAGCGTCGCGCTAATCTGTCTCAGCTATCCAGCCGGGGAGAAACGATGAACACCGAACAACGAGCGATGAATAAAAAACAATTCATCGTTCATCATTCATAATTCATCGTTTCTTTTAGGCGAGAAGACGCTGCCGGTCAAGCGATTCATCTTCGATGAAGAGGTATTTTCTCCATTCGGGCTTCGACTCCGCGTAACGGCAAAGCAGAACGCGGTCAAGCCCGACTTTGAGAAGTGATTGCGAGGTCAAAAGCGGCATTCTGGCTTGTTCTGGCGTGCGGTTGCCTTTGCGCCCGTTGCATTTTTCGCAAGCCGTGACGAGATTTTCCGGCGCTGAATTTCCGCCCTGCGCTCGCGGCAAAATATGATCGAGCGTCAAGGTTGACGCGCTTTTGTGTTCGCCGCAGTATTGGCAGCGGTAACTGTCGCGCATATAAATCTGTGGGCGCCGGACAGTCGCTTTCGCCTGTTTGCTGCGTTTCAAATAAACATAATGCCGCAACCTAATCACGCTCGGCACGCGAAACGTCTGCCGCACGGAGCGGAGCACGTTTTCGCCGTCAAACTCTTCGATTGTCACCGCGCCGCGAATGAACAATGTCATCGCCCGCGCCACGCCGACCGTTCCGAGCGGTTCGTAAGAGAAATTTAATAGTAAAACTCTGCCTGTTAACACGTTTCCTGTGCCTCCTTTCTTTGTCAATAAGTTTAATAAATTCGAGAGCATCGTGACGGATTTGAACCGTCGTTTACTGTTTACAAGACAGTCGTCCTCAAACCAGCTAGACGAACGATGCAGTAAAAGAAACGATGAAGTAGGAACGATGAATGCGGAACGGTTTTTAATTCATCGTTCATCGTTCCTACTTCATCGTTTAATTATCGGGGCGGCAGGAATCGAACCTGCATCAGCCGATTATCTGTCGTTACGAGGTATAAGCTCGCCGCTCTACCTTTAAGCTACGCCCCGCAAAATGAAAATCGGGAAAGAAAGAATCGAACTTTCGCCGCGAGTTCCCAAAACTCGAATGCTGTAACCGTTACACCATTTCCCGAAATTTGTTTTTTAGCCACGAAATGACATGAACAGAGCACGGAATAAAATATTTTTGTGTAATTTCGTGTCATTTCGTGGCTAATCTTTTAGCCTTTGACGCAAACGACTTGTTTGATTTCGGCGACGATTTCGACCAAATCGCTTTGGTTTCGCATCACTTCGTCAATGTCTTTGTAAGCGCCGGGGATTTCGTCCACGACGCCCGCGTCTTTGCGGCATTCGACGCCCGCGGTTTGCGCCGCCAAATCCTCGCGCGAGAATTTTTTCTTTGCCGCCGTGCGCGACATCTTTCTGCCCGCACCGTGCGAGCAGGAATTGAACGATTGCGGATTTCCCAGACCTTTGATGATGAACGATTTCGCGCCCATTGAGCCGGGAATAATACCGTACATTCCTTGATCCGCGCGGATTGCGCCTTTGCGCGTCACGTAAACTTCTTCGCCGAAATGGACTTCGGGCGAAACGTAGTTGTGGTGACAGTTGACCGCGATTTCCGGGCGAAACGCCTTGCCGTCGTTAAACATTCGGTTGAATGATTTCAACAGGCGATTCATCATCACTTCGCGGCTTTTCAGCGCATAACGCTGCGCCCAATCCAAGTCGTGCCAATAGGCTTGAAATTCGGGCGTTCCTTGAATGAAATATGCGAGCGCCGGATCGGGCAGCTCGTTCAAACGGTGCAAAGATTTCGCCGTCGCAATGTGGCGTTCAGCCAATTCTTTACCGATGTTGCGCGAACCTGAATGCAGCATCATCCAGACATTATCTTCGGTGTCGAGACAGACTTCGATGAAGTGATTGCCGCCGCCGAGCGTGCCGAGCTGCGTCATCGCTTTTTTCCTGCGGTCTTGAATTGCCGAATGTAATTCATCAAATTCAGACCAGCCGTCCCAACGCGAGGCTTCGTCGGGCGATTCTTTGTAAGCGTTAAAACCGACCGGAATGGCGCGTTCGATTTCGTGACGCAATTCTTTTAGTTTTCCGTCGAGAATCCCGCTTTTGAACGGCGTTTTGACCGCCATCATTCCGCAGCCAATATCCACGCCGACAGTTGCCGGAATAACTGCGCCTTTGGTTGCGACGACCGAACCGACCATCGAGCCGATGCCGAGATGCGCGTCCGGCATCAGCGAAACGTGTTTGAAAAGACAGGGAAGACGCGAAACGTTGCGCAGCATATCTTGCTCTTCGCGGCTCAATTCATGATTGACCCACGACAAAACATCCGCTTTCGCGCCCGAAATATTTAGTTTGTTATATGGCATAGTTTTAGTTAATCGTAAATCGTGAATAGTAAATCGAAAAGCCAAAATCCGATTTGCGGTTTACTATTCACGATTCACTTCTATTTTAAGTGACGACAAAGTTTTGATGAAACAACTTTCCGCGCTCCGCTTCTGAGCTACAGCCCGTCAAAAAGTAAATCGGGCTGGTCGGAATTGCACCGACGACCTCGTCATCCCAAATGATGTAGTTCCACCGGCATTCGTCACTTTTTAAAGAGTTTATTTTAAAACCTAAAGTTTTAAGTTAAATGTCTGAAACTCGACTCTGAATCTAAAACTTTAGGTTTTGTTGATTGGCGACAAAATCGGAGAGAGTTCCCGCCCGTAAATTTGAGTGGACGGGGCAAGAATCGAACTTGCTAACGCCAGATGTACTCCCAACCGGCATTCGCCAAATTGCAAAGGGCGACAAAGAATGTTGAGACGTGTGCATTTTACAGATGTAGTCACAACGGCATTCGCCCTGAAATTTGAGCGGGATAGACGGGAATCGAACCCGCACCTTCTCGATAGACAGTCGAGCGCACAGCCTTTGTGCTTCTACCCCGTATTTTTAACTTTTGGATTTTTCTTTTTTGTCTGTGGACGATTACTGATCGAATCACCTTCAGTCTGAATGGCGTCGCGAACAGCGTTTACAACCTCGGCGATGCGATTGATTTTGTATAAGCTGTCTGCGCGGTTTTCTCTTGTATCCATATTGAAATCAAACGAAATGTGACGATAACAATCGCCCATTTTTAATTCGATTGATCCCCATTTCCAATCGTCATCATCATTCGGAATCTCGCTTGTATCTTCGACAATGCCGATTATAAAAGCCGGATATTCTTCATCTCGATTGAGAAACAAACGTTTGCGAACGTGATATTTTCTTTTCTGCGACATTTTCTTTTCTTTCTAAACTGCGCGCGGCAGTTGGTTTGTAGTCAAAGTTTCATTGTGTTTGTACCTCCGCGATTGAATTTACTAACAAGCATTTTTTTATTCTCCTTTCGTTAAAAATTGAGGTGGATTGACGGGATTTGAACCCGCAACTTTCGCAGTCACAGTGCGACGCTCTGCCAAATTGAGCTACAATCCACAGAAAAATTGGCGGAGATGACAGGACTCGAACCTGCACGGGAATATTTCACCCGACTGTTTAGCAAACAGTTACGGCTACCATTTCGTCACATCTCCGAAATCTGGCAAGGACGGCGGAACTCGAATCCGCTAGGACCAGCTTGAAAGACTGGTTGCTCGACCGCTTTGCATTCGTCCTCAGAAAATTCAATGCGCGTGGAAAGATTTGAACTTTCACTGAACGATGTTTAAGACCGTTGCCTCTCCCTGTTGGGCTACACGCGCTCTTGGTTTTGGTGGACTGAAAGAGATTTGAACTCTTACGAGAAGTTTGCAGGACTTCTATGCTGCCAGTTACATCATCAGCCCAAAATGCTGAAAAATACCGACGGTGAGAGTCGAACTCACAACCTCTTGTTTCTAAGACAAGCGCCTCTTTCCGGTTGGGCTACGTCGGTGTGAAAAAGCAGGCAGTCGGATTTGAACCGACGGTTAACGGATTTGCAGTCCGTCGCCTTAAACCAACTTGGCTATGCCTGCGAAATATGGAGCGCGCGACGGGACTCGAACCCGCAGCAGCTTGATTGGAAGTCAAGAGTTCAGCCGTTTGAACTTCACGCGCGAAAGAAATTGTTGGAAGTAATGAGCGGTGCAGGACTCGAACCTGCATTCTGTCGCGTTAGAAGCGCGAAGGTTTCTCCGATTAACCAAACCGCCCGAGCGGTAAGTCAAAAGTAAAAAGTAAAAAGTCAAAAAAAACTTTTTCATTTTTGACTTTTTACTTTTTACTTTTGACTTGATAAAGAGCACCGTGCCGGACTCGAACCGGCATCGCAGCGTAGGCAACGCCGCATCATCAGCCTTTAGACCAACGGTGCATAAAAAACAAGGCGACAAAATCGAAGTGACGTTTGCTGCTCCGAAGAGCCTTTTCTGAGCTATGTTTGTTTTACCAAACAGCCGGAGTCGAACCGGCGACATTTAACCTTTCGGTTAACGCTCTACCATGTAGTCACCTTCAGCATTCGCCTCGCAAAATGCTTCGGGGCAAGGAGTTGAACCTCGATTTCTTCGTTCAAAGCGAAGCGTCCTTCCATTGGACGACCCCGAAAGAAAATTTTAGGAATTAGGAATGATGAACGATGAGTTGTTTTAAATCATCAATCATCATTCATCATTCATCATTTGAAAAATGGCTTTGGCGTGAATCGAACACGCGACAACACGCTTATGAGACGTGCGCTCTGCCGACTGAGCTACAAAGCCTTGAATTTTATGAAAATCGGCTCTGAAGGACTCGAACCTTCAACCAACTGTTTGTAGGACAGACGCGCTACCGATTGCGCCAAGAGCCGAAAGGGAATTGACTCAGGGACCGGGACTCGAACCCGGAAACTTCCGCATTAACAGTGCGGCGTTCTGCCAATTGAACTATCCCTGAACGAGAAAAACGGAAGGTACAGGACTCGAACCTGTATGGGATTTCACGCCCGGCAGTTTTCAAGACTGCTGTCAAACCGTTTAGACTTACCTTCCAAAATTTTGACAGGAATGCTCCGACTCGAACGGAGAATCTCTGATTTGGAGTCAAGAGGCTTGCCGGTTAGCTTACATTCCTAAAAAATTGGTGCACCGGGAAGGAGTCGAACCTTCACGCTCGGAAAGAGCCGCAGTTTTACAGGCTGCTGCCATGCCGTTTTGGCGTCCGATGCACACTTTTAGCGATAAATATTGAACCGAATTGTCAAACAGCAAAACGAAAAAGGAGCGGATTTTACCGAAAATTACCAAGGGTAATCCGCGTCAAATCCGCTCCTCAAACTTGCGTTTACTGCTTTACAATTTCGGGAGCGGAAGGACGCCGCTCCCGCTGATTTAAACTTTAATTTCAAAACGATCTGACGTTTTCAGACCGGCTAATAATCCTTGTTTCGGTTGATTTTCGAGCGCAGCCGGGCTATAACTTGCCGCCAAACCGACAAAACCGCAGACTTCCGGCATACCACAGCCTGCGTCGCGCCGCGACCAATTATGGCGGCGTGCAGCGTCTGCGGATATGCTTCTAAATTTTCTGCAATCTCTTAACATCGAAAATCTTCCTCAAAAAAATTGGCTTCCGTAAAATGAAGCATTGCGTTTATAAAATACTTTTTAAGGTCTTGTCAAGAGCTTTATGATAAAAAGTTGAAAATTTCTCCAGTTTTTTACAAAAACAATGATTTCTGCCTGTTTTTTTATCAATTTCAATTAAATATGGATTCAGTTTGACCAAGTTTTCGCGAGAAAATAGCAGCGAAGCTAAGAAAAAGCGCCGCCGGAAAAAATCTTTCATTTAAAAATGCCGAAAACCTTGCGGCTCAAGCAGAGTGATTTTTGATTCGCGGGCAAGCTCGATTTTTCCTACATTATCTGTGATTTGACCGATGCAGGTTATTTTTTCGCCGAATAATTTTTCCAACTTATTTTTATCTTTAGGTCGAGCGGTGAAAAGAAGCTCAAAATCTTCGCCGCCATTGAGAGCAAACGAAATCACATTTTCATTTTGTTTCAAAACCTGCTGCAAATTCGTTTCGAGCGGGATTTTTTCGGCAACTAATCGCGCACCGGCTTTGCTTGCCCGACACAAATGCGATAAATCGGAAGAAAGCCCGTCGCTTAAATCGAGCATCGCCGTCGTTAATTTCTTTTCAGAAAGTTTTAAGCCCATTTCAACTTGCGGATTCGGAGCAAGCTGTTTGCTAATAAAATTTTTCCGCAAACCTTTTTCCGAATCAAACCGAAAACCGCTTTCGAGCAGACGCAAACCTGCCGCCGCGCCGCCGAGCTTTCCGGTGACAAAAATCAAATCTCCGGCTTTAGCACCGCTTCGCAAAATAGCACCATCTTTTTTCGTTTCACCGGCGACAATCGAATCTATGATAACTTTGTCGGGCGTACGGGAAACGTCGCCGCCGACTAATTCTACATTGAATTTTTTTGCCAGATTGAACCAGCCCGCATAAAATTTTTCGACAAAATCAGTTTTCCAGATTATTTCGGGAATCCCGATTGAAACCATTGCCCAGAGCGGTTTTGCGCCCATTGCCGCAATATCTGAAAGCGAAACGGCGAGAGCCTTATGTCCGACAAATTCGGCTCGCGTCCAATCGAGTCGAAAATCTACATCTTCAACGAGCATGTCGGCGGTGATGACTAAATCAGTTTTTGAATTTTGAGAAATTACCGCGCAATCGTCGCCAATCGCGGTTTTAACTGCGGAAAATCGCGGTTTATTTTTCGTCGTTTTATTGAGCAAATTGTGAATAAAATCAAATTCGCCGGTCATAGTGAAAAGTTAAAGCAAAATCATAAGCGGCGGCAAATCTTTTTTTGTTGATTTTATTTACAAGCGTGAGTTAAATTAAGGCTCGAAGAATTCCCTGCAATTAAATTTAATCAGCAAAGCGAGAGCAATTATGAGTCGAGCGGCATTTGCGATACCCGAAAAAATTTATTTCAAAAT
This sequence comes from Pyrinomonadaceae bacterium, assembly GCA_036387135.1. Taxonomy (GTDB): domain Bacteria; phylum Acidobacteriota; class Blastocatellia; order Pyrinomonadales; family Pyrinomonadaceae; genus JALZCH01. The sequence continues at coordinate 38,927 of DASVUH010000045.1, read as the reverse complement.
CGGCGAGGTTTGCGATTTGGTCGGCGTGCAGGCGCACGTTCTGCGGTATTGGGAAACGGAATTTCCGATGCTCGCGCCGCAAAAAAACCGCGCCGGGCAGCGCACCTATCGCCGCCGCGACGTGGAAATCGCGCTCCGAATCAAAGAGCTGCTCTACGAGGAGCTTTACACAATCGCCGGAGCGAAGAAAAAATTATCGGGCGAAATTCGCGGAGTTGCGGAAGCTCCGAAATTAAAAATCGTCAGCGGCGAAGCGCCGAAAATCGAAACGCCGCGCGTCGTTGAAAAAGCCGAAACCGAATTGGCATCGCCGCAAACTCAATCGTTTGCCGCCAAACAGGCGGTTCAAAAATTACCGGAAAATTTTGACGAAGAAGAGTTTCATACGGAGTTTGACAACGAGGAATTAACGGACGAACGCCGCTCTGCGCTCCAAAATCTGGCTCGACAGCTCGCCGAAATTCGACAAATTTTAAACGCGCAGGAGGAAATACCGCGCAGCCGCTGGTAATCCGGGTTTGACAAAAACAAATCCCCGTTCATATTCTAATTGAGCAAACGGGATGTGGCGCAGCCTGGTAGCGCGTTCGCTTGGGGTGCGAAAGGTCGTGAGTTCGAATCTCGCCATCCCGACTTAAGAAGTCGCAGATTCTAAAGAGTTTGCGACTTCTTGCTTTTCAGGTGAAACTTCATCATTTACCGATTGATGCGGAAGTGATGCGCTTTTTCTTATTTAATGTGTGTTTAGTGTGTCAACCTAATTTTTAACAGGAAATGGAGAGCCTTTACCTTGTGAAAATGCACTAATTAAAGGCATAAGTAAATCTGCCGCAACTCAATTTATTGTTATTCAGTGACTTTTCTCGATTCCAAAATAAAAGAGATTTAATGTTTTGAGCCTTCGCTTCCAAATTTGCGACAATTTATTTCAATTGAAATAAACTCTAAATAACTTACTTTACTTTTATTTAAAATCGTGTTTTCCTATGCGAGTTATTTTCTCTACCTTCAAACTCATAAAATATGATTACAGGCGAATTAAGAACACAGGTTGATAATGTTTGGAATGCTTTCTGGACGGGCGGCATTGCCAATCCATTGGAAGTTATCGAGCAAATCACTTACCTGCTTTTTATCAAGCGCCTTGACGATTTGCATACGTTGGAAGAAAAGAAGGCAAATATGCTGAAAACAGAAATTGCCAATCCGATTTTTAATTCTGAACAGCAAAATCTTCGATGGTCAAGATTCAAAAACGAAAACGCCGGCGAGATGTATCGCATCGTTTCGGCTGAAGTTTTTCCGTTTATCCGGCAGTTTCGGGGCGATGATACGACTTATTCGGATTTTATGAGAGATGCGCGGCTTTCGATTCCGACACCCGGTTTGCTTTCCAAAGTTGTGGATTTGATTGACGAGATTCCGATGAACGACCGCGACACAAAAGGCGATGTTTACGAGTATATGCTCGGCAAAATTGCGACTGCCGGACAGAACGGACAGTTTCGCACGCCGCGCCATATTATCAAGATGATGGTTGAAATGACCGCGCCGAAGCCGACCGATATTGTTTGCGACCCGGCTTGCGGCACGGCTGGCTTTTTAGTTACAACCGCCGAATACCTGCACGATACGCACAGAGAGATTTTTGCCGACCCGAAGCTGACCGAACATTTTTATAACAAACTCTTTAACGGGTTCGATTTTGATAATACGATGCTCAGAATCGGCAGTATGAATATGATGCTGCACGGCGTTGATAATCCAAACATTCGTTATAAAGATTCGCTTGCCGAAGAACATACGGGCGACGAAGAAGTTTATACGCTGATTCTGGCTAATCCGCCGTTTGCGGGTTCGCTTGATAATGAAAGCACGGCGAAGGATTTACTGCGGATTGTAAAGACGAAAAAGACCGAGCTGCTTTTTATCGCGCTGTTTCTGCGCCTGCTGAAAACGGGCGGACGGGCAGCGGTGATTGTGCCGGACGGCGTTTTGTTCGGGTCGAGCACGGCGCACAAATCTTTGCGGAAAATGCTGGTTGAAGACCAGAAGCTCGACGGAATCGTCTCGATGCCGTCGGGCGTTTTCAAACCTTACGCCGGAGTTTCGACCGCGATTCTGCTGTTTACCAAGACCAATTCTGGCGGCACGGAAAACGTCTGGTTTTACGATATGAAAGCCGACGGGCGCTCGCTCGACGACAAGCGCACCGTTTTCGCCGACCAGACGAAACACGAAAACAACAACATTCCAGACATCACGGCGCGTTGGCAAAATCTTGACGCCGAAGCCGGACGCACGCGCACCGACCAATCTTTCTTTGTTCCAAAAAGGGAGATTGCCGCCAATGATTATGATTTGAGCATCAACCGCTACAAAGAAGTGGTTTATGAGGAAGCTATTCACGATTCGCCGCAGGATATTTTGCGCGAATTAAGTGAACTTGAAAACGAGATTCAAGCGGATTTGAAAGCATTGGAGGCGATAATTGCGTGAAAACTGTTCCTTTATTTCAAGTCTCAAAAATAAATCCAAGATTTATAAATAGCGGAAAAGTATCGAACGATTCAAAAGCATCTTTCGTTCCGATGGCTTTTGTTTCAGAAAAAACAAAATCGATTGTTAATGAAGAAGAAAGAAGTTTAGGCGAAGTAATTAAAGGCTTCACATATTTTGAAAATGATGATGTGCTTTTAGCTAAAATTACGCCTTGTTTTGAGAATGGGAAAATTGCACTCGCAAAAATAAATAACAAGATTGGTTTCGGCTCAACTGAATTTCACGTTGTTCGTGCAGACAAAGATAAATTAGATTCAAAATATCTTTTTCACTTTTTACGACGAAATAATATTTTATTTGAAGGTGAAAAAAGGATGACGGGAAGCGCTGGGCAGAAACGAGTTCCAAAAGCATTTCTTGAAAATCTTGAAATTCCTTTGCCTCCATTGCCCGAACAAAAGCGAATCGCGGAAGTTTTGGATAAAGCGGACGCTCTGCGGGAAAAACGCCGTCTCGCTTTGCAAAAACTCGATACGCTCCTGCAATCCATTTTCCTTGAGATGTTCGGCGACCCTGTGAAAAATCCGAAAGGTTGGGAAAGAAAGGAAATAGGTAAACTAAATTTGTTTATTGCTGATGGAAATTATTCTTCCAAATATCCGAAGGCAAGTGAATTTGTTTCGTCTGGCGTTCCATTCATCCGAGCTAATAATTTAAGAGATGGAACAGTTATTGGGACTGATTTAAGATTTATAAGCGAAACTAAACATAAAGAATTGAAAAAAGGGCATTTGAAAGAGAAAGACCTTTTGATTACAACAAGAGGCGAAATCGGAACGGTTGCCTTAGTGCCTGCTAACTTCGAGGACGCTAACATTAACGCTCAAATTGTTTTATTTCGTTGTTTAGATGAGCAAGTTAATCCGGCTTATCTTCTTTGCGCTTTTCAAAATAAGAAAACAAAGAAAATGCTAGAAGGCTATCAAACTGGAACAGCGTTGAAGCAGTTACCTGTTGGAAGGTTAGAAAAATTTCCTATTCTAGTTCCGCAGAGCGATTTACAGAAAAAGTTTGCTTCAATATTTTTTGCATTACAAAAGCAAAAGAAAAGTTTAAGAAATTCAGAAATACTTTTTGAGAATCTTTTCCAATCGCTTCAACAAAGGGCTTTCAAAGGTGAACTTTTTAGTAATGAAATTTTGTCAGTAGAACCGCAAGAGGAAAAAGTATGGCAGCAAACTTCACTCTTTTAAGCGGTCGGTTTTCCACAATGTAACCAGGTTGCCGGGTTGCAAAAATTCAGCAATCGGAAGATTTTGCAAAACGTTTTATTATCTTTTAATTGCTTATCAGGAGAAGACTAAAATGGCAGAAAAACAGGTAGAAAAAAGAGCAGTCTATGCGGGTTATCCGACCGCCAAAGTTTATAAAGAGCGAGATGGAAAAGATAGAATCGGGCATCTGCTGTGGGGAACTTGGATTGAGCATCAGGGCGTAGAGGACGGCATTTGGGCGAAAGTCCGCATTCGCGGCTGGGATGTCAACCGGCAGCCGAAAATCGGCTGGATGAAGAAAAAGGACTTTCAGGAACATAAAATTCTGGAAATTTATTTTATTGATGTCGCGCAGGGCGATGGTTGTTTGATGATTACGCCGGACGACAAATTTCATCTGATTGACGCGGGCGAAGGCAAAAATATGGCGGCGTTTCTGCACTGGAAATTCAATCTGGGCGGCAAAAATCCGAAGCCTGTTGTATTTGAAAATACTATCATCTCGCACCCGGACAAAGACCACTACAACGGTTTTTTCGACATTGCCGAAGAACCTAAAGTCGTGTTTCAGAATGTCTATCACAACGGACTAGTAGAGCGCGTTGGGAAAGATTCGCTCGGCGCTCTAAAAGGCGATTTTCTTACCGATATTGTTCTCGACAATGACGGGCTGGATGAGCTTCTTAAAGACACTGCGAAGGTTAAGGGAAAGCTCTATCCAAAGCTGATGAAAAAACTGAGGGACAAAGGCGCGAACGTCAAAATGCTTTGCAGTGACGACCAATATTTGCCCAATTACGACAAAAACGATGTTGAGAACAAAAAACCGGCAATCCGCGTTTTAGCTCCCGTGCCGACTGCTGATGCAGCCGGAAAACGGACGATGAAATGGTTCGGGCAGAAAGGCACGCCGGGAGTGACGAAAAACGGTCATTCCGTCGTGGTAAAAGTCGAATACGGAGATGTCAGAATTCTTCTCGGCGGCGATTTGAATATTCCGGCGGAAAATCATCTGCTTGAGCATTACACCGGAATCAATCCCGAAACAGCCAGCCCAGCCGAGATAAAAACTTTGTTAACGAAAGCCAACAAGATATTTGAGGCTGATGTCGCAAAGGCTTGTCATCACGGCAGCGCAGATTTCACAAATCTCTTCCTTCAATCAATAAATTCAGCCGTGACAATTATCTCAAGCGGCGACGAAGAACCGCATTCACATCCGCGACCCGACGCGGTTGGCGCATTAGGTAAATTCGGACGCAGCGACCGACCTCTAATTTTCAGCACCGAACTGGCGCGTTCAACCAGAGATTTAATTATTAAAAAGAACCCGACAGATAAGGAACTGGGGCGAACGGTTGCCGTTTACGGAAATATAGACGTACGAACCGACGGCGAAAAAGTAGTCATCGGACAAAGATTTGAACAAACTCCGGCTCACGGCGAATGGGATGTTTATCAACTGGTTAAGGACAAGAATAACGGTAACGTGTTGACCTACGTCTCAAAGCACGAATAACCAAAGCCGGTAATAAAAATAAACTTCTCAGTTATATTTCTTTTGAAAGGAAACGGCATGAGAACAAACTTCACTTTTCTAAAAGATGAGTGGGCGGCGGTTTATAATTCCGCCGCCAAAGCTGAAAATCTTGTTTTTACCGATTCGCGCACCGCTTGTTTTCACGCCCGCCGCGCTCTGGAACTCGCGGTTGATTGGATTTATCAATACGACGACGAACTTCGCGCACCTTACGATAATAATTTAAGCTCTAAAATCTTCGCCGACGATTTCAAAAACAATCTCCCGCGTAAGGTTTTCACAAAGGTTGATTACGTCCGCCGCGTCGGAAACGAAGCCGTTCACAGCAATCGCCGCATCACCGAAACGGAAGCCCTGCAAACCGCAAAAGAATTATTTCATTTTCTTTACTGGATGGCGCGAATGTACACGCGCGGCGAGGCAAAGCAGTTTGACGGTTTGCAGTTTGAAGAAAAGCTGGTTCCACCAAAACAAGTTTCGATTTCGGCAACCTCTCTCGATCAACTTAAAAAGGCTTATGACGAAAACGAAGCACGGCGAAAAGAAGAAGCCGAACGCAAAAGACGGATTACCGAACCGACGATTGACGAAGAACTCGAACGACTCAAAAAACAAATCGCCGAAGCCAGGAAACGCAACGAAAAGTTTCCCGATTCGCACGATTATTCCGAAGCTGACACGCGCAAACACATTATTGATTTAATGCTCCGCGAAGCCGGTTGGAATTTGGGAACAGATGCAACCGTTGAATTGGAAGTTCGCGGAATGCCGAACGCCGAAGGCATCGGCTATGTTGATTATGTGCTTTGGGGAAACGACCGTTTACCGCTCGCCATCATTGAAGCAAAAAGGACTTCAAAAGATGCTAACGCGGGAAAGCAACAGGCGAAAGAATATGCTAATTGCATAGAAGCAGAGTATAAACAGCGTCCGATTATTTTTTATACTAACGGCTACGAGATTCTTCTTTGGGATGATGCTAATTATCCGCCGCGCAACGTGCAGGGCTTTTATACGAAAGACGAACTCGTTTTGATGATTCAACGTCGCACGACACGTAAAGCTCTTAATGCAGACGACATCAATACATCAATCGTCGAACGTCATTATCAAAAACGTGCCATCAAGAAAGTAGCCGAAAATTTCAGCGAAAAGAATCAACGAAAGGCTCTCGTTGTAATGGCAACGGGCGCAGGAAAAACTCGCACCGTGATTGCTTTAACCGATTTGCTTCAACGCGCAAATTGGGCAAAGCGCGTCTTGTTTCTCGCCGATAGAGTTGCGCTCGTAAAACAAGCTGCCAACGCTTTTAAAACGCATCTGCCAAACTCAAACCCGGTCAATCTCGTTACCGAACGCGAAGCCACCGGAAGCCGCGTTTATGTTTCCACTTATCCGACGATGATGAATCTCATTAATCAAATGGAGGGCGAGAAGCGACGTTTCGGAACGGGCTATTTTGATTTGATTGTGGTTGATGAAGCACATCGCTCCATTTATCAGAAATACAAAGCAATCTTTGATTATTTCGATTCTTTTCTTGTCGGTTTAACGGCTACGCCGAAATCGGAAGTTGATAAAAACACTTATCGCCTTTTCGATTTGCAAAGCGGCGTTCCGACCGATGCTTACGAATTGGAAGAAGCGGTAAATGACGGTTATCTTGTGCCCTCAAGAAACATCAGTGTTCCGACCAAATTCACACGCGAAGGCATCAAATACGACCAACTTTCCGAAGATGAAAAAGACGCTTGGGATGCAATCGACTGGAACGAAGACGGCGAAACGCCCGACCAAATTGATTCTGCCGCTTTGAACGCCTGGCTTTTCAATCAAGATACGATTGACAAGGTTCTAGCTTTTTTGATGGAAAACGGCTCGAAAGTAGAAGGCGGCGACAAATTAGGCAAGACGATTATCTTTGCCAAAAACCACAAACACGCCGTTGAAATCGAAAAGCGGTTCGATGTGAATTATCCGCATTACAAAGGCGAATTTGCCAGGATTATTGATAATTATGCGACTTATACCGAAAAGCTGCTCGATGATTTTTCAACGCCCGGCAAGATGCCGCAGATAGCTATTTCAGTTGATATGCTCGACACCGGAATTGATATTCCTGAAATTGTTAATCTCGTTTTCTTCAAAGCTGTACGCTCGAAAACAAAATTCCTGCAAATGATTGGACGCGGCACACGCCTTTCGCCCGATCTTTTCGGAATTGGTAAAGACAAAGAGTTTTTTAATATTTTCGATTATTGCCAAAATTTCGAGTATTTCAATCAGGAAAAGAAAGAAGTCGAGCCGCGTTTACAAGAATCACTCAGCACCAAAATCTTTAATAAACGAGTTGAGTTGATTGATTCAATACGCAAATCTGCCGAACTTAACGAAGACCTTAAAAACCTTGATGAAGAAACTACACTACGCCTTCAAAATCAGGTCAAAGCAATAAATCCCGATAACTTTGTTGTGCGCCCGCATCTTCAACAAGTCGAAAAATTTAATCAACAAAAGGCGTGGGAAACGCTTGATTCCAATAGCTATTACGAGCTGACTAAAATCATTGCAGCTTTACCTAATGAATTAAAATCAGAAGATGAAACCGCAAAACAATTTGACTATTTGATTTTGAAGCTCCAACTCGCAATCCTTCATAAAAACAAAGAATATGAAAAGCTAAAAGAGCAAGTTATTGAAATCGCCAGCCGATTGGAAGAAAAAGAAACCGTTCCAATGGTTAAAGCTCAAATTGAATTAATTCAAGAAATTCAAAAACAGGAATTCTGGCAAGATGCAAATCTTGCGATTCTTGAAAATGTCCGCAAACGTCTTCGAGAATTGATTCAATTTATTGATAAAACGCAACGGCAAGTTATTTACACAGATTTTGAAGATGAAATTGGTGAGGCAACGGAAATCAATCTTTCCGGCACTGTTACGACAACAAATCTAAGTCGTTATCGTGCAAAGATGATGCAATTTTTAAAAGATGAAGAAAACCACATTGCTTTGCAAAAATTAAAGCGTAATAAACCTATAACCCCGTCGGATGTTCAAGAATTGGAACGAATCTTTTTTGAATCCGGTGATTTAGGATCAAAAGAAGACTTTGAAAATGCTTATGGCAAACAAGACAGTTTAGGTTTGTTTATAAGAAATTTAATCGGATTAGACAGGCAAGAAGCTAAACGCGCTTTTAATGATTTCCTCGATGGGCAAAGATATAACTCAAATCAAATCGAGTTTGTGAATTTGATAATTGATTACCTAACAAAAAATGGTGTAATGGACGCGGCTATGTTATATCAACCGCCATATACAAATTTTAATTCAAATGGCTTAAGCGGTATTTTCCCCGATAATGAAGCAGCGAAGATTGTTGAAATTCTAACAGAAATAAGATCAAACGCGGCGGCTTGATTACAAAATAGAAACCTTTGGTGTGCCAGTAGTGTGCCAACTTAACAAAACTTATCAAAGCTGAGGTGAAATCTGATAATATACTTTCACAGAAATGGCGGTTAAATCAGAGACTAAACGAACTTATATAAACGAAAGCAAACAATTTACTTTAAGTTCGAATCTCGCCATCCCGATTCAAAATAATTGAGTTTAACTCAATTAAATCAATGGAAAAGCGTATCTCGAAAGATACGCTTTTCTTGTTTAATATGTCATTGGTGCGTCAATCACAAAAAAGTGCTTTCTCGGGTAGTAGTAATTGAATGTCCGCTTTTCCTTCCGCTGGCTTGTTCCCGAACCACTATCATTTCACGGGCGGCAAATGCTGCGGAAAAGTCTTCCACTCTTATGAGGGCAGTGTTTCCGTCTTTTCCTGTTTCGCTTCTTCAGCGCCGCTTAAAGAAGCGGGCGGCTGCCAACCGCCGCTTACATCTCCGATCAGTAATGCTGTGTAATTCTCATCAGAAAGATTACCGCCGAGCGGCAAGTAAGTGCGGGACGGTGAAGAGAATTTCCAGTTACCCGTTTGTCCGGTTTGCCCGGTTTGTCCATTTGCCGCGACAAAACGAAGAATCAGAGTCGCATCAATCGGGGAAAGACCTCCGCTTCCATTGGTATCACCCGCTATTTGTTGATTAGCTGTTAAATTGCAGCCATTGCCGGCGGCTAAACACCGCAAAATAAGCGTCGCATCAAAAGGGCTGATATTGTTTATATCTCCGGTTTTTGATGCGGTGACGGTATAAGTGCCGCCGGTTTCAAGATTCTCGTTGAACTGATAATAACCGTTTGAATTACTGATTGCCACCGCGTTCGAATCGCCGCTCGCCACTAATCTTGCTCCTGAGACAATCTTCGCCGGTTGATCCGGGGGAGTTGTTCCGTAAATAATGGATCCTGAAACGCTGGAAGCAAAATCTATTGATTGCGGCTCACCGTAGATGAAATCATCCATCGCTACTATGTCAATCCCGTTTTCGCTGTCGTCGTTTGTTGAGGAAAGCGCGGCGTTGCCGCTTTCAATCACCACGCGGGCGATGCGCTCGCCGTTATTGAAGGAAATACCGACGAACGAAAGACCGGTATTGAAGACCGGCGCTGCAGCAGCCGAAAGCTGTCTGCCGTCGGGACCATAGACGCGAATCAGCGAACGATTGCCGCCGGTTGCCGAATCAACATCCGCGAAAACAACTCCGAAGCCTTTGACCGCCGCCGGAATGCTCGTTCCCGGAATAAAGAAAGTCACTTCCATCATATGCGTATTGCGGGCGATGAATAACCGCTGCGAGCTAAAAGTTTGCAGAATGAACGGATAAGCGGCGTTGAGATTGCCGAAACGAACCGGGACGCCGGACGCCTGGTTTGCGCTGACGGCGAATTGATTTAACGCCGATCCGGTCGCGTCCTCTATCGAGTTGAACATTATGCCGCGCGGGCTATTGTTGTTAAAGAAATCTGCGGGGAAATTGTTCGGTTCGGAAAAACTGTCCGGCACGCCGTCCCAATTTACCTCGCGCCTTCCGGTTGCGAACGAACCGCCGGCACCGTTATTTGCGCCGCCCAAATCGGCGCGAAATAAGTCAACCGTCGCTTGCAGCCCCGCAGCATTTGCTCCGCTCCCTTGCCTGACGACAGGCGCGGCTGACGTAAAGGTTGAAAACGCGAACAGCCCGAGGCTGCCCAAAACCAAAAATCGAATCAAGTTATTTGCGAAAATCTTTATCATTGCTATTCCTCCATTTATGTTTGGCTTCTAATGAGCCTGTCTGTTGCTGACGGGAGCGATTATGCTGATTTCGGTGCGGGGAATCTTTAGGATTTTCTGAAGTTTTTCTGAAAAATTTCTCTTTAAATTCTCACGAAAGTTTTTATTCGCTTGAATTATTTAGATTTATTATTCGAAGATTGTTTCGTGTAAAGATTGTTTAATGGCTTCGGAACCGTAACAAAATTTATCCGAACAGAGCGAAAGTCTGCTAATATATTTTGACGGGAATGGCAGTTAAATCAGAGGCTGAACGAATTCATCCAAACGCAAACAAACGAATTTCTTTGAGTTCGAATCTCGCCATCCCGATTATTTAAGCCGCAAGGGATTTTAGCTTTGCGGCTTTTCCGTTTCCAAAACGATTTAAATTATGAAAGGCATAATTTTAGCCGGAGGCTCCGGCACAAGGCTTTATCCGATTACGAAAGCCATCAGTAAACAGTTAATGCCCGTCTATGACAAGCCGATGATTTATTATCCTTTGTCGGTTTTGATGCTCGCGGGCATTCGCGAAATCCTGATTATCACGACGCCGGAAGATACCGAGAGCTTTCGGCGATTATTGGGAGACGGCGGCGAGCTTGGCTGCCGTTTTGAATATGCCGTGCAGGAAAAGCCCGAAGGATTGGCTCAGGCGTTTGTCATCGGCAAAGAATTTATCGGAAACGAAAAGGTCGCGCTGATTCTCGGCGATAATATTTTCTACGGCGCTCATTTAAGCAATCTGGTGCAAGACTTTAACGATGTCGAAGGCGCGGCGGTTTTCGCTTATAAAGTCAGCGACCCGCAAAGATACGGCGTCGTGGAATTCGACGAAGATTTTCGTGTTATTTCCATCGAAGAAAAACCCGACTCTCCAAAATCCGATTATGCGATTCCGGGATTGTATTTTTGCGATAACCGGGTTGTCGAGATAGCGCAAAATTTAAAGCCTTCCGCGCGCGGAGAATATGAAATTATTGACGTTATCAAGGCTTATCTGGAAAAAGACGCTTTAAAAGTGGGATTAATGGGCAGGGGAATGGCTTGGCTCGACACCGGCACATTCGATTCTTTAATTGACGCCAGCGAGTTTGTTAAAGTGATTGAAAAACGACAAGGCTCGAAAATCGGCTGCATCGAGGAAACGGCTTTTAATATGGGTTATATCAACCGTTCCGAATTGATGATTCTCGCCGCCAAATATATGAAAAGCGGCTATGGCGCTTATCTGCAAAAAATATTGGATTGAGAAATCCTGCTAAAATCGAACGAATAAAAAGGCGTCGAGCTTTATAAAGCTCGACGCCTTTTTATTCGTTTGCGGCTGTTTTATCTTCTTTGTCTGACGGTTAAAAAGACGACCTGTCCGCGGCGTTCCATTAAAATCAGAACCGGGCGGTCGCCGCTTTTTTCAAGCGCGGCTTGTACATCTTCAAAACTTGCGACCGGCTGACGATTGATTTCGAGAATCACGTCCTGCTCCCTGAATCCGGCTTCGGCTGCCGGTCCATTCGGATCAACTTCCGTGACAACCAAACCTCTTTCGGCGTTTACTTGCAATTGCCGTTTCAAATCGGGCGTCAGCGGCTGCATACCGAGACCGAGCCTGCCGCTTTGCTCGCCGCCGGGCGCGTTTTGATTTCCCTGCGGATTTTCGCGTTCGTTCTCTGCCGCCTGCACCGAAAGCTCGCCCAGAGTTGCTTTGATTTGCTGTTCTTTGCCTTCGCGCAAAACCGTGAGAGTGACTTCCGAGCCGGGCTGAGTCGCGGCTATTCGATTTCTGAGCGTGTTTCCGTCTTCGACTCGTTCGCCGTTTAAAGCCGTAACGACATCGTATCGCTGAAGCCCGGCTTTTGCCGCCGCGCTGTCGGGCTGAACGTCGGTGATTACCGCGCCGCGCGTGTCTTTTAAATTGAGCGACGCCGCCAAATCCGAATCAATATCGCGAATCAAAACGCCGAGCTGCCCGCGCCGGACTTTGCCGTTTTTGACGAGCTGCTCCATCACGCCTTTGACCATATTCGACGGAATGGCGAAACCGATTCCGATGTTGCCGCCCGCCGCGCCGCCCGGCGATAAGATTTGCGAGTTAATGCCGACAAGCTCGCCCGTCACGTTAATCAAAGCGCCGCCGGAATTGCCGCGATTAATCGGGGCGTCGGTTTGCAAAAAGTTTTCAAAGCTGCCCGTGCCGAGTCCTGTCCGGCGTCCTTTTGCCGAAATAATTCCCGAAGTGACGGTTTGTCCGATTCCGAGCGGATTTCCGATTGCCAGAACAACGTCGCCGACACGAACTTTGTCCGAATCGCCGAGATTCATAAACGGCAAATTGTCGGCTTCGACTTTTAACACGGCTAAATCCGAAGCCGGATCGAGACCGACGACTTTTGCTTTAAAAGTTCGCTTGTCGGTCAGTTCGATTTCAATATCGTCCGCTCCTTCGACGACGTGATTGTTGGTCAAAATCGTTCCGTCGGCGCTGATGATAACGCCGGAACCGACGCCGCGTTCGACCGGCGGAGGCTGTTGCCGCTGACCTTGCGGCAATTGGTCGAAGAAATCACGAAAACGCGGGTCGTCGAGCAGCGGATTCTGCTGCTGCTGTTGTTGCTGCTGCGGCGCGCGGCTCGTTCTTCGGCGCGCGTCAATGTTCACAACGGCGGGCGCGACTCGTTCGACAATATCGGCGTAAGACGCGCGGATTCCGTCGGCTAAAACAATCGGCGACTGTGAAACCGGCGCGGATTGTTCTGTCTGCGACGTTTGCGAATTCGGAGAAAGTTGGGCGTTGCCGCCGCTACAACCGGCTAAAAGTGCGGCGGTTGCGAAAACAGTGAAAATTTTGAGTGACGAAAGCTGATAAAATTTCATAAATAATCCTTAATAATCCTTTAAACCTTAGTTTAGCTCTCTTCTAATACGATTTTAAATTTAAGTAGTTGCACGACGAAAATCAATACCGGAAAAAAGAAAAAGCGCCGCCGCGCAGACAGCGCTTTTCCGGGATTGGTTTTTTAAATTCTATTTACCGCGCACACGCGGAGTTTCGCCGCGAAAAATGTAGCCGAGCGATTTGTAAACGAGCTTTGAGCAAAGAAAAGCTCCTGCGTCTGAATTATCCATTTTGGAAAATTCGACCAAATCCATTCCGACGACGCGGCGTTTTTTCGCCAGCCGCCGAATCAAAGTCAAAACTTCATACCAGCCTAATCCGCCGGGTTCCGGCGTTCCGGTAGTCGGCACAAGACTGGGATCTAAGCCGTCAATATCAATCGTTAAATAAACGTTGTCAGTGAGATGCGAAACGGCTTCGTCAATCCAATCAATTCGCCCGACAACATCTTTTGCCCAATAAATCCTGGTGTGCGGCAAATCATCGAGCGAGCGCGCTTCGTCGGCGGAAATCGAGCGAATGCCGACTTGAACCGCCGGAATTCTCAAGTCTTTGACCGCCCGCGCCATAATCGAAGCGTGCGAATACGGCGTGCCGTCGTATGAATCGCGCAAATCTGCGTGCGCGTCAATCTGTAAAATTGAAATGTTGTGAAAATGCTCGGCGTGCGCGCGTATCAAAGGCGCGCTGACGGAATGCTCGCCGCCGAGAGAAACGAGAAATTTTTCCGACGCCAAAAGCTCTTTCGCCCGATCATAAATTTTCGTCATCATCGCCGCCGGTTCGTCTTCGGCGGTAAGCTCGGCGAGCGTGTGAATGCCGATTTTATAGACTTCGGCATCGGTTTCCTCGTCGTACAATTCCATATTGCGCGAGGCTTCGATAATCGCCGCCGCGCCTTTTCCGGTGCCGGTGCCGTAAGAAACCGTGCCTTCGTAAGCGATGGGTAAAACCAAAACTCCGGCTCGCTCGAAATCGGAAAACTCCGGCTCGCCAATTCCACCGAAATTCATTGGAAGATTTGCTGACTCAGACATTACAGTTATCAGTTATCAGTTATCAGTTATCAATTCTGCTGTTAACTGATAACTGATAACTGATAACTGTTAGGAGACTTCGATTAGCAGCTCGCGTCCGACAAAGGTGAAGGTCGGGCGCTTGCGTCCTTTCATATATTTGGCGGCGGTTTGCGAAAGGGAAGTGACGATAATCGGCAAGGCAATCGTCGCGTCGCACTGGACGTAAGCGGTCAAAGCGTTTTTCATTGTTTTGCCGAAAAACTGCGTCATTTCGCTGAGCGAACCGTGCGGGCGAGGGCTGACTACGCAGGGCGGTTCGGAGCAAATTGTGACGGCGTATTTGTGACCGCGCGGCTGCGCGCGAATGATATTCAAGGATGTGTCGCTCAATTTAATGTAGCTGTGTCCGTCAACGCCGCCGAGCGAAATCAGACAAGTCGAACGGCTTTTCTGCGCGATTTGCATCATTTCGAGCGAATCTTGAGCGAGGTCGAAAAGCACGGTGTTTTTCTTTTCAAAACGCCCTTGCGCGATTCCGACGCAGATTTCGCTGTTGCCCAAATCCGGGCAAAAAATGGGAATCCGCGCTTTGTAGGCGGAAGTTATCAATCCGTCTTCGGTGGCGATTTCCGCCAGTTCTTTTCCCAGAAAATGCAAAAATTCCCTGACCGAATAAGGGCGGCTCGGGTCGAGTTGATTGGCAAACCCGCCAATCCATTCGTCGGCTTCGCGGTATTCATCGGAGTTTCCCAAAGTGTCGCCCATTCGCACGATGTTTGCCGTGTCAAGCTCTTCGTCGTCCATCGCCGCGTGCGCTTGGTAGTGATTTCTTCCGAGAGTTTCGTGCAAATCGTGAAAGAGCATTTCGCCGGACACAACCAAAACGTCAACGAAGCGGTTTTTGATAACGTAAGCCAGCAGGCGGCGCATTCCGGCGGGAATCAGATTTCCCGTCGCGGCGATGTAAATCGTCGTGTTATCGCCGAGCGCGTCGAGCCAGATGCGATGCGCTTCCGCCAATTGCCGCGCGCCGAATCCGGCGCCTTCCATTTTTTCAAGCAAACCGGTGATTGAGCGGTCGCGGTCAACCGAAACAGGGCGCGTCGGCGCGGTTAAAAATTTTGAAGACTTGCTTTTGCGTTGTGCCGTCATATATTTAATTACGAATTACGAATTACGAATTACGAATGTCGGAATTTGTTTTTAATTCGTAATTCGTAATTTGAAATTCGTAATTTCAAAGCCTCAAGGCTTTGTGCCGTTGGGCGAAAGGTATGTGTACGAATCAATTTTCGATTCGTAAAATTCGATTAAATTCGTCGCTTCTTCTTCCGTTAGCTCGCTGCGTTTGACCTGCGCGGCGACAATGCGTCGAAAACCTTCGTGGAGCAGCGATTTGTCGTAGCGCGCGCGGCTCAAAGATTCTCCGAGCGTCGAGCCGGGAATTACTTTTTTGATTAAATAACCGTCGTCGTCAATAAAAACCTGCGCTTCGTGCGGCACGCCGAACAGGTTGTGATTGTTGCCCATCACTTCCTGATACGCCCCTACGAGCAAAACGGCGATATAATACTGCTCGTCTTTGACAAGCGGATGCAGCGCCAAAACTCTTTTCACGTCGTGCAAATCAACAAACTTTTCGACCACGCCGTCCGAATCGCAAGTGATGTCGCAAAGCGTCGTATATTCGGTCGGAATTTTATTTAATTTGTGAATCGGAACAATCGGAAAAAGCTGTTCGAGCGCCCAATTGTCGGGCATCGAGCGAAAAACCGAAAAATTGGTCAGATATTTGGCGCATAAAAGCAGCCGCAAATCATCGAACTCTTCCGAAACGTATTTTTTCTGCTGCGCGAATTTATCAGCTTTTTCGCAAACATCCCAGAACAAAACCTCGCCTTTGGCGCGGTCTTCGAGCGAGATTAAGCCCAGATTGAACATCGTGAAAAGCTGTTCGCGCTGTTCGAGCGCGTCGTGATAATACTCGCGGTGATTTTTGACGCTGATGGTTTCGCGCAAATCGTGCAATTCTCGAACCGGTTGCGGATCGTCCGCTTCAATTTCCATCGGCGTAATGTCTTCAACGATGGTTTCGATTTCGTCCTGCACGTTTGTCACTAAGATAGCGTGATACGCAGACATATACCGCCCGCATTCCTGCACGATGGTCGGGTGCGGCACGTTTTCGTCGTCGCAGACGGTTTTGATCACGTAAACTACGTCGTTGGCAAATTCCTGCGAGTTGTAATTTGCCGAAGATTCAAAAGCGGTTTTCGAGCCGTCGTAATCAACCGCCATTCCGCCGCCAACGTCCAAATAGTCAATCGGCACGTTCATCTGAATAATCTTGGCGTAAACGCGCGCGGCTTCTTTCATCGCGTTTTTGATGCGCTTGATGTCGGTCAATTGCGAGCCGATGTGAAAATGCAGCAGCCGCAGCAAATCAATGCGTCCGGCTTCCTGAAGCCGGTAAATGACTTCGAGAATTTCGGTCGTCGTCAAACCGAATTTCGCCGCTTCGCCGCCCGAAGTTTCCCATTTGCCCGAACCTTTCGAGTAGAGCTTGACGCGGACGCCGACCATCGGCAGACGGTCGTCGCTGCCTTCTTCGAGCAGTTCGTCGGCGACTTTTAAAATATGGTCAAGCTCGGAAAGCTTTTCGATGACGATGACTACTTTTTTTCCCGCGTTCGCTCCGGCAAAGGCGAGACGGATAAATTCCTCGTCTTTGAAACCGTTTAGCACGAGCAGGCTGCCGGGCGACTGTTCCATTGCCAGAGCGCCGTAAAGCTCGGCTTTTGAACCGGCTTCGAGTCCGAAATCGTAGCGCGAGCCTTCGCGCAGATATTCTTCGACGACGGCGCGGTTTTGATTGACTTTCATCGGATAAACGCATTGATGCGCGCCGTTGTATTCAAACTCGCGGATGGCGCTGCGAAATGCTTTTTGCAGTTTGCGGATTTGTCCGACGATGAGTTGCGGAAAGCGGAGGAGAACGGGCGTGTTGATGCCGCGTCGCCGGAGATCGTCAATGATTTCTTTAACGTCGGCTTGACGGCTGTCGTTTTCAAACGGGCGCACGATTAAATTTCCTTTTCGATTTACACCGAAATAACCCGCGCCCCAATTCTCAATGCCGTAAGTCTCTATGGTCTGCTCAATCGCTGCTGTCAATGTTTCGCCATTCTCCTCGGTTCTGCGTTTTCGGGCAAAATCGTCTCTCTCAGAGAGATTTATAAAATTTTATTCGTTTGAATCTCTGCATCAAAATTTAGCAAAAAAAGCCGCTTCAAACAACAACTTTTTTTTTATGCACGATTTAAAAGCGTGATGGCACGGACGTTGCTGGAAAAAGGCGGCAGTTCGTCCGACAATTTATGAAAAGCGCCGAAATCTTTACACAAGCTGCATAATCATTGAAAACTTTAAGTTTGAAAAATCACTCGAAGCATTAAGATTAACCTCAAGCCCTGCCATAACTTGTCACTTTCGCTGCCGTAAATTGTCAGATTCGATCCGAATACCCGGATTTCAAAAGGAGATTGAACCTCAATGAAAAAGAAAAATGAAGCCGGATTCTCAATTATCGAGATGCTGCTCGTCCTTACTTGTCTCGGCATTATCACGGCAATCTCTGTAAATTATTATATGAAAGCCAAAATTTCCGCCGAAAACACTTCGGCGATTGCCTCACTTAGCTTGATTCGTCAGAATGAAGTCATTTATTTCACTCAGCGTCAGCGTTTTGCGCGCCTCGACGAATTGAACGATTTACACGGAAATCTGGGAACGGTTCAGGGCGATTTAACTTTAATTCGCGGTCCTTTCAAATTCGATTTGACGACTTCCACCGGAACGCCGACCGCCACAGACCCGAAAAATCTGGCAACCGAATATCTCATCACCGCCACCAGAATACGCGACAATTCTGTTCCTTATGTTTTTACGTTGGATCACAGCGGCACGATCACAAAGGTTTTGCCGGTTGAGGGAAATCTCGGCGAATAAATTTCAGAATGGTTTTTTGCTTTAACCGTTCCGAAACTTCAGGCATTACCGGAGTCGCTCGAAACGTTAAGCGCAGCGGTCAAATAGAAATGGAAAATCAAATTAACGAAACAATCGAACAGGAAGCCAAAGATGATTCTACACATCAAACGAACAGGGTTTTTACCGATGCTTACGCTCTGCAAGTAGCTGAACAGGTATTAACGAACATCGAGCGCGTCCAGTTAAAAATTCCTCACAAAAGCTATGATGTGAAAAAAATCAGCGCTTTGCTCAGCGAATATAAAGCCGGGCAAACGGAAGAAACCGGAGAATCTCTGCAACTGGAGTTTCGGGTTTTGCAGGAGCTGCATTTTTGGCGATTAACGCTCGCGCGCCGCGACGAAGCGGTGAAAACGTTTCATTTGCGCCGATTTTACGATGAAAACGCTTCGTCCGTAACCGCTCAAATGCTGGCGGCGCTGGGCTGTTTTTACCGCAGCCTGATGCCTTCGTTTGAAGTCAGAAGCAAATACGATTTTGTCGTCACTCAATTGTTTTCCGCCAAATTGCCCGGCGAACCGCGTTATGTTCGCCTCGGCGGAGATGAATTAATCGAGCGTTTGCAGCGATACAACGTCCTTTGGACGGGAGTCGAGATTGACTGGGCGGACAAAAAGACGCTGCGTCTGCGCGAAGAAGCAATTGCCGTTTTTGATGCGCTGCGCGCCGAAGTCGGCGGTTATAACCGGCTCGAAGATTTATTAAAAAGCAATTTCTTTAATCGCGCGCGGCGACACAAGCAATATCTGGGCGAAACGTTCTTTGCGCCCGAAGTCACGGCGGCTTCGATTAAATGCAGCGTTGCGGTCGGCAACAAATTTTCACAGCTCGTCTCGGAAGAAAATGAGAGCTTTCGCAATTCTCTCGAATCACAGCACGGCGGCATTGATGTTTTAAATCTGGTTTTGGAAGAAAACCCTGCTCATTCGGTCAATTTGCTCAAGCAAATCAATCCCGATTACCAATTTCCGGCTGAAGATGAAGATTTTGAATCCGCCGCTCTGTCAGAAACAATTTCAGCAACTCAAAATTTACCGGAAAACATTGATCCGCCCGAATCCGAATTTAAAAACACGGAACCGACCGATATTGCCGACGAAGCAAAACCGGATTTTCTATTTCAAAATACCGGCGAGCAAACCGAATTTGAAGCTGATGAGAGCGAGAAATCCGCCGAACTGCCGGAAGCGGAAAACGTTTCATGCGACGATAATCGGAGTTCGGAGACTTTGTGCGAAAAGAGCGAATTACGGGGAACCGGAAACGCTAATTTTTTACGGGTTCTGAGCGAAATAAGCAAACGTGAACCGTCGGCAAATGCGCTGCGCGAATATTTAAATTCGTCACCTTCGCCCGAAGTCGCCTCTTTCGATTTTTCGATTTATTTAAATGACTTTGAGGGAACAACGCAGAGCGAAACCGATTTAAAACGCCGCGCGCTGCGTTTGATTTTTGTCGCCGAAGATTATCAGCGAAGACTTCAGAATAATTCGCAGTCTGCGCCCGCCGCAGAAGAAATTAAATCGCTGAAAAACGAAATACAAACGGTAATTAATGATTTGAGAGAAACCGGAAGCAGCTTGACCGGAGAAAATCGTCAAGAGCGAGCGACAACTCTCTTAACCGCCCTCAACAATCTGTTCAAAGCGCGTTTAAGGCTTATTACCGCTTTTACAGAGATTACCGATGCTCAAAATAAGACGAACAAACAAAATGATTCAGGCGCGGAAAAAGCGAATAAAAATCAAAATTTCAAGGAAACGATTGCAAAGCCGAAAACGCTTGAAACCAAACACCGCGAATCACTACAGGTAAATCGCGGTTTGGTCGCGCTCACAATCCTGATTGTGCATATTGGCATCGTCTATCACTTCTATCCGTCTGCCGGCGAATCAGCCGAGACACAAAAGGTTGAAACTTCCGGTGTTATGGACGTTAACGTTAAATCTTTGCGCGGCGGCGAACAGCTCTTAGTTGCGCGAATCAGCAACAATACGCTGATCGGCGTTGTTAATGATACGTGGCAAAACGAATTAATCGAGAATAAGCGCACGGTTCTGCAATCGCTTCTCGGACAAGGAACTCAATATCATTACAAAACGGTTTTGCTTTTCAATTCAAAAGGCGAAATTATCGGCAACGCAACGGGACGAGAAATTACGGCAAAGTAATTTTAAATTTCGCCGAATTTTCCAAAGTTCCAATAAAAGCTGAAAATTAGAAATAGCCTGCGCGCTTGACAGTAAAAGGCGCAGTTGGTTTAATCCGCATCTGAAAGGGTGCGAAACCGACTGCGCCTTTATAATTTTTTACAAACTCGCGTTTTCCCACCCGGAGGAAAATCGTTTAACATCAAAATAACATCAGCCTTTTACAGGAGATTTTTAATGAATAACGCTAGAGGAATTATTGATTACGCCGCCGAACACGGAGCAAAATTCGTGTCCGTCCGGTTCACGGATTTGCCCGGCGCTTGGCATCATTTAACATTCCCGATTGAAATGCTTTCGGAAGATTCGTTTGAAGACGGTTTCGGTTTCGACGCTTCGAGCCTTCGCGGCTGGGCTGCGATCAACGAATCGGATATGCTGCTCGTGCCGGACAACAAACGCTTTTGGATTGACCCGTTTTCGCAGGAAACCACGCTTTGTTTAATCGCCAACGTCGTTGACCCGATTACCAAAGAAGGCTACTGGCTCGACCCGCGCGCCATTGCTCGGCGCGCCGAAAGCTATCTGAAATTTACGGGCATTGCCGACACCGCGTTTTTCGGACCCGAAGCCGAGTTTTTCGTTTTCGACAACGTTCAATTCCACAACAACCAGAATTCCGCCGGTTACACGCTCGAAGGCGAAGAAGCGCACTGGAACAGCGGGCGCAAAGACGAATACGCCATCAATCAGGGCTATCACATCCGTCCGAAAGAAGGCTACGTCCCGGTTTCGCCGCTTGATAGTTTGATAGATTTGCGTGCGGAAATTTCGCTTCTGTTGGGCGAAGTCGGAATCACGGTCGAATGTTTGCACCACGAAGTCGCGCCGATGCAATGCGAAATTGATTTTCGCTTCGACACGATGCTTCGCACGGCGGACAATCTAATGCTTTTTAAATACATCGTCCGCAACACGGCTCACGCTCACGGCAAATCCGCGACGTTTATGCCGAAACCGCTTTACGGCGACAACGGTTCGGGAATGCACGTTCACCAATCGCTCTGGCGCGACGAAAAACCGCTTTTCGCCGGAGACCAATATGCCGGACTTTCCGAAACGGCGAAATTTTACATCGGCGGATTGTTAAAACACGCTCCGGCGCTCGTCGCTTTTGCCGCACCGACAACGAATAGCTATAAACGGCTCGTTCCGGGTTTTGAAGCTCCGGTCAATCTCGCTTATTCGGCGCGCAATCGTTCGGCAGCCGTAAGAATCCCGATGTTTTCGCAATCGCCGAAAGCCAAACGGCTCGAATTTCGTCCACCCGATCCGTCCTGCAATCCGTACATCACGTTTGCGGCATTGTTGATGGCTGGTCTGGACGGAATTCAAAATCGCATTGATCCGGGCGAACCGCTCGACAAAGACATTTACGATCTTTCGCCCGAAGAATTAAAAGACGTTCCGGCGCTGCCCGGTTCATTGGACGAATCTTTGAAGGCGCTCGAAAACGACCACGAATTCCTGCTGCGCGGCGACGTTTTCACGCCGCAGCTCGTCGAACGTTGGATTTCTTACAAACGAGAAAAAGAAATCCAGCCGCTCAGAATGCGCCCGCATCCGCTCGAATTCTCGATGTATTTCGACATTTAACAAAAGAAAAGGTTAGCTGATTTCTACAATCAGCTAACCTTTTTTAGCAAAATTCTAAAAGGTGACTTTCACTGCAAATTTAATTAATCAGATACACGAAAAAAGCCTGACGTAATAAAGCTTTTCCTCCACTCGTTCCACGCATTGTCCAATCGCCGCGCGTCAAAACCGTGAATTTTAACAAAGTATTCCTTTGCTTTTGCAATCGAATCTCCTTTGGCAAGTATTTCGAGAAAATAATATTGGGCGGGCTTTATTTCCAATAAGCTCAAACGATAATCATTTCGCGTCACTACCGCATAACTATCTTCTTCAAAAGGAAGCTCCGGCTCTTTTTTTCGGGTTACGTCCAGATAATATCGGCAGACAGGATAGCGATGATAAAAAAGACGAAATAGAGGGGCGAGCTTTAGCTTCTCATCGGGCGTAGATTCGATTACCGGTTTGATTTCCTTATCGGAATGCGCGTCGAAAATGACCGATAACGTATATTCAAAACGTGCCAGCTCGATCATAAAATCTATCCATGATTCCTTTTCTTCCTGCCCGGCGTCCGGTCTTGTTTCTTCCAGAAAATCAGGGAATCTTCTGCCAAGCTCGTTTAAGGTGTAGCTGTCCGAAGGATAAGCGTCCAGGTATTGATCGGCAAAAATTTGAAATAATTCTTCGCCAAGGGCATAAGCCAAAGCGCTGAACTGGTTTTTCATACAATCGCGCAAACGGGCGATATAGCTATGTCGGTAAATATTCAAATGCCGGGCGGCGGTTAAGCGGCTCGATTCATTAATCGGATATTCGGGATTTGCCGCTTGTATTTGACCGTTCCGCCCGATGAGCGCCGACTGCATCCAATTCTGCATTTGCGCGAGAGTAAATTGCTTTCCGGTTGACATAAAAAAAGATGCGGCTTATTTGCTGAATTCATACTGCATATCTGCAACTAAAAAATCTACCGGATTTGAGATCATAACTTCGTGATGCTCGGCTTGTTCCGGGCGCGGCTGCGTGGTAAACGCATTCATAAAATCTCTGGCTTTTAACAACTCGGCGAGATAGTCTTCAAAATCCGGGATATTGCTGTCCCATTCCAGCAGAGTCGCCGCTCCGCCGGTTAACTGCCACGCCAGCGTAAAAAGCTCCCACACGTCCTGTGTCACACGTCTGTCATGCGTATCAATAATATAATCGCCGCAGTGCTGATGCCCGGCGAGATGCATCTGGACAACGCGGTCGTGCGGAATCTGCCTGATATAATGCGCAGGGTCGAAATCGTTATTGAATCCTGAGACATACACGTTATTTACATCCAGCAGCAGCAGACAGCCGGTTTCCTCGGTCATATATCGCAGAAAATCCCATTCTGTAATAGTGGATTGTTTGAAGGTCAGATATGTGCTCGGATTTTCAAAAACAAACGGGCGTTCCAGAAAATCCTGTACCTGATTGACGCGGCGGCAGATGTGTTTGAGAGATTCTTCCGTCAGCGGAACGGGAAGCAAATCATGCGTGTTGAGACCATTGATTCCCGTCCAGCATAAATGATCGCTGATCCACAAAGGCTCGATTTCCGCAGCCAGATTCTTCAGCTTTCGCAGGTATTCGGTATTCAGGGCGTCCGTACTGCCGATAGAAAGCGAAACCCCGTGCATAACGACGGGGTAACGTTCGGCGATTCGGCGCAAAACCTGTCTCGGTCTGCCGCCGGAATCCATAAAATTTTCCGAAATCACTTCAAACCAATCTACCGGAGGATTATTCTCCAGAATATAATTAAAGTGCTTGCTCCTTAATCCCAGCCCAAGACCGGGATTACACATTTGAGAGGCTTTTTTACTCATTGTCTAGCTTTCTTTCGGAGCACTGCAGCCGTTTGTCTCGTCGCTCTCCTTTGCCGAACTGCAAAGATTTGCCTCGCTGCTTTTTTCCGGCGAACCGCAATGATTTGTCCCGGTGTTTTCAGGACTGCCGCAATGAGTTGATTCAGCGCCTTTTTCCGGCGAACCACAATGTGCTGTCTCATCGTTTTGCGGTGAGCCGCAATGAGCCGACTGCTCGCTTTGTTTTGCAGAACCGCAAAGAATCGGATGCAGGCTTTTTTCGCAAAGCTCCTGTGCATCTTTCGCGGGATCGTTAAATCCGAAAGTACCGGCTTTATCCCCGGCGCTGCCGCAGGAATCGTAACTTCCCAGTGCTTCAACCAGCCACGCCTGAGGCGGTCCGCATTGATACGGCGACGCTCCGATAGTGCGATTGGCTTTTTCCATTCTTTCTTCAAATAATTTACGCGCCAGAACCCAGACGCTTAATCCTTTATTCGCGCCCTGTGTGCTGAAGCGTTCCGCCTGAATCGGTACGGCGCAGGCACCCTGTCCCGAACAGTCGTTCGCGCCGGGCGTAGCGTCATCCTCGTCAGAGCCGTATAAACCGCATCCGCCCTGCCCGCGACAATTGTTCAGCGTGCGGCAAACATGCACGCCCGCCGTTGCGCACCAGCCTGTGCCCGCGCAGGAATTTGTGCCGTAACGGTCGTGACCCTTGCAGGCATTTAATCCCATACAGACGTGCAGTTCCAAAGGCGCCGTCGTTACCGCAGTATTCGGAGGAGGTGCCACCGGCGCTGACGGCACAGGCGGCGCGCCACAAATACCGCCGCCGAGCTTTGAGCTTCTGACACTTTGTTCCGCAGGTGCGGAACAACCGCTTCCGCTGCAGCCATTTTCCGTTGATGAAACTTCTGTATTGTCCATAATTGTATGTGTTTTTGTGTCAAATAAAAATAGTTATAATTTTACGTCCGGCAAAGCGTCTATTCTTTGTTCGAGACGCGAAATTCCCGGATATAGTGCAACGGCATTTTGAAAAAGCGCCATCAACTGGGATTTCGGACTTGATAAAAGACCGAACGGGTAATTTTCGAAAGTCGGAGCGGCATTATATGTTTGTCCGTTTGAAGAGTAAGTCAGACCCGACATCGTGCCGCACAGCGCATCGAGAATGAATATCATTGATTTGTGAATGCCGAACATAAATATCTCATACTGCGTGTTGGTTTTTTCCTGTCTGTAACAGGCTTCCGTCATAACGAACAGATATGTATAGACGCCGTTCAGGAGCGTTGACAATGCCTGCAGAGTGCCGTCGGGATACCCATTGGCTTTGGGATAAGACGCCGTTGTCGGATTAGTCGGACAATTGTAAACAAAATAACTGCTGAGTTCGGCATCCAGACCGTAAGACTGAAATTGCTCGGACAAAGTATTGTATTCGCAATATAGCTGGGCAAATTTTTCAAAGTGTGAAAGCTCTCCTCTGTCCGGGTCGTCATAGTCCGCTTTTTTTATCGTTCCGCAGTCTACCGAACCGTTATCATTTAAGTGGTTCACATTTTTGTCGTCGTTGCCTTCGCCCTGTTCGACAATCTGGTCAATCGCTTTACCGGCGGACGCCCGGTCAACCACCTGAATCAAATCGCCGGAGTCGTCAGCATCAACAAACTGCGGTTTATGCTCCTTGTTGTAATAGACGGTATCTATCATATTTGGCGCATAATAACGCTGACCAGGAACAAGCTGCGGAAGCTCGGTATTATAAGTCAGGTCGTTTGTGTCAATGCACTCTTTTATCGCGTCATAAAACTGACCGATTGTCGTATAAGGTATGGGCATTGCCATAGGCGCGGCGGCGGGCAAAGGCTTCGGACTTTCTATTTTGAGAAAGGTCATCAATTGCTTTAACGAAAACGGCGCTAAATCAATGTCGAACTCCGGTTCGTGACCGGGAAGCCTCGCCGGATATTTCGACGGCGATCTGCCCGTCAAAATCGGCGCGCCTATTAATGCCTGTTTCAGATTGGATGAGAGCGCCATGTGGAGCATCTCTTCCATCACCACGCTCATAATCGTCGCGCCGACTTTGTTGGCGTAAACCATAATCTGCGCGGAAAGGTCTAAAGCGATAGGTCTGGCTTCCGATATAGACATTCCATTGCCGGTCAATTTCTGCGCCAATCCGCCGCTTATTGCGTCCTGATTGGGCACGCGGTTGACTGAATAATATGTGTAGAGATAAACGGGAATAGTAGCAATTTCAATTTCAATTGCCTGCTGAATAGCTTCGCCAAGATTCTCCGGGGTTACTTTTGTTTCGTCTTTAAAAAATTTGGTTAGTTGCATATGCTTCCGTTCGTGTTAGAAATCATTTTGTGAGAGTTAAACTAAGATATTGATATAGTTGACTCAGGTAATGTCTGCTATCGGTTTATCCCTCTTTATCAAGAGAAATTATTTGAATTCCGGCACAAACATTTTTCGCTCTGTTCGGTTTCAATCGAGACAAACTGTATTTGCCCTTTCGTGTTTTTAACACTCAATTAACCAACGCCCCAAAAGAATGGAAAAACTATCATCACTCAAAGTTTTTTTCAGAAAATTTTATGTATCGCTGAAGCGTGATAAAAGAGGGCAGGCTTTTGCTTTAAAAGCGTGACGCCGAATCAAGTATGTTAATGCCCTTTTAAGCTGTTGAACTCTCCACCTGATTTAATGCCAGCCGATTATAACCATTTTTCATCCCAAGTAAAGCGCTGGAGAAGATTTGCTGAATTCCGGCTTTTTTTCTTAAGCCGTCTTCTGAAAATGCCGGAAGGGAATCCCGTCTTGCGCCGAGAAACTGTAATTGCTTATTGTTCTTGTCAACTTGATAAACGCCGCGCACGTTAATCGCATATTTCGTCCCAGCACCAAAAGCAGTTTCTTCACGATGAGATATAACTTTAGAAGCCCGCAAAATTTGCATCGGCACTTTTTTAAATATTTCTGCCAAATTAAAATATAATGCTTGAATAATATTCGTATTTATAAGAGATTCTGCCGTTGCTCTTTATTATTTATGGAAATTAAACCTGTTACGCTCGAAGGCGAATTTGTCAGACTTGAGCCTTTGTCATACGAAAAACATTTTGCGGATTTACGCGCCGTTGGATTCGATGAGGAAATTTGGCGTTGGTCGCCAAAGCAAATCAAAACCGAAGCAGATTTGCAAAACTACCTCGAAACTGCTCTTGATGAACAGCGTCGCGGATTTTCTTTGCCGTTCGCAACAGTTTTGAAAGAAACCGGCAAAGCAATCGGCTCGACTCGTTTCGGAAACATTGACCTCGCAAACAAACGAGTCGAAATCGGCTGGACTTGGATCGGGCTTGAATTTCAACGCACTTTTGTTAACACCGAAGCAAAATTTTTGATGCTTCGCTATGCTTTTGAAACCTGGAATTGCAATCGCGTCGAACTGAAAACCGACGCTTTAAACGAGCGTTCGCGCAGCGCGATTTTACGGATTGGAGCAAAAGAAGAAGGAATTTTGCGAAAACACGTCGTTACCGATTCCGGGCGACTCCGCGACACGGTTTATTTCAGCATTCTGGATGATGAATGGCAGGCGTTAAAACAAAATCTGCAAAATAGATTGCAAGCGAAATCGTGAAATAACGTTCTTCGTAAAGTTTCGCTCATTGCTTTTGCGCCCAGTTTTTCGCATTATTTTGAGCTGATATTTTTTTACATTTTGAGGAGTTACTATGAAACGCAAAAATCTTTTAATAATTTCAGCGTTGTCGCTTTCAGTCGTTGCGACGGCTTGCTCGACGACAACCGCGCCCACAGAAACAAACGCCAATTCAAACGTCGCCGTTTTACAAAGCAATTCAAACCCGATTGCAAACGCCGCGCCCGCAGTGTCGCCGGCGACAAATTCGGCGGTTCCGGGAATTCCGAACGCGCCCGCAAATGCGAATATGGCGAAAGGAGACCCGACGAAAAACGCTAAAGTTCAAAATATTACGAATCCGGCGCCGGATAATTCGGAAGTTACGGTCAGCCTCGGACAATTTCCGGTTGAAACGCGAACTTTCAAAAACAACGCCGAGCTTGCCAAAGTCGAGCGAATTCAGGATGTCGCAAACAAGAAAACAATCGTCAAAGTTTATTTGAGAAACGGACAAGTCAAAGAATTGTCCCCAAACGTCGTGGGGAATCCGATGGTGGCTTCGGCGGCGGAAATTTTGCAAGCCGCCCAAAACGCGCAGCCCGCAAAACCCGATCCGAAAGTTGAAAATCCGCCCGCGCCGCAATCCGAGCAGAAGTTGGAAAAACGCGGCGCGCCGCAAAAAAATCAATAAGCGGTTAAATTCAAACAATCGAAATGGCGGGCGATTATTCCAAATCACTCGCCGTTTAATTTTTCGAGTTCGATTGTTATAATGCGTTTCCAATATGGAAAACGAAGCGAAAACTAATTGGACGATTATTTGTCCCTGCTGCGAAGCGAAATTAACCGTTGACGCCGCGACGGGAACGATTCTCTCGCACGAAGAAAAAGGGAAAAAGCTCGGCTCGTTTGAAGAGCTGCAAAAAAATCTCGCGGCGCAGAAAGAAGCCAGAGAGAACATTTTTGCGCAGGAAATGAACCGCGAGAAAGAGCGCGAGCGCCTGCTCGAAGAAAAATTCCGCGACGCTTTTAAACGCGCCGAAGGCGAGCCGGATACGCCGTTTAGAAACCCGCTCGAACTTGATTAAATCGATGTTGCAAGTCGTATCAAACAATAAATTTGCGGTTTTGCCTGATTTATGAATGAATATTCATTCACCAAAAAAAAGTTCGTGACATTCTCGATTTCGTGTGTTACCATTCAAATCTTTCAGGAGCAGGAATTTCAGGTTAGGGCTTTAGAGCAGACCTGTTTGTCCGAACCGGAATATGCGCCAGCGCTCGATAATTTACCTACATCTTGCGGCTGGCTTAAATACATCTAACAGTTAGTTATAAAATATAACGGTTTAAAAACCGAATAAATACGCATTCAAACTATAAAGGAGTGATAAAAAAGTGATTCAGAATCGTTTTATGCCGCTGCACGAGCGGATTCAGGAAATTGATCATATTCAAGCTCGCCGTTATTCCAAATTAAACGGCGCCCCGCTTGAAATTGCGACCGAAGGCATTATTCGCCACTTGCGCGCCTGCGACAAAATGGATGTCAACCCGGACGCTTCAGCGTTGCGCGAAATTATTGACGACGCGCTCAACGGACGCCGCGTTTTTGCTGAAACTTCAGACGACCGCCGCGCCGCCTAGTTTTTACAACATTTTTATTTTAGAGAAAAAGACTGCTTTCAATCGAAAGCGGTCTTTTTCTTTTGAACATCAATTTTTTCAAGCTAAACCCTGTAAAGCATAATCTTTCCGAACAAACTTTTATAAAATAAAACTTCGTAAATTTAACGTTTGCCAAGAAATTGTAAAACGCTCCAAAAAGTTAATAAATCGCCCACAAACCGGGCGTTACCAATTCAAGCAAGTGCCCGTCCGGGTCGCGGAAATACAGACTCGTTCCGCCGCGCGCCCACCGAACCGTGCTTTCGATTAAAATGTCGTTTTGTGCCAGCCAGCTTTCCCATTCGCTTAATTCGTCCGCCCCGATTGAAAACGCGACGTGAAGCTGTCCGTCGCCGTCGTGCGGAGGAATAACGCCGCCGGAAGCATTCGTCGGCTCGTTCGACGCGCCTTTTAAAAACAAAAGCAGAACCTGCTTATCCGAAACGTTCAAAGCGCACAAACGCTCGTCGGCAAACAAAGTTTCAAACTCAAAAACGGTTTGATAAAACGAGATCGAGCGTTTTAAATCTGCGACATAAAGCGCGGTTTCCAACACCGCATCCAGCTTTGGCATAAATATAAACTCTCGGTTTTTTTATCGAATCATTCGATGCTCGACCATCAAGCATCGGTCTTGCACGACTTTGATTCCGGCTGCGGCTAAAGTCTCGGCGGCTTCGTCGTTGACGATGCCTGATTGAAACCAAACCGCTTTCGGCTTTTTCGCCAGAATGTCTTCGACGTGAGCCGGAATATCGGAAGGACGGCGAAAGACGTTGACCAGATCAATTTCGCCCGGTATTTCAGAGAGCTTTCGATAAACCTGTGCCCCCAAAATCTCTGTCGCTTCAGGGTAATAAACCGGAACCGGCACGATTTCAAACCCTGCGCGCTGCATATATTGCGGCACATAAAACGCAGGCTGTCCGGCTTGTGCTTCGGTTTTGATTCCTAAAACCGCAATGCGTTTTGTATTGGAAAGCAAATCACGAATTCCTCGATTATCGTCAATGATGTTTTCGTGCGTGTTCATAATGATTTTAATTGTATCAAAACATCGAAATTGAGTATGAAAATGTCTTTGCCCGAAAAATAGAAATTGTTCAATCTAAAATAATCAAATTCATTCAATTAGACTTATTGAACAAAATTGTAAGTGAGCCGTAAATGAATTCAGGACGAGTTGCTTAAAAAGTTTTCCGGTGTAATCAATTTTGAACGGCAATTTGTTAATTACAATCTCAAAAATATGTTTTGTCCAAGCTGCGGTCAGAAACAGGCGAGTGAAGAAATGAGGTATTGCTCACGGTGCGGCTTTTCGTTCGAGGTCGTCGCGCAGCTACTCGATCATAACGGGTATCTGCCGCAGTTGGAAGAAGCGAGCAAGCAATCAAACGGCAGGCTTTCGCGCTCGCGCGGCTTGAAATTCGCTTTGATTTGGTTTTTGAGCTTAACGCTTTTCCTCGCCCCGGTTTTAGCCGCCGCCGGAGCGAACCGACTTCCTCAATTTTTTGCGGCTCTCGGTATTTTCGGCGGTTTGTTGATATTCGTTTTCTCAATGCTATTTTTGAAAAAAGCGCCGCGTCGCCGGAATGCCGAGAAGTTTAATCTGATTCGGAAAATGAGAGAGAAGAAAGCCATGCGGGGCGCGGGCTATAAAAATGCTCTGCCGCCGCAGCAATCCGTTCCGGCGTCGGCTTATATTCCGCCGCAGAATGCGGGGAAAACGCTCGACACTTACGATTTGAGCCGTCCGGGCAGCGTGACGGAAGGAACGACCAAACTTTTGGAACAGGACAAATAGATTTAACAAAATACAAAAAGCGAAAGCCCGCAAAAGATGATTTCGAAACGAAAGTAAAACTTTCGTTTCGAGGTCGAAATTGACTGTTTCGCAGTTGTTTTTAAACAGCTTGGCTGGAAATGTCAAGATTTTATTTTTAAAAGAAAGCTATAACTGTAATGTTAGAATATGATTGTCTCAAAAACGACCGTTTTCGAGACAATCAAAAGTGAATCCGTTGATAACACACAAAAAATACCGGGTATTATTAATGACATTGGGGTTAATAAATAGTTCAATGCTTCGCGTGGGTTAGTCTTAGAAGCTAAGATATGCAATGTAATCTATTTCAAATGGAGGGAAATTCTGATGCTATTCTTGAAAACATCGTTATTATCGTTTCTGCTTTTACTGGGTTGCTTATTGACTATCTCTGCTCAAGCTATCTCTACCGCACAAGAACAAGTTACTTACTTTCTCGGTGAAGTAAAAATGAGTTCTCCGACAGGGCAACCATACGGTTCTTCCATCTCTCTCGTCAAACGCACACTCATACCTGCTGAAAACAAAATCGTTGAATTAGTGGCGACCGTTGACGCAAAAGAACCGACCAAAGAATATACGACAATCTTTAATGTCAAAGGCTCAAAGTTTACGGTGAAGGACGAAGAAGGAACATTTGCCGGTGAAGGGGAAATGATTGGCAAAGCATGGGAATGGACTGGATGGAAATACAGCGTCAATCTGCTCGGTCAAAGGAAAGGTCTGCTAAAAGCTGAGGATACATTGACAAGCAACGGTTTGACGGTCAAGAAATCGTTCTCCAGTCCTGACGGGCAGGTGCGCGTTGTCTTTGCAGAAGATTTGAAGCCGATCAGCAGAGAAATGTACGAACTTCTGCACACGAAGTTACTGCCGAAGCAAACTTCATAACAGCGGAGTCTTTTCACCTTCAAGCCGCACCGAACAATTCAATGGACGTGAGGGCGAAGCGGCAACTTTCTTTTTACGTAAGTTCGTTTTCCTGACGTTGTGCCCGGCGGTTTCGCCCCGCGTCATCTCAGCCGTTATATTTCTTTGGCAAACATTGTGACGATGGCAAAAATTGGAGAAAGCAAATGTGGGATGAAAGATACAGCACCGAAGATTACGCATACGGAACAAAACCGAACAAATTTTTGAAAGAGAACTTTAACCATATTCCAAAAGGTAGAGTTCTAAGTATTGCCGAAGGAGAAGGGCGAAATGCCGTTTTCCTTGCCAAACAGGGTTACTCTGTAACTGCTGTAGATGCATCTCTGGTTGGTTTGAACAAAGCCCGGAAGTTAGCCGAAGAAAACGGAGTTGTCGTCGAGTTTATTCATGCTGATTTAGCAGAGTATGATCTAGGCGAGAATAAATGGGACGGAATTGTTTCTATATTTTGTCCCTTGCCGTCTTCTTTAAGAAAAGAGCTTTATAAGAAGGTGATAGCGGGGCTGAAACAGAACGGGGTTTTCCTGCTTGAGGCTTATACTCCCGATCAGTTAAAGCACGGTACCGGCGGCGGAAATTCAGCAGATGTGATGCAGACAAAAGAGTCTTTAAGATTTGAGTTGGCTAGCCTAAAGTTTGAGCACTTAATTGAGCTTGAGCGTGATGTAACAGAAGGCGTTTTTCATACCGGTATTGGCTCAGTGGTTCAGGCTATTGCGACGAAAGAAATATACGTAACAAGAAACCAGGTTGGTTCAATACAAACTTGAGCATGCGGAAACATGAACAGAAAACCAAAGTGCATCATCATTACAGGCAGGGCGGGAGCGGGAAAAACTACTCTTGCCGGGAAGCTTGGGGAACGTCTGTGGATGCCGGTCATAAGCCGCGATCAGATTAAAGAGGGTTACGTCAACACTTTCGGGGTCAAACACAATGAGCTTCCGCCTGACACGGATGGTCTGGTCACCGATTTTTTCTTCCGTATAGTGAATCAATATCTGGCGGGTAATATCTCTGTCGTCATAGAGGCGGCATTTCAGCACAAGGTTTGGGAACCGAGAATGCCTGAGATTCTTGAGTTGGCATCGCCATTGATTGTTCTATGCTCGGTTGATGATGTAATTGCCGCCAGACGCCATCTCCAAAGAGGCTTGGAGAATCCGAATCGGGAGTTTTATCACAGCGATAATCGTGTTGTCCATTACAGGAAAACAGGCGAATTTTTATTTCCCGCTAGTTACGAAGCACCGAAATTAAACGTCCCGACAATCGAGGTCTCGACAGATGGTGAATACATCCCTTGTCTTGATGAGATTGTGGAGCAGATCCAATCATCTGATGCCCATTAAGGCTGTGCACCGGACAGCTTGACGCGCAAGGCTTGAGCTTAAACGTTAAAACAACACGTCTCAAAAGCCGCTTTCAAGACAAAGCAGGCGTAATTCTGGAATTATGCATGCTTCAAGAAGGAACGTCTTAAAAACGTTCCTTCTTGTTTTCGCCAATTTTGAGAAGCCTGTTTTCTCTCAAAACACTTTACTGTTGAGCTAGAAAGTTTAGGTGTGTCACTTCTTCGTTGAGATTTAGAACCTTTGGAGCAAATTGAAAGCGTTTTGAGACAACCGTCATTGTCACAGTTTGACCTGCCTGAATATCTTCAAAACGATAATAGCCGAAAGAGTTTGTTTTAGCTGCGCGAGCGTTTCCTTCCCGATCAGTCAAGTAAACCAAAGCATTGCTCAAGCCGCGTCTGCTGTTTGTTAAGACTCTCCCCGAAATGGAAACAGATGCGGCTGTCACCGCCGTAGCTATTCCATTCTCGCTGCATTGAACGCCATTACCCTCAGTGATGAAAGTAGGGTAACTGCCATTTGCAGGCGTAGGACCGGTGGCGCTGCTGGTGGTCATAACTGTGCCCGCATTAAGAACAATCATACTACCGTTGGGCGCACCCGTTTGAGCGCCAAATATGAAAATGTCATTCGGAGAAATATTATTGGCAGTAACGCCCGAAGCCGCAGCAGTAATGGGTTGCGCAGTTCCCCCATTGATGAAAAAGGTAATCGTTCCGGTAACAGGCAGAAAAAGACCCTGTAAGGGATCGCCCGCTCCATCAAAGATAAAAACAGGACCGCCGGCGGAGCAATTTGAATTGTTTATTGTGTAGGTGACGGTTTGTTGAAGCGTGATTGTGAGCGGAGCGCCGTTGCCGCCCTCAAATGTTAGATACGCTTGTGCCTGCACGACCGGAATAAAAATCGCCAGCACAAAAACGGCTGCAATCAGAAATCGTAGTTTTAATTTCATTCTCATTTGTCCTTTGGCATCGGTTTTCTTCATTGCAAAAAAACATCGCTGCTTAATTTTGCTATTAGTTTGTCACAAATGTGAGCTAAAAAGCAGACAATTTAAGATAAAAACTTATCGACGAAAAAGTATGGCTGTACTACGAAGATTGCTAATTCCAACTTAGAGTATTTTCGAGACGTAAAAGCTGGTTTTTGTCAGCGCTTGCTATCAAGCGTTTATCATATATGCTAACCTGAACAGTTAAAAGTGTCCTAATCTTGTGGTTCTATACTAAGATGTGTCTCAAAAACGACCCTTTTTGGAACAAATAATGTGCTATAAAATTGTTTCATGAAGGAACGTTTTTGAGACATTCTCCCAGATTAGGAATTTGTCAGACTCGATAATAAATCGAGGAGTTCATCTCCCTCTCCCAGATAAATGATGTATGCGTTTTCTCCTGCTTTTTTAATTGTTCCTTCCAATTCTTCACCATACTTTGCCGCAACAACTACAAGCGGAATGTTTGGTTTTCCTTTTTCTCGCAGAAGATTTCCGAACTCCACCATTTCTGCTTCCGATTTACCGAGCAGATTAACCATCAGCAAATCCGATTTAACGAATCCATCATTAACTCTTTGAAGAGCATCTTCTTCATCTACGGCAACCAGCACATTGTAACCATTATCTTGCAGCACTTTTTTAAAAATAGGGCGTGTGTCATTGTCATTCTCTAGCAGAAATATTGTTCGCTCACTCATAATTTCTTAATCAAAGGTTCAAGCAAATTCAAAATAATGATTCTATCAAGTTGGTAGATATTAAGTATATCCTTATTGCACAGTTCTTTGTAAATAATTGGAAATATTATTACTTATCTGTGTTATACTAACGTACTGTTACTTTTTCAAGTAATTTTTACATTTTCAACGGGTCTTGAATAACAAACCTCTCCTTTTGATTTTGTACGGAATTTTACCGTCAATAACGAAAGGTGTGGAACAAATGCTCAATACCGTGAAAACTAATGGTTTCCAGACAGTCACAACTCCGCAATTTAAGAACATAATTCTCTCTGGCTTGCCTGAAACGGAATACAGAGAAATTGCGCCTGACCTTCAGTTAGTTGAAATGAAGAGTCACGATGTTATCAATCGTCCATACGAGCATGTCCAATACGTTTATTTCTCAGAAACGAGTATGGTTTCTTCCGTTAAAATATTAGAAGACGGAGCAAGCGTCGAAACGGGTTCAATTGGCAGAGAAGGAGTAACAGGCATTTCCGTTGCTTTGTCCAAAAGACCTTCACCGAAACTATCAATTGTGCAAATACCAGGCGAAGGCTACAGAATGAAATCCGATAAATTCCGAGCCGCTTTAAAGCTCAACGGTTTATTGTCTGATTTGGTATCGGAATTTATCTTTACAAATTTCACGGAAACGGCTCAATGTGTCGCTTGTAACTCTCATCATACAGTCACTGAGCGATTAGCAAAGTGGCTTCTCATCAGCCAGTGTAAAACAGGGCGTAAAGAACTTGAACTGACTCAAGATTTCATTGCGCAGATGCTTGGCATTCATCGCCCGGGAGTAACTCTGGCGGCTCTTCAACTCAAGAAGGATGGTCTGATTGATTATCGCAGAGGATTAGTCAGGATAACTGATAAAGAAGGCTTGGAAGAGTTTGCCTGCGAATGTTATGAAACACTGAAAAGTGGTTATCCTTGCAATTAATCAGTTTGATTTTGTTATTTTTCAAACTGATTTAATTCTAATATAAATCAACAAACGGCAAGTCGAAATTACAATCTCAAAAACGCCCGTTTATGAGACAGATAAAAACACAGAAGAAGTGTCTCATAAGTCATACGTTTTTGAGACAATTTAAATGTTGACTCCCTTGTACTTAGCTGCTTAAACAGCACTCACAGAAACCAACCGAAGGAGTTTGGTCGCGCGTTGCCGGCGACGCCGTTGATTTGGCATATCTAGCCGCCGCCTTTGCAGGCGAAGAAAATAATAAAAACCGTTTGACGGGAGCGACGGTCGCTGTTCTGGGAGTAACGGCTCTAGACGTAATGTGCGCTCAAGCCCTGAGCAGTGAGGATTGGGGAGCTGGTATAAACCCGACTGCTCCGACGACCGTCGGACAGCCTTCTGCTCGCCAATCAGTCACAGACGGAAGAAGCGTTCACTAAGTTTTTAAAGATTAATACGTTGAGGGCATGAGGAGAGATTTTTCCTCAAATATTAAACGGTGATTTTGCCATTTTAATACCCCTCTTCTCTTTTGTCCTTTAAAATTCAAGGAGGAATATATGAAAGCACTTTGTTGGATGGGTACGAATGATGTCAGGGTGGAAACGGTTCCTGACCCGAAAATACTAAATTCACGCGACGCTATTGTAAAAATCACTTCGACGGCAATCTGCGGTTCCGATCTGCATCTGTTAGACGGCTATGTGCCGACAATGGAGAAGGGCGACATTCTCGGTCATGAGCCGATGCAGGTTTATACGGCTCTTCGGAATCGTAACTCGACGGCGTTAAGTTTCCATCTTGCTTCCGCTGAAACGGGCGATGCTGCTGAACTCGTCGCCGGACTCGGAGCGCAGGGGAAGTTTGACGGCGGTTACTCGAATCTGTCGGAACTGGCTGTCAAAGTCACCGAAGCTAAAGAAGGACATCACTTCTATCCGGTGCTTTTTTATTTCCGCTTCAGCGAGCCGCACTACGCCGTATCGCGGTTCACGCTCGTCGCGCTCAACTCGATAACGCTTATTAAAAGCGCGCTTGATGACCAAAAATACGAGTGGCTCAAAGAATCCGCAGCGGTCGCTCAGCTTTGGCGGGCGTCTATGCTTTTGCTGACTAATCTGACGGAAAATTTTCTGCCCGGTGAAACAGGGAAAAAGCAACCGGACGAGCAGGCGCGCGAGCGCTGGCATCGTCGTTATCAAGACGCGCTTCAACGGTTCAGGCAAGCGGGAATTGAAACCATCGCGGACGAAACAGAGGGCTTTGAAATTTACGTTTCGCTCCGCGTCGAGTGGGACAAGCTTATCGCTTCGCTCGCGCCCTTATTGGCTTACGAAGTGTAGGAAATTGATCCTGCCGGAAGCCGCCCCGAATCCGCCGCCGAGCGGCAGAATTTCCGGGGTCGTTCGCATTCCGCCGGGTGATTTTGCATTTCCGCGATTCGATTAAATATATTAGAGAAGTTTCTTCAATCGGCTCTTCTTTTGGTATTGAAACAAAAAATAGACGGCGGTGAGCGCAGGGAATAAACAATGATTGCCGGGAAAACAAAACGCGAAATTTCAAATCTTGCCGAAAACAATCGAATTTCGGAAAACGCTGTTCGTTGCCGGGAAAAATTTCTGCGATTTTTCCCGAACGGTTTTGAGGACGAAAAATACGTCGCATGGGAGCGCGGATACAAGTGGCAGGCGCACGAAAAATGGAACGCGCAGTTAAATCGCGCCGAATTTCAATCGCTGCTCGAAAAAAGAGAATTTAGCGAGATTGCCAGCCGCGCCGTGAAAATCGAATCGCCGACGAATCTGATTTTTTCTTTTGAAAAATTGGCGTTACGCGACGGCGTTCGTTCGGCGGAAGGCGCACGGATTTTCGCCGAAAGTCTTTATGATTTTCTACACGGCGCGGGCAAACCGAAGCAGAAATTTGAGCGTTGGCTTGAAGCGGTCGGTCGGCTGCCGAAAAAGCAGTCGCGGGTTTTAACGCATCCGATTGTCACGGTTTTCGGCTTTATCGCCCAGCCGAAAAAGCATATTTTTCTCAAACCGAAAGTAACACAAGCCGCCGCCCGCGCTTACGGCTTTGATTTTCAATATCGATCAAAACTTTCCTGGGAAACTTATGCGAGTTTGCTGGAATTTGCCGAAACAATCAAACGCGACTCCGCAGATTTGAAGCCGCGAGATATGATTGACGTTCAATCGTTTATTTGGGTGCTGGGGTCAGATGAGTATCGGTAAAGATTGCAAGTGAAAACGAGCATCGGCTACAAACGCGCGGTGGCGGAATTGAACAGAATCATACTAGGAAGAACTTTTAGCCGAAATGACGAAGATGTTGGGGGTTCCGATTAAGTAAGCGGCGGAAATAGCGCTACGCCCATTCCCGGGTTTTATGCTATCGCAAAACTGATATGAAGAGGTGTCCAAAAAGGGACACATTTAGTCTCTCTTTAATTCGCCAAAAATAATTATTTTTAACCACCGCAATATTAGTCACTACCTTTTTTATGAGAGTTTGTGGCAAGCTGAGTTTAGAAAATCCTTAAAATATTGATCGAAACTTATGAATTTTGAACTTACCGAAGATCAGCTTCAAATCAAAACGAGCGTGCGCGAGTTTGCCGAAAGCGAGTTGAAGCCGAATGTGATGGAATGGGACGAGGCTC
>DASVUH010000044.1:0-114482 GCA_036387135.1 Pyrinomonadaceae bacterium | reverse complement strand
TTCAATTTGTAAATTCATCAAAATATTCTCCTTTTTTTAGATTCCGGTTGGAAATGTTTCCGGCGGATCGTCGTGCTGCCAGCTCGAAACTTTATCGAGCGGCTCGACGGCGCGCGTTTCGTCAAAATGAATCACGGCGTCGAATTGCACGGCGAGCCGCGCGTTAAAATAATGGCTCACGCGCTCCGATTCCGGGCGATAAATAACGCCGATGGCGCGTTCCAGTCGCGTCTGCCGCAGGATTTTGCCCGCCTCGTCGTCTCGCAAATTCAGATAAAATTGCGGCAAACCCGTTTCGTGAAAAAGCTGTTCGTAGCTGTTTTCCATCGCGGGACGAACCTTTTTGAGCTGCGGCGGTTCATCCCAATTTGTCGCCGCCGCGACGGTTCCGGTGTAAGTCGTGAAACCCAATAAAAACGCCGCATCGTCGTATTTTTCCCTGACCAATTGCCCGACGTTCCATTCGCCCTGCTCGCCCATTTCAGTCGCGCGCGCATCGCCGAGATGCGAATTGTGCGCCCAAACAATTACTTTCCCGCTTTGTCCCGATTGTTCAAGATGCGCTGAAAGCGCGTGCAGAGTTTCCGCCATATGCCGGTCGCGCAAATTCCAGCTCGAAGCGCGCCCGCGAAACATCGAGCGATAATATTCTTCGGCATTTTTGACGAGACGCGCGTTTTGCTCGGCGTAAAAATATTCGTCTTTCGCCACGAAACCATCGCGATTGGCGTATTCGGCGGCGCGGCGTTGAATTTCAATCAATTGATTGATGACTTCCTTTTCGCAAGACATCTGCATATCAAAGCCAGCCGCGTAACCGTAACTTTGCGGGTCTTCGCCGAAATCTTCAAAACATCCGTAACGATAACGCGCCCGCCGCGCCGCGTCCGGGTCAATTTTGTCCAAATAACCCAGAACCGCTTCAATCGAAGCGTGCAAACTGTATAAATCAATGCCGTAAAATCCGGCTTTTTGTTCCTGTTTTTGGAATTTATCGTTATGCGCGCGCAGCCAGCCGACCAAATCCAAAACGTCTGCGTTGCGCCACATCCAAAGCGGAAATCTGGTGAAATCCGAAAGCGCCTCGTTTGCCGTCTGATCTTTGCCGATTCCGCGA
The DNA here is from genome assembly GCA_036387135.1 of Pyrinomonadaceae bacterium. Taxonomy (GTDB): domain Bacteria; phylum Acidobacteriota; class Blastocatellia; order Pyrinomonadales; family Pyrinomonadaceae; genus JALZCH01. Next base: position 113,365 of record DASVUH010000044.1, on the reverse strand, counting down.
ATATAGCGGTTGACGCGGTAAGCGTCGGGAAAATCGGCTTCGACGGCGACGGCGGAAAAATCTTTTTCCGCGATTAATCTTTTCGTGATTTCCGCCCGCGCTTTGTAAAACTCGTGCGTTCCGTGCGAAGCCTCGCCCATCAAGACAAAACGCCGGTCGCCGATGTCAGTCAGCAGTTGGTCGAAATTGCCGCTCGCGCCGTCTAGCGAAACGGCTTTTTCTCTGATTACATTTGTCAGACGCGAATCAATAGGCATATTAAAATTGTAGCCGAGCAAAATTTGAAAATTAGTACGCTTGCGTACTCGTAAAATTTGCAATACTAAAACTAAAAAAGTGCATCTAAAAGCCAAATATTAAAAGGGTTTGTGCGATGTCTATTAATTGGATTGACGTTTTGTTGTTTTTGATTGTCGCGTTCAGCGTTTGGGGCGGCTGGATGCGCGGTTTTGTTTTGGGCGCGCTCGACTTGCTGCGCTGGATTTGCAGCCTTCTGGCGGCTTTGTTTTTTTATCAAACAGTTGCCGATTGGCTCGGCAGCGTCAACGATTGGAAGGAAACCTGGAATCAGCCGTTCGCGTTCATTTTGATTATGCTCGGCGTCAGCGTCGTTTTTATGATTCTTGCCCACTTGCTAGTGCGAAAGCTGCCGCGCGAGATTCACCGAAAACAGCTCAACCGAGTTCTCGGCACGATTCCCGGACTCTTAAACGGTTTGATAACCGCCGCAATTGTTTCGGCGCTTCTTTTCGCCGTTCCGCTCGCCGAAGGCGTTCACGAAGCGGCGCAGGAAAGCAGGCTTGCCAATAGTCTCGCAGCCATCACAGATGAAGCGGAAACCAGAATTGTTCCGATTTTCGGCGATGCGATCAAACAAACTTTTAACCGTTTGATGATCGAACCCGGTTCGAATGAAACTGTAGAACTGCCGTTTAAAGTCCCAAACGTGCGCCCGCGCCCGGATTTAGAAGCTCAAATGCTCGAATTGGTAAATCAGGAACGCGCCGCCGCCGGACTTGCGCCGCTCGAAGCCGACGAAGAAATGAGAGGTGTCGCACGCAAACATTCGGTTGATATGTTCGCGCGCGGTTATTTTTCGCACAACACGCCCGAACGTAAAAGCCCGTTCGACCGAATGCGCGACGACGGAGTACGTTTCGTAACAGCCGGAGAAAATCTGGCGCTCGCTCCGACTTTGCCGCACGCGCACACCGGCTTGATGAACTCGCCCGGACACCGCGCTAACATTTTGCGCCCGCAATTCGGTCGCGTCGGCATCGGAATAATGGACGGCGGCAGACGCGGATTGATGGTAACGCAAAACTTTAGAAACTAATTACGGACTAAGCAGCCGGACAAAATAATTATAAAGAACGATTACGCCGGGAGCGCGGATGTCCACATCCGCCGAGTTTGCGCCGGCAAACGAAATTTACAGTAGAATGCGCGAAGTGCGCTTTTTTTCGCATTTTGATAGATTTGTGATATGCGAGGAATATTACAAATTGAATTTCGCTTTACCCATCGCTCATAACCGCGCAAAAATATATGAACCCCGAACGTATTAGAAATTTTTCGATTATCGCGCACATTGACCACGGCAAATCTACGCTTGCCGACCGTATTTTACAATTAACGGGCGCAGTTTCCGACCGCGATATGGAAGCGCAGGTTTTGGACGATATGGATTTGGAGCGCGAGCGCGGGATTACCATCAAAGCGCACGCCGTCCGACTCGATTACAAAGCCAAAGACGGCAATGATTATGTTTTAAATCTCATTGACACGCCCGGTCACGTTGATTTTTCCTACGAAGTCTCGCGCTCGCTCTCAGCTTGCGAAGGCGCTTTGCTCGTCGTTGACGCTTCGCAGGGCGTCGAAGCGCAGACGCTGGCGAACACTTATCTGGCGCTTGAAAACGATCTCGAACTTGTGCCGGTTCTCAATAAAATTGATTTGCCTTCAGCCGAACCGGAACGAATCAAGGAACAAATCGAAAACATTATCGGCTTGGACACGGCGGACGCGGTTTTGACTTCGGCGAAAACAGGAATCGGGATTGAAGACGTTTTGGAAGCGATTATCAAAAAAGTCCCCGCGCCGAAAGGCGACCCAAACGCGCCGCTCAAAGCTCTGATTTTCGATTCGTGGTACGACTCTTATCGCGGTGTGATTGTCTTGTTCCGCGTTATCGAAGGAAGTATTAAAAAAGGAACTAAAATCAGATTTTTCAATACCGGGCGCGAATATCTGGTCGAAACAATCGGAGTGAATCGCCCGCGCCCGACGCCGATTGATAAATTGAGCGTTGGTGAAGTCGGATTTTTAACCGCCTCGATCAAAACCGTCGCCGACGTGCAAATCGGTGACACGATTACCGAAGCGGCGCGCCCTGTAGCGGAGCCTTTTCCCGGTTTTCAGGAAGTCAAACCGATGGTTTTCGCCGGACTTTATCCGACCGATACGGTTCAATACGAAGATTTGCGCGACGCGATGGACAAGCTCCGGCTCAACGACGCTTCGTTTTTCTACGAACCCGAAAGCTCGACGGCTCTAGGATTCGGTTTTCGCTGCGGATTTTTAGGGCTTCTGCATATGGAAATTGTGCAGGAACGCTTGGAGCGCGAATTCAATCTCGATTTGATTACGACCGCGCCCGGCGTGCGTTATCGCGTTACAACGACCGACGGCGAAGTCGCGGAAATTGATTCGCCCGCGAAAATGCCCGACACCGGGAGAATCGTCAAAATCGAAGAGCCGTATATCGAAGCGACGATTTTAACCGGCGACGCTTATCTAGGCGGCATTCTCCCGCTGCTGGAAGAAAAACGCGGCGTGCAGAAGAAATTTGAATACGTCACGGACACGCGCGTTATGCTCGTTTACGAAGTTCCGCTCAACGAAATCGTGCTCGATTTTTACGACCGTCTGAAATCGGCTTCAAAAGGCTACGCCTCGCTCGATTATCATCTTTCCGGTTACCGCGAAAGCGATTTGGTCAAACTGGACGTGCTGGTTTCGGGCGAGCCGGTTGACGCGCTCTCACTGATTCTGCACCGCGACACTGCCGATAAAAAAGGGCGCGCCGTAACCGCGAAAATGAAAGAACTCATCCCGCGCCAGCTTTTTGAAGTCCCGATTCAAGCCGCCATCGGCAACAAAATCATCGCACGCGAAACCGTCAAATCAATGGGCAAAAACGTCATCGCCAAATGCTACGGCGGCGACATTTCGCGCAAACGCAAACTGCTCGAAAAACAAAAAGAAGGCAAAAAGCGAATGAAAAAAGTCGGGCGCGTCGAAATCCCGCAGGAAGCATTTCTGGCTGTTTTGAAAGTCAGCGAAGGTTAATATTAGCTAAGTTTAAAATATGTGGAATACTTAAAAGGAACTGAATACTCGTCTTAGAAAACATTTTAAATCAGATTGAATTATGATTTCAGTTAAAGGGAAATTCCAAAACGGCGTTGCGCTTCCGCTTGAACCAATCAAGGATTCGCGTGAAGGGCAAACTGTTATCATTACGTTTCTTGAGGAAAACGGAACGGAAATTCTGGCGGAAAAAACGAACGGCGTTCAATCGTTGGAAGATTTGCTGGCTAAGTATGAAGTTGATACCGGAATTTCCGATTTAGCCGAACAACACGATTATTATCTTTACGGCAAACCGAAGAAATAAAAATGCCGATTGTTTTTGTTGATACAGTCGCGTGGATTGCGCTCGTTAATACGCGCGATTCGCTGCACGACAAAGCAAAAGAAGTTTTCGCCCGCCTGCGCGCTCAAAATTATTAATTTGTGACGACCGGATTCGTTTTGCTTGAGTTTGCAAACGCCCTTTCCGCTCCGCTTTTTCGTAAAAATGCCGCAAATTTTATTGAAGGTTTGCAAAATATGCCAGAGGTCGAAATCATTGCGGCAAGTTCGGAATTATTCGCAAAAGGTTTCAAACTTTATCAAAATAGGCACGATAAAGAATGGAGCATACTTGATTGCGCGAGTTTTGTAGTTATGGAAGATAAACAGATAGTTGAAGCATTTACTTCCGACCATCATTTTGAGCAAGCCGGATTCACGATTTTGTTATAGTTGCAAAAGAAAAAACCGGCAAAAAGCGAATGAAAAAAGTCGGTCGCGTGGAGATTCTGCAGGAAGCGTTTTTGGCTGTTTTGAAGGTGAGCGAAAGTTGATTATGAAGTTGACGAGAAGGTTATTTCACGCTTTGATCCTTTAATTTCCGTTTTGGATCGGAAATATAAATGCAACTTATCACTTCAATAATGTATCTTAATAATTTAGTGCTTACTCTCGCGTATCAACGGTGATGCGCCTCCCGCTTAGGAATTTTTAGCGGTTCGCGTTTTAGATGGTTCGAGAGCAGGTTTGATTTTTAACAATGGAAGCCGCTCGTTTGAGCATCTGAATCATAGTCCTTCGTTGCTACTACCGTTCCCTGAAGTTAACTTTGTCTGACGCTTCTTTTTAACGCTCCCTTAAAAGGGAGAGAAACAACACAAAAATGAAATTATATATCGGAAACCTTGCTTTCCAAACAACCGATCAAGACTTAAGCGGTCTTTTTTCACAAGCGGGAACAGTTAATTCAGCGAACATCGTCACAGACCGTGATTCGGGTTTTTCGCGCGGCTTTGGATTTATTGAAATGTCTTCTAAAGAGGAAGGCGAATCGGCTATCTCGATGTTTAACGGCAAAGACGTTGACGGACGCAGTCTGAAAGTTAACGAAGCTCGCCCGCGCGAAGATCGCGGAAACGGCGGCTTTAGCGGCGGAAATCGCAATGGCGGCAACTCGCGCTGGTAATCATAAAATAACCAGTGTCTCTTGACTAAAAGCGCGTTTGGTAAAAGATAAGCCCAACGCGCTTTTTCTTTTGGGTAAATTCATCTCTCTTTTGCTGGATTTACCCTGAAAAACAATCAGAATAAAAGGTAAAGGTTTTGAATGAAAGAAGATTTAATTGAAGCAGTCGGGGTTATTGTTGACAAACAACCCAACGCATTTTTCAAAGTACAGATTAACGACACCGAGCATATGGTGTTGGCACAAATCTCCGGCAAAATGCGTAAAAATCGGATTCGTATTTTAATTGGAGACCGGGTTGAAATTGAAATGTCGCCTTATGATTTAACAAGAGGACGGATTACTTATCGTCATAAATAACCGCAATGTATTTTCAATGAAAAATAGCTGATTTTAATGAGAAAGGAAAACAAATGATTTATAGAATTTACAAAGAAACCGGGCGTATCGGGACAGGAATGGAAAAAATCAATGTGTCATTTAACGAAATGAAAGATGTAAAAAGCATTATCGGAAATCAAACTTCTCTGGCAACCTTCGATAATGAGACAAATACGATTCATATTTATAATGATAAAATAGTTGATATTTCAAGCCTAGTTCAGAAATTCAAAAATCATTGTGATCTCCCTAATAAACACCAATTTAACATTCTTCATAAATAAAGAAATTTATTATTTAGTAGTTTTCCCCGTAAAATCACATCAATCACTATTCTTAAATATGTATTATGTTTGATTTAAATGAAGCGCACGAGATCGCCCGAAGGGAAGTAGAAAAGATTATTGAAGCTGACCGGGAACTGAGTAAATCAGAGGTCGAAGAAGTGCGCTTGGAACGTGAAAATGAGGTGGTCTGGACTTTTACCGCTGATATTCCAAAACTGATAAATGAAGGCTGGTCGCCCGGCGCAATTACAGTCCTCATTGATAAAAAGGCTGGAAATGTTTTGACGGAAGAACAACAAACAAACTTTCATAAAAGTTGCGAAAATAAGCGTCGCAGAGCGGGCTTTATAAAGCAAAAGTAAACATTTGTTAAGTAAGAGCACAATGATTAAATATTTTCGCATTCACCGTATATCGCGCACCTGAAACATATCCCATATTTGACATATATGCTAATTTAATTTAAACTGAAAAGGAATCGAGTTTAGCTCACTCCCTTTTCAGCTTCTCTGGAAATTAGCCGGACTACCTGAAGTCAATAGCTCAATTATACAGGAGCTATTAATGTTTACATACCACGTCACGATGCCTCTCGAAGCCGGAGTATATACAGCACTACCCTAAAAATCAGTGAACTGAAAGAAAGCAAAACTTGCTTCTTTCATAACTCTTCTAAAACCGGAAGTTCAAACGGAATTAAGATCCGCCTTTAGGTTATTTACACTTAAATGAATTGGGGAAAAGAAAGAAGATGGTTGATAAAATGAAGTCGCAAAATGTGAATGCAATTCGGTTTCTGCTTTCTTACAGCAGAATGCGTATTAGCGTGATGCTCGGTATTCGCAAAACTTCTTATCCGTTAAATATCAAATGGTGGTGGCAGCACCAGGATTATTTAAAACTCGGAGATGTTTACATTAACTAAAGAGACAATAAAAGGACAATTTAATTATGAGCTTAGCAAACGGTATCGATGCAAACGAAATATCACGACTAAAGATCGCCAATTCTGTAATTCGCGTAATTCAAAATAACAATCAGCGAGAAGCGCAGCGATACAACAACCAGCAATGGGAATCGTTGACGAAAGCGGATGTCGGTTTATTAATTTTAAATCGTCATGCAAAACCGTGGTTGACCGAACATTGCGAAACGCTTGTTGGGCAATATGAAGAAGATAAAGCAGAGCAGCAGTACAAAGAAAGAGCTGAATCAATCAAACGTGCCAATGAATGGCAGCATATAGCCGATTTTAAGTATGGCAAGTTAGAAGTGCGCGTTCTTGAATTTAAAGCTTCACCCGGACGTAAAGTACAGTTGCTTAATAAAGATAAATGGCTGGATTGCACGGAACAAGACATTCGAGCAATTCGCAGCATTTCACCGTTTAACGAATTATTGATTCAGCACTTTGATAGCTTCGATAGCTTTGCCGGTAAATCCATGTAGAACCAGGGATAATATGAAACACATTGACAATTCTGCGGCATTTGTTCTTTCGCTGGTAGTCTTCGCATCATCAGCGACAAGCTGTAGCGCAACCGTTAATTCTACGAACACCGAAAGACCCGAAGCCGTCATGCAGAATAACTCCGGTTCTATCGTGCTAACAGGACGCATGGCTTCTGCGCGCGCGACTCACGGAGCCACGTTGCTTTCTAACGGTAAAGTCTTAGTTACGGGCGGCATGGAGCGCAACGACGTTTATACAAACAGTGCCGAGCTTTACGACCCCGCAACCGGAGCGTTTGCTGCCGCTGGTAATATGAGCCAAAGCCGCGCCGGTCACTCCGCCACTCGATTGTCTGACGGAAAGGTTCTCATTGCAGGCGGTTCCAATACAGAATGGCTCGCAAGTGCCGAGATTTACAATCCGACAACGGGCGCGTTTACACTAACGGGAAGTATGTCTATCAGGCGCGGCGGTTTCACGGCGACCTTGCTGCCTAACGGCAAGGTGCTGATTGCCGGCGGTTATAATAATAGTTTGCAGGCGAGCGCAGAAATCTACGACCCCGCGACGGGGCGCTTCACTCCGACCGGCAGCATGAGCGCGGGACGAAGCGCGCATACGGCGACTCTTTTACCGAATGGGAAAGTATTGATTACCGGCGGCGGCGCAGGTCGAAATGTTCTTGCCGGCGCAGAATTTTACGACCCGGCAACGGGCGCATTCACATCTACCGGCAACATGACAATGGTTCATCATAAACACGCAGCGACATTGCTCCCGAACGGCAGCGTGCTTATCATGGGCGGCTCGGACAATCGTGATTGGCGGGGACGTTACGCAAACGCAGAGATTTATAACGCAGCCACAGGCACTTTCACTGCCGTCAGCAATATGAATACCACCCGTTTCAAACATCGAGACTCTGTAGCTCTATTGAATAACGGCACTGTCTTCGTCGCGGGCGGCGGAGAATATGCAGAGATATACAATCCTGTGAAGAACAGTTTTGATATAGTCAACGGTCGGATGGACGGCGCACGATTTTACTCAACAGCAACATTGTTGTCGGATGGAAGAGTAGTGGTAATAGGCGGCTACGATAATAATATTGCGGCAAGCGCAAAAGCGTGGCTCTACGAGCCTCAAACAACCGCCGCGATCTAACAAATCAAGTGAATGCGAATAAAACAAAAGGCGAGTTAAGAACTCGCCTTTTGTTTTATTGTTTATTTATGAATCTTATAGAGATAGATTCTACTCTATAGATTCATTGGAATTGAATTAGTTATCGTGTTCGGCGTGTTTCATCCGTTCCAAGCTCATCAATATCAACGTCTGTGCGGCGAACTGTGTCGCGCACGGTTTCCTGTCGCTCGGTAACTTCTTTGCCGATATTTACTTCTTCAATTACGCGCGCCTGTTTTGAAACAACGGGCTGCTCGGCTCTTTCCGTAACTTCAATCGTGCCTTCTTTGAAAGCCGACATATCGCCTTCGCCAACCGGACGGTTAACCGGACGGCGTTCGACCTTGACGTGTTCTTCGCGCAGATTGACGGTTTCTTCAACCGGTCTTTCCTCGACGTGAGTTCGAACTCTGACGCCGCCTTGTTCGACTTCGCGTTTGCCGACGTTAAGTTGTTCTTCGGTAACCGGAATCACGGTCTCGCCTTGATTAGCGGTTCGATTATAGCTCTCAGTTTCCGTGCCGGTCGAAGCAAGATTCTGACCTGTAGCGGTTGCGGCGCTGGCTTGATAACCGGTATTAGCCGTTGCCGACGTTGTTTGATTTGTAAAATTGCCTGAAGAGTAAACATTCGCGCCGCCGCAATTCGTCCATTCGCGTTCAAAAAACGCTGCATCTTCGCTTGAGCGGGGCGTCACGCCGAGAACCGTTCCGCCGGATTTGATACCGGTTTCATATTCCTGAGCCGTGTCTTCCGGGATACCGGAGCCAACCAAAGCGCCGATTAATCCGCCTGTAATTCCGCCCGCACCGGCGCCGATCAAAGCTCCGGCAATCGGTCCGGCAATAAGTAATCCCAATCCGGGAAGGGCAACCGAAGTTCCGATTGCAGCTATTGCACCGAGGATTGCGCCCACCGTGCCGCCGATTCCCGCGCCTGTGCCGGTTCCTTCCAAAGCCTTGCTGCCAAGCTCGGTATCGCCGCCGCTACCTTCGGAGTAGTGTTTTTGTCTGGTTTCGTCCGACATCATCACGTTAACGTCGTCTTTATCGTACCCTCTGCTGCTGATTGCGCGATAAGCGCATTCCGCGCTGTCTCTATCTCGAAATAATGCCGTTACGATTGGTGAATTACCTGTGTTTGATTGATTTGCCATAATGTTCCCTCTCTCCTTTTTCTTAAGTAAAAATTTACAACGAACAATGCAGCACGATTGTTAAGCTGCGTTGCCGCGTGTATGAATTGCATTCCTATATCTGCAATTCAGAAGTAACTGCAATAAGCGCTCCTAAGTTTGAAACTTTGCTTATTGCTTTTGAAAGCGTTTAGACTCTCAGCCGGAGATTCTTCACGCTTTTATCCGGTAATGGGCAGCATCTTTAGCTGCTTGCGCCTGAACGACGTTCAGGTTCTTCGGGAGAAATTTCTTCAAATTCCACTTGCTCGCGTCGCAATGTGACTTCCTGCGGTTTGCGCGTTTCAAATTTACGTCGCCGGATCCGTACTTCTTCGCGGAGCATCAAGCGCTTTTCGGTCACGATAACTTCTTCGACCAGCGGCACGACGATCACGTCGCCTTCATAGCGAATCGCCGGAGCGGTTTCAATCATCTGGTTAATCGGAATACGCTCCACGTCAACTTCTTCTGCTTGAATCGGCTGGTCAACAATTTCCGTTCGTTCGACAACACGCTTGTGAACGCGAACTCCGCCCGTAACGACGCTCTGCCTTTCAACGTGCAATTCTTCGGCGAGAACCGGAACCACAAGCTGTTCTTCAATGTTTCTCGGCGTATTCTCCGTTCTCGTCGTTTGTTTCCCTGCCTCGGCGGTTTGCTGCAAATCAGAGTCGCTTGCGAGCTGCTGCGCGGTGCCGAATTCATCAAAGCTTCTTTCGAGAAGATAGCCGCCCGCTTGCGATGCGACGATTTCACTCGCCGGAACTAAAACGCTTGTTCCGTTCTCCAAACGTACTAGAAATTGACCGTTTCGCTTGACTTGCTCCGGCGTTCCCGCCACGTCCAGCAAGCCTCGTCTGCCGTTTCGATCAATTACCAGCGAATCGTTTTGCTGTTGCATATTCATAATTTCGTCACTCCTGCCTTACCTGATACTCTCTAGCCGATTTATCGCGCTAATCGGCATTAAAGATAAATATTTTCACTAAACAGATTTTTCGTTTGTACGATTCCGCGCAAAAGTTTTAAGCGGCAGTTTTCAGCCTCTCAAATGCCAATCTTAAAAAGAGTCGCAACCATTGAAACCAAAAAGCGAGTTTCTGCGCGTTATTAATTGGGAATTGCTTTAATTTTTCGAGGTTTCAAATGTCGGTTCAAGAAATCAGCCTGCCCGCAAGCAATAACAAATTGGCAACAACGGCGACGCATCGCCGGCTCGGTATAATCGGAATGATTTGCGCGCCCGGTCTTTATTTTGCGTCCTCTTTTTATTCGCAAAATTTTGACCAGCCTAATCCGAATCAGATTTATGCCAGCATTCTCGGCGTGATTTATCTTTGTGGCGCATTAGCGAGCGCGACGGCAATGCGACGAATGCGCGTGACCGGAAACGGACTCGGCGCAAAGATTTTGTTCGCGGTGCAGATTGTCGGACTTTTCCTGGCGATGATGTTTGACGTGATTGAATACACAGCGCCGAGCCTGAAACAAACCTGGCTTTTTTTCGTTACCGATATGGCGTATCCGTTTAGCCACGTTTTGATGATCGTCGTCGGCATCGCAATAGTTCGTGCGGGCGTATGGCGCGGTTGGCGCAGACTTCCGGCTTTTTTAATCGGTTTTGCGCTGCCTTTGTTTTTCGCGGCAAGCGCTGTATTCGGTAGAGAAAACACCGGCTGGATTTTTATCGGTTCGGTTACTTTAGGATTTTTTGCGCTCGGATTAGCGGTTTTCAACGCAAACCAAAAGGAGATTAATTAATGATTTCTATCTCGAAAGCAGTCGTTTTAAAAGCTGCTGTTTTTATTCTTTTTGTGTCCTCTGTGACGCAGGTTTTTGGGCAGACAATCGGCAAACCGATAAAACTTCCCGCACGTTACGACGCGCATCGGTTTTACGTTGAACCGATTACGGCGGACGGCGCAAAACTCAATTTCTTTACAGATACCGGCGGCGGTTTGTTTATTTTCGCGGATGTCGTTGAAAAATTAAAAATTCCGGTCGAATCGGTCGCAGGCGACGGCGGACGAAAAATGGAAACAATCGCTTTGCCGAAATTTAAAGCCGGAGCCGAAATTGTCACGCCGCTCGGCTCGCCAAACGAAAGACTTTTCGTCGCGCCGATCTCACAGAGAATGTCGTACGCACATGATTGGTCTGGAATGCTCGGACAGCAATGGTTCGCAGGACGCGTCTGGACTTTTGATTATCCGAAAAAACAATTGCTGCTTCGCGCCGCAGGCGACGTTCCCGCCGTCAAACCGGCGCATCGCGTCACGCTCGGTTTTAAAGCAAACGATTCCGGCAAGCGCATCCTGAATTTCCCGCGCATTGCGGTCAGGATTGACGGCGAAACGCTTGATTTGCTGTTCGACACGGGCGCGACAACGGAATTGACGGAAGCCGCGTTAAAAGCTCTGAACGATAAACAACCGGCGGTTCGCGCGACGAGCTTTATTACAACTAGCGTCTTTGAAAAATGGCGCAAAGCCCATCCCGATTGGCGCGTCCTCGAAGCGGCTGAAAATCGAAGCGGAGCCGCGATGATCGAAGTCCCGGACATCGAAATCGGCGGCTATCGAACCGGCGCGGTCTGGTTTACGGTCAGGGCGGACAAGAATTTTCACGAATATATGTCGCAATGGATGGACAAACGAATCGAAGGCGCAATCGGCGGAAACGCCCTCAGGCATTTTCGCATTACGGTTGATTACCCGAACGCCGTCGCCGCGTTTGAAAAATAAAAAGGAAAAACAGGAGAAATGAAAAAGATAAATTTATTGCCGCTCGCGGCGTTCGCAATTTTATGTCCGGTTCTCAGCGTTTTCGCGCAAAACGAGCCGGAAATTATGAGCTACAAAGATTACGGAAAAATTCGCCACAAACGCCCTTACATTCTTGAATTCAAAAAGGACAAAGGCGAGCTTGTTTATTTCGGCGCGGGACATTTTTACAGCTACGACGACCCGCAGGCGGCAGAGCTTGAAAAACGTTTTGCCGAATTTAAACCGACGGTTATTTTAAACGAAAGCGGCACGCCGCCCGCAGCCGAAACCGCCAGAGAAGCGGTCGAAAAATACGGCGAACCGGGATTACTTAGTTTTCTGGCGAAAAAACACAACATTCCGATTAAATCCTTAGACCCGCCGCGATTGGAAGAAATGAAGTACATTCTCGGAACAAAACGCTGGACGCTCGAACAGGTTTTTCTGTTTTACGTTTTGCGCCGCGTGCCGGAAAACAACAAAAAAACAAATCCGAAAAAGCCCGAAGAATTGGTCGAAGAAGCGCTTCGCAGCGCGGCGAAAATGCCCGGTTTTGACAGCCTGCCGAAAACAATCGCGGAGTTTGACGCAGTTGCCAAAAAGAATCTGCCGACTGTCGCCGATTGGCGCAAAATTGAGCAAAAGATTTTTGATCCAAACCCGGATTTGGGCAATTTCACCAACGACATCGCCGACGCTTCCGTCAATTATCGCGGGCGTTTTATGGTAAAAACCTTAGCGGCTGAAGTCGAAAAAGGCGAGAGAGTTTTCGCAGTGGTCGGCGCAAGCCACGTTGTCAAACAGGAAAAAGCGCTGCAAAATATCTTCAAACAAACGAAACCGGCGGTTGCCGGAAACGATTAAGATTCCGCGTCAATAAATTCATTAAACAAAACGGGCACGGATTATTCCGCGTCCGTTTTTGTTTGCGCGCATCACCGTTTATGGCGTTAAATAAAAACTGAAAGGCGGCGATGTGAAATGAATCCTTTGCAAAAAGAACCGAATAAGAAACACGAACCGCCCACCGAAGCGGAAATCGAACAGATGATGCGCGAACAAGGCGTTGAACGGTTTGATTTCGATGCAGCCGTCGGTGAAGGCGGGGATTTGTGGACGGACGAAGAATTTGAAGAATTTTTAGTTTGGCTGCGCGAAGAAAGGCGCGACTCAAATCGGCGCAAGGAGAAAATTGATTAAATGGCACGAGTAATTGACACCGACGTTTTTTCTTATTTTCTCAAAGACGACACTCGCGCAGATTTGTACAAAAAACACACTAACAATCAATTCTTAATCGTTTCGTTTATGACCATTGCCGAACTCGAAAAATGGTCATTGCGCGCTGCGTGGGGCGCGCGGATGCGAACAAATTGGAGAAAACTCTGGCTCGTTACTACGTCCAGAATACAACCCGCGAGATTTGTCTGTTGTGGGCGCAAATCTCAGATGAAGGCAGAGACGCACAGGCAAAAACATTGACACGGCAGATGCTTGGATTGCCGCGACCGCGCTTTATTTCAATATTCCGCTGGTTACGCATAACAGAACCGATTTTCAATCTGTTAGCGGTTTGCATGTCATTAGCGAGCAGTAACAATTAAATTGCCAATTCAAATACACGGTCGGGGCTTGTCCTCGCCCGTTTTTTTGTTTATAAATGCGAACGCGACTTAATACCCACAAAGTATTTAGGAAGCGATACTCAATTATAGCGGTTGAAAATATATGGCACTTTCTCAACGTGAAATCCGCGAACGTGCGGTTGCTTTTGCTCACTAATGGCGCGATGTTTCTCGTGAACGCGCCGAAGCTCAAACTTTTTGGAACGAGTTTTTTAATATTTTTGGAATTTCCCGCCGCCGTGTCGCAGCTTTTGAACAATCGGTTAATTTGCTCGGCGCGCGGCGCGGTTCGATAGATGTGTTTTGGAAAGGCACAATGCTCGCCGAACACAAATCGCGCGGGCAAAACCTTGATAAAGCCTTTACTCAAGCAATTGATTATTTTGAAGGTATAAGCGAAACCGATTTGCCCAGATATGTCGTCGTTTCCGATTTTGCGCGTTTTCGCCTCTATGACCTAGACGAAGGAACGGAACACAATTTCACGCTCGCCGAACTGCCTGACAATATTCATTTATTTGGCTTTATTTCCGGCTACACAACGCGCACGTATCAAGATCAAGACCCTGTAAATATTGAAGTCGCCGAAAAAATGGGTGAGTTGCACGATGCGTTGCTGGCAAGCGGTTATGGCGGGCATCAACTCGAAGTTTTTCTTGTGCGTTTAGTTTATTGTCTTTTCGCCGACGACACCGGCATTTTTCCGCGCGACGGGTTTCGTTTTTTTCTCGAAGAAAGAACCGATGAAAGCGGCAGAGATACGGGCGCGCAACTTAATTCTTTCTTTCAACTGCTTGACACCGCGCCGGAGAGCCGGCAAACGACGCTTGACGAAGATTTGCGGCAGTTTCCACACGTAAACGGCGCTTTGTTTCGAGAAGATTTTCGCGCACCGACTTTTGACAGACAGATGCGGCAAAAGCTGCTCGAAGCGTGTTCGTTTGATTGGAGCAAAGTTTCGCCCGCGATATTCGGTTCGCTCTTTCAATCGGTGATGAATCCGGCGGAACGCCGCGAGCTTGGCGCGCACTATACGAGCGAGCGCAATATTTTGAAAGCCGTGCGCGGTTTGTTTCTCGATGATTTACGCACCGAGTTTGAACGGATAAAAGATAACGCGAGCGGGCTGCGTCGTTTTCACGACAAAATTGCGAGTCTGCGTTTTTTCGATCCGGCTTGCGGCGCGGGCAATTTTCTGGTTATCACTTACCGCGAAATGCGGCGTTTGGAGCTAGACGTTCTCAAACGGATGCGCGATTTGTCGGGCAGTGCGCAGCAGCGTCTTTATGTCAGCGCGATTGATGTTGACGCATTTTACGGAATCGAAATCGAAGAATTCGCATCGCAAATCGCCACGGTCGCTTTGTGGATTACCGACCATTTAGCCAACCGCGAGCTGGCGCTCGAATTCGGAGTCGAATACAACCGTTTGCCGCTGCGCCGCGCGCCGAATATTCACAAGGAAAATGCGCTGCGCGTTGATTGGGCAGAAATAATTTCGCCTGAAATCAGCGCAGATGAAACCAGACTTTATATTCTCGGCAATCCGCCGTTTGTAGGAAAGCAATATCAAAATGCCGAACAGAAAGCCGATATGGATTATGTTTGCTCCGCGCTGCCTAACAACGGCGTACTTGATTACGTCGCGGCGTGGTACGTTAAAGCGGCGCAATTCATTCAGGATACAAAAATCAAAGTCGCTTTTGTTTCAACCAATTCAATTACGCAGGGCGAACAGGTCGGCGCACTGTGGTCGTGGATGATTGCCAATCACGTCAAAATCAATTTCGCGCATCGCACATTTCGCTGGACAAACGAAGCGCGCGGCGGTCACGCCGCCGTTTACTGCATTATTGTCGGTTTTGCATTGCAAGATGAGAGGGAAAAGCGTTTATACGATTACGAAAGACCGGACAGCGAACCGGCGGAAAGAATTGTCAAAAACATTAATCCGTATTTGGTTGATGCCGACGATATTGTTGTACAAAGCCGCCGCCAACCAATCAGCGATGTGCCGCCGATTGTTTTCGGAAGTATGCCTAACGACGGTGGGCATTTGCTTCTCGATGATGACGAGAAAGCACAGCTTTTGAGACTTGAACCTCAAGCCGAACGTTTTATCCGCCGTTTTTATGGCTCGCGGGAATTTATCAATAATATAAATCGCTGGTGTTTGTGGCTTGTTGGAATTGAACCAAACGAATTACGTCAAATGCCCGAAGTGCGGCGTCGTGTTGAAGCAGTCAGACAATATCGGCTGGAAAGTAATCGGGAAACAACGCGACGTTTAGCCGATGTTCCAACTTTATTCGGTGAAATG
Source organism: Pyrinomonadaceae bacterium (assembly GCA_036387135.1). Lineage (GTDB taxonomy): Bacteria > Acidobacteriota > Blastocatellia > Pyrinomonadales > Pyrinomonadaceae > JALZCH01. The sequence goes on along the minus strand of DASVUH010000044.1, from coordinate 97,350 downwards.
CGGCAGCCGACAACAAATTATCTTCTAATACCTAGAGTTTCATCAGAACGAAGAAGATTTATTCCAACAGGATTTTTAACAGCAAATATTATTGCTGGTGATTCATCTCTGATTGTGCCTGATGCAATTCCTTACCATTTCGGCGTGATTTCTTCGACAATGCATAATGCTTGGATGCGGCAAGTTTGCGTCAGATTGAAAAGCGATTATCGTTATTCAAACAATCTTGTCTATAACAATTTCCCGTTTCCCGACAATCCGACCGCCGCGCAGCGCGAGCGCGTCGAAGCGGCGGCGAATCGCGTTTTGGAAGTGCGCCGCGCGTTTCCAAACTCGACTCTGGCTGATTTGTACGACCCGAACACAATGCCGCCCGAACTCGTCCGCGCACACCGCGATTTAGACCGCGAAGTTGATTTGTGCTATCGCCGCGCCGCTTTTAACACCGAACTCGAACGCCTGCAATTTTTGTTCGCCCGCTACCGCGAACTCGTCGCGCCGCTCGCCGCGATTGCAATTGTGCCTCGCCGTCGTCGCATAACACGATAATTTCAATAAAAAGAGGCGGTAAAAAGCCGCCTCTTTACAGTTTCTATTTTTCTAATTTTAAGCCGTAAACGATGTTCCGCAGCCGCAGCCGCCGGTGGCGTTCGGATTTTCAAACGTGAAGCCCGAACCCATCATATTTGAGGTGTAATCAACTTTGACGCCGTTTAAATATTGCGCCGAAAACATATCAACAAAAAGGCGCACGCCTTCTTTGTCTAAAATGAAATCGCCCTGGCGCGATTCTTCTTCGATGTTGAGGCTGTATTGAAAACCCGAACAGCCGCCCGGCACGACGCGGACGCGCAATCCGGCGGTTTCGGGCAAATCTTCTTCGCCAGCCAAAAATCCTTTAATTTCTTCCGCAGCCTGGCTCGTTAAAATCAAATCAAAAGCCGGAGCGGCAACTGTTGGTGTCATTTTTTTATTTGTCTCCTAAAAATCTAAAATTACTTTTGTTCGCAGGGGTTAATCCTGACTTTTTAATAAACTTTCCTCAATTATTTTACTGCGCTCGGCGCGAAATAACAAGGTCTGGTTTCATAGCTTCGATGGAAACGTGGCGCGCGACGTTTTCCGCCATTTCGCGGAACGATTTGGCTTGCGGCGAACCGGGCTGCGAGATAACGACGGGAACGCCTGAATCCCCGGCTTCGCGCACTTCCATTCCGAGCGGAATTTCGCCCAGAAACGACAAACCGTATTGGTCTGCAACTCGGCGTCCGCCGCCTTCGCCGAAAATGTTGTAGCGTTTTTCGGGCATATCGGGCGGCACGAAATAGCTCATATTTTCCACCACGCCCAAAACCGGAACGGCGACGGTTTCAAACATTCTGATTGCGCGTCGAACATCCGACAAAGAAACTTCCTGCGGCGTCGTCACGACAACCGCGCCCTGAACGGGAACTAGCTGCGCGAGACTCAATTGCACGTCGCCGGTTCCCGGCGGCATATCAACGATTAAATAATCAAGCTCGCCCCACGCGACATCCGCCAGAAATTGCCGGACAAGCCCGTGCAGCATCGGACCGCGCATAATCAGAGGTTTATCGCCCGGCTGCAAATTGCCCATTGACATAACCTTGACGCCGTGCGCTTCAATCGGCAAAAGCTGCTGCGCTCCGACTTCCGGCTGTTTATGTCCGATTCCGAGCATTATCGGCACATTCGGTCCGTAAACATCGGCGTCCATCAAACCGACTTTCGCGCCGTCCAGAGCGAGCGAAACCGCGAGATTGACGGCGACGGTTGATTTTCCGACTCCGCCTTTGCCTGATGAAACGGCGATAATGTTCTTCACGCCCGGCAGCGCCGGAGAGTTTGCCACGCCGCGACCTTTCGGCACTTCGGCGTCCATTGTCACTTTTACGCTGGAAACGCCGGGAATTTCTCGTACGAGCGCGTGTGCTTCTGCTTCAAACGATTCTTTGACGGGACAAGCCGGAGTCGTCAAAACCAGCCGGAACGAAACGTCCGAGCCGTTGATTTGTAAATCTTTGACAAAGCCGAGCGTGACAATATCTTTGCCCAAATCCGGGTCTTTGATGTTTGATAAGGCAGCTAAAATTTGCTGTTCTGAAATTTGTGTCATTTCTCTTTTGATGCTTATTTTTGTTAGTTTTATCTTATTAGTTACATAATGCACAACGCTTTGACAAAAAACAAACAAGCCGTTTTCCGCCAGCTCGTAACGGAAGCGCAGGTTTGCCGCAAATGCGAAAATTTATGCGAACGAACGGCTGTATTGAGCGAATTAAACGGCAATTTGAATTCGCCGATTTTGTTTCTCGCTGAAGCGCCGGGCAGAAACGGCGGAGATAAAACGCGGATTCCGCTCGTCGGCGATGCTTCGGGCGTAAATTTCCGTAAATTTATCGGCTCAATCGGTTTAAAGAGAGAAGATATTTTCGTCAGCAACACGGTTCTCTGCAATCCGCGCAAAGAATCGGGCGCAAATCGCAAGCCTTCGCTCGCGGAAATTAAAAACTGTTCTGAATTTCTTCAAAGACAAATCGAAGTCTTGCAGCCGCAGATAATCGTGACGCTTGGAACAGTCGCGCTCGAAGCGTTGAAAACAATCGAATCGCACGATTTGACCGTGCGCGAAAATGCCGGGCAAATTTACAAATGGAACAACAAATTGCTGATTCCGCTTTATCATCCAAGCCCGCAGGTTCTGGCTTCGCATCGCCGCGAAAAACAGCAGCTTTTTGATTATCGCGCCGTTGCCGAAGCGTTGCGGAAAATTTCGGCGACGGTCGAAGGTTGACATTTAAAATCAAAAAACCTCAACTATCAATTAATAACTATTAACTTTTTCGCAGTGTTTTTGATGAACAGCAATTTTGAAACAGAATACAAAGCCGTGCGCGAATCGGGCGCGGGGATGTTTGATTTTCCGAAGCGAGGCTTGATCGAAGTTTCGGGCGGCGAAGCCGTGCAGTTTTTAAACGGGATGTTGACCAACGATATAGCCAAATTGCCTGAAAACTCCTGGATGCTCGCCGCTTTTCCGAATGTGCAGGGCAGATTGCTGGCGTTTGTCAGGGTTTTAAAAATCGGCGACAAATTTCTTTTCGACACCGAAGCCGCGACGCGCGAAAAGGTTTTCAACAATTTGTTTCGCTTTACTTTCGCAGGAGATTTCAAAGTCCGCGATTTGTCGGAAGAAATGAATTTGCATTCGATTCAAGGCAAGCTCGCAGGCGAAATTTTAAAGTCCAAAGTCCAAAGTCCAAAGTTTAAATCCGAAGTTGTTGAAGCAGAATTTAACGGTGAAAAAGTGTTCGTTATCAACTCAACGCACACCGCCGAAGACGGTTTTGATTTGTTTGCTACGGCAAATTTAATTCAGGATTTGACGAAAGAACTTGAAAATGCGGGCGCGGTGAAAATCGGCGACGAAACGCGCGAAGTTTTGAGAATCGAAGCCGGGATTCCGCTTTACGGCGTTGATATGGACGAAACGACCATCGTTCTTGAAACCGGGCTTGACGAAGCCGTCAGCTTTACCAAAGGCTGCTATGTCGGACAAGAAGTTATCATCCGCATTCATCACCGCGGTCACGTGGCGAAAAAGCTCGCCGGTTTGATTTTCGACGAACCGGCAGATGTTGCGCCGAACAGCGAATTAAAATCGCCCGGAGGCAAAAACGCAGGTCGCATAACTTCCGTCGCGTTTTCGCCTGTTTTAAATAAACAAATTGCTCTGGCTTATGTCCGCTACGATTTTCTTCAGCCCGGAACTGAGCTTTTGGTTAATGAAAATGCGCGCGCGAAAGTCGCGCAGTTGCCGTTTGCGGGCGGCAGTTTGAGTAAAAATGAACGTAACGGAAATTAATATGTCGGATATTAGAGATTTAGATTTACAAAACGCCAAACTCGCTTACACGATTATTCAACGCCTGCTCGAACACAACGATTCGGTCAGCGATTTGGTCGCGCTGCTGGCGCGCGCTATTGACGAAGATACGCAGCGAGCTTTAACCAACACGCCGCAATGGACGAAATATCTCGAAGCCCGGCGCGAGCTTGATGTAACGCGCCAACAAATCGAAAAATTCACCGAAGAATTACAAAAACTCGAAAATAACGAATAATTTTTAACTACTAACCGATAAAGACTTAAATAAGATTATGGAACCTATCAGTCTTTGTTTTATCCATTTTTCTCAATTTTGCCCTTGTCAAATATTCATTTTTTCGGATACGATACTCGACAGCATCTGAGCCACACTGCGCTGGCAATTCTAAAAAAAATTAACTTTCGCCACATCCGTCAGGGCAATTTATTTTATAAATTTGCGGAAGTTTTACGGCATTCGAGCCGTTTCGTCTCTTTGAGACTCTTTGGGCGTCCCTTTTCTGAGCCTTTTTGCCGAAGCAGCGCAGCAGTAAATCAAAATTTAAGCAACAGGAGTTAATTGCCGATGAAGAGATTTGTCCCGTTTGGGCTTTGTATAGCCATTTGTTCATTGTTTTCCCTCGCCACAACTGCTTCCGCCCAGCAATCGCGTCCGCGCCGCGCTCCTGACACAACGCAAAACACCGTTTTAGTCGTTCCTTTGGCAAACAATCAATCGCCCGCTGCTTCGCAGCAACCTCTGGTAAAATCAGGCGTTATGTCGCAACCGCGCAATACACAAACGCCTAAAGCTTTGACTAACGACATCTACGTCCGCCCGACCGTTTCTTCGCGCCCGGCAAATGCGGCGAGCGCGGCGGCTTTAAACGCGGCATCATCATCTTCTTCTGCGGCTTTTCGCGGCAAAATGCTGCAAGCGATGAACAATTGGTTAGGCACGCCTTATCATTACGGTTCGGAAGGACCGAACTCGATTGATTGCTCGGCGCTCGTCTGGAGAGTTTTTAACGAAGCCGGAATCAGCTTTGACCGCAACAGCGCGCGTTATTATTGGAGCGATTTTCCGGTTGCCGCCGAAGAAGAAAAAACCCAATTCGGCACGCTTGTTTTCTTCAACCGCCTCGGTCATGTCGGCATCGTGATTGACGAAAACACATTTTTCCACGCCTCAACAAGCAAAGGCGTGACGTACTCAAAATTCGACGGCTACTGGAAAAACAGAATTGTCGGTTATCGCCGCATCCCGCTTAATCAACTTAATAAAATTGAAACCTATTTGAAGTAAATCAACTTTAAATTAAGAAAAGCCGCCGGATTTGAGAAACACTAATTCCATATCCGGCGGCTTTTTCTTCGCAGATTTTATTTGTGATTTGATTTAATGACGATTCGAGAAGCCGCCGATAAATCCGGTGCGGCTAGGTTTGTCTTTGGTTTCCCAAACGACCGTGATTTTATCAATCGCCACGTAGCAGACTTTTTCTTCATCATCTTTTAAAACCAGAACGTCCGCTTCGATTGCTTCGATCTGCCCGCTGACAGAGACGCCGCCGGCGCAGACGACATCAACTTTTTTTCCCACGAATCCATTCAAAAATGATTTCATAAAGCTCCCTTTCAATAAAAAACGCTCCCAGAAGTTTAATTAAATTCGGCTCCGATGCAAAGCCGCGCGACCGGCAATTTTCCAGCGGCTATCCGGCGCGCCGTTTGCGCCCGTTTGCGCGGCAGCAGCGGAATTTGTTTTAGTTTGATTTTGATAATCGAGAGCGGCGGCGATCAACGCCATATCGAGTCTGATTTCGTCGTCTTCCCCGGATTGTTCGGCTAAAACTCCTTCGCGGCGCTCAAACCAGCGCGAGATAAAGCCGGTGTCCAATTTGCCTTCGATAAATTCCGAATCGCGGATGATTTCACGGAAAAACGGAAGCGTCGTGCGAATCCCGCCAACCGTGTATTCGTCCAAAGCGCGGCGCATCCGGTCAATCGCCTCGCTCCGGTCGCGTCCCCAAACGGCGAGCTTGGAAATCATCGGGTCGTAGAATATGGAAACTTCCGTGTTGTCGGTCACACCGCCGTCGTCGCGCACACCCGCGCCGTGCGGAACGCGCAGACGCGAAATCCTGCCGGGCGAAGGCAGAAAATTGTTCGCCGGGTCTTCGGCGTAAACGCGACATTCAATCGCGTGTCCGCGCAAAACAACATCCTCTTGTTTGACCGAAAGCTCGTAACCGGCGGCAACGCGAATTTGCTCTCTAACCAAATCAATTCCCGTAACCAATTCCGTGACCGGATGCTCGACCTGCAAGCGCGTGTTCATTTCGAGAAAATAAAACGAGCGGTCAACATCGGAAACCAGAAATTCGACCGTTCCCGCGCCGACATAATTGACGGCGAGGGCTGCTTTAACTGCCGTTTCGCCCATTTTGCGGCGCAGCTCGGCGTCGTTAATCGGCGAAGGCGCTTCTTCGATCACTTTTTGATTGCGCCGCTGAATCGAGCATTCGCGTTCACCCAGATAAACGCAGTTGCCGTGTTTGTCGGCAAAAACCTGAATCTCGATGTGACGCGGGCGGACGACCGCTTTTTCGATATAAACATCGCCGTTGCCGAAAGCTGCGATTGCTTCGGATTGCGCGGTTTCAAGCGCCGATTTTAATTCGCTTTCCTCAAAAACAAGCCGCATTCCCTTCCCGCCGCCGCCCGCCGCCGCTTTGAGCATCACGGGATAACCGATTTCCGCAGCCACGTCACGCGCTTCTTCAAACGAGGAAAAGGCTTCGGTCATTCCCGGCACGACCGGAACGCCAGCGTCCTGCATCAATTTGCGCGCGGCGGTTTTGCTTCCCATCGCTTCCATCGCATAAGGTTCGGGACCGATGAAAACCAACCCGGCGTGCTGTACTGCTTGAACGAATTCGGCGTTTTCCGACAAAAAACCGTAACCCGGATGAATCGCCTCCGCGCCCGATTGTCTGGCTGCTTCGATAACTTTATCCATCCGCAGATAGCTTTCACGCGAAGCCGCCGGACCTAATAAATACGCTTCGTCAGCCATCCGTACGTGCAATGCTGCGGCGTCGGGTTCCGAGTAAACCGCAACGGGCGAAATCTGCATATCGCGGCAAGCGCGAATTACGCGCACTGCGATTTCACCGCGATTGGCAATTAAGATTTTTTTGAACATAAATCACTTCGCTGTTTGAACAACTGCGTTATAAACGCCTTCGACAACTTTTGCCATACGATTGTAATCGAGTTTTTCCGCCGTGTCAGCGGCAGTATGATAATTCGGGTTTCGATAAAAAGCGGAATCGGTGATCATCGCCCCGTCGTAACCAAATGCCCAATAGTTTCGGTGGTCGGAAAAATCAATTCCGGGAATTGAAACCGGCGCATTAGTCGAATAAACCGGCAAATCCGAGGCGGCAAGCATCGCGGCTTTAATGCGCCGCACAGTTAGAAAATTATTAAAGTTGCCGATGACGCAGATAAAATTTCCGCGCGAAGGATACAACGAACTCATTACCGAAACCGGAAACCTCTGACTGTTCGGCTCGTCGGAGAAATAGCCAATCATTTCGAGCGATAACATCAGGCGGACAAAAGCATTTTGATCTTTTAAAGATTTCGCGTGGACATAACTGCCCATTTTATTTGTGCCAAAAAAGGGCGGTTCTTCCAAACTATATGCAACCAGCTCAACCTGCGTGTGAAGTTCGGTTTTACCGAGCAAATATGCCAGCTCAATGAGTCCGGCGACGCCGCTCGCATTATCATCAGCCGCAGGCAGAGCGCCTGCGGCATCGTAATGCGCACCGACGACGATTCGTTCCGATGTTTCAGTTCCAAAACGAGCAATTATATTGCGATAAGTTTTGCCGCCGACTTCAAATTCCTGCTCCGACGTTTTGCCGCCTGCGGTCTCGAAATGCTGTTTGATATACGCTGCGGTTTTATCGAGATTTTGTATGAACGGAAAACTGCGCGGGGAAAAATCGTTTGATATTTTTACGACGTGCGTTTTTAATTTTTCAGGATTAACGGAGATTTCTGTTTGCAGTTTTCCGGCTGGAAAAATGAGCGGCTGCGTAATCAGAAAAACGAAAACGCCGATGACAAACAAAAAGAAACCGAGAACTAAAAGCAGCCAGAAAATCATTTTTTTCGAGCGTGTTTTCCGGCTTGTTTTGCCGCACCGCTAAAAATGCTCATTTAAACAACAATCGTATGTCCAGGTTGATGCGAGTCGAACGGAAACTTTTGTCCTGCTTGTAAAACTTCCTTGTAAAGAAACAATCGAGCGATAAGCCCTGATTTTGAGTCGAAGCCGAAACTGATCTTTCGACTCCCGAATAAGTTAAGAATCGTTCCGCCTCTGCCGCGCCCATCTCTGCCGGATGTCTTACATTGCGAAAGAAAATAGTATTGCCTAATCCAATAAACATAACCTTTCACTGCCTTATAGCTGTAATGCCGAGCGCTCATCAAATTCCGCACATTATCAAGGAGTTTCGACATAATCAGAATAATTCCTATGAAAAATTTCGAAGGTTTTTTTGGATAGCCGTAAAGATACGGCAAAGTCTTGATAAAATCAACTTTTTGTTTGACTTCCGAGTTAAAGCGGATGTATAAAAATTCCGTATAAGAACTCTACAATTCAGTAGAATTCAAAGTTGGGCATCTTCGAGACGAGACAATTAGATATGCAGAAAATCATTTTCATCATTGGGCTTTTTCTTTTGTCTGTTCTGTTAATTCAGGCGCAAGATCAAAAGGCTTTCGCTAACTTGAATGTTATTGATGTTTCGTTCTGCGATTTGACGCAAAAACCGGAATCTTACCGCGATAAAATTGTGCGCATAAAAGCTACATATAGTTTTGGTTTTGAAAACTCTCGCCTTTTCTGTTCTGATTGCCTCGACGAAAACAATTCGGTTTGGGTTGATTTTGAAGATGAACTTTGCTCAAACTCAAAAAAGATTAAAGACAATAAGAGATACGGGGTTGGACGTACACTAAATGTCACTTTCGTCGGAAAATACGAATATGGCGGCGGTTATGGAAACTTTGGAGTTTTTCCAGCGCGTCTTCTTGTAAGCTGTATGGAGGAAAAGAAAGAACTTGTTAATTACAGTCTTGCCCCGTCAAAGTTGCCGCAGAAAGTTTTGTCTCAAACATATTGCGACAAAAAGGCAAAGAAATATTGAGGCGTGCGAAAAAGATGCCCAACAAGTTATTGGACGCGAGGCGGAAACAGCTAATTTCATATAACGTAGCCTCTGAAACCTTAGCTTGTCGCTAGCCGGTTTCCGCCCGCATCAATGCCGCCGTTAAACAACTATTGAATTTCCGGGCTGGCGCGGGTCGTAGCGAATCGAAACTTTTGCGCCCGGGGCGTAGTCCTGAGTTCGCAAACGCTGCTCGGCGGTTAATAATTCAGAAGATTCGTAATCCGCGCCGTTGATGCTGTAAATGTAAAAAACCTGCGTATTTTCGTCGTCGCAGTCGAGAATTCTGCCTTCGGTGATGCGTCCGTTTTTTAAGAGCCGTTCGCGCCGCTCAATTTCAGAATCGGGTTTTCTCTTTCGAGAAAATTTAAAAAGCGCCATAAATCGGGGGAAATAACACTTGTTTTTTCAAAATCTTTAATGCGCCGGCTGCGGCTCGGTTTTGCCTTTTTCGAGACGCGCCGCGCCTTCGGACGTTTTTTCTTCGGCTTCAATTGCGCCCGACGCAACGCGCTCAATTCTTTCCAGTTCCGAATATGTATAAATCATCCGCTGGACAAACGTCCACAAATTTCCGATTGCCAAAATCCACAACACGGCGGGCATTCGATTGGCGAAAAAGCCGTTTGAACCCGGAACGTGCGTCAGCGCGCCGATGATCAGCAAAACGATTCTTTCCGGGCGGCGCAAAAATCCGACATCATTTTTCGGAATCAGACTTTCTGCGCGCGCGCTCGTGTAGCTAACCATGACGGAAAACATTAACCCGACGGCGGCTAAAAAGACGTTTGTCATCGAACGCTGCGGCGTGTTGGTCGCGTAAAAAAATAAAATCCCGACAAACACGACCATATCCGACAGACGGTCGAGCGAAGAATCAAGAAATGCGCCGAATTTCGTTACTTGTCCGGTTTCCCGCGCCACGCGCCCGTCGAGCATATCGAACAAATTCGCTAGAATCATCACGATTCCAGCCCAGAAAAAATGTCCGAGTCCGAAAAACAAAGCGCACAAAACATTGATGCCGACGCCGATGCAGGTCAAAACGTTCGGATGCACGCCGCCGTTCACCAGCCAGTAAACCAGCGCGTCCAAAATCCTCTTCGCTCCGCGTCCGATGCTTGCTCCAACCATTTAGGTTTTTGTTTTCCTATACTTACCTTGTACCGCCAAGTATTGCCGGATGCAATCTCAATGCATTCTATCACTCAAAATGCCTCAGCGTAAGTCACTGATAGATACATTTTTAGATACGGGTTAGAAAAAGGCAAAAGGCTCAGGGCAAAACCTTGAGCCTTTTCGTTTGTTTCTGCAAATTTATTCAGCCCTTTTCCGGGACGGATTTATAAGTTTTTTATTTTTCTTGCGTGAATTGACGAACATTTAACCTGGTTCTGCTAAGGTTGAGCGTAGACTATAAGAGCATTTACGAGGGAACATTTTGAAAACTGTTAAATTAACGAAACTGATTGTCGCAATAACCATTTTTATAACACTCACTGCTTCAAGCAAAGTAATTTCCGCACAAACAACTTATTCAACCGGCTTTGAGCCTCCTGTATTTACTCTCGGCGATGTAAACGGGCAAAACGGCTGGGGATATTTTTCCAACAGTCCGACAAAAGGCGTTATTGAATCCGCGCCGGCTGGAAGCTCAAGTTTTTTTGAAGCACAATCGCTTGCCATAAGGACAAATAATGTAGATTTCTTCGGAGTGGCAAACCATCTCTATTCAGCTACGGTTGATCCGGCAGGCGAACCGGGAAGCACTCTCGGCGGAACTGTGGTTGCTTCGCCTTACAATCATTTTGCTGCTTCATTTTATTATCAGGCACCTTCGACTCCTGTCATCTCCACATTGGCAAACGGTCGCTTTGCCGAGCTTAATCCGAGCAGCAAAGGAACCGGAGCAGATGATTATCCAAACCGTTATGCGCAGGTTCGAGTCGTGAACGACACTAATACCGCAGCAGGCAAATTAAAATTTGAAATCGGCTGGTACACTTTTGCCGATCAAACTTTTATGGTTAGCACAGTTGCAGAAAATCTGAACTGGGGAGAATGGTACCGGCTCGACTACGACATTACTTTTTACCCAGGATTAAACGGCACGAGTCCTAATGATGTTTTCAGGCTCTCAATTTATGATCTCAACAACAATTTGCTTGGCAGCGCTACGGGATCAACGTGGGAAACGGCATATAAAACAGGTAACTTCGGTGGCGGAAATACTGCACGAGCAGTAAACGGATTCGACTTTTGGAGCAGAACAGGACCTAATAACGCTCTTGTCGGGTATATAGACAACTTTTCCGAATCTGTGAACAATACAGCGCCGACTGCCAGTTCAGTCACAGTTGCAGGGCGCGTGATAAAAGGAAAAAGGGGCATTTCTCAGGCGAGAGTTTCTCTGACAGATCAAAACGGAGAAACCAGAACAGTTCTGACCAACTCATTAGGTTATTACAGATTTGTAGATACGCCGGCTGGTCAAAGTTATACAATCAGCGTTTCAGCTAAGAAATATACATTTACTCAATCTGCGCAAGTCCTTTCGCTTGTTGGCGAAACGGATGATATAAACTTTGTCGCTGATAACTAATGGATTCGGCTGGAATTCAATCGCCCAAAAGAGTCGCCGGAAACGCGCGGCTCTTTTTTATCTTTCTTATACGAAAATAAAGCACACTCCCTGACAGAAAGTGTTTCTGCCTCCAACTGCGTTACTTCTACTTAATATCCTGCCTGATATTAAGTTCAACAAAATTTGATTTGCTGATTTTACATATTTTAATTCAGTCTTTGTAAACGTTTCCCTAACATATTCATCTCCATCAAGCATCAAAAGCGTTCCTATTTTTGTCTGTTACCGCACAAACAAGAAAAGTGTGGTCATTTAAAATTCATTTAATGACAAACGCGCATTCAGGCGATAGCTAAAAGCGCGTTTTGAGTCAGAATTTTATTTTTGTAAAAGGCGGGGAAGAAAAATGAGCAAACACAAAATGACTACAAGCGATCACTGGGATGTCGGCGGGTCGGGGCATAATGGCGAGAACATTTTGCACGAAATCAACAAACAACAATACACGCAAGCGGCAAAAGCAAAGGAAGAAAACGCGTCCTTGATACCGAACCAGCACGAACATAACGAAACGCCTGCACCAAGGGGCGACCAGGATCGCAGCGGAAGTGCGACGCCGTCGTCAAACTCGTCGAGCAACGATTACTAAGTTGCGGGACGGCATTAGCATTTGTCGTTTTAAGAAATTTGGCTTACTGACGAAACTGATAATTGTAGAGTTCAAATCTCTACCGGTACATCTAAGATAAAATAAGAAACCGCTCGAAAGGGCGGTTTCTTATTTAGGAATCTGGAAGTAACTTTTCGCTATTACGCATTGAGCTTTTGTTTTAATTTTAATTACGTCAGTTCTTTAAAACAACGATTAAATACAATTAGATTCGGATTTCTCCTTCCATTTTGCCGAACTGAATTTTAGTCCCGACCGCGAGCGTGACACTGCGAGTCGGTTCGACATCTTTGATAGAGCCGTCGGCTGCTCCAATCACCCATTTGTTTTGAGAAACGTTTTTCAGCCCCCAAACGTTGGGATTCGTCGGATGAACTGCGACAGCGGCAACCGGCGCAGAAAAATCATAAAGCCGCGTGTCGTCAACGTGATGCGGAAAAAGCTGCGAGTCGTGATTGAGCATCACAACGGATTTTCCGATTCGGATTCGCGGCGGCAAACGTAATGCGGCGGCGCACGCCCAGCACAAACCCGGATTTCCTCCCGCCGCTTTCAACGCTTCGCCGTCATAAAAATTTTCGAGCGAGCAATGCGGGCAATAAAAAATCGTGTCGCGCAAACGCACCATCGTCCCGCGCCATTCACTTTCCCGGACTCGCGCGTGCGGATCGTTTAAGCCGGCGGTAAACGTCCGTATAAAAATATCGCGCAAAAACTGAGGGTAAATTCGCCAGAACGCGAGCGCGTTGTCGTGAATTCCCGCGACCGGGCGGTTCGATTCGTCGTTCGGGTCATAGATAAAAACCGGCTCTTTTCCGTAAAGTTTCGTCATCGCCGGTAAATCCAGAGCTTTAATGGCAGCTTCTTTTTTGCCTTCGAGCGGGTGCGCGACCATCAGCATATAAAAAATCAAAACCGACAGCGAAAACAAATCAGTCTGCGTGCTGGGCATCGCTTCGCCCCTGACAACTTCCGGCGCCATAAAACGCGGCGTTCCCAACACGCCCAAAACCGGCGCGCCGTCAACCGAAACGTTGTCGTTGTCGGCAATCAGAATGTCGCCGTTGTCTGGATCGAAAAAGGCATTGCCGAACGAAATATCTCGATAACACAAACCTTGCGCGTGGAGCAGCAAATAATTGTGCGCGAGATTAAACGAAGCCGTCGCCAAAGCGCGAAAACTCGGCTCGATCCGCCGCGTCATCAAATCTACAATGTTCTTAAAGCGCTTCGGTCTGAGCGGCATCACGTAACCGAAACCGGGAACGCCCGGCGCGGTCGTTATTTCGAGCGGATAAAGAAAATGCTCGCTCGGCGCACCTTTTCTGATTAGCAGCTCCATCGAAGCGCGTTGTTCGGGCGTCGCCATTTGCGGGAAAAACCATTTCACGGCGACTTTTTCGCCGCCAAGCTCTGCTTTGTAAACTTCGCCCTGACCGCCCGCGCCGAGCAATTCTTCAATCGTGCAATTCATTCCCGAAGGCTCGCAACGGATAACTTGACCGGGTTTTAAAATTTCATCCATTCGTCGCTTTTTCTCTTTCGCTTTAATATTCTCGATTATTCTTGTTTTCGACAAAAACTCCGGTTTCGGTTTCCCAAGTCGCCAATTCGTTCCCGGTTAAATCCGAGTTTTCAACGCGCACCGAGCTGTCGCCTTTGACTCTGACGGCGACGCTTCCATTCCGGTTAATTTGGCAGTTGCTCGCGGAGGCTATGCCCCTGCCGTCAACGCTTATTCCGGCGTCCGCGTTTTCATAAATGCTGCAATTTTCGAGCAAAGCGCTGCCGTTGTTTTGGACAAAAACGCCCGATTCGTTTGAGTTATGAATCTTGCAGCCGCGCAAAACCGGACTGCCGCCAGACGCGAGGATTTCGCCAGCGCGATGTCCGAAAATGTCCGAGTTGTCAATCGTTCCCAAACCGTTTTCGTAAACCCAAAAACCGGCGTTTCCGCCCGCCGAGACGCGGCATTTTTTAAAATGCGGATTTGCGTTTTGCGCGATGACGACGCTCGCATTTCGATTTTGATAAATCTCGCATTCTTCAACCGTACCGCCCGCCGAATCGAAAAAATAAATCCCTCCGTCCGCGCCGTTCGCGATGCGACAGTTTTGAATTAAAGGATTTGTATCCGCCCCGCGAACGGCAATACAGGCGTGCGAATCAGAAGTCACATCGCAGTTTTCCAGAAGCAGCTCGCCGCTTTGTATATCAATTCCGAAAACCTGTTTGCCCGATTCTCCCGCCGCGCACTGCAAAGTCAGATTTCTTACCGCAGCTTTTTCCGCCTGCATCGAAACGCAACTGGAATCGGGGCTTCTGACAACAATGTCTTTCACCGTGCCGCCGTTGCCGATGATTTCGATTTGTTTGCTGATCGTCAAACTTTCCTCATACAAACCCGGACGAACTAAAATTTGCGCGCCGTCAGGGGCGGCTTTGATCGCTTCGCTAATTGAAACAAAATCACCGGAATTATCGGCGGAAACTACAAAACCGCCGTTTGAAATTCCCTGCTTTTGCCCTGTTTGATTTTGAATAACAGGCGAATTTGGAATAGGAACAATATTTGTTTGCGATTTTTCCGCGTTTTGCGTTTCGGTCGTTTTCAAATTGTTGTTTGAAACGACGCCCAAAGCCAGCGCCCATGAATCAACCGCCCATTTTGCCGCGTCTTCGGACAAAGCCAGATTATCAACCAGCCTTTGCGTTAAACGCGCCAGCAAACTTGCGGACGGCGCACTTTGCTGTGCGGCTGCCAAATCACGCGCCACGCCTTCTTCGAGCGCCATTGTCAAAACCGCGATTTCGCGGTTAAAACCGCCGAAATTATCGCGAAAAAGCCCTTCGGCGCGGCGCGTGTCATCAACAATTGATTTCCCGTGCCGCCCGACGATTTCGATTAATTTTTGGCGCGCTAAATCGTTCATTTGGTTTTCTGATTATCGGTATTGCCGCCCGCGTTTTTTGCTTTTTCCTGCTCGGTTTTTTTGACCGTCACGATGGGCTTATTGGCAGATTTATTTTTATCTTTTTTAATCGTGATTGTGACCGTCACGTCGTCCGGGTCTTCCGGTTGATTTTCAGTTAAAGAAGGCAAAAGAGCTTCGGGAATTTCCACCGTTTTCTCGCCGGTTTGCGGGTCGGTCGAAATTGATTCGGCGCTGACGGTTTCCGATTTTGCGGCGCTTTCAGTTTTTTTCAGCGCGTCGGGACGATAAATAATTCCGACCGTGCAATCGTCGCCGCTGCCCATTTGCGTCGCTTCTTCGAGCCACGCTTTGAGATTGTCGTTAACCGCTTCAAAACCTTTTTCCTCCGCGAGCATTTGCAGAATATCGGTTCCGGCTTGGAAAAATCCGGCTTCGCTCGAAAACGAATTGAGATAACCGTCGGTCGAAAGCAAAATCATCGCCGGAATTTCTTTTCCGTCGAATTTTTGCACCAGAAACCGCATATCTTTTTCCGCTTTCGGCAAACACAGCGAAGTCGTTTCGTTTGCCAGAAGCCGGTCGTCTTCGGGCAAAGGTTTCATCACTTCACCCGTCGCCGAAACGTTCAAAATATCGCCGTCGCCGAGCTGCATATAAATCGCAAAATCTTCTTCGAGCGCAACGGTCAAAGACGTTGCGCCATAAGCGAGCAGCGGATTTTCTTCGACCAGCTTTCTGGCTTTCGCATCCGCTTTTTTTTCGAGATTTTTAAATTCCTCTTCGGAAAACGGCTCTTTTTTCAAATCGGCTTCGACCGCCTCGCGCCAGCGTTTGAGAAATTCGCCCGCCAGATAATCTTTGTTCGATTCGATTTCCGACAAATCGAATTTGCCGCGTCGTTCGCCAAGAAATTCCCCGAACAAAACGGCGGCTTTTTTGACTGCGTAATTGGAGCCGCGGTGGCTGCGAAAACATTTCGGGCTGCCGTGACCGTCAGACATTGACATTATAATCGGCAGGCTGCGGCTCGATTCGCGCAGGAAAAGAATCGCATCCTGATTCGGAATCCCGGCGCGCAAATGCGTCGCGCCGGGAACGGTTTCGCCGATTACACGCCATTCGGCGCTTAGTTTATCATTCGCCATAAATGCTTCTTACCAAACGTCGTCAATCTCGTCCTGGCTGTCGGCAGGTAAAGCCATGTTTGGCGTCCCGGTTTGCGGCGCGGCGCCTCCGGCGGTTTGCGCGTTTGTCGCGGGCGCTGCGGTCGGAATCGGGACGCTTGCCACTGGTTCGTCAGATTTCGGCGCGTCGGCGGCAGCGGCAGGCGACGAAGCGGCTTTCAACACGGCGGTCGAAGCCCATTTGATATGTTTGACGAGGGCTTCGGGGCTGTTCGCGTTGAGCGGCTTTAATTCGGAATGTCCGATATATTTTTGCAGCACGTCGTTGTCCGCGTCGCGCCCGATTGAAATCGCAATGCGAACGGCTTTTTTGCCCCACGGCTCGTTCATCAAAGCCTTCAAACCGGCTTCAAAATCATCGGTCGGCTGACCGTCGGAAACCAAAACCAAAACCGGCGGCAAAGCGCGGTCAGACATCGGCGGCATTTTCAGTTGTTCTGCGACAAGCTGCAAAGCCTTCCCCATATCGGTTTCGCCGTCTGCGGTCAAATCCGTCCAGGCGAAATCCGCGACGGGCGTCGGCTGCGAAATATGCCATTGCGCGCCGTTTGAAAATTTGACGGCGCGAACTAAAACCTGCGCGTTCGGGTTATCTTCGGCGACTTTTTTCATATGCGGAATCGCCTCGCGAATCGCCGTGTTGAGCGATTGAATTTTCCCGTCCTGTTCCATCGAACCCGATGAATCCGCAATCCAGATAAAATGCAGCGGTCTCGAAGCAAGCTCGCCGCCCGGTCTTTTAATCATAAAAATCTCTCCTTTTGAAACAAAAATTTTATCGAAGTTTGTAATCAAGCAATAGCTTTGCCAGATGCAAAACTTCGGTGAAATAAGGGTTTTAAAAATCAAGCCTCGCGCGGCGTGTATGAATTCGATATGAAAACTGTTCTTTTAAAAAGCAGTTTTTTATTGCTGCGGCACGCGCGACGGCGGAATTGATTCCTGAGCTTCGCGCATAACTCTGAAAGTATATGGAACGCCGACCGTCAAAATGCCTAACAGAACGAGCAGCAAAAAACATCCGATAAAACATCCGCGAACTTTTCGCCCGCGCGTTTTCGGGAAAATTTGCGGCATCGGCGCTTGAGCCTGATTCTGTTGCGGCACTGTTTGTCCTCTCGGCGCTGGATGCGTCGGAACTTGCGCGGGCTGATTCTGGTTTGGAATGTTTATTCGCGGCGACGGATTCGGTGGCGGCGCGAACGGCGGCGGTTGATGCTGTTTTAGCGGCGGCTGTTTCTGCGGTGCTGGTTTGGGAGGAAAGTTTTTCTCGTCGTTTTCCCGGATTCGGATTTCAGAATCGAAATCCGAATCTTTCGCCTGATTTTTAGCTCGCTCGTTTTCCCTTTCCGCAACTTCGCGGTCTGTAATCAGGTTGAGTGCCAGCGCCCACGATTCCACAGCCCACACAGCGGCGTTTTGGGTTAAAGCCAGATTGTCTTCCAGACGTTTTGCCAAACGTGTTAAAAGCAGCTCACGCGGCAGCGAGTTTCCGCCAGCCAATAAATCCAAAGGCACGCGCTCATCGAGCGCATTGATTAAAATACTGATTTCCCGGCGATATGAACCGCAATTATCCTTTAGCAATCCTTCGCAGCGCCTGCTGTCGCTGCAAATTTCCTTGCCGTATTTGGCGATAATATCTCGGAGAGCTTGACGCGGTTCGTTATTCATAAAAGACGCTCTTTTATAAAAGCATATTTTAAACCTCCGTTAAAAATATGAATACTTCAACTTGAAACTTCCGACATATCTTTATTTATTCAGCTTGTTTGAAGCCTTTTAGTAATAATTATTATTCAAACCGTCTTTTCGAGCCGAACAATTCGATTGATAACGCAACAATTTCCGAGCATTTTTCAATGGCGTTAATAAATATTTCGCCTCTCTCATTTTCATCGGAACTTTTGTTTTACTTCGGCGTGTCAGGGAAAGTTAGCCGCTCGCATTCAATCAAAAGGATTCTTATGCCCTATTTAAAAAACGCCCTGCTTCTTTCCGCTTTTTTCTGTGCTTTGATCGTAGCTTCTCCCGGTCAAACCGGAAACGCCGGAATTGTTGCGACCGTCAAAGACCAGTTTGGAGGCGCGATTTCCGATGCGGAAGTTACGCTCGGCAAATCCGGTGAAAAAGAAAAACAGATGAAGACAAACCTTTCAGGCATCGCTCAATTTTTAAAATTGTTGCCAGGAAAATACCTGATTACCGTGTCCGCCGCAGGTTTTAAGGAATACACCGGCGACGAAATCATAGTTAATAATAATGAAACTCAAAAAGTTGAAATCGTTCTCGAAGTAGCGCCGGTCGAATCAAAAGTCGAGATCGGAGAAAGTGATGCGGCTGAAGCGGAAAAGACCGGAGTAACTACGGTTTTAAATGAGAGGGAAATCGAAAATTTGCCGGACGATCAGGAAGAGCTGGAAAGAACTATCAGGCGTCTCGGCGAAGCGGTGGCTGGCGAAGAATTGCCGGTCAGCGTCAACGGTGTCCAAGGCGGGAAAATCCCGCCGAAGCAGGCAATCCAGCAGATCAGGGTTAATCAAAATGTATTTTCCGCTCAATACGACGGTCCGTTCGGCGGCGGAATCGAAATCTTCACCCGGTCTAATGTGGATAAATTCAAAGGATATGTGAGCTTCAGCTTTGCCGATTCGCGCCTTAACGCGGCTGATCCTTTTTTGGGGCGGCGCGTGCCGTATCAATCGAGAAATTACTTTTTTAATTTCTCGGGTCCGCTCTTCGGCAAAAAAGCCAATTTCTTCGCTTACGGAAGTCACACGGAAAGCGATGTGAGCGCGGTGATCAATGCCGTCGTTTTAGATGCAAATCTACAGCCCGTCGAATTCAAACAATCTTTTGCAGCGCCGAGTCGTTCGGAAAGCATCAACCTGACAATCAATGCCGACCCAAACAAAAAGCATAAGCTTTATCTCAATTATTATTTCGCTACCAGTCGCGGAAAAGGACAAAATGTCGGCGGTTTTTCGCTTCCGAGTCGTGCCAACGAGAGTAAATCTCAAAACCATTATTTACAGTTTTCCGATACTAATTTGATAAACGAAAACGTCGTCAATCAAACCCGTTTGCTCGTCTCTTATTCTACAAACAACAGTTTCGGAGGAAGCAGCGAAGCGGCAATCAATGTTCTGGACGCTTTTTTTGGCGGCGGTTCGCAACAGAACGTTTCAAACAAAAACTTTCGCTTTGACGCGACAAATGAAACGACCTGGCAAATGGGAAGATACGCTTTGGGTTTCGGCTGGAGATTGCGCGGCGAACGAATAAATCAAAATTCAACGGCAAATTTCGGCGGCACTTATACTTTCAGCGGCAGACTCGCTCCCGTCCTGGACGTAAATAACAATCCGGTCACCGACGGTGCGGGAAATGTTTTGACGACGCAAATCAACAGTTTGGAAAATTATCGTCGAACTCTACTTTTCCGGCAGTTGGGTTTTTCAAATCAAAGAATCAGAGAACTCGGCGGCGGCGCGAGCCAGTTTACGATTTCCGGCGGCGATCCCGAAATCAAAGTTTCGCAGTATGATGTCGGATTTTATGTGCAGAACAGTTACAAATTAACCGAAACGATTGCCGCCAGCTTCGGCGTCCGCTACGAAAATCAGACGAACATCGGCAGCCGTTTAAACCTCGCGCCGCGCTTCGGATTAATCTGGGCGCCGAAAGCGAAGGAAAAACAAAATCCGCTTTACACTCTGCCGAGAATCAGCGTCGGCTACGGACTGTTTTATAACAGATTTGCGCTTAATAACACGCTCGCCATTATGCAGGCGAACGATTCGGATAGATTGCAGTATTTGGCGACCGAAACTAACGTTCTGGATTTTTATCCGAACGTTCCGACAATTGATCTGCTTCAGCAATTCGCTCTGCCGCGCACTCAAAGATTTCTCGATGACGAATTTGAAACGCCGTATCAATCGCTGCTCAACATTACCGCTACAAAGAAAATGCCGAAAGGCTATACCTTGAATTTTACATTTTCGCGCGGCGCGACTTTCAGGCAGGCTTTGATTAAAAATATCAACGCGCCGCTCGCCGGAACTTTCAGCCCGCTGAATCCGTCAATGGCGGTTCGACCGCTCGGAAACGTCGGAAACGTATACGAAACGCAGTCAATCGGAAAAACCGTAACCGACCGTTTCTCGATTAATTTAAGTTTTCCGCAATCGCAAAAATTATTCGGAAACATCCGTTATGCTTATCTTAAATCAAAAAGCAACATCGTCAGCGGCAGCGGGTCGGCTTTTGACCCGTATGATTTTAGTCAGGAATCCGCGCCGACTCCTTACAGCGGCGTTCACAGCATCAGCGGATATTTTTTCTACAACTTAACCGCTCAAAAAATTTCTATCAGCAGTGATTTTTACGTCAGTTCCGGCACCAGATTTAATATTTACACCGGACGCGACACTAACGACGACGGTTTTTTCAGCGAACGACCTTCGTTTGCGACCGATTTAAGCAAACCGAATCTGATCAGAACGCCTTACGGCATTCTCGACCCGAATCCTTCGCCGAACGACGAGCTGATTCCGCGAAATCTCGGCAGAGGATCGAAAAACTTTGTTTTTAATTCTTCCATCTCAAAGAGCTTCGGTTTTAATGAAGATAAAAAGAATAAAAAGCCGCCGAAACAAACTCTCAATTTCGGTCTTCACGTCAATAATGTTTTCAATATCATCAGTAAAGGAAATCCAATCGGAAATATGTCGTCGCCAAATTTTCTACGCACGTTATCGGGGTCTTCGGATGGCGGATTTACCTTTATCAACGGAGCGCAGCAAATTAATTTTCCCGGAAGAAGTATGTCTTTCAACATCGGTTTCGCATTTTGACGGCTGTTCTAGAGAAATTCAGAAGTTTTTCAATTGTTTGATTCCTCAGGTAAAAGTCGGAATCGGAGGTTTAACTACAGGATTACATTTAACGCACTTACAGCCTTTTGGTTTGATGAATTGGTTAAAATAGCTTTTTCCGTAATTGATTGTTACTTCTTCCGAAGCCTTTATTTTACGTTTGGCGACGATCCAGATTTCTTTGCCTATGACATCCGAGTCGGCATTCGGGCGGCAGGAATGATTGATGTATCGCGCCAGATTTTCTCTACTGCTGCCGTCAATTGTCTGCTCGGAATCAAGCGTAAATAAATATCTTCCGCGATGCCTGTCGGCTTCTTCATTGGAGATTAATTTTCCGGTGTATTGAATGATTCTCGCTCCTTTGGGAATGTCTGCGGCGGCAAACAAACCGAGACCGGTTTTCGAACGTTTTACTATTGTTATTCCGCTTGTTTTGCCCATTTAAATATTTCAATGAGAAGATATTGCTATTGAGCGTAATACCCTTTTCGCGTGCGAACCGCTAGATTCGGGTATTTTTTTATATTAACTTTGACCGTGCGCCAGCCGCCGTCGCGCTCGGCGTTCGACGGCGAATAACCGATGCTGTAAACCTTGCTTAAATCATTGACGACTTGCGGGTAAATGCCCTCAAGGTCGTCAATGTCTTCCGCTTCGTAAAACAAACCGCCGCTTTCCTCAGCCAGCAGATTCAAAGCCCGTCTTGTCCCTTTATAAAGTTTTTCGCTGAGTCCGTAGCTTTCGCGCGTGTCGAGGTGAATCGGGACAATCAATGCGGAGCTGTGCCGGACTTTCTCAAGCAAATCGGCGAAAATGATGTTGGAAAATTCAATATTGTTTTGTTCGATAAACGTATTGTCTTCGCCGTCGGTCATAAAAACAATCGCGATTCGCCGCTCGCGGTTTTGTTGATTCGCATTTTGATTTTCAGTGCTTTGATTGAGCGCAAAAGCAAGAGCGTCCCAGACTTTGGAGCCGCCTCTGCTTTTGATTTTGTCAACGCTGTCGAGCAGCTTATTCCGATCTTGCGTGAGCGGCGAGATAACGGTGACTTCTTCGTCAAAAACAATGATTGAAATACGATCCGAAGGTCGTGCGGCTTTGATGAAATTTCGCGTCGTTTTCCGAATCAATTTGATTTTGTTTGAAGTGGAACCGGAAATATCAACCAATAGAGTAATATCAAAAGGAACCTGCGTCGCCGCAAACCAATCAATGGCTTGCTCGCGCCCGTTTTCAACGACCGTAAAATCATCTTTATTGAGAGACGGCAAGGTCGCACCCGGTTTTTCGGGCATCACGGTCACATTTAAATTGACCAAATTGGTTTCGACGCGCAAAACATCATCTTTTTCTCCCTCTGTGTTTTTCGGGGCAGTTTTGATTTCTGCTTGATTTTGCTGAGCCGCAAGCTGCGGCGAAGACGGCGACTTAATAACCACGGCTTTATATTTTTGTTCGAGCCTGCGGATTTGGTCTGCCAGCGGCGGCAATTCATATTCGCGGCGAAGCTCTTCGAGCTTTGCTTCATTTTCAATCGGGTACAAAACAAGCAAATCCTTTGATATTCCGACCAGTGTGCCGAATACCTGTTTTTTACCCGAACGAACGCGAAGCTGATCCACGATTTTCGCATAATTGCCTTTCGAGATTTCGCCAGCCTCGAAAGCCGCCTGCATAATTGGAATTAACTGCTGCTGGAATTCCAAAGAAAGACCGTCCGTAAAGATTATTGGCGCGATTTCAGCCGCTTCTGCGCCAACCAGAGCTTTGCTCGTCCAACCGTGTTCTTTTAGGATTTGGCAGAATTGAGCGGCATTCGCAGCCTGTTGTCGTTTCAAACGCTCGTCAAATGATTTTGATTCGGATGCGGACTTAGACAACTCTTCATATATCTGCGCTGTGCTCTGCTTGATTTGTAACAGCTCAAACTGCAATTTCTTGTTAAATGAGGCGCTTTGTTGAGAGCTTATCCCGCCGATAATCTTTTTAACTTCATCCTCCGACAGACATTTCGATTGACCGTAACTATTTAAGACAGTCACTAAAAATATAAAGGTCGGAAATAAAAATTTAAAAACAATCTTGTTTCTGTAAACAGCCATAAATTCAAGACGATTCTCTTAATCAGGATAATTATTTACCTTTAGTTTCGATAATTACCCAAAATGCTGCAAGGAAAAACAAAAAAGCGGATTCCGCGTCCGCTTTTTTGTTTTTAACTTTGAATTCAAAGCTTTTGAGCCGTCCCGCAAAATTATCAATCTCTGGACGAAGTAAAAATTCGCAAAATATACCAGAACAGCAATGCCACGCTGGCAAACAGCGAAAGCGATGCCGCGACGTGCTGGTCGGTGCGATAATGATGGAGAATGTTGGAAGTGTCGTACAGAATCGCGCCTGCCGCAAAAGCTACCATCACCAATGCGAATACCGAACCCAGACTAAATCCGATAAGCAGGCTTGTTGCGATAAAACCAAGCGCCAGAAATCCGCCGATCATCAGAATCGGACCTAAAAACGAAAAATCTCTTCGCGAGAGAAATACGATTGCCGTCAAAGCGGCAAAAAGCGCCATCGTGTAGATTCCGGCTTCTAAAATCACGCCGCCACCGGCTGTATAATTGGCGACATAAAGCAGCGGCAAAAAGATGACTGCATTGGCAGCAACATAAAGCCCCAAACCGAGATACTGCATCGGACGCGAAGCCGATGAATTTGCCCACCAATTTGCCAGAAACGAGACGCCCATAAATGCGCCCAAAACCAAAAGCCAGGAGACACTCAGCATCGTTTGGGCGATTACGGCTCCGACGCCCGAAGCGATCAAGAAGAATTCCAGCCCGACGAATGCCAGAATTGCTCCTGCCAGATGAATGTAAGTGCGACGAATAAATGCCGCGCGGTCTGCCGGAGCAGATTCGGCAACTGTTAATCCGTTTGCGTTTTCGTAATATGTGTTCATTTTCTTTTTTTTCTCTTTTTTCTCAAGAGTAATTATTTGATGTAGCAATCCGAATTATCGTTGAATAAGTTTACTTAAACAAGTCTTGTATGATTTGATCTGGCGTAGGGCTTGCAAAGCAAAATAAAGCGGCTGAGGTTGAATTTAACCTCAGCCGCTTTCACTTTTAAATTCAATTCCCTTCAACTTTTTCTAAGTTCCGTCAAAACTTGTTTCGCAACCGCCTTCAAAGTGTCGAAAACTCCATCGCCTTTGGCAGCGACCGCTTCAAAAACCGGCTCGCCTTTGCGCTGCAATTCGGAAGTTAATTCTTCGACCGGCGTGACGTTCGGCAAATCGCGTTTGTTGAGCTGTAAAACGTAAGGAATCTGCATTAAATCGTAGCCCTGCGCCTGCAAATTTTCTTCGAGATTGTAAAGCGATTCGATGTTGGCGTCCATTCGCTCGTCCTGCGAATCCGCGACAAACACTACACCGTCAACGCCTTTTAAAATCAGCTTGCGCGAAGCGTCGTAAAAAACCTGTCCCGGAACGGTATAAAGGTGAAAACGGGTTTTAAAACCGCGAACGGTGCCGAGTTCGAGAGGCATAAAATCGAAAAACAGTGTGCGTTCGGTTTCGGTCGCCAGAGAGATGAGCTTGCCTTTTGATTGCGGTGCGGTCGTATCGTAAATATATTGCAAATTCGTCGTCTTGCCGCACAAGCCGGGACCGTAATAAACGATTTTGCAGTTGATTTCGCGCGATGCGTAATTAATGAAAGTCATAAATTAAATGATGAAGGATGAACGATGAATGATGAATGTTTCGTTTTTAATTCCGCGTTCATCATTCCGCATTCATCATTAACTAAAAAGGCTGTCAATATCTTCGTCGGTGATTTCGGCGAACAGAGCGACTTCCTGAGCGCGCTGTTCTTCGGTGTGTTTCTTAACTTCTTCGAGAATCAAACCGATTTCCTGCGTGGCGCGTTTGACGCGCAATTTGACTAAGCCGAGCGTCGAGCGTTCGTCGAAAACGACGACCAGCAGCGTTTGTCCGACAACGGAAATATAAATGCTTTCGCGCTCGCCTTCGTGCGACAGAGCCGGAAAAGCGTTTTCGCCGATCAGCCGCGCCATACTTGATGTCGCCGCCACGTTTCCCGCCGCCAGCGAAGAAAAGCTCGTCGTGTCAACCGTCTGAAAGTCGCCGTGAAAAGCAATCGGCTGCCCGTCGCGGTGAATCAGCAAAACCATTCTGGCAGCGGTTTCAAGGCTCAATCGCGCGATCACAGTTTTCAGCCTTTGAAACTGCTGTTCGTGTAAGATAATTTGAGTTTCCTTCATCGGAAAAAGCTCTCTTTTTTGATAGAAATGCGAAAAATGCTTGCTTTATGCAGTGTAGCGTGCGGGCGCGTCGGAAGCAAAAATATTCGCTGGGATTTTTGCAGCCGTCCTCAAAGAAGAATAACGGCGGTGCGGAACTCCGCCCACGTTCAAATCTAGCACATTATAATTTTTGACTTCAAGTGTTTTATGAAATTTAACATTTTTTACCAATATTAGATTAATAATGCTATCAACTGGCGGTCGGTTGATAAATTTTTCTTGTAGCTCACACGAATAATGTTTATAAAGAACGACAGCACAAAAGAATTTTGGTATTATTTGCCCATTGCGCTGTCGCTCTCCCGCGCCTTTTAATGCAGCAATGATTTACCGAAATTTCCCAACCACTAACAATCGCTTAAACGTCGTTTCCATCGGCGGCGGCACAGGTTTGGCAACTCTCTTGAGCGGCTTAAAACATTTTGTCGGGGAATCTTACGACGATTTCCCCGAAATTCACTCGCTGTCGGCAATCGTCGCCGTGACTGACGATGGCGGAAGCTCAGGGCGTCTGCGCGATGAGCTGCAAATGCTGCCGCCGGGCGACATTCGCAACTGTATGGTCGCATTGTCGGAAGATTCGACGTTGCTTTCCAGACTTTTCAAATATCGTTTTCGCGGCGAAGGCGAGCTTGGCGGACACAGTTTCGGCAATCTTTTTCTCGCCGCTTTAACCGAAATTTCGGGCGGCGATTTCGCCGAAGCCGTGCGTCACGCTTCGGAAGTTCTGGCAATCAAAGGCGAGATTTTTCCCGCCACCGATTGCGACGTGCGGCTCGTTGCGGAAATGGTTGACGGCTCGCTGGTGCGCGGCGAATCGAACATTACTGCGGCAAATTCAATCGTCAAAAATATGTGGCTCGAACCCGAACGCTGCTCGCCGCTGCCCGAAGCTCTCGAAGCAATCGCTTCGGCTGATGTGATTACGCTCGGACCGGGTTCGCTTTTTACGAGCTTGCTGCCGCCGCTGCTGGTTGAAGGAATGGCGGAAGCAATTGCCGTTTCGTCTGCTACGAAAATTTTTATCTGCAATTTAATGACTCAGCCGGGCGAAACCGACAATTTTACTTCGGCGCAGCATCTCGAAAAAGTCAAAGAATATGCTCCGGTAATTGATTTTGATTACGTCGTCGTCAATAACCGCGAGATTTCCGCAGAACAAACCGCCGCTTACGCCGCCGAAGGGGCGCATCAAATCGGGCTGGGCGATTCGCTTTCGCCCGTTTTGCGCGGGCGTTCGGTTGAATTGATTCGCGCCGATTTATTGGACGCAGGTGAAAAAGTGCGTCACAATCCTGAAAAGCTGGCGCAAGTTGTCTTAGATTGTGCCGTAAAAGCACAGTTTGAACAGCTTGCGGCATTCTAATTTTCACCAAGAACGAGCAAATGGAAGGTTCAACACAAGAAACGACGCAGCCGCAATTAGACATTCTCATTCTCGCCGCCGGTTTGGGAACGAGAATGAAATCGGAAACGGCAAAGGTTTTACACAAATTGGGCGGCAGACCCGTAATAGCGCACGTTGTTCGCACGGCGGCTGCGCTCGACCCGCGCAGAATCGTCGTCGTCGTCGGACATCAAGCACAAGCAGTCGAACAATCGGTCAAAACCGAAATCAACGACGACCGCGTTTCTTTTGCACTACAGAAGGAACAGCTCGGCACCGGACACGCTGTTTTGTCCGCCCGCCGGTTTTTTGAAAATGAAAACTCGACGCTGCTGATTTTGTCGGGCGACGTGCCGATGATTCGAGTCGAAACGCTAGCCAAGCTCGTCCAGCAACATCGGACGCATCGCGGACGCGGCGCAGCTTGCACGATTTTAACCGTCAAACTTGACGAACCGACCGGTTACGGGCGTGTTGTGCGCGATCAATTCGGGCTTTTCCAAAAAATTGTCGAACAAAAAGACGCTTCGGAAGAAGAAAGAAAAATACGGGAAATCAATTCGGGAATTTATTGTTTTAATTCACGGATGCTTTTCGATTCTCTCGCCAAAGTGCGAAACGACAA
This sequence comes from Pyrinomonadaceae bacterium, assembly GCA_036387135.1. GTDB lineage: Bacteria > Acidobacteriota > Blastocatellia > Pyrinomonadales > Pyrinomonadaceae > JALZCH01. The sequence continues at coordinate 69,602 of DASVUH010000044.1, read as the reverse complement.
TAAACAAAACGAATACTATTTAACCGACGCGCCCCTAATTTTATCCGAAGCGGGCGAGCCGGTTTCGCTTTATTCGCACAATGATTTCCGCGAAGTTTCCGGCATCAACAACCGCGAAGAGCTTGCGGAAATGGAAAAAATCCTGCGCCGCCGAATCAATTCGCGCCTGATGCGCGATTACGGCGTGACTTTGATTGACCCGAAACACACATACGTTTCCGAAGATGCGGAAATCGGGCGCGACACCATAATTCATCCGAACGTCACAATCGAAGGCAAAACGCACATCGGCGACGGCTGCGAGATTCGTTCCGGCTCGCGCCTGACAAACGCTTATGTCGGAAAATCGGTCACGATTTTGGAAAACTGCGTCGTTGACACTTCTTCAATCGGCGAAAACTGCGCAATCGGACCGTTCGCGCACATTCGCAACAACGCGCAAATCGAACAGGACGCGAAAATCGGCAATTTCGTCGAAGTCAAAAAATCAATCGTCGGCAGAAAAACCAAAGCGAGCCATTTAACTTATCTCGGCGACGCGCAAATCGGTGAAAACACCAACATCGGCGCGGGAACAATCACCTGCAATTACGATGGCAAAAACAAAAATCGAACGACAATCGGCTCAAACGTCAAAATCGGTTCGGATACAATGCTGGTCGCGCCCATTAATGTCGGCGACGGCGCTGTAACCGGCGCCGGTTCGGTCGTCACAAAAGACATTCCGCCAAACAAACTGGCGGTCGGCGCGCCCGCCCGAGTCATCAAATCTCTAAACATTGAAGAAAAGAAAGAAACCGAAGCGTGAACAGGTTCTGTGTTAAAATTGATAAGGCTGCGAGGCTAAAAAAATGAAACGGAATTTGAAGATTGTTAAAGAAGTAAAAATTGAGCGTCCCGAACCGGCGAAACTCTCAGAGGAAGAATCAATCAAGAGGGTGAAGGAATTTTCCAAGCGAAAGGAGAAATTCATTGCCACTGTTCGCAAAGGGAAGAATTGAAGTTTATCTACCTGATTTGCTCAAGCCTTCTTACCAGAATTTGATTCAAGCCCTTGATGAAGAATTCACTTACGCTTTCGGCGGCTGTACGATAATTCGCGGGCTTGACGGCAGTTACCTTTCAAACTTCGGAAGCAAAATTCAAGACCGAGTCAATTTAATTTACACGGACACGCCTTTTTCTTTTCAGGAACATCTGGAATTACTTTCAAATTACACCGACGAAATCAGAAAATCGGCGTTTAACGCTCTGGAAGAAGAAGCGGTTCTAATTGTTATTTGGCAGGTTTATCACTCATCTGAATAAGATTTAATTTATGTGCGGAATAGTTGGTTACGTTGGAAATAAACAAGTCGTGCCGGTCATTATTGACGGGCTGCGTAAGCTGGAATATCGCGGTTACGATTCGGCTGGAATCGCCGTCGTTGACGATCATCACAAATTGGAGATTCGCCGCGCCGAAGGCAAATTGCGCAATCTCGAAGAATGTATCCGCTTAAGTCCTTTGGACGGAAACTACGGCATCGGTCACACGCGCTGGGCGACGCACGGACGCCCGACCGAAGAAAACGCGCACCCGCACCGCGACTGCACCGGGCGCATTGTCGTCGTGCATAACGGAATTATCGAAAATTATTCGCAGTTAAAAGATCGCCTGCGCGCCTCTGACCATCGTTTCGTGACCGAAACCGACACCGAAGTCGTCGCGCATTTAATCGAAGAAAAAATGCGCGACGGCGCAGCAAATCTCGAACTTGCGGTGCGCCAAACCGTCAAAGAACTGCGCGGAATTTTCGCGCTTTCGATTATATCTTCGGATGAACCCGACACGATTATCGCCGTCCGCGAAGGTCCGCCGGTTGTTATCGGTTTAGGCGACGGCGAATTTTTTGTGGCATCGGATGTTCCGCCGATTTTACAGCATACGCGCGACGTTTTCTTTTTGGGAGACCGCGAAATTGCGGTTTTAACTCGTGATTCCGTTCGCGTCACCGATTTTGACGGAAACATTGTCGAACCCGTACAGCAGCGAATCACGTGGGACCCGATTGCGGCGGAAAAAGGCGGCTTCAAGCATTTTATGCTCAAGGAAATCTACGAGCAGCCGCGCGCCGTCCGCGACACGGTTCAGGGCAGAATTTCTTTGGACACCGGGCGGGTTTATCTCGATCCGATGCAGATTACGGACGAAGATTTTCGGCAGGTTACTTCAATCAAAATCGCCGCCTGCGGCACTTCTTGGCACGCCGGGCTTGCCGGGAAATATATGATTGAACAATTGGCGCGCGTTCCGGTTGAAGTTGATTACGCATCGGAGTTTCGCTATCGCTCGCCCGTTCTGGACGAAAACACTTTGCTGATCGTTATTTCGCAATCCGGGGAAACCGCCGATACGATTGCAGCTTTGCGAGAAGCCAAACAGCAGGGCTGCAAAATTCTGGCAATTTGCAACGTACAAGGCTCGATGATTACGCGCGAATCGGACGGCACGATTTTAACGCACGCCGGACCGGAAATCGGTGTCGCTTCGACAAAAGCGTTCACTTCGCAAATGGTCGCGCTTTATTTGTTCGCGCTTTATCTCGGTCAACTGCGCGGCAAGCTCGACGGCGAAAAAGCGAAATATCACGCGCAGCAATTGGCTGAATTGCCCGTCAAAATCGAAAATCTCTTAAACGATTCGGACGACATCGAAGAATTATCAAAAGAATTTTTCCGCTGCACGGATTTTCTTTATCTGGGACGCGGAATAAATTTCCCGGTCGCGCTCGAAGGCGCTCTGAAATTAAAAGAAATCTCTTACATTCACGCCGAAGGCTATCCGGCGGGTGAAATGAAACACGGTCCGAACGCGCTGATTGACGAACGTCTGCCGGTCGTCATCGTCAATCCGCGCGAAACCGGCAACGCGCAGAGCGAGCTGCGTTATGAAAAAACGCATTCAAACATCGTCGAAGTCAAGGCGCGCGACGGAATCGTGATTTCGATTTTAACCGAAGGCGATGAAATGTCTTCAAAAGTTTCGGATCACGTCGTTTCGATACCGGAGGCGTCGGATTTGCTGATGCCGATTCTGGCGGTTGTTCCGTTGCAGCTTCTGTCGTATCACATTGCAGTCAGACGCGGGTGTGATGTTGATCAGCCGCGAAATCTGGCAAAATCCGTAACGGTTGAGTAACTTTACAAAATAAAAAAGGCGCTCAACTGCGCCTTTTTTATTTTGAGATTATACAGTCTTTTTTTGCTTTTTAGCTTGAGTATTCGACTCGCGTGGGAACGGCTCGCAGCCCGCTCGCTGATGATTGGTCGCCCGCGTTTCCTTCTTCGTGATATTCGGCATCCTGATTAACCTGCCACACGTCGTAAAGCCGTTTTTCCGCTAAAATATTTTCCGCGCAAAGCATCGCCGTCATCATCGCGTGATCCTGGTTGTTATATTTATGCATCCCGTTACGACCGACGACGTGCATTGTCGGAAAGTTCGTTTCGATTTCGGTTTTAAGAGTCTCGACGTGCGCCGCATATTCATCGTCGTAAATCGGATATGCTTTCGGCTGCCGGACGACGCAGCCGTCCACGACATCGCCCGCCTTGACCAAGCCGATCTTTTCGATTTCGGTTTTGGCTAATTCAATCAGATTTTCATCCGAAGAAGCCCATAATCCGTCGCCTTCAAAACAAAAATATTCCAGACCGTAACAGCACATTTCCGGGTCGGGAACCATTTCGGGCGACCACGATTTGAAGTTCTGAATTCTGCCGACTTTAACTTTCGGGTCGTGAATATAAATCCAGTTGTCGGTAAACTGCTCGCGGTCTTTGACGATGAGCGCGACGGTTATAAAATCACGATATTTTAAAGAATTGGCGGCATTTATTGCCGAATCCGAAAGTTTCGGCGCGAGCGACAAACCCAATTGTCTCATCGGAGCCGAGGAAACGACGTGCTCGGCTTGAATTTGGCTTTCTTCCCCGTTTGCATCACGAATTTTAATCGCCCAGAAATTGCGCTTTTCGTCCCAATCGCAACCGACGACTTTGCGCCCCATCAAAACGTTTCCGCCCATTTCCTTGATTTTTTCGGCGCAGGCTTCCCACATCATTCCCGGTCCGAGTCGCGGGTAACGGAAAGTGTCAATTAATGTTTTGATAACTTCTTTGCGGTTTTTCGGCTTTCTTTTTGGCAGGAGAGCGTTTTTAACGGCTGAAGCCAGCGAGAGACCTTTGATTCGCTGCGCCGCCCAATCTGCTGAAATGTCTTTGCAGTTCATTCCCCAGACTTTTTCCGTATAAGTTTTGAAAAAGATCGAGAACAGCCGTTTTCCGAATTTATTGCTCACCCAGTCTTCAAAATTTTTCGGATTATCAATTGGCGCGGCTTGAGCTTTAAAGTAGGAAAGCAAGCAAGCCGTAGATTCAAACACGCCGAGCTTGAACAAGGCTTCAAACGCTTTGAGCGGATAGGAAAAGAATTTGCCGCGATAGAAAATGCGCGAAGAACGCGGTCGGTCGAGCATATCGTGGGGAAGAATTTCCGTCCAAAAATCCTCGACTTCTTTCGATTTTGAGAAAAAGCGGTGACCGCCGATGTCGAAGCGGAAATCTTTATATTTAACGGTTCTCGAAATGCCGCCGACATATTCCGGGTCGGCTTCAAAAATCGTTACGTCAACCTCTTTATCTTTTTTGAGCAGAGTATAAGCTGCCGTTAGTCCCGCGGGACCGGCTCCGATAATTGCAACCCTTCGAGGGCGCAGTTCAGTTTTATTCATTCGTATATAATTCTCAGATGCCAATTTTTTCGTTGATTTAAAAAGGTAATTGAATATTTTATCGGTTAATAACGACTTTTACCGTAGTCTTTCAAACATAATACCGCCAAATTACACTATTTGCCGTAATTAACAACGAAACGACAACCGTTAGATAAACAATTTTGTGCGCGTAATCGTCAAAAAGATTCCATTCTACTTTCTTGTTATAAAAAAGCAAGAAAAAGAGCGGGGCAATCGGTATAAAATATCTGCCTTGAATTCCTTCGATGCCGCTTCCGCGAATCGGTGACCACGTCATATACAACAGCGTAGCGACGATAAACGCAGTACCGATGAATATCACCGAGCAAATCGCTTTGCTCCAACGCGGCAAAACGTAATTGGAATCTTTATCAAGCAAGGCAAAAGCAATCAGAACGGCGAAAACGACGACCGGAAGAAAACCCGGAACGTATAAATCCCACCAGGTTAACTGCCCGGAAAACGATTTAAAATAAAACCAGAAATTAAAGGTATATTCTCTGATTACCATCCAGACGAAATAAAACGGCGCGCTTATTATAAAGCGCAACTGTTCTTCGGGACTTATCGGCTGGTCAATTCTGTACGGCAGAAAAATCGGTTTAACAGCCGCCGACCAGGCAGCCACGCTGCCGATACAAACCGCTATCAGCGCGAGAAATGTAATCAAACGGTTTCGGATTGATGTAAATTTCCAACCGGGAATTATCAGAAAAAGCAGCGGAAGCAAAACATAAGCCTGCTTGCTCAAAACCGCCGGTATAGAAAGAACAAAGATTTTGACAACGTCAACGGCTTTTAATTTTCGCTCTTCGTTCAACGCGAGAGATAAAAAATAAGCAATCGTCAGAAAACAAATGCCGTATGTAAAAGCGTCAGCCGAAACGGAAGCGACCTGAAAGACGTTTGTCGGCGTCAGGCAAAGCAGGCAAAAAACCCACTTGTGAACTGGAGTCGTCACGATTGCCAGATAAGCGAGGATTAGGAAAAAAAGTAAATTAACGATTCTCGCCAGATAAATCAAAACAAGCGGCGAGGCATTAAAAAATTTTCCGATTAAAATCCCGACGACCTGCGGCGCGTAAGGAATCGGGTTGTAAATAACCGTATTCGGAAAACGCTCGAAAACTTTATCTTCGTCGTTGAGCGGTAGATAGAGGAATTCGGAAATGAGCCGGGTGTCGAATTTGACCTCCCTTTTCATCTCAATATCGCCGACCAGTTTGCGGTTGACCAGCAGAACGCTTTTCGGAATCCAGCCACCGCTCAAATGCTCTCGTTTTTCGCCGATAATTACGCCTTCGGAAATTTGGTAAGCGCGAAAAAAATGATTCGGTTCATCCCCGACCAGCGCCGGTGGCGTTAAGAATACAAACAACAGCCCGAATATCCCGCCTAAAAGCAGCAGCACATTTTGAGGCTTGCCGAACGGGCGCGCTTTGCCCCGTATTTCTTTTTTCGCAATCATTTTTGATTAATAAAATAAGCCCGAACCGGACGATCAATTTGTTAGAACGCTCAAATCCTGAAACCTTACACAATCTCCGCGAATAATATACATTTCAGAATCAATCTGTTTTCCCGAAAAGCTTACCTGCAAACTTTCGCGGCGATGAAATGATGCGTATATTGATTACTTTATGCCGATCATCAATTCATTTTGGTCTAACTTTTATAAAACCGAAAGTCTTAAAAGTAAACTGTGGATATTCATTTTTGCCGCTTACATAATTTTGCTGGCACTAACGGTTTTTAATCACGAGCCGTGGATGGACGAAGCGCAGCCGTGGCTGCACGTTAACGATTTCAGTTTGGTGGAGATTTTAATCAGAAATCTTCGTTATGATGGGCATCCGGCACTTTGGTATTTGCTGGTGCTGATTCCGGCAAAGCTCGGTTTGCCGTATTTCTCGGTTAATGTTTTATCAGCCGTTTTTGCGGCGGCGGGCGTCTTTTTGTTTTTGCGTTATTCGCCGTTTCCGTTAATAATCAAAGCGCTTTTTCCTTTTACCTATTTCACTTTTTTCCAGTATGGCGTTGTATCGAGAAGTTATTGTTTAATTCCGTTTTTTTTGTTTCTGATTGCAATTAAATACGAGAAAAGAATTGAGAAGCCGATTCTTTACGCCTTGCTGCTTTCGCTTTTCGCCAACGTCAGCGCTCATACATGGCTGGTCGCCTGCGCTCTTTTTGCGGTTTATCTTTTCGATCTCGTAAAAGCTCGAAAGCGGCTCGACAGCGCCTTGAAAATTCGACACGCCGCCGCTGTTTTGATTTTCGCGCTGGGGGCAGGTTTTGTTGTTTTAACGCTAATGCCGCCGCCGGATCAGACTTTCGCGCGGGAGAATAATTACAGTTTGCTCAATTTCCTGGATTCCAGCAAATTGATGATTTCCGGCTCGCTCGTGATGGATGAAACGAGCAGGTTCATTGATTTACAAATTATCTGTTCGCTCCTGATTCTAGCCGCAACCTTTTTCTGGCTGCGCCGGAAAAAGTTAACGCTTCTCTACTTGCTCCCGCTGCTGCTAAACCTGATTTTTCTCGCCGTCAAATACCGCAATTTATGGCACGAAGGCATTTTGTTTTTTCTCTGGATTTTCGTTCTCTGGCTCAGTTTCGCCAGAGACGAAAGCGAGAATCGAACGATTTACGCGCGGGCTGTTCTGGCGATGATTACGATGGTTCTCGCGGTTCAAGTTTACTGGGCGGCTTACTCGATTCGTTATGATTTATTTCAACCTTATTCGGGCGGCTACGCGACGGCAAAGTTTATTAAAGAAAATGGTTTGGAGAATAAAAGAATATTCGTCAGCGGATGGAAATCAATCGCAATTTTGCCGTATTTTAATGAAAATATTTTTTATAATTTCAACAACGGCTCCAAAGGACGAATCTGGTTCTGGTCACACGCCAATCAAACGCCGGTCGGCTTTTACCCGCAGCTTGTTGACACGATACAAACTGAGAAACCCGACGCGGTAATCATCGCTTCCGATCATCTTGAGCCGAACGCGAAAATCGAGCTTGAAGGTTATCGCCCGATAGTTTTTGCAGGAAATATTTGCTGGAAAACGGGAATTTTCGAACCGGATTCATTTTACGTTTTTCGCAAAGCGGATTAAATCACCTTGGCAATAATTCTGAAAGAATTTGCGATTAAACAAAGGGGCGTGAAAAAGTTTGCGCCACTGTTATCAGCACTTAAGCTGCAACTGCAATTTCGCAAGAATCTTCGCTAGCGGCGTCGCATGAATCCAGCGTTTCAGCTTGGGTTTCGACCAAACCGTCGCCGTAAGTTCCGCCCGCTTGCAAGGTCTCGAAATAGCTGCCGATGTTGTCCAGAACTTCCCCGACCGAGTGCGAATGATAAAGCGTCTGGCGAAACTGCGCGCCGCCGACCAAGCCTTTTGTAAACTGCCCGGCAAGCTGTTTCATTTTGCCGAGAGCGGGGATTTCCGGCATATCTTCCAATAACATCTCAAAATATTCGAGCAGACAATCCTGTTTATCCTGCAAAGTCGGCTGAAACGGTTCGCGCCCAGCCAAAACGTCTTCGATTTGGCGAAAAATCCAGGGGTTTTGCATCGCGCCGCGACCGATTAAAATTCCGTCGCAATTCGTTTCGCGCCATTTTTGCAAAGCGCCTTCGATTGAGACGACATCGCCGCTCCCGGATACCGGAATCGAAACGGCTTCTTTCACTTCGCGAACGTAATCCCAATTCGCCAAGCCTTTGTAGCCCTGTTCTTTAGTGCGCCCGTGCAACTGTAAATGCTCGATGCCGCAATCTTCGGCGAGGCGCGCGACTTCCAGATAATTCAAAGAAGCGTCCGAATAACCGGCGCGAAATTTTAAAGTCAGCGGAATCGAAATCGCTTTTTTGATTTCTTTCAAAATCGTTTCGAGTCGGGGCAAATCCCTAAGCAAACCGCTGCCGCCGCCGTTTTTGACGACTTTCGGCGCGGGGCAGCCGCAGTTTATATCCAAAATATCCGCGCCGACTTCTTCAGCCATTTGCGCCGCCATCATCATTCGTTCGGGCTGCCCGCCGAAAATCTGCACGGCAAACGGGCGTTCTTCCGCCCAAAAACGCATCTGCCGTTTCGATTTCGGGTTGTTGCGCGTCAAGCCTTCGACCGAAATAAACTCGGAAACGGTCAAACCGATTCCGCCGCGCCGCTTTGCCATTCGGCGAAAAGAATAATCCGTGACGCCCGCCATCGGCGAGAGAACAAGCGGCGGATTGATTTCAATGTTGCGAATCTTAAACGATTTCATCTCGTATAATTTATCAGACGATTATATCTTTATTTGATGTCGAATTGATATTCCATCGTCCTGTTAAAATCAACTGAATTTCCATCGATCTGCGCGGGCAAAAACTTTATTTCCTGAATTTCCTTAAACAGTTTTTGAGCCAGCGATTTTGGAGTATCGGTCAATAACACAACTTCCCCGATGCTGCCGCTGCTTAAAAAGGAAATTTTAAATCGCACAACGCCGGTAAACTTTTCTCCCGGTTCAAAATATGCGTATTTTCTTGGTTGACGGAGAATTAAAAGAGGACGCGAATATATTTTTTTATCTTCGCTATGCTCATTTTGATTATCATTAGTTGAATAATTCTGTCCGAAAATCAACTTGGAAGTCTGTTTTCCCGATTTATTAGCCAAAGCCGCATTAATTTCGGAACTGGTTTTTAAAGATGAAATTGGAACGCTATTAACAATCTCCGTCGCATTCGGCTGGTCTTCTTTCAAAATTACCTTTCCGTTTAATCTGACGGATCTCAAAAGTTTTTTCAGAACCGTAGTGTTTGCGGCGTTAACGCGAGAACTTAAGATAAACACTTTTTCTTTATAAGTTATGTATAATTTTATTGCCGAAATTTCGCTGCTTTCACGAACGTAAAGCCGCGCGAAAAAGTCCTCAACCTCAAAATCCTGAATTCGATAATCCTTCAATGAATCATGCGGAATAAAATGCCATAAATAATCTTTAGCGCGGCTGACCTGAAAAAGCTGTCGCTCCTCGAAATCTATATATGTTTCGTCAAGATAAGCCATTAACCTAATCTGGGAATTAACTTTAATCAACTTAGGTAAGCCGCTTCCGGTAAATATATTTGTGGGTTCAGCCGCAATCGGGCGAACAAAAAAGCTGGCATCAAGATTTTCTTTGTCAACAAGATAATTCTGCGGCAAAGCCAGTGAAAAATTCTTGGCAGACATTTCTAAACGAATCCATTCTTGTGAGTTAACCGTCTGAGCCTTACAAATAACCGCGAAAAGCAGAAAAGCGATAACGAATCGAATATTTTTAACCCTCATTTTAAACCTTAATAAATACGATTAATGGGAATAAACGTTAAGGAAGAGCAGAAACCGGAAGGACAAAAGATGTGAGAATCGCTTTTAACGTTGCCGAAAATATGCAGTAAATCGCCGGTTGTGTGGGAAAGCGGTGATTTACTGCATACATCATTAAGATTTGCTTTTCGTTAATTCAACTCCTGTCGCAACGAAAGTGATTTCGTTGGCGGTGCCGTAGGCATTGCGCTCGATTTTCGCGCCGTCGTCGTTAACCATGTGGTCAACCTTTTCTTTGCTCAAAACTTTAACTTCAAATATGCCTTCGGCTTTAGCATTTAAACCGGCGGCGTTCAATGGAATAAAAAAAGCGTGGTCGCCGAACGTAACGCGGACCGGCTTGGCGTCTTTGTTTGCCGCAAGCTCCATCCAGCAGCCTTCTTTTTTGCACGAGCGAACAATCACGCCTTCTACCGCAACGGTTTTCCCGGCGTATTTCTGCGGGTTTTTCATCACATCGCCGAGAGCCACACGTTCCGCTTTTGCCGCGCCGAGCGCAGTGCCGCGTTTGATTGTTTCGCCCGTTTTTAATTCAACCGGCGCGTTGTCATTGCTTTTCACTACGGGCTGACCTTTGCTGTTTAACTCCTGCGCCGCGCCGGAAACGGCGAAAGCGGCGGTTAAAATTGCCAAACCAAATATTTTTTTCATTTCAATTTTGTCTCCTTTTAATTTTATTTTACAGATTATCGCTTGTCTTTGACTTTTGAGAAAGTCAAAGATGTGTTTATTTGCTTTGATAAACGATTTTGCCGTCCATCACGGTCGTCAAAACTTTTACCCGTTCGATTTCAATCGGATTGATCGAAAAAATATCATCCGACAAAACGATGAAATCGGCTAATTTGCCGACCGAAATTGTGCCTTTGTGCGCTTCCTGAAATTCGGCGAAAGCCGAACCGACGGTGTAAGCGCGTACGGCTTCTTCGACCGTGATTTTTTGTTCTGGAATCCAGCCGTTCGGATTTTTACCATCCAAAGTGCGGCGCGTCGTCGCCGCGTAAATGCTCAGAATCGGATTAAGCGGCGCGACGTACCAATCCGTGCCGAAAGCCAGAGTCGCGCCCGCATCGAGCAGCGAGCGAAAAGCGTAAGTCCCGCGCAGACGTTTTTCGTCCAGCCGTTTGTGCGCCCAGCGTCCGTCGTCAATCGCGTGATACGGCTGCATCGAGGCGACGACTTTGTTGGAAGCGAAACGTTTGATCAAACCTTCATTCAAATGCTGCGCGTGTTCGATGCGGACGCGGCGATCTCGCGCGCCGTTTTCCTTTGCGACGCTCTCAAAAATTTTCAAGACTTCATCATTTCCCCGGTCGCCGATGGCGTGGATCATAATCTGCAAACCGGCTTTATCGGCGTCGCGCACGAATTGATGAGCCGTTGCGGTTTCTACGAGCGGCAATCCGGTCGTGTTCGGCGCGTCCAGATAAGGCTCGTAAAACCAGGCGGTCGTCGAACCGAGCGAGCCGTCAATAAAACCTTTCAAACCGCCGACGCGGAGCATCGGATCGCCAAAGGCGTAGCGCACGCCCGCTTTTTGCCAGCGTTGCCAATCGGAAATCGGTGAAACGGCGTAAACGCGCGTTTTCAGTTTTCCCTGACGAATCATTTCCTGATAAATGCCGACATCCGTTCCGGCGGACATATCCTGCACGCTCGTGACGCCCAAAGAAGCGGCATAATCGGTCGCGGCTTGCAGGTATTCCATTTTTTGCTCAAAACTCGCTTCGGGAATGACCTTGTAAACATAATCCATCGCCGCGTCTTTCAAAACGCCGGTCGGATTGCCATTTGAATCACGAACTATTTCACCGCCCGGAACGTCCTTTGTGCTTTTATCAACTCCGGCTAGCTTCAATGCGAGCGAATTTGCCAGCGACATATGCCCGTCGAGACGATTAATAAAAACCGGATTATTCGGCGTCACGGCGTCAATCATCGCGGCGGTCGGCAGATTGTTCGGCGTCCAGTTTTCGTGATCCCAATTACCGTTTAAAATCCAGCGACCTTTCGGCAGTTTGGCGGCAAAATTCCTGATGCGTTCGACAAATTCCTGAGGTGTTTTGGCGTCGCGCAAATCAACGCTCGAAAGCCCCGCGCCGCCGTCGAGAAAATGAACGTGCGAGTCGTTAAAACCCGGAATCACCGATTTTCCGCCCGCGTCAATGGTTTTCGTGTTGCTTCCGGCAAATGTGCGGATTTCCGCGTTTGTTCCGACGGCGACGATTCGATTTCCCAAAACCGCAAATGCTTCGGCGGTCTGCTTACTCGCGTCCATTGTGCGAACTTTGGCGTTAATGACGATTAAATCAGCAGACATCTTTTGCGCGGCGACGGAAAGCAAACCGGAAATAAAACAGACAAACAGAAAGATCAATTGTTTCTTCATAAGTGCATTGATTTTGGCTCGATAAAATAAGCGATTGTCATCGGGTTTAATAAATCGTAAAGCGGTATTCAACAATCTTTGCGGTCGAAATCGGCTTTCCGTCTTTTTCGGCGGGCAAAAACAATATTCGGCGGGCGGCAATGATTGATTTCTCGGTCAATCCATAGCTTAAACCCGAAATAGCGTTGATTCGGCTGATTCGCCCGTTTGCGCCAAAAAACACGCGGAGAAAGAGCTTTCCCTGAATGTTATTTCGCCGCGCATCCTCCGTATAACCCGGTCTCGGTTGATTCAAAATTAAAAGCCGCTTGTCGCCGGTCGTAGAAGATCCGTTTGAAGTCGCGGTTTTACCGGCTTCGATACTTTTCTTTTGTTCTTCCTCAATCTCTTTTAACTTCATCTTTTCGATATAAAGACCGAGCGGAGTTGTCTGAAGCGCCGAGATTGATTCCGTTTCGGCGGCGATATTTTCAAGCGTCGCTCTCGGCTGCTGAACGATCTGCTTTCCGTCGGCTTCGAGATGCGCGAGCATCGCCGCTAACGCCGGATTGTTTTTGTCGCGCGCGCCTGCGCCGATGTAATAAACATATTTCTCCGAAGCCAGATAAATCTCGGTAAAATAATAATCGTCCTGCTCTTTAACCAGATGCCGTCCGTCGAAACTGCCGATTGTAAAATCGCGCTCCTGCAGACTCGGTAACGGCGGTTTTGTTCTAGACCGCATTTCACCGAGACTTGCCAGCATATATTTCAATGCGGTTTTCGCTTTTTTTGCTTGGTATCGCTCGATAATTATTGCCGCACCGTTTTCATATGCTCTGATCGAATGCATATTCCAGAGAGAAGTTTTTTGCTGCCAATCTTTCGGATTTAAAACGTTAAAACTTTCCGGGACAAATAAAACATCAAAATCTGCGGGAAGGGTTGCCGAAAATTCTTTGTTTTCGCCTTCGAGACGTTTCCACTGCTGTTTTTGCGACGGAGAGTTTTTGGCGTCTTGAGCGGAAACGCCGATGTGAAACACAAACGAACATAAAATTAATGAGAGAAATAAACGACACATATTTTATTTATTCTAAAAAGGTTTGACTTTGCGGGAAACCTCTTTTAGTTTCGACTAGGATTATAAACGATGAACCTGAAACTAATCCAAACAGCGGGAATTTTATTATCAATCGTTTACGCCTTTTTCATTGTCTGGCTTTACTGGACTGAGCCGAAAACGGTTGCCGAGATTTCGACCAAAGCAACCGTCACGGTCGGCGCTTACGAAATCAATCAGGCAAAATTTGACGAAGGCTTGCGGCTTTTCCGCGCGGAAAATTACCGCGCGGCGCGCGAAAACTTTAATCAAGCCGATTCAGAAAAACGCGACGCCAAAACTCAGTTTTATATGGCATACAGCTTTTACCGCGAAGGTTGGGGCAGAACCTGGAACGACGACAATCTTTTCCGGCAAGGTGTGGAAACGGCAAATCGAACAATCGCACTCAACCCGAATTTCAAATCTGACGACGCGGATTTAAAATTAAAAACTGCAGTCGAGCTGAAAACCGAGCTTGAACAAGGCATCGAGCGAAGCTGGGACGATTTAAATCCGCTCAAAGTTTTGCGGGAGAGAAAATAAATGAACGTCCGCGAAAGAAATCTGGCAGTCTGGCGTTTTCTGTTGTTGCCGCTCATTTTTTTGACGGTCGCGCTGCTCGGCGGTTTGCGCGTCGGCGCGGAGAGGCAGAATTTTATTTTTATCCCGCCGCCGCTCGTTTGTTTGATTTTGGCGAGCTTGCTGATGCTGCTTTTTCTGCGCGGGCGGCTCGTCTTCTTCGCCGATTGGATTTCGCACGATTTTCCCATTCTGACAAACGCGGCTAACGCAATAATACTCCTGACGCTTTTTTTCGCTTCGGCTCAGGCTCTAAATTCCGTGCTGCCCGAAAGCGGTTTTTTGTTCTGGCTGTTTTCGTTCTTTTTTTTGTGGACGCTGTGGAATAATCTGTTTTCCGAGTTCGACGCCAAACGGCTGCTCAGAAGTCTAGCGGTGCTTTTCGGAACCGCTTTTTTGCTCAAGCATTTGATTCTCGCCGCTTTTGCAGCGCCCGAAGAAAGCGGCTGGTATAAATTAATTAACTACATTTTTGAAGGCATTCCGCGCACTGTTTTAGGCATTCCGAATTTTGCCCCGGCTACCGGATATATTTCGTTTTTCGCGCTCGCGCTTTACGTTTTAGGTCTGGTCAGCCTTCCGTATGCGGCAATCGAGCCGATTCAGGAAAACGAAAAAGTGCGGCGCATCGAAGGCGAAATCGTCAACCTTCCCGCGCCGCACGAACAACTTAATAGCTTAGATTCCGGCGTCAAAAATCTGGAATCAAAAGAAACAAATTCGACTCTCGATTCAAGACTCAAGACTCAAGACTAGCTTTTCTTATCGTCTTTATAAAGAATCGGCATTATCGCCGTTTCATAGCTTTTGGCAATTTTAATGTAAGCATCCGTTCGCAGTTTTGCCATATATTTTTTGCGCTCCGCTTCCGAACGTTCCATTGTAATCGCCTGACGAACCTGATTTTCGTTAAAGACGGGTGTGGCGGAATCGTTGACGCGCTGGTCAACGCGTAGAATCATTGCGCCTTCGTCGGTAATAATCGGGTCTGAATAACCGCCGGCTTTGACACTTTTAATTGCGTTGCCGATTTCCGGCGTTAGCTGTGGAACTTCAAAACTGCCGACTTTGCCTTTTTCTTTTTGCGAATCCGGGCGCTCGGAATGCTGCGCGACGAACGCTTCAAAATTGGCTCCGGCGCGAAGCTGTTTGACTAAATCGGCGGCTTTGGTTTTGATTTGATTTACGTCGCGTCCGGCAAAGCTCAGGAAAATCTCTGAAATCGTGACGGTTTCCGCTTTGCGGAATTTCTCCTTATTTTTTTCAAAATAATCTTTCAACTCTTTCTGCGTTAAACCGTTATAAAGCTTGCCCTCAACTTCGTATCGAAAGACCAGAGCGGGAATCAGCTCGCGACGCCAGATAGCTTTCAGCTCGTCCGGCTCGACATTTTCGGCGCGAATCTGTTTATGAAGCTCTTCAATCGTTTTGATGTTATAACGCTGCATTAGCTGCACGAAACGCTGGTTGATTTCCTGCTCGACTTCATTTTCAAGCGAAAGCTCTTTGCCTTGCTGCATAATCAGCTCTTCGTTGATCAAATCAACAATCAACTCGTTGCGCTTGGCGTTAAACTCGCTGACGAGCTGTTCGCGCGTTTTTCCATCGGTCTGACCGCGCGCCAGAATCGCATCGGTGCGGCTGTTAATCTCGCGGTTGATGCGCGACAAAGTAATCACGCCTTCGTTGACCTGTGCGACGACTTCATCAACTACGCGCTGTTCGGTTTCCTGAGCGAAACCGGAAAGATTGAATAAAAAAACTGCGGCAAATAAAACTGACAACCGCACAAAAGCAGTTTTGGAAAATCTCACTTTGTAACTCCTATTTTTAGTAATTGGTAATTGGTAAAAAGTAATTAGTAATTAGTATGATTGCAGGAATTGGTCTGTCCGATTTGCGAATATTTATTATTGCTGATTACTAATTACTGATTACTTTACCCGTTAGAACGAATTTCGTGCAAGATTTGACGCGCGGAATCGAGAATTTGTTGGCTTTCGTCTGCGGAATTTATCGGAATTCTTAAAACTCCGTTCGGCGAAAAACCGATGCCTTCGCCGGAATTAACCAAATCCATCAATTTTTCCGGTTCAACCATTGCGCGTTCCGACAGTTTAAAAGCAATTCCCTGCGGCGTTTTATCAATCGAAAGCACGCGCATTTCTTCGGCAAGGCGACGAAGTTTGGCGTAATTAAAAAGATTTTCGACGGATTCCGGCGCGCGCCCGTAACGATCCTGGATTTCGGCGAAAAGTTTATTTAAAACCTCTTCCGAATTTGCCGATGAAATGCGTTTGTAAGTTCTCAAGCGCTGCGACATATCGGCGATATATTCGGTCGGAATCGAAACGTCAACGCCGAGATTAATCGAAACGCTCGCTTCGTCCTCAATCTCGTCGCCGCGAATTTCGGCGACAGTGCGTTCGAGCATTCTGGTGTACAAATCGAAACCGAGCGCGTCCAAGTGTCCCGATTGCTCGCCGCCGAGCATATTTCCCGCGCCGCGCAATTCCAAATCGAGCGCGGCGATTCTGAAACCCGCGCCCAAATCCGAAAACTCGCGAATTGCAGAAAGTCTGCGCCGCGCAATCGGCGTCAGCGTTAGCTCGCCCGGAATCAACAAATAAGCGTAAGCGCGGCGATTTGAGCGACCGACGCGACCGCGCAATTGGTAAAGCTGCGATAGACCGTAATTATCGGCGCGGTTGATGATAATTGTGTTCGCTCGCGGAATATCAATGCCATTTTCAATAATCGTCGTGGCGACCAGAACGTCGAATTTATAATCAACAAAATCGAGCATCGCCGTTTCCATTTCCTGCTCGTTCATCTGCCCGTGCGCGACGATAATTCGGGCTTCCGGCACGATTTTTTTAATCAAAGCGGCGATTGATTGGATTGTCTCTACGCGATTGTGAATAAAAAAGACTTGTCCTTGTCGTGACATTTCCAATTCAATCGCCGATTTAATCACCGAATCGGAAAACTGGACAACCTGCGTGTTAATCGCCAGACGGTCGCGCGGCGCGGTTTCAATCACCGACATATCGCGCATTCCGGTCAAAGCCATATTCAAAGTGCGCGGAATCGGCGTTGCCGAAAGCGTCAAAACATCAACTTTCTTTTTCAGTTGTTTCAAACGCTCTTTATGCGCGACGCCGAAACGCTGTTCTTCGTCAACAACCACCAGCCCTAAATTCGGTATCACGACATCTTTCGACAAAATCCGGTGCGTCCCGATAATGATGTCAACCGCGCCGGATTCGAGTTTTTTGACAGCTTCTTTTTGCTCTTTAGGCGAGCGAAAACGCGATAAAAGCTCGACTGTGATTGGAAACGCCGCAAAGCGTTTTTTGAAAGTTTCGTAATGCTGATACGCCAAAACTGTCGTCGGAGTTAAAACGGCGACTTGTTTTGAATCCATTGCGGCTTTGAAAGCGGCGCGCATAGCCACTTCGGTTTTGCCGAAACCGACATCGCCGCAGAGCAATCTGTCCATCGGCGTCGTCGCTTCCATATCTTTTTTGACATCTTCGACCGAAACCGCCTGATCAACGGTTAATTCGTACGGAAATGCGTTTTCAAATTCGTCCTGCCACGGCGAATCGGCGGCAAAAGCGTAGCCTTGCACGAGCTTTCTCTCGGCGTAAAGCCGCAAAAGCTCGTCCGCCATATCGCGCATCGCGCGTTTGGCTTTGGCTTTTTTGGCTTGCCAGCCGATGCCGCCCAATTTATCGAGATTCGGCGTCTGCGCTTCGGCGCTCGAAAAACGCGAAACCAGATCGAGCCGCTCGACCGGAACATACAACTTGGCGTTATCGGCATAAGTGACGAGCATAAACTCGCCGCTCTGCTCGCCCATTTGAAGCGCATTCAGCCCTTCAAAACGCCCGATTCCGTGATCAACGTGAACGACAAAATCACCCGGCTTCAAATCCCGAAAATCCGACAAAAACGCGCCGGTTCTGTCTTTTTGACTTTTGCCTTTCGACTTTTGCTTTTCAGCCTTATTCCTCTGCTGCTGCGCTTGAAATTCGGGATGAACCTGATATTTTTCGATTTCGTCGAAAAGGTCGGCTTCTGTGTGAATGATTACATTGGCAACGGGAAGCTCAAAACCGGAGCTTAGATTTCCGAGAGCAAACGAATCAGACGATAAACTAACTTCAGATTCGCGCAAAAGCTCGCTGACGCGCTCGCGCATTCCGCTTGTTCGCAGAACGAAAATTGTTCGCTGTTCGTTGCTCGTCGTTCGCTGCTGGCTGCGTTTTAAGTCGCTCGCTAATTCGCTGATTCGATTGTGATAACGACGCGCGGAGCGGGAAATGATTTCTATTTCGGCTGCTTTCTCGGCAGTTGAGAACAGAAATAAAGGTTTTGCAGTTTGAGATTTTATATTTGGAATTTGAATTTGCGGATTTTCGTTTTCAAACGCCAGACTTTCATCAGTCGCGGCGGCTGCGCGTCCCAAAGCGCGAAGCTCTAACCGCTGTTTTTCATTAATCTGCGCGCGCAATTCATCGGGCGTCAAAAACAAATCGTTCGGCGGCAATCCTAATTCGTCGGCTCGGTTTGTTTCCTCAAAACTGTTTTCCAGATTTTGATAAAACGAACCGAGATATTTTTCGACGCTTGCCGGTTCGTCAAAAATTAAAACCGCGTCTTTCGGTAAATAATCGAAAGCCGCGCCTTTGCGTTCGTGCAAAACCGGAAGCAGAAACTCCCAGCCGGAAAAAGATTCGCCTTCGTCGGCAAACTGCGTGCGATCAGCCAAAGCGCGCGCAAAGCGTTCGTCCGAAAATCTTTCGCGCGCGAAAAACGCCCAGTCGCGGAAATCCTGCGGCAAAGCCGCGAATTCGCGCATCGGCGCAAATGAGATTTCTTTTAGCTGTTGGGTTGAAAGCTGAGTTTCCGGGTCGAATTCTCGAATCGAATCAACCGTATCTCCCCAAAATTCGACGCGCACGGGCAATTCGCAATCGGGCGACCAAACATCAACGATTCCGCCGCGCGAAGAAAATTGCCCGACGCCCGCGACGGGTTCTTCGCGGACGTAGCCGCAAGCGACGAGCTTTTCGATTAATTCTTCGGGCGGAAAATCTTCTTCTCGCCGAAGATATGCGCCCAAGTTTCTTAACTCTTCAGGCGCGACGGTTTTGGCAACAAGCGCGCGAGCCGTCAAAAGCAAAAAATCCGGCGCATTTTGCGCTAGCCGCCAAAGCGTCAAAGCGCGCTGCTCCAAAGTTTCCGCGTGCGGCGAAACTCCGGCATACGGATCGGCATCCGATGAAGGCAGAATTAAAATTTGCCCTTTGTCTGTTTGTCCTTCACTAGCAGAGCCGCTAAAAAAACACAGATCGCCGTTCCAATCTTCCAAATCTTTGTTTGTTTCGGAGACGACGACAAAAGTTTTTCCGGTTTTTTTTTGTAACGCGGCTAAAACGCAGGCTTTCGCGGCTCCGCTCGTTAAACCGGCAAGCGAAACAATCGCCGCGCCGCGCCGGATTTTATCAAACAAACGGCGAAATTCTTCGCTCGCGGCGATGCGCTCGAAAACGTCGGCTTGTCTGATTTCCGTCCCGCTACTCATTTGCTTTTAAACAAAAGTTTGCCACAAAAAGACGGAGAATGAACAGCGCCGGGTAATTTCCTGCATTTTATTTACGAAAGAATCATTACAATCGCTTCGCCTTTTAGAGTTGTTTCGCCGTTCTGATTGGTACAAACCGTCTCAAGCGTGACGATGTTTTTGTCTTTGCGAATATTTTTCACGGTCGCACTGGCTGTTACAGTATCGTCTATGAAAACGGGCGCAACAAATTTCATTGTTTGTGAAAGATATACGACTCTCCGTTCTTTAAATTCATAACCTAAAACGGCGGAAATCAACGCGCCGGAAATCATTCCGTGCGCTATTCTTCGTCCGAAACGGGTAGTTTTCGCAAACTCTTCGTCAATGTGAATCGGGTTGTAATCGCCCGACAAATCGGCAAAAGCGCGCACGACCGAATCCGTAATTTGCTTACTCGTCGAAAATTTATCTCCAATTTTTAAATCCGTCATTTTGTTCGTTGTTCGTCGTTCGTCGTAGATTGCTTTTTGCAATGAACGACGAACAAATCTATTTTTTCAGATTGTTAATTATTGTAAACGCCGTTGGGACGAGAGTTATTTTCTTGTTTTTGACTAAAAACAGCGGCGTTTCCGTCAAATGCGAGCCGCCCGCCGCGAATGTTCAAATCTCTTTGCGGGAACGGGATTTCGATGTTGTTCGATTTAAATTTATCCCAGATGGCGAAGTTTAAATCGCTGAGCATAGCCGTTTTTCGATGCAGTTTAGCTTTGCTCCACACCCACAATTCAAAATTGAGCGAGTTGTCGCCGAATTCAAGCAGGCGCACCGATGATTTAGGCTCTTCAAGAACATCCGGGTTTTCAGCCGCTACTTCGAGCAAAAGCTGTTTGACCAAATTAACGTCCGAATCGTAGGACACGCCGACCGGAACGCGAAAGCGAATGCGCGGGTTGCGGCTGTCGTAGCTCCAATTGACTACGTCCTCGGTAATCAATTTGCTGTTCGGGACGATAATCGTCACATTGTCGTTGGTTTTGATAATGGTGCTGCGCGCTCCGACGGAAACGACTTTCCCGTCGCTGCCGTCAACCTCGATTCGGTCGCCGATTTTAACCGGGCGTTCAAATAAAATAATAATCCCGGCGATAAAATTGCTCGCCACGTTTTGCAAACCGAAACCGACTCCGATTCCGACCGCGCCCGCCAAAACATTGAGCGTTGTCAGGTTGATTCCGACTGTTTGCAAAATCACGAGAAAACCGAGAAACAAGATCGCATAGCGTGAAACTGTGCCGATTGCCTGCTGCGCGCCGATGTCGAGATGCGTTTTCGCCAGAAGACGCGAAGTCATTAAATCGCGCAGCTTTTTCGACGCCCAAAACAATAAAACCGTAAAACCGATGACATAAATCAAACTGAGCGGCGTAATTTTGGCTTCGCCGAGAGGAAAGAGATTGTAATGAAGAATTCTGCTAAAATAATCTAAATAATCACCCATAACTATAATTTTCAAGCCTTTTCTAAATTTCGTGTCCTATAAAAGGGAAGAATAAAATGCCTCAAAAGTTGCCTTTTTTACCGAATTTCGCCGTTTACTTTGCCGTTTTGCGGGAAATTTGTTTTGATTTCTATAATTTATGCGAATCAAAATTAGAAAAACTTTGCGTCCTTTGCGTTAGCCTTTGCGTTCTTTGCGGTTAAGTTTTCTCTCTTTTTATCGAATTAAACCGCAAAGGACGCTGAGAAGAATTTGATTCTTGATTTTCAAAGTCTATTCTTAATTCGCATAATTTGATTGATAAAAATTTATGACAATTCCATTTATCGAAGAAAACGATCAAACGCTGGCGAGAAAAGAGCATTTGGAAAAATTGCGCGCTCTGGTCGGCAATGTTTATCCGAACAAATTCGACCGCACCGCAGTTTCCGGCGCGGAAGATACGATTACAAATCTGGTTAATTTTGCCCGCCCGATTAAAGAAAAATATGTTGCCGAAGGCGAACAGCCTTCGCCGGAAGCCAAAGACGCAGCAAACGCGGAATTAAATCAATATCGCGTCCGAACTTCGGGCAGATTAGCCGTTCCGCCGCGCGTGATGGGCAAAGCGGCGTTTGTTCATTTGTCCGACGGCTCAGAGCGTTTGCAGATTTACGTCCGCCGTGATGATGTGAAAGGTATTTATAACGGTGAAATTGAAACGCAGAGACGCGGAGACGCCGAGAATGAAAATCCGCAATCCGCATTCCGCATTCCGCAATTTGTGAATGGCTGGGAATTGTTTAATCTGCTCGATCACGGCGATTTCGGCGGCGTCGAAGGCTATTTGTTTGTGACGAAAACGGGCGAGCTTTCGATTCACGTCGAAACGATTCAGTTTCTGGCAAAAGCGATGCTGCCGATGCCCGACAAAATGCACGGAATCGAAGACCCGGAAACGCGCCGCCGTTATCGCTACATTGATTTGATCGCTTCGAGCCTGAAAGTCGAACGCGAGCCGGGCGAATTGACGACGCGCGAAGTCTTTGAACGCCGCGCGCGTTTAATCAGCGGAATGAGAAATTATCTCGACGCGCACGGCTATATCGAAGTCGAAACGCCGATTCTCACACCGAAAGCGACCGGCGCGGCGGCGAAACCTTTTGAAACTTATCACAATGCGCTCGATATTAAACTTTACGCCCGCATCGCGCCCGAACTTTATTTAAAACGACTCGAAGTCGGCGGTTTTGAAAAGGTTTACGAATTAAATCGCAATTTCCGCAACGAAGGTCTCTCGCAACGCCACAGTCCCGAATTCACGATGCTCGAATTTTACTCGGCTTATATGGACGTGAATGGAATGATGGATTTCGCCGAAGCGATGATTAAAGAATCGGTGCAAAAAGCGACGGGCGGAAGCTTGCAAGTTGAATACGGCAATAAACGAATTGATTTCAATAATTTTGAAAAATTAACAATGTCGGAAGCTATCGAAAGATATTGGGATGTTCGTTGGCAACAATTAGGCGACGACAAAATTGATTCGGATTGGTTTAGAAATCCTGATAAATATTACTTACTTGATTTATTCATCAACCAAATTGAGGCATCGGAACAAACCAGACGACTTGAAATTGCAAAAGCGTTGGATAGAAATGCCTCTAAAGAGGAAATTGCGAACATTGAAAAATTAGCAGAATCCAATTATGACGATATTTGGATTCACACTAAAGAATTAGCAAAAAATTATTCTGAAAGCGGAAAAATAAAAGAAGAGAGTAAAGAAAAAAGTTTAGTAAATTTGTTTGAGAAATTAGCCGAATGGCTTTTAATTCAACCGACATTCATCATTGATTATCCGAAATCAATTTCGCCGTTATCGAAAGCGTCGCCGCAGAATCCGCAGATTGCCGAGCGTTTTGAGCTTTTCATCAACGGAATGGAATGCGCGAACGGTTTTTCGGAGTTGAACGATCCGCAGGAACAGTACGAGCGTTTTTTAGACCAAGCCGGAGAACGCGAGCGCGGCGACGACGAAGCGATGGTTTTGGATGAAGATTACATTCGCGCTTTGAGCTACGGAATGCCGCCCGCCGCCGGAATCGGAATCGGGATTGACCGTCTGGTGATGCTGCTGACAAATCAACATTCAATCCGCGACGTGATTCTCTTCCCGCATATGCGACCGGAACGCGGCACAACGGAAGAATCCGAAACCGAATAGTTATTTAAGAATTGTCCGATTCCAAAGCGCCGCAAGGCGCGATGATGCGGTAGCCAGTGGTGAGCGCAGCGAACCTCTGGAATGCAAATGTGAAAAATAATCGCGCACCGGACGGTGTGCGACATCCGTTGATAATTTATTGATTACGCCCCTGCCGGGGCTGATATGTTTTGGGCGTGACGTTTTCCAGAGGTTCGCTGCGCTCACCACTGGCTACCATATTGTCGTGCCTTCGGCACTGAAAACGGTATTTTTAAATTGAAAAACTACTCTTATTTTTTATGCCTTCGACGCATACGAGTTTGCATTATCATCTTGTTTTTTCGACCAAAGATCGGTTGCCTTTGATTACCGCTGATTGGCGCGAGGATTTGTATGGTTATATGGGCGGAATCGTGAAAAATCAGGGCGGGGTTTTGTTGGCGATTGGCGGAATTGAAGACCACGTTCATTTGCTTGTCGGGCTGACTGCTTCGCATCGTCTTGATTATTTTATGCGCGAATTAAAGGCAAGCTCGTCCGGTTGGGCGCATCGCAACGGAAAACCGAATTTCGCATGGCAAAACGGTTACGGCGCTTTTGCTGTCAGCGCGACGAGTTTGGATAAAGTTAAAAATTATATCCGTCATCAAATCGAACATCATCACGGAAAAAACTTTCAAACCGAGTACGTCGAATTGCTAGAATTGAGCAATGTCGAATACGACGAAAAATATTTATGGTAAGGGAGCAATAATGTTTACAGACGTAGAATCACAACTCGAAAGCATCGAAGCAATTTTTGCGGAAGCAACGGAAGACGGTTTGAAGCTGGAAGAACCGCATCTTTTTAGTTTTTATTTTGTTGACGCCGAAATTGAAAGGCTCGGAAAACTGGGCGAACAACTTGAAGAACACGGTTACGATTATATCGGCGTTTTCGAGCTTGAAGACGAAGAAACAGACAAACCGACCGGCGAATATATGCTGCACGTTGACAAAGTCGAAACGCACACGGCTCATTCGCTTGCCGAGCGCAACGTCGAGCTTGCCCGAATCGCACAGGAAGCAGGCGTAACGGCTTACGATGGCTGGGAGGTCGGCGAGCTTGAAGGCGAGGAAGATGACGAAAACGCCGAAGAATGAAAATTTGCACCGAAGCAGTTAAAGGATTTAGTTGCGGATTAACGAAACTTTAACTGAATTTATTAGGAAACTGTTCGTTTGAAAGATTACTACCTAAATGGATAGTGAAAATGAAAAAAAAATCTGTTAAGGTGTATGCGAGAAAGGAAATTTACGATGTTTTCCGATTGCAGATTTTACGAAACAACCCTTGCTTGCTCGCCGAAATCGTCGCTGCGGCTGCTCAATCAAAAAAAACCGCTCCTGTATTATTACATAGTTTTGAACTGTGAGAATGCACAGTTTGAAGTGGATATGCGCGAAAAATTTTATAATTTTCTTGCCGGAACGATTTGCACGGCGGGCGGTATGCCCGAAGCCATAGGCGGCAGCGGAGGCGAAATTCATTTGCTCATCGGTTTCGATTCGTTCGACACGACGCCCGCAGATTTTATTCGACGTTTGAAATTGCTTTCGGCAAGCTGGGCGCGGAAAAAAACCGGCGCGACGGATTTTGCGTGGAGCGAAAAAGTGCAGGCGATTACAATCAGCGAATCGCAGCGTGAACGAGTGCGGAGACGCATTTTCAATCAGAACAACCGGCGCGAAGGTGTAAATTGTTCCGCGCTGGAAACGCTTCAAATCAGTGTGGCGGCGGTGGCGGCTTAAAATTTATCGAATTTATGATTTGATTCTTTCCATTCAATCCTTTCCCAAACCCAAATTGCGAACGCTTTTTAATATTTCAGTAACCAGCCAAAAAGCGAGGCAAAAATGGTTTTGTTTATCGTATAACAAATGCGTCAAACGACGATTTTTGAGGGAAAGGAGAAAAAGTAAATGTCAGTGATTATCGCGTTTTCGTGGGGAATGTTAAATTTCGCGGTGCAATTTCTTCCGGCAGTTCAATAACAATCGGCAATTATTCTAAATAAAAAAGCCCGTCGGTTTTCAAAGACCGACGGGCTTTTCATTTCCAGTAAAAAATAGACCGCAAATTCGTTTGCGGTCTATTTTTCAGAGAAAGGTTACGGAAAAATTATAGCTTTGTTTTATTGCGGCATCAGAATCGTATCAACAACGTGAATCACGCCGTTTGACTGCATTACGTCAGCAATCGTCACTCTCGATGTTCCGCCTTTGGCATCGGTTAAAACCAGCGCGTTGCCGTCCATCGAAGCGGTCAGTGTACCGCCCGCAACTGTGTTAAAAGTCGCTCTGCCGTTGCCTTTTTTGATTGCTTTGGCGATGGCTTTCGAATCCATTTTGCCTGCGACAACGTGATATTTCAAAATGGTTTGCAGCGTCGTTTTGTTTTCGGGTTTTAACAGCGTCTCGACCGTTCCCGCCGGAAGAGCTTCAAAAGCCGAATTGACGGGCGCGAAAACCGTGAAAGGTCCTTTGCTTTTGAGCGTATCAACCAATCCGGCGGCTTTAACCGCAGCGACGAGCGTCGTGTGGTCTTTCGAGTTGACTGCGTTGTCAACGATGTCTCTGGTTTTGTACATCGCCGCGCCGCCGACCATCGGATTACCGTCCGATTTCATTTGCATCTGTGCCGATGCCGAAAACGCGAAAGCCGTGAATACAAATAACATTCCAAATAATACTTTTTTCATTTTTTACCCCTTGTTACCCTCTTGATATTTTTAGTTTTTGAAGTTTTTCCAAACTTCACGGAATATACGCCGCCGTTTGGCAAAGCGGATTTAGTTGTTAAGAAAAATTTTTAACAAAAAAGCGACCGTTTTCGAGCGGTCGCTTTTTTGCGAGAAAAGAAAGAAATTAACCGGTTCAACCAAGCGACAAGGTTTAAACTGCCCCTTGTTCGTTCTGAACACGCAGGTGTTTATCCGTCGTGTTCGATAAAATTACGAGACCAAATCGAAATCGGATTGCTTGCGAGATTTTTTTTACAGTTTTGAAATCAAATAAGGCTTGCTGGTCGGAGCATCCGAGCCGCCTTCGGGTTCGAGCGTGACGGCGAAAACTCCGGCGTTTAAATCTTTTGACGGAATCTGATCGCGCAATTCGCCTTTGCCGTTTTCGTGTGTTTTAAATGTGCCGCCGGGCGCAGGTTTGGTCGGATCGGAAATCCACCAGATTTGATAGGCTTTGCCGTCGGGCGCGTCGGGCAAGCCTTCGACGTACAAAAACGCTTTGCCGGTTTGTTTGTCGAAAACCAGACGCGCGCGCGCTTGCGGCGAATTTTCCGTTCCGCCGAGCGCGGCGACGATTGTTTGCGGCGAAGCAAGCAGCTCGCGCTCGGCGCGAATCTGCGCCAGCTCGCCCGAAGTTTTATTCAAATTTTGTTCGGCTTCAGAGAGTTTTTGATTCAGCCCGGCGATTTCAGCCTGCGCTCTGGCGTTTTGCCTTGTTGCGTTGATGAGCGAATAAGCCAAAACCAAAACTGCAATCGAAGCGGCAACCGCGACAATTTTCGGCAACACATTCCAAAAACCGGAGCGTTTCGGAGCTTGAACGGTAAATTCATTTTCCGGCGTCGAAACGGCTTTTACGGAAGATTTATTCTTTCCGCCCTCAATAACCGTAAATTTCGGTTTTTCGGTTTGCGGCGTTTGTCTGATTTTCTCTAAAATCCGTGAACGAACTTCTGCCGACGGTTCGATCAGTTCGGCGGCGAAAGACAAAGCCGCCGCCGTTTCGCGCAGCCCGTCAAAATCGGCGCGAAGCTGTGCGTCTCCGGCAAGCAGCGCATCAAGCTCGCGCCGCTCGTGTTCATCGAGCGCGTCAAGCGCGTGTGCCGCTAAATTCTCTTTGTATCTTTCTTCTGTCACCTTTAAAACTAATCAAATTAGATGCCGTTTGCGCATCAATGTTCGCCCGTTTTACAACCAATCCCCGACGCGCGGAGCCAGAACTTCGCGCAATTTTGTCATTCCGGTTCGCATTCGAGTTTTGACCGTACCAAGAGGGGTATTGGTGCGTTCGGCGATTTCCGACTGCGAAAAACCGTCGAAATAAGCCATCAAAAGCGCGGCGCGCTGTTCTTCCGGTAATCCTTTTAACGCCTCTCGCACGACTTCGCCGCGTTCGTTATTTATTGCATCTTCAACCGCATCGGCAACGGCGTCAGCCGATTCTTTGGTCGCTGCCTCAATCGTTCGACTGCGCGAACCGAGAGAACGAAGGCGATCAATCGCACGACTTCGCGCCAGCGTGACGAGCCACGTAAAAGCCTTTCCGCGGTTTTCGTCAAAATCCCGCGCCCGCTGCCAAACCTGCACGAAGACTTCCTGCAAAATGTCTTCCGCTTCGGCGCGGTTACCTAATATACGAAAGAGAAGTCCGAACAGGATTGTCCGGTAGCGGTCATAAATCGCAGCCAGAGATTCTTCGTCGCCCTGCGCTACGGCTCGGAGAAGGTCGGCATCGGGGATTTGAACGGTTTCTGGCTGCAAAATTGATAATTATTCTTCTGCCGCTTTTTTAAGCGATTGTGTGGATTATGTCAAATTAATTAATTGCAGAAAAGAAAAGAGGCTATAGCAAACCTCTTTTCTTAAAATTCTGAAGCAAACGTTTAAGCGACGGTAATCTCCTGATTAAGATAAACGTCTTGAATGGCGTTGAGCAATTGGACGCCTTCGTTCATCGGGCGTTGAAACGCTTTTCTGCCGGAAATCAAGCCCATTCCGCCGCCGCGTTTGTTGATAACGGCAGTGCGAACGGCGTCAGCCATATCGCTCGCGCCTTTCGATTCGCCGCCGGAATTGATCAAACCGCAGCGTCCCATATAACAGTTCGCCACTTGATAGCGCACGAGATCAATCGGGTTGTCGCTCGTCAAATCGGTGTAAATTTTCGGATTCGTTTTGCCGTAGCTGCTTTCCAAACCTAAAACGTTGTAGCCGCCGTTTCGTTCGGGGAGCTTTTGTTTGATGATGTCGGCTTGAATTGTCACGCCCAAATGATTCGCCTGTCCGGTCAAATCGGCGGCTGTGTGCAAATCGCCTTCTTTGGTTTTGAATTTGTTGTTTCTGAGGTAACACCACAAAATCGTCGCCATTCCAAGCTCGTGCGCGTAAGCAAATGCTTCGGCGACTTCGCCGAGTTGACGGGTTGATTCGTCAGAGCCGAAATAAATCGTCGCGCCGACGGCGACCGCGCCCATATCGCGGCATTGGTCAATGCCGCCGAACATCACCTGATCGAATTTGTTCGGATAAGTTAACAGCTCGTTGTGATTAATTTTGACGATAAACGGGATTTTATGAGCGTATTTGCGGGCGACTATTCCAAGCACGCCGAACGTCGAAGCGACGGCGTTGCAGCCGCCTTCGATGGCTAGCTTGACGATGTTTTCCGGGTCGAAATACTGCGGATTCGGCGCGAAAGAAGCGCCTGCCGCGTGTTCGATTCCCTGATCAACCGGCAAAATCGAGAGATAGCCGGTTCCCGCCAGCCGCCCGTTTCCGAAAAGCGTTTGCAATGAGCGAAGAGTCGCGGGCGTTCTGTCGGACAAAGCCCAGACGCGATCAACGAAATCGCCGCCCGGAATTTGCAGTTGGTCTTTGGAAATTTTCGGCGTTGAATAATTAAGTAAAGCGTCGGCGTCGGCGCCGAGCAGCTCTTGAATTTTCGATGAATTTATATTGGAAGCTCGCGGTTCTGCCATCATAATTTTAATTCTCCTGTTGATTTAAAAACTGTAATCCAAATTTTGCGAAAGAAAGACAAATTATAACACAAAAAAAATGCCTGCAAGACAGCATAAGCTATTGCTAAATGTCGCTTTTGGAGTTATTATGCCGGGTGGAGTTTAAAAATCTTTGGGGTTGCCCCCAACCCGAATTTAAACCTTCTGAAAAGATTTTCACCCAAATAAAGACAAAAAATTAAGTTTCCGATTTCAAAATTGAAAGGATTTAGTATGTTTTTCCTCCGTAAAAGTGTATTCAGTTTCCTCTTATTGGCGTTGCTGGCTGCTACGGTTTTAGCAGGCGACGAGCCGATTTGGCGACCAATCAACCCGGCTGAGCTGGGAGCGAAACAACCGACAGTCGAAAAAGACGCCGACGCCGAAGCCATTTTCTGGGAAGTTCGACTCGATGATAAAAAAGCCAGCTCGCTCGCTTACGAGCATTACGTTCGCGTTAAGATTTTCACAGAGCGCGGGCGCGAGCGGTTCAGCAAGTTCGATATTCCGTTTCTCAAAGGCAAAAAAGTCAAAGACGTTGCCGCCCGCGTCGTCAAACCCGACGGCACGATTATCGAATTAAAACCGACCGATATTTTTGAACGCGAAATCGTTAAAGCGGACGGACTCAAAATCAAAGCAGTTTCGTTTGCCATCGCCGGAATCGAGCCGGGCGTAATTTTGGAATATCGCTATCGCGAAATCTTCAAAAACGATTCGGCAAGCGGCGAGCGTCTCCTCTTTCAGCGCGATATTCCGATTCAAAGAATGTCTTATTACATTCGCCCATACGAAGGTCAGTTATTGCAGACCGAATCGTTCAATATGCCGTCGGGTGTCGGTTTTTCCAAAGACAAAGACGGTTTTTCGGTGGCGACGATGACCAACATTCCGGCGTTTAAAGAAGAGCCGCGAATGCCGCCGCCGGATCAGGTTCGCTCGTGGGCTTTGATTTATTATTCGGGTTTCTTTGATATGCAGCGCTGGCAGAGCTTTGCGATGCGATTTTCGACGGTAATGAAAGATTGGATTAAACCGAATGGCGACGTTAAAAAAGCCGCAGCCGAAATAACCGCCGGAGCCGCCACAAATGAAGATAAATTAAAGAAAATATACGAATTCGTTCAAAAACAAATCAAAAACATTTCTTTCGATTCAACAATGACGCCCGAACAAAAAGAAAGCGTCGACAATAAAAAGCCGAGCGACACGCTCAAGCGCCGGATGGGAAGCTCGCCCGACATCGAAAAGCTGTTCGCTTCATTGGCGACCGCCGCCGGAATGGAAGCCAGAATCGTGCTTTCCGGCGACCGCAGCGAATACTTTTTTAACCCGGATAGAAATTCTCACATGTCTTTTGTCCATTTTGCCTGCGTCGCCGTTAAAGTAGGCGAGAAATGGCAATTTTTAAACCCCGGAACCCCATATCTTTCTTACGGAAAACTGCTCTGGAACGAAGAAGGTACGGCTACGATTTTAATCGGTGAAGACAACTTCCTGATTTCCAGCAGCCAGCTATCCGATATCGAAGCGACAAGCGCAAAACGGACGGGCAGATTTAAATTGCTTGAAGACGGCACTTTAACGGGAACTTTGAAAGTCGAGTTCACCGGTCACAACGCCATTAATCGCCGCAGCGGCGGATTTGACGATTCCGAACAAAAACGCGCGGACGATTTTAAAAATGAGCTTAAAGAACAAATGAGCGCCGCGGAAATTACGGATGTCAGAGTTGAAAATTTCAACGACAATGCCTTGCCGCTCGTTTATTCCGCGAAAATCAGCGTTTCCGGTTATGCTCAGAAAACCGGGAAGCGCCTGTTTTTACAGCCCGGATTTTTTAAATACAATTCGACGCCCGTGTTTTCGAGCGCAACTCGTCTGCATCCGATTTTCTTCCGTTATCCCTGGTCGGAAAAAGACGACATCGAAATTGAATTGCCCGCCGGATTTGCGCTCGATAACGCAGATTCGCCCGGATTGATCGCCGACAAAAGCCAGATTGGAAAAAACGATATTTCTATTTTGGTTACCGCCGATAAGAAAACGCTGATCTACAAACGCTCCTTCCATTTTGGAAAGGGCGGCAATGTTTATTTCCCGGTTGAGAGCTACACTGCTTTAAAAGGTTTGTTCGACGCTTTCCATAAAGCCGACACGCACTCTCTGGTTTTAAAACAAGAAACGACGACTGCCAGCGCGTCCAAGTAAGCGATTTCTCATTTCCGGCAAACAATCTGTTGAGAAGCGCGCGAGCAGTTTGCCGATTCTCAACAGATTGTTACTTTTTTTCAAATTTATGCTTCACACTAAAAAAATCTGGTTAATCGCATTGTTTTGTCTGAACTTGTTCGTCTTGAACGGCTTTGCCGCCGGGGGCGATTCCGCGCCGGCTTGGCTCTCACAAGCTGCGACGGCGCGCGTTCCGGCGTACGACAAAGACGTTCCGGCAGTTGTTTTGTACGACGAGCGAATCGTTAATTTAAGCTCCGACGGGCAGTTGACGATGACGAGCAATTTCGCCGTGCGGCTGCTCAACCGCGAAGGCAAAATTTTCGCCAAAGCCGCCGAAGTTTATCTGCAAAGCTCAAGCAAAGTGCGCGATTTAAAGGCTTGGCTGATTCGTCCGAACGGCACGATCAAATATTTCGACAAAGACACAATCGTTGATATAATCGCCGACCCGGACGATGTTTATAACGAATATCGCGTCAAAACAATTGACGCGCAAACCGAAGCCGACGCGGGAGCAGTTTTCGGTTTTCAATCCATAGTTGAAGAACGCCCGCTTTTCACGCAGGACATCTGGTCGTTTCAAGAACGGCTTCCGACTCTGGTTTCGCGCTACGCGCTTAATTTGCCGGTAGGGTGGCAGGCTGCGAGTGTGACGTTTAACCGCGACGAATTAAAACCGCAAGTTTCCGGGACGAGCTATGTTTGGGAAATGCGCGATTTAGCGCCGATTCCGCCCGAATCCGGCAGCCCTTCGGTTCGCAACATTGCGCCGCGCATTCACGTCAATTACTCGCCAGCGACTCCGAACGCGGCTTATCGCGCGTTCGCTTCGTGGCAGGACGTGTCGCGCTGGGGCAGCGAATTGCACGATCCGCACGCCGCCGGAGACGACCAAATCTCAGCCAAAGCTCGCGCTTTGACGGCAAATGCGAAAACCGAATTGGATAAAATTCGCGCCGTCGCCGGATTCGTCCAAAATCTGCAATATATTTCAATTGACATCGGCGTCGGACGCGGCAACGGCTATCGCCCGCGCCCGGCGAGTCTTGTTTTGCAGCGCGGTTACGGCGACTGCAAAGACAAAGCGAATCTGATGCGCGCGATGCTCAAAACTCTGGGAATCGAAGCGTATCCGGTTTTCATTTATTCCGGCGACCCGACTTTTGTCAGACAGGAATGGGCTTCGCCGTCGCAATTTAACCATTGCATTATCGCCGTGAAAGTCAGTGCTGAAACGAACGCTCCCACCGTCGTCACGGACAGCAAGCTCGGACGCCTTCTGATTTTCGACGCGACCGATTCTTATACGCTGTTGGGCGATTTGCCCGATCACGAACAGGGCAGTTTCGCGCTCGTCGCGGCGGGCGAAAATGGCGGCTTGATTCAAATGCCGATTTTGCCGCCCGATGCCAGTCGTCTCGAACGCCAAGCCGATGCGGTTCTCGCGGCGGACGGCTCGCTGCAAGGCGCGATTCGCGAACAGGCTTTCGGACAAACGGCGTCGAAATATCGCGCCGAATCGCGTACGCTGGGGGCGGGCAATTATAAAACGGCGATGGAACAATGGCTAACGCATCGAGTCGTCGGCGCGAAAATGTCGAAAATGACTCCGACCGACAAACCGACCGAAAGCCGTTTCGACATTGATATGGAATTTGCCGCGCAGAATTATGCGCAATTAATGCAGGGACGCTTGATGATTTTCAAACCGGCTTTTGTCGGCAGACTCGACCAGCTTTCGGTCAGCGATAAAAAGCGCGTGCATCCGGTTCTTCTCGATGCGAGCCAATATTCGGAAACTATCAAAGTCAAACTGCCAGCCGGTTTCGATGTTGACGAAATGCCCGAAGCGAGCAAATTAGAAACGCCGTTCGGCAAATTTGCAGTCACATACGAGATCAAAGACGGCAATCTGTTGTTTCACCGCAGCTTGACGCTTAATAAAACGACCGTCGCGGCGGACAAATACGAAGCCGTCAAAAGCTTTTTCTCAGCCGTTCGCGCCGCCGAGCAAAATCCGATTGTGCTGGTGAAAAAATGAAACGGTTTCTCTCCGCGCGTTGGCAAGACCTCGTGATGGCGAATTATGAAATTTCGCCTGAAGTTTTACGAGAATTTGTCCCGCGCGGAACTGAAATTGATTATTGGAACGGCGAGTGTTACGCGAGTCTGGTGGCTTTCAAATTCGCGGACACCGCCGTTTTAGGTTTTCGCATTCCCTTTCACGTTAATTTTGAAGAAATAAATCTGCGGTTTTACGTCCGGCGCGAAACCGCCGAAGAAACGAGACGCGGCGTGGTTTTTGTCAAGGAAATCGTGCCGCGTCGCGCTATTTGTCTGGTCGCCAATACGCTCTATGGCGAAAAATACGAGGCTTGGCGCACACGGTTTGAAGAAACCGAAAATCGTTTGAGCTATTTTTGGACGCGCGGCGATTGCTCGAATAAAATCGGGATAGAATTCGGTGAGAGTCTCGGAGTGCCGAAAGCGGACTCGCACGCCGAATTTATCATCGAGCATTATTGGGGCTACACGAAATTGAACGAGAGAAAAACCGGCGAATACAAAGTCGAGCATCCGAAATGGGAATTGAAAGAAATTAAAAACACCGAAATCAGGGTTGATTTTGCCGGGACTTATGGCGAAAGATTTGAGTTTTTAAATCACACCGAACCGCGTTCCGTCTTGTTTGCCGCAGGTTCTGAAATTTCGGTTTATAAAGGCGAGAAGATATATTTGTAATTTTTAACCGCCGAGACGCAGAGACGCCGAGTTTTAAAAATCAAAGGAAAAAGATTTCTTTTTCTCGGCGTCTCTGCGTCTCGGCGGTAAAATATTAATGAAAATCGCTGCAATTGTCGCCGTCGCGCAAAATCTGGCAATCGGCAAAAACGGAAAACTGCCATGGCATTACAAATCCGATTTGCGTTTTTTTAAACAAACGACGACCGGAAACGCCGTTTTGATGGGCTGGAACACCTGGATTTCAATCGGCAAGCCTTTGCCCAATCGCCTAAACATCGTTTTGAGCCGAAAACACGGAATCGAAAATCAGCCTTCGGTTTTGCTGATGAGAAATCGGGAAGAAGTTCTGGCACTCGCCGAATATTTGAATTGCGATTTGTTCATCACAGGCGGCGCGGCAGTTTTCGAGTTGTTTAAAAATGACATTGAAAGGTGGTTTGTCACCGAAATTCCCGAAACAATCTCGGACGCCGAAGTTTTTCTGCCGCCGAATTTTCTCGACTCGTTTCTTCTCGCTGAAACGCGAACTCTCGAAAAAAATTTACAGGTAAAAATCTATGAGCGCGGCAAATGAAAAATTAAGGCAGGAGCTTTTGGCAATGCGGGCGGAAGACGAGCGCGTGCGCGAAGAATTGGCGCAAACCGGCGGGCTTTTTGATGGTTATCACCCGATGATGGAAGCCGTTCATTTGAAAAATGCCGCGCGGCTCGAAGAAATGCTCGCCGAATATGGCTGGCTCGGCAAATCTCTGGTCGGCGAAGACGGCGCGGAAGCCGCCTGGCTCATCGTTCAGCACGCGATTTCGCGCCCGGATTTGCAAAGATGGTTTTTGCCGCTTTTAAAAGCACAAATCGGGCGCGGTGAAAATCCGGCTTGGCAGGCGGCGTATCTGGAAGACAGGATTTTGTCTTTTGAAGGCAAACCGCAAATTTACGGCAGCCAATTTGATTGGAACGAGCGCGATGCATTGTCCGCGAATGAAATTTTCGAGCCGGAAAAAATAGACGAACGCCGCGCTGCCGTTGGATTGGAGACGCCTTATTCCGAATACATCAAAGCGCACAACGAAGCCGTCAAAAAATCAAACGAAAAGCCGCCCGACAATTTAGACGAGCGGCAACGTGCGTTTGAAGAATGGGCGCGCAAAACGGGCTGGCGCGATTAAGACAAAAATCTACCCAAGAAATGCGGCAGCATTTTGCGCCACCAATCCCAATCGTGGCGGACATCAGCGCCCCAAACTTCCAAAAGATGCGGAATGCCTTTCGAGTCTAAAATGCGCGAAAGATCGCGGCTGCGCTCAGGCGCTTCAAAAGCTCCCGAACCCGTCACAATCACGATTGAATCGGCTTTTCGCAAAATCGGAAGAAAATAATCATCGTTTAAGTTCTGCATATATTCGATTGGATTGTTGAAATAGACGTTATCGTCGTGATAACCATCCAGAAATCCGCGAATATCGTAGCTGCCGCTCATCGCAATCGTGCCCCGGAATAAATCCGGGTGTTTGAAATAAGCATTGGCGCAAAGCGTTGCGCCAAGCGATGCGCCCGTCGTCATCGGGCGCGCGTCATCACCGCATTCATTGCGAATTAAAGGCAAAACCTCTTCGGTAATATATCGGTCGTAGCGCGTCAGCAACTCGGCTTTCCAAGCAGGATGCGCTTCTTTGTTTAAAAGCGAGTAGCGGTTGACGCTGTTGATTGAATAAGCTCGAATCTGCCCGCTTTCAATCAAAGGCTTAATCGCATCAATCAATAAAAATCGTTCATATTCGAGATAATCGGCAGCGGCGGTCGGAAACATCAGAAGCGGATAACCCGCGTGTCCGTAAGCCACTAGCGGCATTTCCGCGCCCAAATTATGACTAAACCAAGACGTAGTATCACGTCGCATAAAATATTTACTCTCCTCGATAGTTTGTTATAAAAAGCTGAATTTAATCTTGTGAGGTTAAAAGAAATCAGCGCCGACTTCAAGTTTGCCGCACCAAACTTGAAGTCGGCGCAAATGATTTACTTGATAACGGTAATTTCGCGCGTCGTCGAATTGTAGCCGCCATTGTCAACCAAATTGCCGTTTTGATCAACGAGTTCGAGCTTTACTTTGTGCGCGCCCGCGTTCCAGCCCGTAAGCCAAACCGGCTGCCATTTTTCGATAAATTTCGATTCGGTGTTGTTAACCGTATAACGCACGCGATATTCGCCGCCGTCGCCTTTTAGTTTGGCGTTGGCGAGCCAGAAATCAATCATAATTGCTTCCGTATCTGCGCCTTTGTATTCGCCTTTCGGTCGGCTGTAAGTTAACAAAGGTTTTGTTTTGTCCACCGCTCCGGCAGTCGTCGCCTGCATTTCTTTGCCTTCGGGCGTTGCGGCGGCGTTAGTGTTCGACATCGGTTGACCGGAATTTGTGGTTGCCGGTTTTGAAACATCGGCTCCGCCGTTTTTGACGGTAAATCTGACCATTTGAAATGCGCCTTCGTTTTTGTAGCTTTCGTGCCATGGGCGCGAAGGGAAAACGCGCAGAGTGTGTTCGCCGTCGGTTACATTCCGCAATTCAAATTCCTGACCGAGATCGTAATAAGCCTCGTACGGCTGATTATCCAAAATGACGTGAATGTGATTGCCCATTCCGGTCGCCGGGTCTTTCATCGGCTGGTAGCCTTTTAACTCGCCGCCTAATTCCAATTTTACTTTCACGGTCGAGCTGCCGACGGTTGCGGCTTCCTTCGGCTCGACGATTTTCAAAGTCGGAGCGGCGGCATCCTGTTCGCCTCGCTGCTCAATCATTCCGCGAATCCGCGCGGGCGTTTCAGTTTCCGACAGCGTTTGCGTTTGCGGCGAAGCGGAAACGTTTGCGGCGTTTGAATTTCCTGTGTTGGTGTTTGCGGTTCGATTTGTATTGGCGTTTTCGCACGCCGATAAAAAAGCGATTGAAAGAAATAAACCGACGATTTTAATTTGTTTCATTATTTTCCTTTTGATAATTTTTAAGCTGCAACCTGTATTTGCTCCAGAGCAATTTCTTCAACTTTATCGAAATCGTAAACTTCGGCGAAACGATTGATTATTTTGTCTTCGACTTCCGCGAGTTCAAGCTCGCGCGACAAAAGCTGATTCATTGAAGCCACAGGTTCCCCGTCGCAGGCAACGATGTAGTTAAAAAAGCTCAAATCGGTGTTGACGTTTAAAGCAAAACCGTGAGTCGTCACCCAGCGCCGGATGTGAACGCCGATTGCGGCGACTTTGCCGAATTGCGTGTGGACGCCGGTTAAACCTTCGATTCTGAAACCTTCAAGCCCGAAATCGCCGACGGCGCGAATCAAGCTTTCTTCGATTTCGCGGACGTAGCGATGCACGTCTTCGCGGTCGGGGCTGAGATTGAAAATCGGATAACCGACGATTTGCCCGATTCCGTGATACGTTATTTTTCCGCCGCGATTGGTTTCAAAAACCGAAACGCCGAGTTTTTCCAGCAATTCGGGCGTCGCCAGAATTCCGTTTGCGTTGCCGCGCCTGCCCAGAGTATAAGTATGCGGATGTTCGAGCAGCAAAAGCGTGTCGGGCTGGCGGCGTTCGAGAACCGCTTGCTCGGTTTCTTTTTGCACTTGGAGCGCCTCGGCATAACCGATTCTTCCCAAACGGCGAACTTGTAACTGGCGTTTTGACATCTTTGCCTGCAATTAATTACAAGTTAAATTGTAACGAGATTCGTAAAATTTGGAAACGCGAGAAAAATTGGATGAAAAAAATACTGAATTTTAAAATTGTTTTAGCCGTTTTGATGTGCGCTTTTTTGTTTGAAGTTTCGGCTGAAGCGCAGAGGCGTCGCACAACTCCAGCACCGAAAAGACGAACGACCGCCGCGCGAAATACTAAGCCGCCGACCCCGCCGCTTGGCGCGAGAAACGCGGCGATTTTAACGGCGACCGAAAAGGTCAGCAATCAGATAAAAAATTTGACGCAATTTATTTTTTTGCTGGGAAATTCCGTCGCTGTGGTCGAATCGCTTGAAAAAGATATTAAAGCCGGAAATGCTTCGCAATCGGCGCGCACGCAAGCCGAAGCAGGCAGAAAAGGTTTTATTGCGGCAATTACGATTTTCAAAAACGCGATGGCAACACTTGAGGATGAGTTTCGCGCTAATGCTGCTCTAAGACCGTATTTATCGCAGCTCGTCGGTGTTTCCGATTATGCCGGAACAGCCGAACGGCAAGCTGCCGCCGGGCAATTTAACCAAGCCGGGCGCACTATGCTGCTCGTCGTTAATCAACTGACCGACGTTCTCCGAGAAATGCCGTAATAGAATGGAAAAACAAAAAGGCAGACCAAATTGGTCTGCCTTTTTTGTTTAATTGGAATTACGGTTTTCAGTTTTTGTCCGCAACTGTTTGTCCCGCCGGTTTCGTTTCTTTCGGCAATCCGAGCTTTTCGCGGATGAATGCTTCGACTTCGGTTTCAATCATCTCGCCGGTTACAATGCTGAATTTCTTTCCCAAAACATCGCCTTTTTTATTCATCTCTTTCGGTTCGAGAAACAAATTCCAAGGGGAACCCCATTTGCGCTGGTCGCCGACCGCCTGGCGATATTTATAATGCGTCGTTTTGTCGCGGTCTTCGTATTTTTCCGATTCGACGACGATTGGGAAATTTAAATTATTGTCCGCCGCGTGTTTCTTTGTTTCTTCGAGCGAAGCGTATTCGCTGACCGCAACGACTTCAAAACCTTTGTCTTTATATTTCTCGCTCAATTTTTTGACGAGCGGCATTTCGCGATGCCAGTTCGGACACCACGCGGCGAAATAAACGACCAGAATGAGTTTTTTGTCTTTGGCGAAGGAGCGCAGATTGACTTCGGAATTGTCGCGCAGATTTTTCAGAGTCCAATCTTTATATTCAAAATCTTTTCGTTCAAGATGCGCGGTCTCATCGCCGCCGAATTTGGCAAATCCGGTAACGGCAAAACATAAAATTAAGACGGCGGCGAAAATCTGTTTCATAATTTTTATTTTTCTTCCAAAAGCGGTTTTATCGCCGCTTCAAATTGTTCGCGCGATTTGATGCCGGTAAATTTCTGCCGCACGCGACCTTCACGGTCAATCAAATAAGTTGTCGGCAAACCGACGTAAAGCTCGCTGCGCGACGGCTGTTTGCCGACTGCGACCGTATATTCCATAGAATGCTCTTTTTGAAACGCTTTGACCGCAGGAGCTTCGTCTTCGTAAGTCAAACCGACGATTTTTAAACCGTGCGCTTCGTAATCTTTTTGCAGCGCGTTAAAAGTCGGGATTTCTTCGATACA
The DNA here is from genome assembly GCA_036387135.1 of Pyrinomonadaceae bacterium. Taxonomy (GTDB): domain Bacteria; phylum Acidobacteriota; class Blastocatellia; order Pyrinomonadales; family Pyrinomonadaceae; genus JALZCH01. Next base: position 30,051 of record DASVUH010000044.1, on the reverse strand, counting down.
AGGAACACACCATTTCGCCCACAAATTCAGAAGCACGACTTGTCCGCGCAATTCGCTGAGGTTTACGTTTGTTCCGTCCAGATTTTCAAATTGAACCGCCGGAGCTGCCGGAAAGTCCTGTTTTTGGGTTGCGCTTTGTTGAGAATCGGGCTGCGATTGCGCGACTGATTTTGACTCGTCCAATTTGATATACGACTCAAAATTCGGCAGAGCCGTAGCCAGACTCGAACTGTTTAAAACCGTCACGTAACCGGAAGCGACGAGCAAACCGATGGCGACGAGCAAAACACCGGAAATGACTTCGACCGTGTGCAGATGTTTTTTAAAGCCGCGCGAAAAACTCAAAAATTGATTGATAAAAAGTCCGACGAGCAGAAACGGCAAAGAGAGTCCGATTGAATAAAACGCAGAAAGCACAAATCCGCTTTGCCAGCCGCCGCTCGTCGCCGCAAGACCGATAATTCCGCCCAGAATCGGACCGATACACGGAGTCCAGCCCGCCGCAAACGCTAAACCCAGAGTAAAAGAGCTGGCAATTCCGCTCGGTTTGTCGCCGCCGTTTAAAAATCTGGTGTCTTTGTAAAGCGCGCCGATTTTTAATAATCCGATTAGTTGCAAACCGAAGGCGATAATGACAATTCCGCCGATAATGCGAATGTAAATGTTACTTAATAAAGCCGAGCCGACGAATCCGGCGGTTGCGCCGAGCGCGAGAAAAATCAGCGAAATTCCGGCGTTAAAAGCGAGCGAATTAATGACAACGGCGCGTTTTGCCGCGGCGGTCGAGCCTTCGTCGCCTCTTAGATTGTCAATGCTCACGCCTGAAATCATCGAAACGTAACCCGGCACGAGCGGAAACACGCACGGAGACAAAAACGATAAAATTCCGCCCGCAAACGAAATTAAAATGTTATAAATGCTTAGACCTTCCATTTGTTCGTATAATTGCAAAGACTTTGGTTTTCGTATATTAACATACAGTCCCGGAGCGAAAGCGTTTCCAAATTCGCGGCTCGATAAAAATACGCGAAACGCGGCGGAAAGGTTTTACGTATAATATTTTGGTTTGCCGGGCTTTCCCCCAAATTTTGGGATACAAATAATGCAAAGACGAATTTTGATTGTTGACGACCACGACGATTTAGCGGGTGATTTGCGCACGGCTTTCACCGAAATGCGGCACAGCGTGACAACGCTCGAATCGCGCGACGAAGCGGTTCTGCAAGAAGATTTAGCCGAATATGACGTTTTGATAATTGATCTCGACGACGTTGACGAAGATTGGCGACCGCTCGCCAGAAACGGAAACGGCGCGTCCGAAGAACACGAAATTATCAAAGCCTTTAAAATTTCCGCCTCGAATTTTCGCCGCAATTTTGATGAAGCCGAGCTAAAACAAATCGTTGATACCACGCTCGATTACAAATCAAAATTTGTTGACGACGCGCGCGCTGTCAAAAATTGGCGCGAGAAAATCGAATTTGAATTGCCGAGCGCAATCTCTCCGATGCATTCGATTTTAAATTATTTGCTCCAGCGCGTAACCAAAATGGGCGTCGTTTGCCCCGAAAAATCAAACGTTTTCGTCGCTCTGGACGAAGCCTTCGTTAACGCCGTCAAACACGGAAATCGTTTCAATTACGAAAAATTAGTCCGCATCACCGCCGAGGTTTCTTCAAAAGAAGCCCGCTTTACCGTCGAAGACGAAGGCGAAGGTTTCGATGTCGCCCAAATCCCCGATCCCCTTGATCCCGCCAATCTTTTCAAAACATCCGGTCGCGGCGTCCTGTTGATGTACAACATTATGGACGAAGTAAAATACAACGAACGAGGAAACCGTCTCGAACTCGTCAAACGCCCCGAAACATTTAACGCTTAACATTTCGCTTGATTAGAAGCGATAAATGCGAAATGATAAATGACAAATGAAAGTCACAATCGGGCAAATCAACACGACGAACGGCGATTTGGAAGGCAACGTCGCCAAAATTTTAGCGGCAATCGAAAAAGCAAAAGCGGATGGCGCGGACTTAATCGTTTTCCCGGAAGTCGCCACGCACGGCTACACTTCGTTCGACTGGTTTCTAGACAAAGACATCGCGCTGCACTCGCTTGCGGCACTTGAAAAAATCATTCCCGCCACAAATGGAATTACGGCGATTGTCGGCACGATTCGTCCGAGCATGGAAGAAACCGGACGCCGGATTTACAACTGCGCAGCCGTGATTCACAACGGCGAGCTGCTCGGTTTTGCAGACAAAACACTCTTGCCCGAATACGACGTTTTCGACGACCCGCGCTTTTTTGAATCAGGCAAAAAACGGCAGCTTTTTGAAATTAACGGAACGAAAATCGGCGTCGCCGTGTGCGAAGATTTCTGGAACGACAAAACTTTCTGGCGCGAGCGCAATTACGTCAACGATCCGGTTGACGAATTGATTGAAATGGGCGCGCAGATTATCGTTTCGCCAAACGCTTCGCCTTTCAACAAAGGCAAAATCGCCGTTCGCTGCAATATGGTCGCACACCGCGCCCGCGCCGCTCGCGTTCCGGTCGTTTACGTCAATCTCGTCGGCGGGAACGACGGAATTATTTTCGACGGTTCGAGCCTTGTCGCCGATTCCGAAGGCGACATTATTTTGCAGGCGTCGTCGTTTGAAGAATTTGTCGAAACAGTAGAAATTGATGACGCAAAACCCGATTCGCGGGGAATCACGGGCGTTGAATGCGAAACGATTCGTCAGGCTCTTGTTTTGGGAATCCGGGATTACGCCGAGAAAAATCGTTTTAAAAAATGTCTTTTGGGGCTTTCAGGCGGAATTGATTCTGCGCTCGTTACAGCTTTGGCGGCGGAAGCGCTTGGTTCGGAAAACGTTTTGGCGGTAATGATGCCTTCGCCTTTTTCTTCCGAAGGCAGCGTTAATGATTCGATTCAATTAGCTGAAAATTTAGGAATTGAAACCCGACTCGAACCGATCTCCGGCGCGTTTGAAGTTCTGCTGAAACAGCTAAATCTGCACAAACCGACTCGCGGCGGCGAGGCTCTAGCGGCGGAAAATATGCAGTCTCGTTTGCGCGGCGTGATTTTGATGACGATTTCTAACTCGGAAAATCGTTTGCTGCTGTCAACCGGCAACAAATCTGAGTTAGCGGTTGGTTATTGCACGCTTTACGGCGACACAAACGGCGGTTTGGCGGTTCTCGGCGATTTACTCAAAACCGAAGTCTGGGCTTTGTCGCAGCATATCAATGACTCTGCCGGACGGGAGATTATTCCAAACGCGATTATCCAGAAAAAACCTTCAGCCGAATTAGCGCCGAACCAGTTTGACCAGGATTCTTTGCCGCCGTATGAATTGATGGACCCGATTTTAAAACTTTATTTTGAGCAAAAATACGCGCCCGAAGAAATAATCGGCGAAGGTCACGATGCGCGTCTTGTTTACGAGCTTTTAAACAAAGTCGAATCTCCGGCAAACGAATTCAAACGGCGGCAGCTTCCGCCGACTTTGATTATTTCCAAAAACGCCATCGGCATCGGCAGGCGCAGACCCGTAACGCATCGTTATCGCAGAATTTCAAAGTAATTGCTGCAAATGGAACTGATTTTTGAATGGGACAAAAATAAAGCAAAGGCAAATTTGCGAAAACACAAAATCAGTTTCGATGAAGCGAAAACGGTTTTTAATGACCCCTTGACGGTAACTTTCCCTGATGATTTTCATTCCGACGAAGAGGATCGACTAATCAGCATCGGAATATCAGCGAACAGCCGTATTTTGCTGGTTGTTCATACAGAACAGGATGAGACGGAAAACGCAATTGTTGTCAGAATCATCAGTTGTCGAAAGGCAACCGCATCTGAGCGTGAAATTTATGAAAAAGGCGAATGATCAAATGTTAAGCGAATACGATTTTAAAGGGAAAAAAGGCGTTCGAGGGAAATATCACGAAGCCTTTAAAAAAGGCTACACGGTTCGGGTTTATGACGAAAACGGAACTGTTACGGCTGAATACTTCGCCGCTATTTCTTCAGACGTGCATGAATATTTCCCTGATTCCGATTCAATAAACAAAGCTCTGCGCTCGCTAATTGCGCTGATTCCAAATAAATAGCAATAGGGGAGATTTACCTTTTCGGCAAACCGCACAGCTTTCTGACTTCTTTTAAAGTTTCTCCGGCAAGGTCACGCGCTTTTTCCGAAGATTTGTGAACCTGTTTCATTGCTCCTTTGCGGTCTTTGACGAATTCTTCGCGGCGTTTTCTGAATTCGCCCGTGAGTTCCACCAGAGCGTCGCCGAGCGCGTCTTTAAGAAGGCTGTATTTCAGATTTCCCGCCGTGTAATCTTCCATCAAAGACAAAGCAATTTCGGTTTTTCCGCAGGCTTTTAGAAGCTCGAACAAATTTGCCACGCCCGCGCTCATCTCGCCCGTCGTTTCGCCGCTGTCGGTAACCGCCGAGCGGACTTTTTTTCTGAGAGAATCTTCTTCTTCAAACAACCCGATGATGTGTTTTTCCCCTAAAGATTTAGACATTTTCTTCGCCGGATCGGCGAGCGAATAAATTTTCGGCGTTTCGGTGAAAAGCACCTGCGGTTCGGGAAACAGTTCGCCGAAACGCGAATTAAACCGTTCGGCGATTGTGCGCGAAAGCTCCAAATGCTGCTCCTGATCTTTGCCGACCGGAACAAAGTTGGCTCTGTAAGCCAAAATATCAGCCACCTGCAAAACCGGATACGTGAAAAGTCCGGCGGAAATAAATTTGTCGCCCGTCTGTTTCTCGTTGATCTGGTCGGATTTGTCTTTAAACTGCGTCTGGCGCGTCAAATCGCCGAACGAGCAGATGCAGTTAAAAATCCACGTTAGTTCCGTGTGTTCAGGCACGAGCGATTGAATAAACAGAATTGATTTATCAGGATCAACTCCGCAGGCAAGAAAATCAATCATCATTTGCTCGGTATTTTTTTTCAAAACTTCCGGCTCATAAGGCATCGTCATTACGTGCAAATCTACGGCGCCGTAGATGCATTTATACTCGCCTTCGTTTTGCAGGCGCACCCAGTTTTTGATCGCGCCGAAATAATTTCCCAGATGAAGCTCACCGCTCGGTTGAATTGCAGATAAAACAATTTTCTTTGACATAAATATAAAAGTCTAAAATTCGATTCGATTATTTTAACTCGAAAACAACCGAACAAGTACAGTCGAATTCCGCGAGTTTGATTTTTCGCCCGAAAATTCTTAGCCTTAAGTGGTAAAACTCTTTTTTCAATTGAGTTTTGCAAAGATTTTTTAATTATAAAGGTTAAGCTATGATGATGAAAATAATTTTTACCGCAATTCTCCTTTTTGCCGCAGCGTCGTTCGCGTCGGCGCAAACGACCACGAAAACCACCACAACCAAAACCGCGACGGCTAAAACAGTGACAACCGCGACTTCAACGACGGCGCAAACGCCGGACGCAAAAGCCGTGCGCGCCGCTTTTGACAGAATTGTTGACGGAATTCGCAAATCCGACGTTGAAATGGTAACCGGCGTTTATCAGAATTCCGCAAATACGATTTATTTTAACAATAACGGAACCGTGACGCGCGGCTGGGAACAGGACAAGCAAAACCGCGAATCGCGTTATCCCGACGTGACGGACGTAAAATTAGACGTGCGCGATGTGCGCGTTGAAATGCTCGGAACGACCGGCGCTTATGTTTCCTGTTTGTGGACGCAAACCCAGGACTATAAAGGCACTCAGGAATCGGCTTCGGGCAGGATGACAGTTGTTTTTCGCAAAGTTGGCACCGCTTGGAAAGCAGTTCATTTGCACACTTCGCCGGATAGACCTGACGCCGCCCGTCCGGTTTTTCCTTCGGAACGCACGCCGCTTCCGAATTAGTTTTGTCCGAAATGAAAACAAAAAAAGCCTTGAGGCGCGCGCCTCAAGGCTTTTCACTAAAGGAGTTAAGAAAGACTGATTGATTAGTAGCGGCGTCTTTTGGGTTTGATTTTGTAGGTGTAAAGCGCGCCTCCGCCTGCTCCCAGCAAAGCACCGACTCCTGCGCCTCTGCGACCACCGATGATTCCGCCAAGCAAAGCACCAGCGCCGGTTGCAACGCCCATATTAATTACGTTCCGGTGACGACGATAAAAACTCGGTCTTTGGTATGTTTGCGTCGAATAAGATCGAGTTCTGTAGCTTCTGCCGCGACTGGTTTGCGCGTTTGCCGCGAGCGGCAGCGCGAACGTCATCATTACCATTAAAACCATTGCTGCTAAGAATTTTTTCATTGTTCGTTTTCCTTCCATTAAGATTTTCTTTGCGAATCTCTTCGCTATGTTCTTTAGCAATGACCATGCCATTCAAAAGAACTTATTATTTGTAACGAAAACTGCGTTACGCCATAAAAGATGAACATTAAAACGCAACCCGTTGCCGCACAATTTCGGGCGCGAATATACGAGATGGAATAAACAACAATTATTGAATAAGAAAACAGCCGTGACGACTCTCATCATCACGGCTGGCTTGGAATTTAAGTTAAAAAAACAGCTTAGTAGCGACGTCTTTTCGGACGAATCTTGTAAGTGTAAAGCGCGCCGCCGCCCGCTCCTAACAAAGCGCCGACTCCTGCGCCTCTTTTGCCGCCGATGATTCCGCCGAGCAAAGCGCCCGCTCCGGTGGCAATACCCATATTAATTACGTTCCGGTGACGACGATAAAAGCTCGGACGTTGTTGTTGAACGTAATAGCCTTGCGAATAGCTCGGACTGTAATAAGTTCTCGAATAGCCTGAACCGTAGTAACGCTGCTGCGAATATCTTTGCGAAGCATAATAACGCTGCCGCGCATATCTCTGTTGGGCATAATAGCGCTGCGAGGCGTAGCTCCGGCTCGAAGCTCTGCGATGGCGACGGCATCCGGGATGTGCTTCTGCGGCGAGAGGCAGTGCGATTAACATCATTGATGCCAGGATGAGTGTTGCTAACAGTTTTCTCATTTTCAGTTCTTCCCTTCCTAATTATTGAGTTTTCAAGTTATTGGGAGAGCAGAAAACGGGGAGATAACGCTTTCCAGCAAATTAGTTTTTTCTGCTTGCGCTTTTCAAGATGTAAATATAACCAAATCGGTTGCCGATTGACAAGAGCGAAATTTTTGCAACCGGGCGCGAAAAACGAGTATCGTAAAAAGACTACAAATCAGGGGATTTTTATAAAAAATGAAATTCACTCGCTACGGAAAATTTAACGGCTTTGACCCGTTCGGCATTGATTTGGGCGATTTGATGGACGCGATGTCGGAAGATTTGCTCAACTCCGGCTTTGACGACGATTATTACTGGCGTCGGCAGCCGAAGGACATTGACGATTCGCTCGACGCGCTCAGGAAAGCTCTCCTCAAAGCTCTGCTCGACCGCGAAATCGTCACGCCCGAACAGGTTCAGGAAATGCTCGACCAGAACGAAGGCAAATTTAAAGGCTCGCAGCTCGAAGAATTAATCAATCAACTCATTGAAAGATTGGTTGAAGAAGGCTATCTCAATCTCAAAGAAGAACGTCAGCAGCAAAATCTGCAAAATCAACAGGGCGAAGGTCAGGGCGAGATCGGAAGCCCGATGCCGCGCGACGTAAAGTTTGAAGTAACGGAAAAAGGCTTGGATTTTATGGGCTACAAAACGCTCAAAAATCTGCTCGGCTCGATGGGCAAATCTTCAATCGGGCGGCACGACACAAACAATCTCGACACCGGAATCGAAGCCTCGCAAGGCTCGAAGCCTTACGAATTCGGCGACACAATCAATCTCGACATCAACACGACTCTTTCATCGGCTCTGGCGCGCGAAGGTTTAGGTCTGCCGCTCAATCTCGAATACAAAGATTTGCACGTTTATCAGCAGGATTATCAATCTTCGTGCGCGACGGTCGTGATGCTGGATTGCTCGCACTCGATGATTCTCTACGGCGAAGACCGTTTTACGCCCGCCAAAAAAGTCGCGCTCGCGCTCGCTCATTTAATTCGTACGCAATATCCCGGCGACAGCTTGAAAATCGTGCTTTTTCACGACGGCGCGGAAGAATTGCCGATGGCGAAGCTGGGAACGACGCAGGTCGGACCGTATCACACGAACACGGCGGAAGGCTTGAAATTAGCGCGGCGCATCTTACAAGGGCAGCGCAAAGAAATGAAGCAGATTGTGATGGTTACGGACGGCAAGCCGACCGCAGTTTTCGTTGACTCGTCAAACGCCTCGCAATTCGGTTACGGCAAACGCTACAAGAGCGAATACGGCGACAAACGCCTTTTGTACAAAAATTCGATGGGCAACGACCCGTTCGTGATGGCGGAAACTTTCAAAGAAGTGCAGGCGTGTCGCAAAGCCGGAATTATGATTAACACTTTTATGCTTGCCGACGATTATTATCTGGTTGATTTCGTCAAGAAAATGACCGCGATGACGCGCGGCAAAGCGTATTTCGCCAATCCGAACAATCTCTCGCAGTTTGTTTTGATGGATTTTCTGAAACGACGAACGAGCCGGGTGAAGTAACTTTTAATCAAAACTAAGATTTATCAGCACTCGTTCATACATCTTTCAGGCGAAACGAAGAGTTTTATTACGCAAATCTAACTATTTAGCTGTACAATCGCAGCCGGAATTCGGATATGCTTTTTCCACAGCTTCTCATCGAAGAACTAAATAATCGGCGCGATGATTTTCGGCGTTTCGCCGAATCGCAATCCGACGAGCTGGAAAATTATTCGAAGCTTTTGCGCGAGCTAGGCGAGAAACCGAGCCGGGAAACGACGAAAATTCTGGGTGATAAAGACACGGGCGCGCTTCCTTCGATTGAACTGGACGAATTTCGCGCCGCCGTCGTTCGATTTGAACAGCGCTGGCAAAACCACGAAGCGGCGAGACGGTGGGCTTTCGATGTTTTAAAAGACCGCACGACATTTGCCGCCGACGGCAGCCAGATTCTTCCGGGACGCGAAATTTCTTTGCCCGTCGCGGCAATTCAAATCGGAACATTTGAAAACCGGCACAACGAGCGCGGCGAATATCGAAAGCAGGCGTATTTGAAAATCGTCGCGCCCGAAGATTTTTACGGGAACGATTTGCTGGAAGAAAAACCGATTCGCCCGGAAACGCTCGTCGGGCTTTTGCGTTACGAAGCCGAAATCGAGCGCATCGCGGAATTTTTGCAGGCAAAAGCCGGTTGGCAGGAACGCGGCGAACGTGCGCCGCTCGCGTTTTTGGACAACACGATGCTGCTTTCAATCGCGCTGCCGCAAACGAATATTCAAAACCGCTATGTCTCCAAAGCCGCCGAGCTGGTTCGTTTATCCGAAGCCGCGCGCGTTCCGGTCGTCGGTTTTGTTGACCAATCTTATGCGCGCGACGCGGTTAATCTGCTTGATAATTTCAGCCGGTTCAGCCAAAACCGCCTGCACGTTCCGAGCGATAGAATCAACGACGCCTGGCTTTTCAGTCTCGAAACGCTCAAAAATTGGGGTGACCGAACCGTGTTTTTTTACAGCCGCCGCAAAAATTTGAGCGCGTTTTTTACCGATGAACACGGCGAATCAACCGTCGGATTCGTTTATCTAAAGACCGCGAGCGATTCCGTCCCGGCGCGCGTTGACGTTCCGGCTTGGATTTTTCGAGAGAATCTTTTGGAAGAAATCGTTGACACGATTCGCGCCGAATGCGTGGTCGGTTTGGGTTATCCTTACGCTCTGGAAACCGCAGACGCGACGGCTGTCATCTCAACCAGAGACCGCGAAATCTTTTTACGCGCTTTGCAGGATTTTGCCCGCCGGGAAAACTTGAATTTTTGCGTCGCAAACAAGAAAATGAGCAAAGCGAGACGCCGGTGAAAGTGAGCAGCAAGCAGTGAGCAGTGAACAGACGAGTTTAAAAAAATATGCCGAGTTCCTGATTTGTTCCGCCTGCGGCGCACAGGCGCAGCGTCTCAATTCAAAATTCTGCGCTATCTGCGGCAAGATTATGAATCAGGATTATGCGCCGCTTGACGCGCTCTGGGCTTCGTACAATTTGCAGAGCCGCAGCGAATCTCAGAAAGCAGAAAAACCGCAGCAGGAAATCAAAGAATTGTTTAAGAAACCGGGCAACGGCGCAGCGGCAACGGCGATGGCGTTTGTCGTTTACTCGCTTGTCCCGTATCTCGGAATCTTGTTTTGTCCGGGCGCAATCTTGATGGGCGGAATCGGTCTGGCGGTTTCGTATAAAAAACCGCAGCTCGGCGGGCGGCAAACCGCAACTTACAGCATCTGTTTGGGCGCAATCATCACCGCAATTCAAGTTTTGCTGTGGTGGCTGTTATATTTGATTCCCGAATTGAAAAGGTTTTAATGGAGCTGTATTTATGAGTTTAACAATCGAGCTTCCGTCAGAAACTGTTCAGGCTCTCGCCGTCATTGCGAGAGGTAAAGGTAAAAGCCCCGAAGATTACGCGCGCGAAGTTCTGGAAAACGAGGTGCTTACATCAAAGCGGCTTGAAGAATTACGGCTTGATGTTCAGGACGGCTTGGAAGCGCTCGAAAATGGAAAGTTTACCGATTACGAAACCGCCGAAGAGCTAATAAATGACATTCGACGCGAAAGCGGCGAACGACTTGCACAAAAAGGTTAATTGCCGATGAAGTTACGCATTTCTGAACCGGCAAAAGAAGATTTAATCGAAATTTATCAACATATTGCACTTAAAAACGCGCCGGCAGCCGAGCGATTGCTGAAAACATTTCAAGAAAAATTTGAGCTTTTAACAAAATTTCCGAATATTGGCAGAGACCGTAATGAATTAGTTATTGGTCTGCGTTCGTTTCCTGTCGGCAAATACCTTATTCTTTATCAGCCGACGGACGAAGCGGTTGAAATTGTGCGAGTGCGTCACGGGGCGACCGATTTGGACGAGCTTTTCGACATTTAAACTTTATGAAAATCGCCAAAATTGTTAAATCAAACTCACATATTGATTACGTCGGTCGCGTTATCGATCAGCTTGATTCGGCGAATCCGCCGGCTGCCGACGATTACGGTTTCGGGCAATTCGTGCGGATTCCGCTCGAAGATATGAATGAAATCGTCGGCGTGATTTATGATTCGCAGCTTTTAAATCCCGATTACGGCAGTTATGGACCGCGTCTTTCGCCGCAGCCGGATTTGGCGGTTTTGTCGCCCGATTACATCAACGAACAGGGAATGCTCGTCGGAATTTTGCTGCTCGGCTGGCGTGATGTGTTGAAAAATGAAATCTGGCACGGCGTTCCGCGCTGTATCGTTCCCGTAAACACGGACGTTTATCGAACGACCAATGACGAGTTTCTGGAATTTCACGCGGGCGGCGACGGAAAATTGCGGCTGCATTATTACGCGCAATTGCTGGCGCATTCCAACCTTTTCGGCTCTTATCTCCTCGAAACAATTGTCAACAATCTTTCGCCGATGTGCGGCGCGGAAGACCAAAAAAGGCTTGGAGTTTTGAAAAGCTCGCTCGCCTGGCAGCGCACGCTCGGCAACCAAAAACATTAGAGGAAAATATGAAAAAAACGTTTTTTATTCTCGCAATTTCGTCCGCGTTTGCTCTGAACGCGGCGGCTCAGGGAGTTCGCGATCCGAAAGCAACAGTTCAAACCGACAACAAAACCGCACAAACCGGGATTAATCTACCGAAACCGAAACCCGCGCCGACGACTTTCCCCGCGAAATATTCGGGCGGTTTATTCGGATTCAACAAAAAAACTGACGGCACTTTGAATTTCGACGAAGTGAACAAACGCCTCGTTTTTCGCAATAAGGAAAACAAGGAGGTTTTCGCCCTGCCTTATAAATCTTTTCTCGTCGTTTATCCGAATTCAAAATCCGTGACGCCGACCGCCGCGCGAGTTGCCGGAGCGGTGCCGATTTTGGGCGCGGGACTCGCTAATTTTATTACCACAAAACAACGTTATCTGGTCGTGCAGTTCGCTGATCCCGATTCGGACGTGCAAGGCACGGCGAGCTTTAAATTGAGCGATAAGGAATTGCTGCAATCGGTCATTTACAGTTTGGGCGAAAAAGCGGAACTCAAACAGCGCGGCGATTCTTTTTATCGCCCGCGTCCGACCGGAACGAAAACCGTTTTGTAAATCTGTTTCGACAAAAGAGTTAAAAGATACGGCGCAGGATTTGAACATTTGCGCCGTAAATGTTTCAATATCTTCACGGCTTCCGATTCGTCATCTCCCGGCTCGCCGCGTCTCTGGAAAGCTGTAAACCTTACAATCAAAAGAAATTGGAGTAACCTTTATGTCTCGAACAACGCAGTTTGTTTGCTCATTAGCGTTTATGCTCGTTTTGTGCGGTTTCACCCACGCGCAAACAACGGCGAACGTAATTTTCAAAGTCGCGGTCGTTGATAAAAATTTAAACCTCAAAAACGTTCCCAAATTTCCTCTCGTCGTCCGCAAAACCGACGATTCGAGTTTTGTCGAACAACGAATCTCGACATCCGTCGAAGGCGCTGCCACCGCCGCTTTGCCGGCGGGAAGTTACACTGTCAGCTCGGAAAAACCCCTCGACTTCGAGGAAAAAAGTTTTGTCTGGGAACACAATTTCAAAGTCGAAGCGGGCAGAGATTCGATTGTCGAGCTTTCAAACGACAACGCGAAAATCACAAATTTAACCGCATCTGTCGCCGCCAACAATTCCCCTCGCCGGCGAATCACGGAAGAAGCCGAGTTGTTCAAAACTTTGCGCGACGGTGTCGTTACGGTCGAAGGCGAGTTGGGCGCGGGGACGGGATTTATTGTTGACGAGCGCGGGTTGATTTTGACCAATCAACATGTCATCAGCAAATCAACCGAAATCCGCGTGCGATTCGACAAACAAACAGTCGTTCGCGCCAAGCTCATCCACGAAGACCCGGAACGCGACGTTGCGGTTTTATTTGCAAACCTGAGCGCGTGCAAAACTTGCCGCGCTTTAAAAATCGCCGAAAACACGCCGGACAATCCGCCGATTGTCGAAGGCGAGCGGGTTTTCGCCATCGGCAGCCCTTTGTTTCAGGACAAAATTTTAACTTCCGGCATTGTCAGCAAAGTCGAAAAACGCGCGATTATTTCAGATATTTCGATCAATCCGGGAAACAGCGGCGGACCGCTTTTTAATCTCGACGGCGATGTGATCGGTTTGACGACGTTCGGAGTTGACGCCGGTTCGGGACCGGGAATTTCCGGCATCGTTCGCATCGAAGAAGCCGCCGGATTGCTCGGCAAAGCGCGCGAAGATTTAAAAACGAGAACCGCGCCGACCGCCGAACTTTTGCCGACCGTTCCCGAAGGCACTTTTCCGGTTGAAACGATTAAAACCAGAATCGAAGCCTCGAAAAAATTCGACCAAAAGCCTTACAAAGACGACATCAAAGATTACCAAATCAATTATATGACGCCGGTTTTCAAATTTTACCTTTCGGAAAAAGACCGGATCGAATCAATGAAAGACCGCGACAAACGCAACAAAGACAAAGGTACGACGACTAACTCGACGGTTGACCGTTACCGCGATTTGCGAAACTGGAACGAATACGCGGGCGAGCTTCGACCAGCGGTCGAGATTCTGGCTTTGCCGGAAGTCGCAGCTTCGGGAAAGTCTTTGCTGCTTGGAGTTTTAACCGGCGTCGCTTCGCAGGGAATGATAATGACGCCGCCGAATTACAAATTTAAAGCCGATTTCTACCAGATGAAATTGCTCTGCAACAATCAGGAAGTCACGCCCTTGCGCCGTCAAAAAGTCGAATTCGGAGCGGCGATGCCGAGCTATTACAAAGTCAAAACTCGTTTTACCTACGCCGGTGTTTACACTTACCCGTTCGACGTTTTCGAGCCGGGCAAATGCGCGCAGATGCAGCTTCAAGTTTTTTCGGAAGAAGACATCGAAAAGGCAATCGTCACCAACATCACGGAATTAACCAAACAAAGAATCTGGAATGATTTTTCGGATTTCAGGCAGCAAGCCATAAAGCCGTAAAACTTGAGTTTTAAAATATTAAAAACTAAAAGCCTTGAATAATAGCGATTTCAAGGCTTTTTTTATTTGGCTTGCAAAACGGATAAAAATCTGACTATAATTAAATTCCCTTATCGAGGGGCGCATTGGTGTAGTCGGTTAACACGCAGCCCTCTCAAGGCTTCCGATTTCTTCAATTTTACTCAGCAAAATCAGCATTTTTTCATCCTGCGGACACTTTCAGGGACACATTTATCTCAAAATGCCTTGAATACATCCAAATTTCAAAAATCTATTTATTTTTTTGCCTTAATTTAAAGGTTCTTTTCAGTTTATATTATTTTACTCGAACTAGCGCCTAACTAGAACGGAAAAACTAGAGGCTGAGATTTGTATCGCAGTGGTTATCTCAACCTCTCCTTGTCTTTCCTCACCGCTAGTATTCACTCGGAAGCAGAATAGTTGTCGAGCTTCTATCCGCTTCGGTAATTAGCCAGAGTTTCGTCTCATTTGCGGTTTTGTAAGCCGAAAGTAATCTGAAACCGTTGGCAAGTGAAAATTCATTTTCTTTCCTATCATCTTCGCAAACGATTCCCCAATCGCCGGATTGATGCTTTGCCAAAAATTCAACTGGCATTTGGTTAGCTTCTTCCAGTGCTTCTCTAGCTCCGATTGTTAGATAAACGCTGCCAAGCGGGAAAAGAGCCGTTGAAGTCGTATCTATCGCTTTTAATTTTTGCTGGCATTCTAGCCAAAAGTCTTTCGCTTCCGGGCTGACAAACGAAAGAAACCAGTTGATATGCCCTAGAATGGCGTTTCTTTCATCTCTATCAGCTTTCTGGTAAAGAGCAATGAGTTGCTGTTGCAACTGGTTTAAATCGGATTGTTTCTTGTCTTTATGCGTCTGTGCTAAGTTAGTCATTGTAAGCTCCATTCAATTTATTTGGGTGGAAAGAGAGGCTTAGGAGAGTTGGCGCTTTCCTAAGCCTTTCGCGTTTTAGGCTGTTTGGCGTTTCATTGATTGCCGAATGATGTTGACCTGAGCAGCGCCAGCGATGTGGTAGCAAACAAGCCCTCTTTCGCTTGCTTTGCATTCGCAGATGCCGAATTTTTCGCCGTTTTGAACGGCAAAGCGGACATGATAGACATTTGAGTTATTCACGGAAAAAACTGCATACTCTCTGTCTTTGACGAATTTCACTGTAGGTTTCAATTCTTTGCAACGCTCAATCGCTTTGCGCGTGTTTTTGGCGGTTAGTTTAATCATTGATTTGTTCCTCGGTTTAGTTTAAGATTTAGCCGATTGGCTAAGTGTCATTTTAGCCGATTGGCTAAATAAGTCAAGTTATTTTTAGTCAATTGGCTAATTTTTTTGAGGTAAAAATGCGGCAATGATTAAATCGAAGATTAAGGAAATAGCAGAGGCTAACGGAGTTTCAAACGCTTATCAACTTGGGGTTTTGATTGGCGTTACTCCTAACGTATCGGCTCGGTTGTGGAAAGATGATTTCTCACAAATAGGTAAGGTTACACTGGATAAACTCTGTTCAGCTTTCTCATGTGAAGTTGGCGATTTACTGGCTTACATTCCAGAAACAGAATCTTCCAACAACTGATCCCATTGATGATAAACAGACTATAAGCATTGAAGATTTACATCTGCAAAATGCCTATCGACTGCCGGAGCGATATGCATGAAACCACTTATTTTGATTCTCAACTAGAACTCTCAAAAGCGATTTTGATGTTGAGGCAACGGAGGCAATTTCCTAATTACTCATCAATGATTGAAATGGTTTAAAATTTGATTTGTATGATTTAATGATTCATTAGACGTTTTGAGATATGCAGTTCAAATCAGCGACAGAAGAAATAATCAAGCAGATTGAAGAGCTTACAGATAGAAAGGTATCTGTTATGCCTGATAATAGCCTAAAGGTTATTGCTACGATGAAAATGGCAACTGATCAACAGAGCCATCACCTAATTATCTATAATCCTAATCGTGGTGCTTTGGACTATACGATAGCTTACCAGTGCGGTTTTATTCTAAGGCTATTTGAGAATCCACCATCAAATAGATTTCAGTTTGCAGGAAAAGATTCAAAAAAAGGGCTAATTAAAAATCAACTGTCAGCAATTAAGAAGTTTAAAAAGATGGGCTTACCTGAGACCGCATTGAAGGAATTAGCTAATCAGCTATTTAGCGGTTTAATGACACAATTACGTTCAATTCCAATTGGTATGCGTATCGATCAATGGATTTGGGATAACTATCCAGAACTAAAGGAACAGCAGAGGTTTTCGTTGACAAAACAACAACAAGATAATGCACAAGCATTATCGCCGGAAATACGCTCTATCAGCCCACCGTTAGTCTTTAGGGCGAATGCCTCAATGAACTCAGCATTTGCCCAATTCTGTGATCGATTGTTTGGACAAAACTTTTTTGCTATACCTTACCGATCAATTGGATTTGAAAGTGCAGGAGAAAATTTACTAAAGATTTCAGATCAAATTCCTAGCGATCCGACCACTGATACTGAATTAGTTAATCGTTGGGCTGATGAATTATCACTTGATGAGTGGTATGAATGGATACCTTTAAATTAGCAGTAACTTAATAATATGAGTAATCTTAAGCCACTCGAATTTACGATATTGATAGAAGATTTTAACCCCTTTCTATTACCTGATCCATCGGTAAAGGTTGGCAGTAAAGAGTTCAGAGAATCTGTCGCAAAATTCTATAAAAAGCAATTCCAGCCAGTTGGTGGAACAATTCATGTTGATGTTGATAATGAAGTAATAAAGGTTCGGTGGCTTCCTGATGAATATTCACAAGACCCATTTGAATACGCTCTTTCATTATTAAAAGAAGGGGAATTAAAGGATGGTGCTGCACTGATGCAAAGTTTAGCAGAACTTAATCCAGATGATCCCGATATTATGTTCAATCTTGGCATGGCGCTAAGCGATTTAGGACAAATTAATGATGCAATTGGTTACTTATCCAGAGCAGTAGAAGCTACACCTAACAATGTCAATGCACTTGTGGCATTAGGCGTTGCTTATCAACGCAATGGTAAAGTTGAGGATGCTATCAACCTCTTGAAAAGGGCAGTTATAATTGAACCTGATAATGGCTATGCCCATCGGAATCTTGGTGCGATCCTCGGTAATGAAGGAAAAACAACCGAATCTGAAACACATTTAAGAGAAGCTGTTCGAATTTTGCCTAATGATCAGCCGTCGCTTTATGGACTAGCTCATTGCTTGGAATCCTCTGGTGAAGAACACAAGATTGCTGAGGCTGATGATTTGTACAAAAAAACAATAGATATCAATCCTAGAAGTTCTATTGCTGAGTATGCTCGGCAGGCTCGATCTAAATTAGCTGAACGGAGTTTTAAAGGTAAGGTAAGTGGCAATGTTCGTCCTGATGCGATGATGTATTGCTTAAGCGCTCTTCAAAAGTTCGACAAAATGTCACGCTCCGAAGTTCAAGCAGTCGCTTTTGAAATTGCAATGCTAGGTATGAGCGGTTTAGATACTAATGACCCTACTCCTAAATATAGACTTCGTTCTCTCCCAGGAAATTACTCAGGGTTGCAACTCGTCTCAATGATGTATGTTGGTTTTAAACGGATTGAACCTAATATGGATGTCGGTTTCGACTTGTCCGAAGAATATGAGGCTGCCCAACAACTTTTTAAAGCTGAATAACGTTGAATCAGAATATTATGACACCAATCGGCTTTTAAAATATTCTTTAGTTTGGTCGTCTGTAAAATATACATAACATCCTTTCATGCCTCTCGACATGAGGGTGCGATATGTATTTTTAATAATGGAGTCTAACAGAGCCTTTGTCTCTTCGGGCTTTTCTTTCATTCTTCCTTTATATCCATGAATAGATTTATCCATGCTAGACCGTTTAGTTGGATCAACAGAGATTTTCCCGTCTCTATAAACTAAATCCAAGCCAACTATTACGCCAATATAATCAACTTCTAATCCTTGGCAGGTGTGAATACATCCAACTTCACTTACTGAATCTGGGCTTATAATCCAAAGCATTCCATCTGTCCCCAAATTCCAACGCATTTGAAAGTTATGTTCAGGAATTGTTATATCCATTGCAATCGGATTCGCCTTGCTCTTCCAGTCCCAGCAATATCCCGCAACAAGTCTTGCTTTGTTGGCTTCTTTATTTTTCTCGTAGATCAAATCTCTTAATTCATTTGGATCATCAAAAATTCTAAAATCATATTCATTTATATCCAACATGTTGTTAGCTGTTTCTCTAATTTCGAGAACATCATCTAACCAAGCAAGATAGCCATCCGAACCACCGCATCTAAATTGAGAGGTCAATTCTAATTTATGGATTGATGCATTATAGAACTGCGCCCATTTCTCAATTTCTTCTTCATCGCCAATATCATTTAATGTTACTTTTTGATCTTCATCAAGAAAAAAAACAGAAAACTTGCTTGCGTTAATTAGCTCTTTAATTTGATTTTCGCCCTTTTTGAACATCCCCGACTTTTCATTTAGTCTGTGAGCTTCATCAACTATCAATACATCAAGTATATTTTCTTGTGCATTAGTGAATGATCCAGAGCCAGTAAAAAAATTAGATATTACTGTTTTTCGGAATTGCCCTGTTAGCTTAGCTTGATAGACTTCTCTTGGTGCGGAATTTCTCGTTACATACTGAGCCAGTAAACCCTTCTTAGTTAATGCGGATAATAAATTAATTGCAATAACAGATTTTCCTGTTCCTGGTCCACCATGGACAATTAAGACGTTTTTGGTAGACGAGGATGACTTTCCCGCCAATGCCAAAGCATTTTCGTAAACAATTTTTTGGGTATCGATCATAACAAATTCTTGATTGCCTTTAAGCATCGATCCCATACTATCTGCAAGACTCTTGGAGGGTTTTATTTTTCCATTTTCAATACGTAGAATTACGTCCCTCTTATCTCCATATTTAATAAATTTGCTTATGAACTCTCTTAGCCTCAATTTATCGTCTTTACAGAATACAGGGGCTTTCTCAATATAATGAGAATAAAATTCATTTGAGATTATTCCATCATCTGTATAGTTATGCAGAAATGCACAGGGCTTAAGTTGAATGTTTTCCTCGTAAACAGTTTCGTTGAAACCTGTCAAGAGCGTTGAATAAGACCATGCTTGATAGCTTGGATGAAGTTCTTCGCTTAACCCATGAGCGAATCTGGTAAGAACCAGCGCATCCTTTTTCGTGAGTTGAACAGTAGACCACTGTTTTAGTTCAACAATTATCACAAATTCTCGATTATCTTCATTCTGCCCAGAAATAATAAAATCAATTCTATTGTTTGTGCGTGGGATGTTGTATTCAATTGCAACTCCAGCATCATCGGGTATGTTGGCAGTCGTTAAAACATTAGCCATATATGGAAGTGAGTTTTTCCAAGATAGATACTCGTTTTGACCAACTTTTCTGTTTAGGATTTTTAGAACGGATTCTCTTACTATATCTTCAATGCTAAAATCCAATACGTCAGATAAAAATTCCCCTTTTGATTTACTGTAAACAATCATATTTCGTTAGCCTTTCGGCAAAGCAATAGCTTCACCTTGTTTCGTACTTTTTACTGAATTTCGATTTGAATTGATTCCTAAAGGGCTTTGAGGAACAAGCAAGCAATGAGAGTATAATGATTTTTATTATCTTTCAAGCGTCTGCATTTATATTCAAGCTAACATCATCTCGAACAATTGCATCAACAGTTGTATTTGCCAAATCCGCATAAGCAATCAGGGTTATCAGGCTCGGCTCTTTCGTTCCAAGTTCAAAACCGCTTATCAAGCTACGGTTCGCCTTCTCTTCCAAATGCAGTGCGCGTAGCATCTCGCTTTGAGAAAATCCCAAGCTGGTTCGTATCTCTTTTAGCTTTTCCGCAAGTTTTGCAGGTCTAGGACGAGCAGCTTTAGCCATCAGGATTCCTCCTTCTGGCAAAGTTGTTTTCTAGTTTGATCTGTCGACCTGTATAGGTCTATAATTCCCTTGAAGTGGTAATTCGCCGCAAGTGTTTTATTTAACTTTACGGCACTTCTCATCTCTATCCGAAAGAGAAGCCCCCTAATACCATAACAACCAATAAATTAAACCTTTGAAGCCCCTAAAACAAGACTGAATGAGGAGAGATAGCAATATGCTTCACACTTTTAGAACGCTATTAATATTATTTATCTTTTGTTTTCTTTTTATTTCTTGTGGCAAGCAAAATGTTAAAAACACAAAATGCCCTTTAACCATTGAACAAGCTCCAACAATTGCCGGAATAAGGTTAAGAATGAGCCGCGACGAGGTAAAAGCGCTGTTTCCGACCTATGATTTGCCGTCAAGGGATAAAGTGGTGATAGAAAATCCATCTAATGTTCCAGGCATAGATGAAATAGAGCTTACGTTTGCGGATAATCGCGTTAAAAGTTTTTCAGCGGGTTACGAACCTAGCCGCTGGCGCAATCTAACTGAATTTATTGATGATATGCGCGGAAAGTTAAACTTGCAGTACTTAGCTGATGAAGAGGAAAAACCTACTCAATTCGAGTCGGAAACATTTAAAAGCAGAATGATTCATTGCAGAAACTTTTCTGTTTCAATAGGCGGTTTTCATTTAGATGGCGGTTTAAAATCGGGTTATATCGTGTATGTCCACGACAGAGCCTCAAGCAAATAGAGGCAATTCAAAGCTTCTAAACCCAGAGAACAAATTGATGAATATAATTTTGTAGAAATTCCTCAAAATCATCCAAAACTCTTATACAAATAACCTTAACTTTGGCGTATTTTATTAATCGCCAACAGATTCTTACCTTTCGTGATGTTTTCGGAGTTGTGTTTTCTACAAAATTACATTCCAGTCAATTTTTGTATAAAACGTTCAATCCGACGGAAAACTTCCCGGCTCCGAAATCAAAGTTATTTGCTAAAAAGTAAAGGGGGGCGGTGCGTAAATTTTGGAATTTGCCGAAACTCTGCTCGAACCAAAATATTTTTAATATTAACTTACACTCTAAAACACAGGTTTGAACCATAGAAACACCAATTCATTGAAAATCATCAATGTTACTACCAATGTTGTAACCATTGTTTGTCATTTGTATGAGCATTTAGGTGCCAGGCACCAGAGGGAAGTGAGTACACGTAAACCTACCCTCTAGGTTTTACGTGCTTAACGATGATTGCCAGTATACCGTCAGTCGTTTCGCTTCGTGTCAGTTCCCTTAGACTGTTTACTCAGGCATCCTGAACCTGAGCGGGTCATTATTAGGTGCATTCTAAGGAGCGGGGCTAGCGAGCATTGTTGGTTGTCCTCTCCAACTCATAAAGGTTACTCCGTTCTATCTGTGACGCCTCTGACAGCCTCAACAGCGAGTCTCGTTTCACCGCTCATTGCTAGCTTCTTGTATGACAAGCTCTACCCATACACCGAACAAAATGGAAGACTTCTCACTTCCGAAACCAGAATTTTTGTTCAAAATTATTGTCTCATACGCGAAACGGCATGTCAAGCGCTAAGTGGCTTTGTTTTCAATAGTTTAGTCTTGACTTTCTCTCGTTTTCTGCTGGGTAATGGTTAAAGGCATCTATTTACCCCTTATTACTATAAGATACCTATTTGCAGCACTTAGGTGGGGCACCGGTCAGGGGCACTTAATTTTGCTGCAAAAGGCAAATAAATCATTCCTAAGTGTTACATCCAGATGAAAGTAAAAAGCTCGTGGAGGGCATTTATGAGCAAAAGAAAGGGTAGTTTCTGCTAGGTTTTCGAGTTCCATTGATTTCAAGAATTGTTTATGCGTCTTTAAAAAATGAAAAGGGTTCAGTAATAAATCCAAACCCTTTCAAGTTTCAAATACTATTAGTTAAGCTTAGCATTTTGATTGCTGAGGCTAATCATCAGGTCAATTCCATCAAACCATTTCTTACTCAATGCCGCGATTAGCTTGTGATTGCGGTAATAGAATGTTCTTTGATTGTTTAACGGATGAAGAACGCTACAGTAAAACTTACCCTGAAATTTATCCTCTGCCTGTTCAAACTGCTCAGGGGATAGGTAACAGATTCCGATTTCCTTAAAGGCTTTTTTAAAGAGATACCTGCTTATTGATAGCTCCTGCGTCCAGCTCAGACCGTCCAAATGCTCTTGGTCTATTCTCGGTTCGCAATGCTTGGCAAATCCCTTAGGATATTTCTCAAACCAATATTCAAGTTTCTCAACCATACTGAGAATGATTTCGTTGTCAGTTTTTCTTTTATTTTTTAATTCCCAGTCAAGCGTGACTAAGTTTTTTGCTGTCTTAATTTTCATTTGCCCTCCTTCTATTTGAGTAGACTGCCGGGCTTTGCTATAATTAATACAGCAAGGCAGTCTAATCCTTGTTTTCGCAAGACACTAATAGCCTTGTGAAAATGGTTAAAATCAAAGGGTAAGTTTCAGGTAGCGTCCAAACTAATTTGAAACTTGCCCTTACCTATTTAGGCTGAACTACATTTAATTCAACCTTTTCTATCTGTAACAATTTTAACAAGGCGGGATTTTATAAATGTCTCATTAAGTCTCATTAAGTTTTTCTTTTAAACTATCGCTTTCTAAGGGTTTCCCACTGTGCGGAGCCTTTAATGTCGTTCCAAGATATGTATTTATTTAAGTAGCGGCAAAAAGTGGCGCGGGAGATTCTGAGTTCGCTTGCAACTTCTTTTTGAGTGGGGTGCTTATAGTATCTCAGCGCGTGTTTGTAAGCATCAATTGCGATTTCAATAAAATCGTCTTTCTCAAACTTTGTTGAGCCAACAGGGCGCCCCATTTTAGTTTTTTTCTTACTTGATTTGGCGTTTTTACTCATACAACTGTAGATATAAACGAAAGGAAAACTATTAAGCCAATAATCATAAAATAGCAGACACTTGCACACTAATCATAAAATTTTAACCATAGTTCTCAAGCAAAAAAGCCAATCAAGAGCATTTTTACTCTGATTGGCTTTTCCTGTTTACAAGTTACTCAACTTTTTTGGGCTGATTCTAAAATTAAAGCTGCTTCGCGCAAAGTTTCGTTGTTTGCAGTAATGTATCGGTAAGAGGTTTGCGGCTGACTGTGACCAAGAATTTTACCGACCATTTGAATTGGAAGATTACCTTTAACCAAGCGACTCGCTGCCGTATGCCTTGCTTGATGCGGTGTAATTCCGTCAATGCCGCCGTGAGGAATGCCAACTTCGCGGCAAGCATTCCTAAAGGCAGTTCTGATACATTTTTTCCCGAATACCGGAGCGTCTAAATCCCTGTCTGATTCCAGCCACATTGACCAAAGCTCATCATATAATCTTTGAGTCATAGCAACTTGACGAGTTTTCAGAGTCTTTGTAGTCAGACCAACAAAGGTTATCAAGCGGTGTTCAAAATCAACGAACTGCCAAATAAGCTGTTGAACTTCATTTTTGCGAGCCGCCGTATCAAGCATCGTAATTAGCAATGATTTGAGATATTGCCTTTTTGGGCGGTCACAAACTTCTAATAGTCTGCCTTCCTCTTCAAGCGTTAAAATCCTTTCACGGATTCTTTCATCTGCCGGAGTAATTAAAGGTTCGCCGCAGTTGAACGGATTTTTCATAATCCAACCTTGAGCTAAAGCAATGTTGAACATTCGCCGCAAAACAACTAACTCGCGGTTCATTGTGGCAATGTTTCTTTGCCTGTTGTGAACGGTTGGAGTTGCCATTCTCATTCTTTTGTAGCTGGCTACATCCCCATAATTTATTGAACGCAGCTTTTTCTTACCGAAGAAAGAGCGGAAATGAGCAACAACTCTTTTTGCTCTATCCACATCCCGCAAGCCGCTAATTTTGCGACCATTAATGTACTGAGCGGGATGCAGAAAATTCTGTTGATAGTGAGTTGCTAAATCATCAAAAGTTAAGCTCACAGTATCTACTGCTTTAACGCCTTCATCATCAAGTTGGCGAACAATTTGTTTGAGCAATTCTTTTGCTTCGGATTTAGAATTTGCAGTCCGTTTGAAGTTGCGGCGCTTTCCGGTTTCATCTGTCGTTGTTACACGCGCAATCCATTTGCCTTTTTCTTCATAAACGTAACCATTTCTGTCTTTAGCCATTGTGTTCCTTCATTTCTTAAGGACACATTCAAGGACACATTGAAAGTAAAAATATGAGATTTTTGAGTGTCCGGGATGGCGAGAAGAAAAGAAAGACTTTTTCTTTTCGGCTGCTTCCAAAATGAGAACTAGCCATCAAAAACACAGAACCTCGATGGTTGCTGTATTTTAATAAAATCGAAAACTCATCCTTGCCAAACCGGAAAAAATCTGACTATAATTAAATTCCCTTATCGAGGGGCGCATTGGTGTAGTCGGTTAACACGCAGCCCTCTCAAGGCTGAGACCACGGGTTCGAGCCCCGTATGCGCTGCCAGAATAGTTTAATAGCTCAGTATCACAAATTTAATATATTACAAGGTTGCCGCGCGGCAACCTTTTATTATTTAGCCAATAATCAATTTCAGGAAAACAAAGCTCCGACGACATTTTTTAGGGCGAAATGTTTGAATTAACAGAAAGCGCTTCACTCTTATTCTTAAATATTTATTGCGGCAAGCTTGCTATAAAACGAAATGATAAACCGCAGATTCGCCTTTGGGAATCATTTTAATTTTGATTCAATCTGTTCAATTGCAATGGTTTGCATCATTTTTGAAGATATGCTTTGACCGCCATTTTCGCCAGCTTCCAGGTTTTCTGCCAGTCAATTTTGCCGTTTTCCGATTCGCGCCCGGTTATTTTGTCGAAAATCATCTGCCGGAAATATTTGCTTTCGCGCCGCAGCATAAATTCTTTGGCGTACGGGCGCGCGGTTTCAAAGAAATTAAATTCCGGGTCAATCACATAACCGATGCCTTCGAGCGTCATCAGAGCGCGCATAATGTAAGTGAAATTCGACGGCAGGCGAAACGGATAATCGTACATAATATCCGCCAGCTCGTAAGTCATTTCCTTGAATTTTACGTCTTTCAACTTCAAATCGAGATGCAGCGAGAACATCTTTTCGACAATCGGGCGCACCTTTTCGGGATCGCCGCCGGGCTTCATAAAATCAAGATCAATCAAATCCTGCGCGATTCCCTGCGGGTCTTTTGAGACGACGTGGAAAAAGGCGTCAACCATTTTCGATTGCAAACGACGATCAATTCGCCCGACCATTCCGAAATCGAAAAACGCGAGCCGTCCATCCGGCATTACGAGCAAATTTCCCGGATGCGGATCGGCGTGGAAAAAGCCGTCTTCGAGAAGCTGTTTTAAATACGTCCGAATCAACAAACGATTTACTTTCGCAGCCGAAATTCCCTGCGCCTTGAGAGCTTCGACTTCGATAACTTTCGTGCCGCGAATAAACTCCATCGTCATCACGCGCGGCGTGGTGTGCGTCCAGTAAATTTTCGGAACGTGAACGGCAATCCAATCTTTGAAACTTTCGCTGAAACGTTCGGCGTTATGCGCTTCCGAGGAATAATCCATTTCCTCGTGAATCGTTTCGTCAAACTCGCGCAGCATTCCAGCCCAATCGGCGTTTTCGTTCAGAGACGGAAAACGCTCGGCGAATTTGGCGATTTTCGCCATAATGTCAATGTCGCCGCGAATTGTAGCCGCAAGATTCGGTCGCTGGACTTTGACTGCGACTTCTTCACCCGAAAAAAGATGCGCCCGATAAACCTGTCCGAGCGAAGCCGCAGCGACCGGCTCGACATCAAAATCGCCGTACAACTCCTGAATCGGTTTGCCTAATTCTTTTTCAATTCTGGCAAAAGCGATTTCATTGGAAAAAGCCGGAACGTCATCTTGCAGCGTGCCGAGTTCTTTGACATACGAAAGCGGCAAAAGATCGGCGCGAGTTCCCAGCGCCTGACCGATTTTGATAAACGTCGGACCGAGCTTAATAATCGTTTTTTTGAGCCAAATTGCCTGTTTTTCCTGAATCCGGTCTTTGTTAGATTCGCCGCGAAAAACCCACCAGCGCACGAGCCGAACCGTTTTATCGAACAGCCAGCGATAAATTTCCAAAACGTATTCGCCCAAAACCGCAAACCAATTCATCTGGCGGGCGCGCTCAAAACGATTTTCGACGTGCGCTCGATAATACTTGTAAGAAATATCGTAGCGGTCGAGATAAAGATAAAGCGCGAGTCTGCCGACGACCGAACCAACGAGCATCAAACGAAACCAGCCGCGCAAGCCTTGATAAGTATTCGCCGAAGCGTTTTCCGCAGCTTCCAACGCAGCAAAAGCCTTTGCATCGGCGCGCGGAATCGTCACTTTGCTCTTTGCAGGCAAAGCAATTTTGCCGTTTCCGTTCGTATCGGAAATTTTGACCAGAGCGTTTGAATTTGAATCGGACAAATGATTGCCGTTTCGTTCCGGCAATTCTGTAGTTAAAACCCCTTGTTTATTATCTTGCATTATAAAATTCAGCTTTTAATAACAAATTAAATACAACTTAGTACCTATCTTTGACGAAAAAAACGCTGACCGCGTTCGGCGTAATTTTCTACGGAAGAATTTCAAACGCTTTGCAGTGCGCCGGACGAAACATTCCAAAATGCCGCCGGTCAACGGTTAAAATCTTCGTAATTTTCAATCTTTCGGCGATTGCCATAATCAGGGCGTCAACAAAATCAATATTTGCGTCATTGTATTTCCGCAAAACGTCCGCGGCTCGTTTGTAATCTTCGGAGGTCGGAGTTTCCAAAACAAAATCGGTCTGACTCGTTTCGTCCAGAAAATTTGCCAAAGCTACAACACCGAGATATTTTGAGACGAAATAAGCAACTTCCGTAATTGCCGGAACCGGCAAAACTATCGGTTCAATTATATTTTCTAAGATTTCGCCGATTCGTTCGTTATTTTTGTCGGTTTCGTCAATAAATCCGAAGAGAAAGCCTGAATCAAGTAAATAAGCCATTATCTGATACTAAACCCTTCAGTCGGATCAAAATCTTCTTCACGAAGCAGTTCTTTAAGGCGTTCCGAAGTATCAGTTCTACCACTCGAAAACATTCCTTTCATTCGCATATATCTGCGCTCTTTCGGCATTTCTTCGTTTTTTTCCGCATTACCGTTTTGGCGATAAGCTTCTTCAATCTTTTCTTCCAAAAGCTCAGCAGCAAAACTCCCAACATCTTTACCTTCTCTGGCGGCTAATTGCTGTAATTGTTTTTCGTGTTCCGTAGAAACAGTGACTTCCAGCATTTTCAGTGTTCTCCTCGTCTCAAACAATATTCAAATTCTGCCGAACGCCCTTCAATTCAAAATATCTTTCGGCGCGGCGCAAATCCTTGAAAATTTGCGTTTTCAATTCTTCGATTCCGCCGAATTTTCGTTCGTCGCGAACGCGGTGCAAAAACCGTACGCGAATCACATCGCCGTACAAATCGCCGTTCCAATCGAGAACGTAAGTTTCGATTGTCGGCTGCGCCTCATTTTCAAAAGTCGGGCGGACGCCGATGTTTGTAATGCTCCGTCGCCACGCGCCTTCAATCAAAGTCGCCGTCACATAAACGCCCGCGCGCGGAATCACGCGGTTGTTCGTCATCAAATTCGCCGTCGGAAAACCGATTGTTCGCCCGCGCTGTTGTCCGTGAACGACACGACCTTCGACGCCATAAGGTCTGCCAAGCATTCGACGTGCCAGATTTACCTTTCCTTCCGTAAGAAGCCGCCGGATTTGCGAAGAACTGATGCGCTGACCGCGCAATTGCACTTCTTCGACTTCATCTGCGAAAAAGCCTAATTCCTTGCTTTTCTCTCGCAAAAGTCCAATGTTTCCGGCTCTGCCTTTGCCGAATGCGAAACCTTTTCCCAAATAAACTTCTTTCGCCTGCAATCTTTCGCGGATAATATCGCGCAAAAAATCTTCGGCGTTTGTAGCGGCAAATTCTCTCGAAAAACGAATGATAATCGTCTGTTCGATTCCCAAAACTTCGAGCGCGCCGAGCCTTTGATCGAGCGTTTGCAAAAGCGGCGGCGCATTTTCCGGCTGTAAAACGGCGCGCGGATGCGGATCGAAAGTAATTGCGGTCGGAACTGCATTGATTGTTTTCGCCCGTTCAACGACGGTCGCCATAATTTGTTGATGACCGAGATGCAGACCGTCAAAAACACCGAGCGTCAGAATTGTCGGGCGCAAAATTCCGGCGTTTTCGGTTCCGTGAAAGATTTTCATAAATATAACTTCAGTCAGGTAAATACCTTTTACCGCCGAGACGCCGGGACGCCGAGATTAAAAACAAAAAAAGTTATACATTTGTTTTCATATTTTCTCTGGTTTTACTTCAATTCTCTAACTCGGCGTCTCAGCGTCTCGGCGGTTCAAATCTATCTAAAGATTTTCATAAATAAAGTTTCATCCCGACGTGCGAAGCCTTAAAGCCGAGATTTTCGTAAAATCTTTGCGCGTCGGCGCGGTCGTTGTTCGTCGAAAGCTGAATCATCCGGCAGTTTTTCTCGCGCGCCCGTTCAATCGCCCATTCAAACATTTTTTTGCCGATTCCCTGCCCGCGCGCGCTGGCGGCGACGCGAACCGATTCGATCTGGGCGCGTTTTCCGCCCTGAAAAGAAATTGAAGGAATAAAAGTTAATTGGAGCGTCCCGACGATTTCGCCATTTTGTTCGACGACGATTAATTCGTTGTTCGGGTCGCGCTCAATTTCCTCAAACGCCTGCAAATAGCTTTCCAGCAAAGGCGATTCAAAACGTTCGCGCTGTTTTCCGAGAAAATCGTCGGCGAGCATTTCAACGATTTGCGGCAAATCGTTGATTGTTGCTAGACGAAAATTAAGATTATCCGGCATAAAAATTTAGACCGCGAGAGATTCGTATTCGGGATGACGCTTGATATAAGCGGCGACAAATGTGCAAAGCGGGCGGACACGCTTGCCGTCGTTTTTGACAATTTCCAGCGCGCCTTTTACTAATTTGCTGCCGACGCCTTTGCCTTCAAATTCCTGCGGGACTTCGGTGTGCGTCATCGCGACAACGCCGTTTTGTTCGCTGTAATCAATCAAAGCGATTTTTCCGTCCAAATCAATTTCAAAACGTTCTTTTTCTTTATTGTCAATTACTTTTAAATTTTCCATTTATTTCTCCTCATCGCTGACAATCAAGCCGTCGTATGCGAACCGCACGTTGTCAGGCAGCAATTTTGAATCGCGTTTATACAAAAATTCGTGGTTCAGATGGGTTAAAAAAGCGCGTTTCGGTTTTAGTTTTTCGATATGCGCGAGCGCTTGTTCGAGTCCGAAATGCGAGGCGTGCGGTTTGAAGCGGACGCAGTCAATCACCAAAACGTCCAAATCTCGCAGGTTTTCCATTGTTTCTTCGGGGATAAAATTTAAATCCGTCGCGTAAGCGAAATCGTTAAAACGATAAGCGACGACCGGCAATTTACCGTGAATGACTTCGAGCGGCGTGACCTCTAAATCCGGCGCAAAGCTGAACGGCGCGCCGAATTGAATTATATGCGGAAGAAACTGCGGCAACCCGCCTCCGATGTGTTTCGGCTGAAAAACGTATTGATAAACGCGGCGCAAATCCGTCCAGGTTTCAGCGTTGGCGAAAATCGCCAGCGCGCCGTAACGAAAATTTAGAGCGCGCAAATCGTCCATCCCGAAAATATGATCAACGTGGCTGTGCGTAATCAAAACCGCGTCGAGCCGACGAATGCGGTGACGCAGAGCCTGCTGCCGGAAATCAGCCGACGCATCAACCAGAATGCGTTTGCCCGCGTGTTCGATCAAAACCGAAACCCGCAGACGGTTGTCGCGCGGGTCTTCCGAAGTGCAAACCTCGCAATCGCAGCCGATAAACGGAACGCCGGTCGAAGTGCCTGTGCCCAAGAAAGTTAATTTCATTAACTTTGTTCGTTGTTCGTTGTTCATCGTTCGTTGCAGAAAGTGATTTGCAACGAACGATGAACAA